>CAVVEY010000018.1:0-39105 GCA_963747385.1 uncultured bacterium | reverse complement strand
CGGCGAGCAGGCGCTTGCCGACCAGCTGCAGCAGCACGTTGTTGTCGCCCTCGAACGTCACGTAGACGTCGAGGTCGGCGCGCAGCCCGACGAGGCGGTTCTCGGCGAGGAAGCCGGCGCCGCCGCACGCCTCGCGCGCCTCCTGCAGCGTGTCGAGCGCGTGCCAGGTCGACGAGCGGCTTGAGCGCCGCGGCGAGCGTCTCGAGGTCCTCGCGGTCGTCCTCGGTGTCGGTGCGCCGGAGAACACGTCGTCGAACTTGGCGAGCAGGTCGTCGTGCGCGAACGACCTGCGCGTAGGTCGTGGCGAGGCGGGGCAGCAGGCGGCGCTGGTGCTCGCCGTAGTCGAGCAGCACGACCTCGTCGCGTGCCGGCGCCGGCGTCGAACTGGCGGCGCTGGTTCGCGTAGGTGACGGCGATGTGCAGGCGCGAGCGCTGCTGCGCCACGCGGCGGCGCCGTCGAGCGAGACGCGGCCCTGCACGAGCGTGCCGAGCATCGTGAAGAAGCGGCGGCCCGGGCTGGCGATCGGCGAGCGAGTACGTGCCGTCGGCGGCGACGTCGCCGTAGCGGTTGAGCAGGTTGGTGCGCGGGACGCGCACGTGGTCGAAGTGCAGCCGGCCGTTGTCGATGCCGTTGAGGCCGCCCTTGAGGCCGTCGTCCTCGCCGCCGATGCCGGGCAGGAACGCGCCGTGCTCGTCGCGCGAGCGGCACGTAGAAGCGTGCACGCCGTGGTTCACGCCGTGCGTGATGAGCTGCGCGAACACGTCGGCGGCCGTGCCGTGCAGCGCCGCGTTGCCGAGGTAGTCCTTCCACGCCGCGCGGAACGGCGTGTGGATCACGAACTCCTCGGTCGCCGGGTCGTAGGTCGCGGTCGTGCCGATCGCGGCGACGTCGGAGCCGTGGCCGGTCTCGGTCATCGCGAACGCGCCGGGGATCTCGAGGCTCATGATGCCGCGGCAGCCAGGCTCGTCGTGGTGCTCCTCGGTGCCGAGGTGCAGGATCGCCGAGCCGAACAGGCCCCACTGCACGCCCGACTTGATCTGCAGGCGACGGGTCGGCGAGCACGAGCTCCTCGAAGCCGGCGATGTTGCCGCCGTGGTCGTCCGCGCCGCCGAACCGCGTCGGGGAACGCGCGGTGCACGCCGCCGTCGCTCGACGAGCAGGTGCAGCTGGCCGAGCACGCGCTCGCGGTGCTCGGCCATCGACAGGCCGTCGACCTGGTGGAACTGGGGGTCGGCCATGAGCGCCGCGGGCGGAGCGGCGCAGCTCGGCGTAGTGGCCGAGCAGCACCTCGTGCAGGTGCTCGACGTCGACGCTGGTCTCGGCGTCGAGCCGGGGGTCGCCGGGCTCGACGGTGGCGCCGAGCCTTCCGTTGGTGCGGTCAGGGCGGGGTGTGGTCGTGGTCATCGGTTCTCCTCGTCGAGCGTGACCGTGTCCGGTGGGGGCGTGTGCAGCGAATCTGTGTGCAGCAAATCTGTGTGCAGCGGGTCGGACGATGGGGGTACGGGGGTATCGGCGACGCTGCCGAGGGGTCCGCGGCCTCGGGCGAGCAGGCCGACGGGCCCGGCCCAGAGCCAGGCGGCGACCTGTGCCGTGAGGGTCTGCCGGTCGGGCACGCCGGGCTCGTCGCGGTGCGCCATCCACCACTCGCCGGATCCGCGGACGAAGCCGACGGCTCCCGCGGCCCAGGGCTCGGCGAGCTGGCGTGCGGGCTCCTCGGCCCGCGCGATGTCCGCGCCGGCGCCGGACCCCACGTGCTCCTCGGCCATGGCACGGGCGAACGGTGCCGCCACCAGCGCGGTGACCGAGTCGAGGAAGTGGCCGAGCGGTCCGCCGGACTCGACCGACCCGTCGCGTGTGACGAACGCGTACACGTGCGGCGAGGACTCGATCATCTCGAGGTAGACGGCGACCATGGCGCGCAACCCTTCGCGCGGCGTCGGCGCGACGCGCAGCACCCCTTCGAGGGCGCCCTGGATCTGCAGCACGACGGCCTCGGCGACGGCGATCTGCAGCCCGGTCTTGTCGGCGAAGTACCGGTAGACGATCGACTTCGACGTGCCGGCGGCGGCGGCGATCTCCTCCATGGAGACGTCGGGGCCGCGGTGGTGCACGGTCTTGCGCGCGATGCGCACGAGCTCGGCCCGGCGGGCCTCGCGGTGGTCGACCCAGCGGGCGGCCCGCCCGTCGGGCGGGTACGCGGGCATCTCGGGGGCGGTTCGGTCGGCGAGACCGGCGGGCCTGCGGCAGGGTGGCGGGGCGGCCGGTGGCGAGGGCACGCAGGTCACGGACGGGCATCCCGGTGCCCGTCGGCGTCCGGCTCGTCGTCGTCGACGGGCCCGGTGTGATCTGGCTCACGGAACCGAAGGTATCAGGTACTGTGGGTTTCGGACACCATGTCGGGACTTTCGACCCTCGACACTCCCGCGCGACGGGCCGCACGATCGCCCGACGCGGGACATCACGACGACGTGAGAGGAACGCAGCATGGCCACCCCCACCCCGCAGCGCCGCGCCTACGTACTGGGCGGCAACCGCATCCCGTTCGCCCGTGCCGGCGGCGCCGTACGCCCACGCGTCCAACCAGGACATGCTCACCGTCGCGCTCGACGGGCTCGTCGCCCGGTACGGCCTGCAGGGCGAACGCATCGGCGAGGTCGCCGCCGGCGCGGTGCTCAAGCACAGCCGCGACTTCAACCTCACCCGCGAGTCCGTGCTCGGCTCCGCGCTGTCCGCCGAGACCCCCGCCTACGACGTGCAGCAGGCCTGCGCGACCGGCCTCGAGACGCTCGTCTCGCTGAGCAACAAGATCCGCCTCGGCCAGCTCGAGTCCGCGATCTCCGGCGGCGTCGACTCGACCTCCGACGCGCCCGATCGCCGTCAGCGACCGCCTGCGCCGCGCCCTGCTCGACCTGTCCCGGGCCAAGACCGCCGGGCAGAAGCTGGCCGCCGCCGCGAAGATCCGCCCCAAGGACCTCGCCCCCGCCACCCCGCGCACCGCCGAGCCGCGCACCGGCCTGTCGATGGGCGAGCACCAGGCGATCACCACCGCGCAGTGGGGCATCACGCGCGAGGCGCAGGACGAGCTCGCCGCTGGCCAGCCACCAGCAACCTCGCCGCCGCGTGGGACGCCGGGTTCTTCGACGACCTCGTCACCCCGTACCGCGGCCTGACCCGCGATCAGAACCTGCGCGCCGACTCCTCGCTCGAGAAGCTCGCCGCGCCTCAAGCCCGTGTTCGGCTCGGCCTGGACACCCCGGCGACCATGACCGCCGGCAACTCGACCCCGCTCACCGACGGCGCCTCGACCGTGCTGCTCGGCTCGCAGGAGTGGGCCGCGGCGCACGACCTCACACCGCTGGCCGCCGTGATCGACGCCGAGGCCGCCGCGGTCGACTTCGTGCACGGCGACGACGGGCTGCTCATGGCCCCCGTGTTCGCCGTGCCGCGGCTGCTCGCGCGGAACGGGCTCACGCTCGACGACCTCGAGCTCATCGAGATCCACGAGGCGTTCGCCTCGACCGTGCTGTGCGCGCTGGCCGCGTGGGAGTCCGACGACTTCGGCCGCGAGCGCCTCGGCCTGGACGGCGCGTTCGGCAAGGTCGACCGCGACCGGCTCAACGTGCACGGCTCGTCGCTCGCCGCCGGGCACCCGTTCGCCGCGACCGGCGGGCGCATCGTCGCGACGGTCTCCGCCGAGCTGCACCGTCGCCGCGTCGCTCGCCTGGCCGCCGGGGACGACAGGCCACCGCGGGCGCTCGTCTCGATCTGCGCCGCCGGTGGCCTGGGCCTGACCGCACTGCTGGAGGCAGCGTGAGCACCGCCGGCCGCTGGACGCACCTGGACGCACCCCTGCCGGATCGCGACGCGAGAGCGGAACCGAGATGAGCGACACCTACCTGCGGCTCGTGAACAGCGGCGTCACCGCGAAGATCGCCAAGCAGCTCGGGCTGCCCCGGCCCTCCCCGCTGCAGCGCTACACCCCTGGTCAGCCGCTCGTCGACGGACCCGTGCTCGTGCTCGGCACCGGCAAGGACACCGACGCGATCGCCGGGCTGCTCGCCGCCCCGGCGGCCGACTTCGGCTGGGACCTCGACGTGCACCGGCACGCCACACCCGACGACACGCTGGTCGGCCGTCGTGCTGGTGCTCAGCGAGGTCGTGCACCCCGACGACCTGACCGCACCCGTGCTCGAGGCCGCGTCCGTGCTGCGCAGCCTGAAGCAGCGGCGCGCGCGTCGTGACGATCTCCCGGCCCGCCGGGGACGACGACGCCCCCGCGATGTCGGCCGCCCGGCAGGGCGTCGACGGGTTCCTGCGGTCGCTGGCCAAGGAGCTGCGCGGCGGGTCGACCGGCAACGGCGTCGTCGTGGCCGACGGCGTGCCCGTCACCGCCCCCGCGGCCGTCGGGGCGCTGCGGTTCTTCCTGTCGACGCGTTCGGCGTTCGTCGACGGACAGCTGCTCGCCGTCGACTCCGAGACCGGGTCCCTGCCCGACGACTGGGACCGGCCGCTGGCCGGACGCGTCGCCGTCGTCACCGGCGCGGCCCGCGGCATCGGCGCAGCCATCGCCGACGTGCTCGCGCGCGACGGCGCGACCGTCGTGGCCGTCGACGTGCCCGCCGCCGGGGAGCAGCTGGCCGCCGTCGCCAACCAGGTGCGCGGTACCGCGCTGCAGGTCGACGTCACCGCCGAGGACGCCGGCCGGCGCATCCTCGACCACGCCCTGGCCCGGCACGGGCGGCTCGACATCGTGGTGCACAACGCCGGGATCACGCGCGACAAGCTGCTCGCCAACATGAAGCCCGACCAGTGGGGCTCGGTGCTGGCCGTCAACATCGCCGCCCAGCTGCGCATCAACGAGACGCTGCTGACCTCGGGCGACTTCACCGACGCCGCCGCGCATCGTCTCGCTGGCCTCGACCGTCCGGCATCGCCGGCAACCGCGGGCAGACCAACTACGCGACGTCCAAGGGCGGGGTCATCGGCATGGTGCGGGCCACCGCGCCGCTGCTCGCCCCGTTCGGCGGCACCGCCAACGCCGTGGCGCCCGGGTTCATCGAGACCGAGATGACCGCCCGGATCCCGGCCCTGACCCGGCAGGTCGCCCGGCGGCTCAACTCGCTGCAGCAGGGCGGGCAGCCGGTCGACGTCGCCGAGACCGTCGCGTTCCTCGCCTCGCCGCAGGCCGGCGGGATCATCGGACGGGTGCTGCGGGTGTGCGGGCAGAACATGGTCGGTCAGTGACGGCGGACCTCGACCTGCCCGTGGGGACGCCCGGGCACGCACCGGTCGTCGTCGAGCTGCCGGGGGTGCCCGGGCTCGGCGGGACGTACGCGCGCGGGCTCGCGGCCGGCGGACGGCTGGCCGTCGCCCGACGGACCGGCTCCGCACCCACCGCCCTGGCCGACGTCCGGTACGTCGCCCGGGGTGTGCGCGCCGACGCCGACCACCTCACCGCCTACCAGCACCTGCTCGGCGAGTCCGGCAGCGACTCCCTGCCCGCCGGGTTCGTGCACGTGCTCGCATTCCCCGTCGCAACCGCCCTCATGGCCCGGCGAATCCGAGGTCATGGGGCTCGGCGAGTCGATGCCGATTAGGGCGCAGCTCGTCGACGCCTATGGCAATCCCGTGCGGCAGAGCGGCTACACGGTCGCGTTCTCCCGCGAGCCCGCGACGGCCGGATCGATCGTTCCCTCTTCCGTCGCGCTCGACGCGAGCGGACAGGCGACCGCGACGTTTCAGGCGGCGCAGGTGCGATCCGCCGTCGCCGTCACCGGCACGTCGAGCCCGTCGCTCCCCGTAAACGAGATCACGTTTCTCATCGATCGCATTCTCACCTTCACCGATCCGAAGGCGCCGGAACCGGCGCCGCCTCACAGTCTGAAGGACATGGATCTCACCGTGACCTCCGTGGGAAACGGCCCCGACGGGCTCGAGATCAAGGTGAAGTTCGCCTCGGGATGGGACGGCGTTCATCTCGGATTGATCATGGAAGCGGCGCGCAGCGCCGGCGGCGCTCCGGGGGATCCGTTCGGCTTCCCCATCTCCTACGAGCACGCGTTCAAGCCCGAATACGGCCTCGTCTACAAATACTCGTCGAACGACTACGCCGACTTCCGGAAATGGGACGGCACGCAGTGGATCTGGTGGAACGACATCGACAAAACGTACGCGGCCGCATGGGCCGACGGCGCGAATATCGGGGGATGGATCGCGAAGGACACGGCTTCCGTGACGTACAGGATCCCCTTCGCCATTTTCGAGGGCGCCGTGCCCGATTCGGTCCGCTTCCAGGTCTACCTCATGCAGGAAGCGGACGCGAAGCGATCCGCGTTCGATTCAGATCCGGGCGATTCGACGTTGAACCTGAATTTCGATCCGGCCGACCCGGGGTGTCTATTGGTCGGTGACCCAGAGACCGGTCGCCCTCCATCACTATTCGCCGGCTTCGCCATAAACCGGACCTTCCCCACCGCGCCCGCGCTTTCGAATCCGGCGGTCCATCCCGCGACCGTGACGGCGGGCGGCACGGTCGTATTCGGCGTGACGGCGACGGACGCGGGCGGGGGCGTCGGACGCTCTGACCTCTCCCCCGTCGGCGGCCCCCGATTCCAGCCGATGCGCGACGACGGCGCGGGCGGCGACGCGGCGGCGGGAGACAGGATCTACAGCTACCGGCACCTCACCGATCCCGGTATCGCGGGAGGAGAGTACGCGCTCGCGATCACCGCGCGGGATTCGACGAACGTCTCGAGCTTGCCACGGCCGTCGCCTTCACGATCGAAGGCCAGGCCGCCTCCATCAGAACCTTCGCCGATTCGCTCGACGACGACCACGGGCCGAACCAGTTCGGCAAGGACGGGCTCTATTACCTCTATCCGACGAACGCCGTGTTCTTCAGGCGCGCGTTCGACATCGAAGCGGTCGTTATCTTCGAGACCTCCAAGATCGTGTCGGGCGAGATCATACCGAGCTTCGCGTTCCGCGTGAAAATGGGGAAGCTCCCGAGTCCCGCCGAGCCGGGCGCCGCCAACTGGAATCCCCTCTACGCGGGGATCAACATCCACAAGATCGATATCTACATCGACGCCTTCAAGGGGGGCGCGACGGAAGGGCTCCCCAGCCGGCAGAACGGCTTCACGAAGTGGGACGCGTGGGATTACGCGATCGTCATGGAGGGCTGGTACAAGGGAGTCGTCGCCTCGAACAACCAGAACGCTTCCCAGGCGTGGGCCGGCACGGTGAAGAAATCGGATCGGGACATCATCCTCGTGTCCGATTACGCGAACAACACGATCACCTCCGTCGTCTCGAAGGAAGCCCTCGGAAATCCGTCGAAGGAAGAGATGCTGAACTGGGACATCATAGTGGTCATGACGGGCCACGACGGGAACAGCACCGACCTCAACTTCGGCGATACCCGGTGGGTGGACGCGGGCACGTCGGAATGGCGCTTCGGGGGCGGAAACAACAGCGACCGCGACGCCAACATCGTCGACCTCGTCGCTTCGCCGGGATTCGGCAAGAAGCCGGGCCGCGCCCAGGCGGACCTGCTGAACTACAAGACCGCGGAGGCGGTCGCCCGCGTCGAGAAGGGCGTGAAGGCCGTCGAGCTCGAGATAACCGCGTTCGAGGACCAGGGACCGCCGGTGATCGACGTGGGAGCGATCGTGAACGAGACGGTTCCCTTCACGGCGCTCGTAAACGCCCCGCTCTACGTCACGACCGGATCACGGACGACGACGAGGTCTTTCGGGCGACGTTCTACTGGAGGGCCGACTCCCTGCGCGCCGACGAATGGATGGGCGAGCTCCAGATGGGCTACGCGGGAGAGACATCTGGAGCGTCGATCTGCCGGTCGACGAGATCACCTCGAAGGTGCCGGTCGCCGCTCTCGACAGCACCCGGAGCATCGAATTCGTCATAACGGCCGCGGACCCGTCGGGGAACGTCGCCACCTCCCCGCTCTACACGATGGAAATTCCGCAGCCGGCGCGGTACTGGAGAACGGGCAACCTGAATCTCGCATCCGACACCTCGCTGATGGCGCCCGAGGGAACCCGCGTGCGGATTCCGTCGGCGGCGATTCCGGCGGAGCTCCGCGAGGTCGCCGTTCAGGCTCACGCTCAGCCCGCGGTATCTCAGCGAGTTCAATCTGCCGCCGCAGCCCGCCGTGTCGATAAACGTCATCCGCACGATCGAGCTCGACGCGATTTTCAGCGCGGGCGATCCGCCCGACACGGCGCCGCTCGTCGCGTTCGAAGTGCCGATCGAGATCTCGTTCCACTACCCCCAGTACTCGAAGCGATGAATATCGACGAGAACCTGCTCGCCGTCTACGAGTACAACGAAGTAACGCAAACGTGGGTGCTCCTCGGCGGCAACGTCAATCCCTACGGGAATCTCGTCACCGTCGCGGTGAAACGGACCGGCACGTACGGCATCTTCTACGACCCGTCGCTCAAGTACAGCCCGGGCGACGTTTTCTCGGGCGTCGTCTTCTCGCCGAATCCCTTCTCTCCGAACGGGGACGGCGTCTACGACGAGACGAACATATCGTTCTTCCTGTCGAAAGAGGCCACGGTGACGGTCGAGATCTACAACATCGACGGGGACCGCGTTCGTATACTCGAGCAGCGCTTCCCCTTCACGGCCGAGGACACTCCCGACAAGAAGCCGCGCAGAATCACCGGGATGACCTGGGACGGCAGGGACAACAGGGGAAAGGTCGTGCCGTACGGGATCTACGTCGCGCGCTTCACGACGACCTTCTCCCAGGCGTCGGGCCAGCGGACGATCCGCACGAACGCCGCCGTGGCGGTGATCCAATGAGAAGAACGGCGATCGTCGCATGCGCGCTGCTCGTCGCGCTCGCCGCGCCGGCCAGGGCCGATTTCCGTCACGCGCGGATGGGCCCGCGTCCCCGCGCCATGGGATCGGCTTTCGTCGCCGTCGCCGACGACGCGAACGCCGTCTACTGGAATCCCGCGGGGCTCGCGCAGCTCGATCGATTCGAGATCACCGGGTGCCGCACGATACTCTACGGCATCGACGACCTGAGCAACGATTACCTCAGCCTGGCGTACAACGATTCCCGCATCGGGGCGTTCGGCATGAGCTGGGTGCGCCTCGGGCTGAAGGACATCTATCACGAGGACGCGGTGAACGTCGCCTACGCGAGGAAGGCCCCGTTCGCTCCCGGCCTCTCGCTCGGGGCGAGCCTGAAGATCTTCGCGCTCTCCGCTCCCGGCTACGAGAAATACAACGATCCCGCCTACGAGGGCCGCGACGTCAAGCCGTCGTTCGATCTCGGGTTCCATTACCGCGCGTCGAAGAACCTGACATTCGGCGCCGTCGTGTACAGCGCGAACGAGCCCCGACTCAAGCTCCTCCGGACGACGAAGAACCCCGCTCCCGTCCTGCGCGAAACGTCGATCGGCGTGAGCTACACCTTCCGGGAGCTGCTGCTCACGACCTTCGACCTCAGCACGCGATACGGCTCCTTCAGGAACACGGTGGGGCGCTTCGGGAGCGAGCTCTGGTTCTTCGACGCGGTCGCGCTCAGGGGAGGGTTCGAAGCGGGAAACATGACCGCCGGGCTCGGCCTCAAGGGCCGCCGGTGGCAGATCGACGTCATGCTCGAAACCCATTACGATCTCGGGAACGTCTATCAGTTCTCGGGGACGATACGGATGTAGTATGAAACGGACGCCGCACGTATACGGGAACGCTTTCGCTGCCGCCGTCGCCGCGGCGGCGATCGCGCTCTGCGCCGCCCTGAGCGCCTCGGCCGGGATGAACAAGCTCTTCGGCTACTACGAATGCGAAACGGACCTGATGCGGATCGACCATCGCTGGCAGTTCGGCCCGCCGGCGAACGAGGGGATGCCGCGGCAGTATCTCGAGCTCAAGTACCTCAGCTACCCGTACCAGAACCTCGAGCAACTTCTTCAAGCTCAGGGTCGAGACGAACCGCGACGACAACTCGACGCCCGAAGTCGATTACAAGTCCCCCTCCTTGCTCGGAGCGGAGGGGCACATGAAATTCGACGGACCGAAATCGGAGAGCTTCGTATTATCCCGCCAGAACCGGTCGTGGATATACGACGAGCCGCTCCTCTACCTCGTCGACCAGGACAAGATCAAGAACGACAACTGGGGGCCGCAATCGAGCGGCGTGAGGGCCGATTTCTGGCAGACCGACCTGTGGAAGATCAAGGGGCTCGGCGGAACGCTCGTGTACTTCGACGACGGCGGCACCTTCAACTGGACGAGCGATCCGGCGAACACGGTCGCCACCGGCACGGACAACCTCATCATGCGGCTCCGCAAGAACTCGTTCGCGGATCGCCTCGCGCTCGGGACGACCTTCCTGCGAAAGGACTGGACCAACACGGGCGTCGCCCGAAGCTATCTCAGCTCGAGCTTCAACGAGATCTACGCCGCCGACGTGTCGTTCTATCCGCGCAACATCGTGCCGACGGGCCTCTCGTTCGGCCCCCTGAGCCTCGAGAACACGAGCTGGATCGCCGAGTACGCGGCGAGCCGGGATCCCTTCCAGGTGGAGACGAGCGATCTGAGGAGCAACGAGAACCGCTTCGCCTTCTCGACCGAGGTGCGGAACGTCCGCATGTGGAACCTCATCGTCCACGCCCGGTACAACGATTTCGGCGAGAACTTCAGGGATTACCTCTCGCGGCGCTTCGACGACAACCGCGAGTTCAACCGCCGCCAGTATCATATCGAGGGAATTATACTCTTCCCGAAGAAGGCGATCACGGGCACGGTCGCCTACGACTTCTACAAGAAGAGAATCGTGGACGAGGAAGGGGGCGAGCTCCGCCCCACATCCAACCTCTACACGGAGCTCTATATCGAGTTCATCAAGGGCTTCAAGGGCAAGGTCTCCTACACCCGCTGGCACGGATTCGACGGCTCCGCCGAGATCTTCGATTTCTACACCTACCCGAACATCTTCGCCGAGCTCTCCGTCGAGAACCGCCTCGCCAAGGTCCGGATCCAGGGGCGCATCCGCGATTGGCGGACCTTCCGCGAGATCTACGCGTACGGGTACGACATGGAGTTCAACGCGACGGGAAAGCTCAAGGGATACTTCCGCATTCTCAACGTGAACGAAGAGACGGAGGCGCGCGCGACCGTGTATGCCCGGGTCAGCTATGACGTCGGCTACAAGGCCGAGCTCTTCGCCGAATACGGCAACGGATACGACAGCGATAATCTCGTGAACACGGACGGCTTCGTCACCGAGGGATCGGGCACCCGCATCGCCAACCAGGTGAAGGTGTTTCTGAAATTGAACCTCGATTAAAGGAATGGAACAATGAGGAAAAAAATCCTGCTGCTCTGCGTCATGCTCGGGGTAATCGCCGCGCCGCTCCGGGCGGCCGTCGAAAAGACGGAAGGCGGAATGAAGTTCACGTACTACGACCCTGACGCCTCGCAGGTGTTCCTCGCCGGCTCGTTCAACGGCTGGTCGACGACCGCGGCGCCGATGACGAAGGACGCGTCGGGGAGCTGGAGCGCCGTCGTGGATCTGAAGACGGGAAAGCACGAGTACAAGTTCGTCGTCGACGGCACCTGGACGACCGACCCGGATAATCCGAACACCAAGCCCGATCCGTACGGCGGCGTGAACTCGGTGCTCGAAATCGACGGCGCGGGCGCGATCGTCGTCGCGGCGGGAACCCCGCAGCGGCTCTCGAACACGCCGCTCAGCGAGCGCGTGCTCATCCTCGGCCGGTACCTCTCGCGAACGAACGTCGAGAAGGGGGTCGAGGGGGATCCGCGCTGGCGGACCCAGCGTCCCGTCCAGAACGTCGATTTCAACTTCACCGTGACGATCAGCGAGCTCGCGCAGGGCTACTCGCGCCTCCGGATCGACAGCGGCAAGAACCTGCTGCGCCCGAACGATCTGTCGGCGTACCTCGACGAGGCCCATATACGGATCGCGCCGCAGCAGTTCTCGATCACCGGCTACTACAACGAGGAGATCCTCCAGTCGAACGATCCGCTCCATTACTTCGGGGACGTGGACCTTCCGGGCACGATATTCGACGACCACCTGAAGGCGGGCAAGGGCACCGCCGGGGCGGTCGTCGCGAGCGACTGGAACGGCTTCGACATCCAGGCGTTCGGGGCGAACGTGCACGACTACGACATCTACAACGATCCCAATCTCTTCGACAACACGGGAACCGATCTCTATCACGCGAGGGTCGCCCGCCGGTTCTCGTGGATCAGGCCGGGGCTCGACTTCTTCATGCAGCGCAACATCTGGTGGCTCGATTTCACGAACGTCGTCGGGGTATCCCCGGCCAACACGGGAATCCCGCGGCTCGATTCCTGGCTCGACCGCAGCGGCGATCCGAGCGACTGGTTCGAGTTCGACGACAAATCCTATTTCGCGGGATTCGACGTCGGCGTGCCCCTCTTCGGCGACAGCCTGCTCCCCGAGTTCGAGTACCTGCGCGGAAAGCGGAGCCAGGAATTCATCATGAGCAACCGCTCCGGCATCGATCTCGGAAACGGGGCTCTCGACATCCCGATCCTCGAGAGGGATCAGCAGATCATACACGGGCGCGTGAAGTGCCTGCTGCTCAAGGACGTCCCGCTCTTCGCGGCGCACACGCGGTACGAGACGATGAACCCCCACGCCGGGGAGAGCATGATCTCTCCCGCGTTCCAGCCCGACGCGACGGCCAACAAGCACATCTTCTACGTCATCGACGTCGATCCCGCGACGACGAAGCAGGACTACAGCGAGTTCACGGCGGGATGGAGCATGAAGGATCTGAGCGCGAAGCTCTGGCTCCAGCGGAATCTGTTCGAGGCCGCCTACCCCGAGCACGGGACGACGAGGTGGACGTACGACTGGTCCGCGTCCACCGGCCTCGCCTGGAAGCCCATGCCGCGCCTCGATCTCGGGCTCGAGGATTCCTATACGCGCATCGAAGGCTCGCGTGATCTCACGGCGACGGGATCGAGCATCGAAGCGATCATGAAAGGATCGTTCGCCGTAACGAAAACGCTCTCGGCCTTCGTAGACCTGCGGATCGTCCGGTACAAGATCGAGAGGCTCCAGGGCGGCGACACGATCAATACCTTCACCGCTCCCTGGGTCGGGCTCGCGTACCAGCCGATGCGCAAGGTCAGCGTCGTGCTCGCCTACGGTCTCGATCCGCTCGACTTCGATATCGACTACGACGGGCGGGAAATCGGACGCGACAACTACCGGCGGCAGTACCTGTGGAACAACCCCGGCGCCTCGATCGTCGACGCCGAGCAGTCTCTTTCGGACAGAAAGATCGTGTGCCTGCGCGCGATGTTCAACTTCTGACGAGGTGATATTTCATGAACGGCGGACGTAAAACGGCGGCACTTCTCGCGGCGGCGATTCTTCTCGGCGCGCTCCCGCTCGGCGGCTGCCTCTTCACGAGCATCATCCGGAACCGGCTCCAGGCCCCCCACCCCGTCGACGGGGGCAAGATCGTCTTCCAGTACGAGGCCCCTTCGGCGCGGTACATGAATCTCGCGGGTAACTTCAACAACTGGTGCGGCACGCAGGGAACGGGGCGTTTCGATCCGACGATCGATCCCATGTCGGACGACGACGGGGACGGCATCTGGACGATCACCCTGCAGCTCAAGCCGGGGCGCTACCAGTACAAGTACGTGATAGACCGCGGCGTGCGGTGGGAAACGGACCCGAACAATCCCGACACCGACACGGAAGCCGGCATCAGGAACTCGCTCCTGATCGTGAAGTAATCTCCACGCTATTTTGAGGCCGGGACGAGAATCGCTCCCTTGAGCGGCTCGAGCGCGATCTTCAGCGCGCCTCCCGCCACACGGCTCGTCGCGCCGCCGAGCTCGTCCTTGAACGCGGTCCCGTCGGCGAAACCGAAATCCCTGAGACCGATCTCGACCTCGCGCGCGACCGTGTCGCCGTTCAGAACGACGACGATCCTATTCGCCGCGTCCTCGCGAAGGAACGAGTAGACCCTCCCCTCGGCGAGCACCGTCCGGAAGCTCCCCGTCCGCAGAGCGGCGTATTTGTGGCGTATCGCGATCGCTGAGCGGTAGAAGTCGTGGACCGCCGCGCGCCCCGGGGTCGTCTCCCAGTCCCAGGGAAAGGTGCGCCGGTCGTCGGGATCCTTCGCGCCCCTGAGCCCCACCTCGTCCCCGTAATAGATCTGGGGAATTCCGACGTAGGTCATCTGGAAGAGCGCGGCGAGCATGATGCGGTCGGCGCTGTTGCCCGCCGTCGTGACGAATCGCTCCGTGTCGTGGCTGTCGATGAGATTCATCATCGCCTCGGTGGCCTGGATCGGGTAGACGCTGCGTCCCGGCGCGAGCTCGCGGTCGAAATCGGCCGCGCTCCCCTGCCCGAGGCCGATGAACTTCACGACGGGATCCTTGAAGTACTTGTAGTTCATCGTCGAGTGGAAGCAGTGCGGCCCGAGCCACGGCATCGCGTTCCCCCAGAGCTCGCCGACGAGAAGCGCGTCCGGCTTCTGCTCGTCCACCGCCTTGCGGAACATGTGCCAGAACCAGAAGGGAACCTCGTTCGGAACGTCGAGGCGGAACCCGTCGATCCCGAGCTTCCCGATCCAGTAGCGGGGAACCTCGAGCACGTAGTTCACGACGTCCATCTCCGGCTTCGCCTGCGCGATATCGGTGACGTTGTTCTCCTGATCGTTCGGCCGCGAGAGATCGTAGTTGAGGTTCGGATGGTTGCCGAAGCACCACCAGCAGTCGTAGTAGTCGCACGCGCGCTCGATCGGCCCCTTGGGGAGCGGCCAGCGCTTCCATTCGTACCAGTTCCAGTACTTCGAGTCGGGCCCCTTCTCCTTCGTATCGACGAAGGCGAAGTGCCAGTCCCCCGTATGATTGAGCGCCATATCGACGATGATGCGGATGCCGTTCTCGTGCGCCTTCTTGACGAAGGCGATGAAGGTCGCCTCGTCGGCGAAATGGGGATCGATCTTCAGGTAGTCGACCGGGTCGTACTTGTGGTTCGAGCGGGCCTCGTTGAGGGGATTGAAATAGATGATCGTGATCCCGAGATCGTGGAGGTACGGGATCGCGTCCATGACCCCCTTGATGTCGCCGCCGTAGAACGAGTAGTAATCGGGCTTCCCGTCCGTGCGGTACGGGCTCTGCGTGAGGCCGGTCACGTTGTCCCACTGGGTGACGAGATGGAAATACTCGCCGTTCGTCTTGCCGCTCGCGGGGAGCGCGGTCACGCCGGCGTAGTAGGGCTCGCGGAAATCGGGGTCGTTCGTCTTGTCCCCGTTCCGGAACCGCTCGGGAAAGATCTGGTAGAACACCCCGTTCTTCGCCCAATCGGGCGTGAAGAAGGGCTGGAGAACCTTGTCGGAATAGACGAACATGGCGTCCGGCGCGGGCGCCGTGCCGACGAATCCCGCCGGGGTCGCATAGAACTCCTTGCCGCCGTCGCGGTAGCGGAACGCGAAACGTATCGTCGAGGTCGAGGGCGCTCCGAGAACGGAGCGGTAATACTGGTACACCCCGTCCGACTCGGCGGGCTTCATCTCGACGACCTTCTCGCCCCCGCCGGCCACGCGATAGACGAGACTCGCGCCCTCGACGTCGTTCATATGGGCGCGCGCGCGAAACTCGATCTCGGTCGGGCTCAGCGGGTTCACCATCGAGTAATCGAGCGTGAGCGGGATGTCGCGGTTCATCATGAGACCGTCCCCCTTCTCGATCTTCGAGTCGGGGAACGATTCGTCGACGACGATGACGGAGTTCTTGCCGCCGTAGCCGTCGTCGGCGGACTCTTTCGCCGCGGGGTCGGCGATCCACTGGCCGTCGGCGACGAACTTGTACTGGTACTTGTTGGGAGGAAGGAGCAGCGTCACCTCGTAGACGCCGTCCTTGTTCGCGATCATGCGCGTCTTGTCGGTGCTCCAGTCGTTGAATGTGCCGGCGAGGAACACGTTCTGCGCCGCCCGTCTTGAAACGAAAGGTCACTTCCTTGGGCCCCTTGGCCGCCGCCGGCGCCGGGGCCGCTCCCGCGGGCGCGGCTCCCGCCGCCCCGCCGAGGTTCGCGGGAAGCGTCGTGAACATCCCGACGACGAGCCCCTTCTCCGGAGCCGCGGCGGGCACGACGAGCACCGAGTTCTTGCCGCCGAAGCCGTCGTCCGCGAACTCCTTCGCGTTCGTGTCGGTGATCCACGAGCCGTCCTTCACGAACTTGTACTGGACAGCTCCCCGGCGCGAGGTGCATCGTGATCTCGTAGATCCCGTCGCCGTCGGGGTCGGTCATCCGGTCCTTCGCCGCGTCCCAGCCGTTGAAGGTGCCCGCGAGATAGATCGTGGCCGCGGACCCCTTCCCCGCGTCGAAGAGAAAGGTCACGGGGACGGTCCCCGCGGGGCCCTTCGCGACCGCCTGCGAGGCTCCCGCGGCGGGCGCCGGTGTCTGTGCCTGCCCCGTCGCCGCGGCGGCCCCTCCCGCCGGCTTCTCCCCCTTCGCCTTCACACCCACGACGAGCTTGTCGGCGCCGTCGGGAACGACGACGACCGAGTTCTTGCCCCCGTACGGGTCGGGCACGGAAGACGAGGCGAACGGATCCTCCATCCAATTCCCGTCCTGCACGAACTTGTATTCGTAGCTCGCCGGCTTGAGGTTCAGCGTGATCTCGTAGACGCCGTCCCCGTCCTCGTCCTTCATCGCGTCCTGGGACGAATTCCAGTCGTTGAAGGTGCCCGCGAGGTAGATCGCCCCGGCGGCGCCCGTCGGCTTCAGGGTGAAGGTGACCGGCACGGTCGCGCTCTTCTCGACCCCCGCGGCCGGCGCGGCGGCGAGAACGCCGAGCGCAGATGAGCAGCGCGCACGCCGCGCCCGCGGCGAAGCGCATGGAGAATCGTTTGCTTTTCATCGTTCCGCCCTCCGAGATTGAAGTTCGTCGATACCGTCGTAGTGTACGGCAATCGGGCGCTCATCTCAAGGCCAATAGAAACCAAAAAAGGGCCTTTCCCCCGCCGGACGCGCGGCGGGGAAAAGGCCCGACTTCCTGCCCGGAAAGCCGATCCCGCGGGTCCTACCTCAGGAGCACCATCTTCCTGCTCACGCGCTCGTTACCGATGCGCAGCTCGTAGAAATAGACCCCCGAAGTCATATTTCTCCCGCTCCCGTCCTTGCCGTCCCATCGCACGCTCACCTCTCCGGCGGCCACGACGTCGTCGAGGAGCGTCCTCACGAGCGCCCCCTTCACGTCGTAGACCCTGAGCACGGCGCGCCCCGTCGCGGGCGAGAGGAACGAAATCGCCGTGATGGGATTGAACGGGTTCGGATAGTTCTGCCGGAGCGCGAGCGGGACCTTCGGCGCGCCGTCCGGCACGTCGGTCGGCACGCAGGAGTTGAAGAAATCGAGCTCGACGATTTGCGGGTTGCCCGAGTCGTCGAACGCGTCGTCGAGGTAGACGTACCGGTTCCCCTGCGTCGCGCACTCGTAGGCCGAGTCGTGGAGATACTTGTACTCGACGTACTTGCTCGACGAATCGGGGAAGGTCACGGCGACGGTGTAGATCCCGTCACCCGCCTTCGCGTCGGGAGCGACCCCGTCGTCGTGCATCTTGTTGATCGACGGGATATCCCAGCTGATCACCGGCGGAAGCTGGTTGTTGGGCTCGCCGTTCACCGCGATCGTATCCGCGGGGCCCATGCCGAGCGTCGCGACCCGGAAGATCGCCGTTACGGCGCGGCCGATCGTGCTGCACCGGTCGAAGTACGCGAGCGGCATCACGAGCGGCCCGAACGAGCCGCCCACCGTGTCGTAGGCCGCGTCGTTGAGCCACAGCCCGCGGTTCCCCTCGAGCAGGCACTCGTAGCTGTCGTCGAAGAGGAACTTGTAGCCCATCGTCTTGAAGGTGCTCTCGGGGAACCGCACCTTCTTCGTGTAGATCCCGTCGCCGGCCGTCGCGTCGGGAGAGACGCCGTCGTCTGCCATGTTCGCGATCGACGGCACGTCGAAGTTGAGCGGCAGCTCGCTCCCGTTGATCGCCACGACGCTCCCGGGTCCCGGGCTCATCGCATTCGCGTCGACCGTGAAGATGACGTCGATCGCGTGCGCCGTGTAGACGTTCGGGATCCCAATCCCCCCACCAGTACGCGAGCGTATCGAGCGGGCCGTTCGCGCTCGAGAGAGCCGAATACCGGTTCGAGCCGAGCGGCTCGTACTCGACGCACTGATGCATGAACTTCCACTGGAGGGTCGTGTCCGCGCTCGCCGTGCCCCCGCAGTTCTTCCCGACGAGGGAGATAATCACCGGCGCCTCGTACGTGCCGCCGCCCGTCGTGCTCATGATCGCGTTATCGCATCCGATGAAGGTGAGCGGCGCGAGATCCCCCTCGACCGAGAAGGTATCGATGGGCGCCACGGAATGCTGGAGGAGGTGGTACGACATGTAGCCGATGAAATAGACCTTCTGCAGGAAGAAGCACCCGACGTTCGTCGTGCCGTTCGCGACGATCGTGTTGTTCGCGAGATCCTTGACGTTCGTCACGGTGACGCCGTAGAAGCTCGCCTGCTCGGCTATCGTCGAATGGAGGTATATCTTCGCCCTGTTGAGAGCGTCGGATTGCGCCGCACGCTGTCGATCGCGACCGCCGTTCCGGAGAGCGAGTAGTTGCCCTTGTTCTCCGCCGTCGTTTTGTCCACCGGCTCGCTGAACACGACGTCGATCGTGTGGATGGCGCCCGTGTTACCCGCGTCGTGCGAACCCGTCGCGTACGAGACGGTCGGAGGAACGGCGTCCCCCGCCGCCTGCACGACGTAGAGATACATCGAATCGAGCTCGACCGCGGTGGCCACGTCCCACGTCGTCCCCGACGGATGGCTGAGCTGATTGCCGTCGTTCACCATGCAGTCGAGCGGCCCCTTCGTCGAGCCGTCCTGCGTCGTGTGGATCTCGATGCGGACGGTGTCGCCGGCCGCAAGCCCGAGATCGCTGAGATTCAGCCCGAGTTCCTGGAAACCGGTCGTGATGACCCAACCGAGCGAATTGCTGCCCGAATACGAGATGTCCCAGCTCGCTCCGGTCCAGTGCCTGAGCTCCTGCCACGCGTTATCCATGTTGCAGTACGCCTGATAATCGGGTTTGTACGGAGCGGTGTTCCACGCGACCTTGCGGCCCCACGAATCGGTCGTTCCCCCGGCCGGACGGGCCGGCGACGGCCAGATTGATGCCGACCTGGCACGTGCCCCAGCCGTCCTTGTTGTACGAAAACCCGAAGTAGAGCTTGTTCGCGTCGTTCGTGACGTAGACGCCGCCGAGATCGATCGGCGCGAATTGCGTATCGAGCGAATCGGTGTTTTCTATCCGGTTCGCCGCGAGAAAGTCGTTCACCCCGTTGACGACGATCGTCTGCGGTGTGCCGCCCGTCGCGATCGCGAACGCTCCCAGAATCGCGGTGATCGCGACCGCGAGCACCGTCGTGAAGACCCTGCGCTGTCCCTTGTTCATCGGTCATCGCCTCCTTGTCAGCGAATGAGAACCATCTTCTTCGTTTGAGCCGACTCCTTCGTTTGCATCCGGTAGAAATAGACTCCCGTCGCGACCCGGGCCCCCGCGGTGTTCGTGCCGTCCCAGAGGACGCGGTGCCGTCCCGGAGCGAAGACGCCCGAGACGAGCGTTTTGACGAGGGCGCCCCGTATGTCGTATACGGCGAGCGTGACGGGAACGAGCCCGCGCGCGGGGGAAGCGCCGATCGCGCCGGCGTGCGAGAGCCCCGGCACCTCGAACTCGATCGTCGTCGCGGGATTGAAGGGATTCGGGTAGTTCTGGAACAGATCGCCGCGGTAGAGCGCGGGAACGTCGCCTTCCCGTCGGGGAATCTATGCCGATTTCGCTCCCCGGCGCGATCGCGTTGCGGTAGCAGGAGCGGTCGTACACGAAGCTCACCGAAACGGAATAGCCCTGAGCGATCCCGCTCGCGATCGCGAGCGTCACCGTCTTCCCGTCGGGCCCGAGGTCGGCCCCGAGCACGGCGACGGTGTGCGACGGAACGGCGGTCTCGAAGACCGTATAGTTCGAAACGATCTCCGCTGAGACGCTGTCGACGCTCTCGCTGAACTCGACCGCGACGAGGCTGTCGATCGCGGCGTCGCGCGTCGCCGAGACGAGCTCGGGCGGCGCGAGGTCGGGGAGATCCGTTCCCGTCGCCGTCGCCGTCGATCGTCACGGTATGCGCGTTGTCGACGGTCGGAAGCGTCGCCGAGACGTTGTTCGGCGCGACGTCTCCGCCGAGGACGCCGTCCGGCTCGGGATCCCAGCACAGGGAAGCGACGATCGAGATTCTCGCGTTCGCCGGCACGTTCCCGTCGCCGAGGCCGTAGAGCACGCTCCACGGGATCGCGAGCTCGCTCCCCCCGTGGATCCCGTTCAGGTGCATGGAATCGAAGGCCATGAGGATCGAGTCCGATATATTCTCCGCGTGTGTCGGGCTCTCGATGGCGAAGAACGAGTTCCCGTCGTACTCTCCCTGATGCTGATAGCCGCCGTACTGGAAATCGGCGCGGAAGCCCGGCTTCGTGAATACCGCCCCCCGCTCCACGCGTCGATCGCGGCGAGGTTGGTCTCGCCGTTCGGGCCGTCCGGATCCACGTCGATGTAAAGAATCCAGCTGTTCCCCGTCGCGATGCCGTCGACGGCGAGGTACAGGTAGAGCGAATCCCACGTCATGGAGAGCGCCTGGATCTCGTTGGCCGAGGTCCACTGCGAATCGTTCGAGTCGGGCACGGCGAGCGCTTGCACTCGTTCCATTCGGTCTCGTCGATGTATCCGTCTATCGTGATGAGCGTCGGCGCTCCGTACGATATCTTCTTGTCGTCCGCGTTCGTTATCGGAAGGTTGCCGTTGTCGGCGAGGTCGAACGCGGTGCCGGCGGCCATCATGAGCTCGAGGGACAGCGTATTCAGCCCCTCGAGGACTGCGGCGTCCGAAGCGGTGAGTTGCAGCGTGAGCGAGAACCGTTTTGCGTTTCGACGACCGTCGCGCCCGAAGAGAGAACGAGCTCCGCCGCGCCGTCGTTGTCGTCGTCGATCGATACGCCCGTTACGACGAAGGGCGTGTATTTCGCGGCCTGGTTGAACGTGATCTTGAGCTTGTCGGTCCCCGGGTAATAGATCGCGGAGGCGACGCCGGGGCCGATCGTGTCGGAGAGGGACGCCGCGAGCGCTCGCAGCTCGGCGATCTCTCCCCCGACGCCCGGAGCGCTCGTCGTTCCGGCGTGAGGAGGAACTCGAACGTCCCCGAGCCGTCGATCTCGTCCCCCTTCATGATGCGCCCCGAGAAATCGAGGTTGTGCCCGGCTCCCCCTCCCCCGAGAACGAGCGCCGCCGTCGCCCCGGTATCGGGATTCCTCTGGCCCATGTACGCGATGTCGCTCACCCATATCCGGCTCATCTGTGCGTTCCAGACAAGATCGACGAGATCGGGCGAATAGCCGGTCTTAATGTACTGCGTCCCCGACCCGACCTCGTCGACGACGTCGAGATACGGAGTCCCGAGGGCGAGACGCACCGTTTTCTTCACGTTCTGATACGTGAACACCGCCTCGACGAGCGAGCCCGAGGCCTTCGTCACCTGCATCTGATAGAGGCTGTGCTGGTAGTTCGGCCCGACGTCGCTGAAAGCGCCGACGTGATTCACGTCGTTATAGTCGGCCGTGGTGCCGGACCAGTAGGCGTTGTCGACGCCGACGATCGTGCAGTCGTAACCGCTCCCCTTCGCGAAGACGTTGACCGCCCGCGCCCCGACTCCCTCGAAGACGGCGAAGACGCGGTCGTTGTGCATGACGAGCTCCTGGTATCCGTCGTTGTCGATGTCGGCGAAATAGGCGCCCGTCGCGCTCGCGTAATCGCCGTTCGCCCAGTGGGCGCCTTCCGCGTAGATGGAGGCGTTCTTGATATGCGCCGAATAGCTGAGCTCCCATCCGCTGATGGGTCCGCCCAGGTAGTCATGCCAGCCCGTCTCGTGGAGATTGGTCATGAGCACGTACCACCCGGCCTGGGAGATATTGTTGTCCGGGGCCGCCATGAGCGCGTTGTACGCGTCGTTCCAGATCGTTCCGAAGTTCTTGCAATTGCCGCCGCGCGCCGGATCGCAGACGCCGTTTCGTCGCCGCCATTCGCGTAGGGGACGTAGCCGGCCCAGTGCGTGTACCAGCCGTTGTTGCCGCCGCCGTAGCCGCCCGTACCGCCGATCTCCTGGTAGGTTCCGTACGTCACGTTCATCGACGAGCTCCCCTGCGAAGCCGGGATTGCTCACGGCGTCGGCGACCTTCCACACGTGAATCCACGCGCTCTCCGCGGCGCATTTGTTGATGATCCAGTCGTAGGTCTCCTTGGCGTTCGGCGTCGAGCTCGCCCAGGAGCCCATCTCCGCCACGGCCTCCCAGTCCTCGGCGAAGAGCGCGATGCGATAGTCGCCGACGCCGGAGTTGGCGAGATCGGCGAGAATCTGGAGCGCCCCGGCGCCGTTTCCGCCGACGATATTCCCCGTAAAATTTCTGTCGCGGAGCATCGCCTTGAGGGAGCTGCCCGCGATCGTATGGAATCTGATGGCTGTCGTAGCCCTGTCCGTGGACGTCGTCGTCGAGGATGACCCCCCACACGCCGTGCGAGACGAAGTTATCGACCGGGTTGTCGCTCACTCCCGCGTTCGGATACGCGGACGGATCGAGCCATACGCGCTCGGGCACCCACGCGACGCGCGGATAGTACCCGTACCGCGTGTTCGTCATCTGCGTCTCGATCTCGACGGACCAGTCGTTCATCTCGTTTCTCACGAAGGGCATCATATGCTGGGCATAGGCGGAGGTGACCATGCCGGCCCAGCCCGCCGCGCAGCCGGCCGCGAGCCAGCCGTTGAAATCGTTCGGATCTCCGCTCTCGTGATCCCATTCGGCCGACGTCTGAAGCGTCGCCGCAAGATGGAAGTTCCCCGGAATCGACGTAGCCTGATGAACCTGCAAGGCCTCGTCGAAACCGCTCCCGTCGAGATCGCCCGAGCGTCCGTAGAACACGTCGCTGTAAGCGAGCCCCTGATTGCCGTGAAGAACGAACGCGCAGTGCGCCTCGCCGGCGAGGGCGGCGTCGCTGGCGCGGAGCCTGTCGGCGACCATATCGTCCGTCACCGCCAGAATCTCGAAGGCGATGGGGGTCCGATCCTTCGTCGCGGAGAGTTCCCGCCCGGCCGGATTCCCGGCTCGAGAAGGCCGCCGGTCCCGTTTTTCGGATCGCCGCGCTCGCGGCGCGCAGATACGCAGGGAAAGAACGACGCTTCCCTCGAGATACTCGCCGCGCCTGTCGACGAAGGCCCTCAGCGGAGACGTTTCCGGGCCGGCATCGGGGGCGGCGTCGACGTCGCGCGCTCTCTCCTTCTCGTTCTTCGCGAATGGATCGAGGAGAATCGCTTCGTCCCAGGCAATCGCCGCTTCTCCGGGCACGCCGAAGGGAAGCGAACGCTCGCCGCCTTCCGCGTAGTCGAGAAGAATGACGATCTTCGTCCGCTCCCGGCCGTACAGGTCGATCCCGGTCGCGGGATCCTGCATTCCGAGCATGCTCACGCGGAACGCGAGCTCGTCGGAGCGTTCGTCGAAGTAGAAAGCGAGTATATCGGCTCCTTCCGAACCCGGAGCGACGTCCCCGGCGATGTCGATCGCCTTGACGTGGCTCCTCTCCCACGCGACGGAAGCGAGGGACGAGGGCGTGGATTCGGCGTTCACAAGATCGATGCGCCCCTTGAAAGGCTCGGAGGAAGGGGCTTTCGTGTAGGAGAGAATCGAGAGAGCGACAATGAACGATACCGCTGCGAGCTGAGAACTTTTCATGATTTTTCCCGTGCGTCCGCTGCCCGCGCGCAGCGAAGCTGTTGCGTCCGTCTGCGAAAAAACGGGGATACCCCTTCGACGCGGCGTCACGGGTATCCCCTTCATCGGTCGGGTCGAATTACCGGTAGATCTGCTTGATTCCGCCCCACGTGGCGGGCTCGACGCCGACTCCACAGAGCGGACAATCCGGTCCCTGATAGTAACCCCAGTGATCGACCCACGGCACATAGTACACGGGGCTCGAATCGTCGATGGACACCGTGTGATTTCCGCCCGGCTCCCAAACCGAGCAACCTTGCTTGCGGTACTTGTACTGGACGTACGGATTGCTGCCGGCATGGAACAGCACGCTCGTCTGGTAGAAGCAGGGACTGAAGGACGGGCAGGCCTGAAGCATCGCCACGCCGCTCCCCCAGTTGGTTATTTCCGGATGATCGCCGGTGATGCAGATATCGCCCGGCGCCGGGTCGAACTCGGGATCCCCGCGGGGGGCATGCACATGAAGAAGTACACGAGCACGTCCTGGCTCAATGTCTGGACGACAACGAGCTTGAAGGGAGGATTGTTTCCATTCTGATCCTGCGCGCCGCTGTAGGTCGTCATGTCGGTCTCATCGTAGGCGTCGCAATAGAACCAGACCTCGGAAACTCCCTGGAGCGCGCTCGACGGAATATTGGCCGTGTACTCGTCGTTGCTCCCCACGTCGCCGTTGTACGTCATCACAACCGACGTGTAGGGACCGCCGTTCGGCCCGTAATACAGCGTCGCGGAGATGCCGGCGCCCTGGCCCGCCTGGTCCGTGACGCCCCCCTTCCAGATTTGGAAATAGACCCCGACGTCCGTGTTGTCGGAGACCGTCGCACCGTTGACCGGCCATATCTGGCCGGCCCAGCCGATTGTCGCCTGCGCGAGACCCGTCATGGCGACGAGCATTGCGCCGGCGAGCAGAAGCATTAGCAGCCGTTTCATTCTTGCCCCCTCGTTGCTGAAGCCCAAAGCACAGCACTACACGTGAATTTAATCCAAACCCACGTTCGGGAAGACCCCTAATTTAAAACGCTTATTGATTTTAGCAGATTCGGCCGGAAAAATCAATCACAAAGAGAGCGGGAGAGCGAAGACGCGGCGGGCTCCCCGCGCTTACTGCGCCATAACCTTATGCAAATCCTCGAGTAAGAGCTCGGCCGGCGTCATCACGGGAATGCTCCGCGGCTGCTCGTTCCGCGCCCGCGCTTCCACGACGAAGCGGCGCCGGATCATATCCATGAGCTGGATTCGGCAGAGCGGACACGCCGTCGCGACGACGGCCGGCCGCACCTCCGCGACGGCCTTCATCTT
Organism: uncultured bacterium; assembly: GCA_963747385.1. Taxonomy (GTDB): domain Bacteria; phylum Krumholzibacteriota; class Krumholzibacteriia; order Krumholzibacteriales; family Krumholzibacteriaceae; genus SSS58A. Next base: position 13,885 of record CAVVEY010000018.1, on the reverse strand, counting down.
GACCTCGGCGATCGCGGCCGATGCGTCGCCATACAGGAAGGTGAACGACCCGCCGCCCCCGCAGCAGCGATCGTAATCGCTCATCCTGACGTACCGGTATCCGGGGAGCCGCTTGAGTATCGCCTCGCTCTGCCAGTCCACCCCCTGCCCTCTCTTGAGATGGCACGGCTGATGATAGGTCACTACCGGAAGCGACGCTCGCGTCTCGTCGCGGCTTCCCGGCGGGCGCCTCGACGGGCGCCTCGGCAGGCGCGCGGCCCCGCCGTTCCGTCGAGCATCCCGTTCAAGTCGTCGACCTCCTCGCGAAGCCCGAGAAGCTCGGCGAGAAGCTCGTTGATGTCGCGGACCTTGCCCCCGACGTACTCCCGGTACAGATCCTCCACCCTCGGGTATTGCTGTTTCACCGTGCTGCGCCCCGGCACCCGGCGGAAGCTCTCCCGCTCCGCGTCCCACTCGATCTCGAAATAGCCGTCGTCCGTGAGATCGAAGATCCGCGGAAACTCCTCCTTCAGCATCAGGCCGCCCCGAGGAGCACGTCGTGACGATCCAGTCGTACGCGTGCCCCTCGAAGCGCTCGAGAACCTCGGCGGCGGCCTTGCGGGCTCCGGCGATGTCCCCCGCGTAGTAGACGGGCGCCCCGCAGCACACCTGATCCTTCGGAGCGAGCACGTCGACGCCGAGAATATTGAGGAGCCGTGTCACGGCGCGCGCCTCCTCGGGGAAGAAATGATTCACCGCGTGGCCGACGAAGAAGTACGCGCGCCTGCCCGCGGCGATGTTCTTCCGGCGCGCGGCGGCGACGAGATCGAGGAGCTCGGCCGCCTTCGCCCCGTCGACCGCGTTCCCCGCGGCCGCGGCGGTTCTTCGAGCCGCTCCCCGCCGGGCATCGCGACGGCGATATCGGACGCCTTGTAGAGCTCCGGCCCCGAGCCGAGGAACGCCTTCTGCGCGGGAAGCGGCAGGAACCTCTCGCGCGGCCACCCGAAGAGCGGATAGAGCGCCGAGAGCGGGCTCCTGCCGCCGATTCCGTGCAGCGGCGATCGCCGCGCGAGGCCGACGGCCCGCATCATCGCGAAGAGCGCCTTGTCGGCGCCGCCGAGGGCCTTCAGCGCGAGCCGCTTGAGGCGGGGCACCTTCCCCCGCCGCGCCATCTCGGCCCGCACCGCCATGACGATCTCGTCCGCGCGCATCCCCGAGGGGCAGTTCTCCTCGCACGTCATGCAGTGGAGACAGTAGTCGAATACCTTGCGAACCTCGTCGCTGTCGAGATTCTCGCCGCGGAAGAACGCCTCCGCGATCTCGACCTTTCCCCGCGCTCCGGCCCATTCCTCGCGGTCCACCGAGAGAAGCGGGCATACCGATCGGCACGTGCCGCACCGGTTGCAGAGAAGCAGATCGTCCGTGATATCCTTTTTCGTTTCCGTGCCGCCATAACGGTTCCTTCTCCTCCGAACGAATCAGGGGAGCATGATCCCCTGGGGATCGAAAACGCGATAGATCCTGCGATCGAGCTCTCCGGCCGCGGCCGATTCGGGAATCCCGCGGCCCCCGGCGAGCCTGGCGATCTCGTCTCTCCTCAGGCGCTTTCGGAATACGCCTCCGCCCCGCATCTCGATCGATTCGACGCCGCCCGCCGCGCCCGCCGCGCAGAGCTCCGGCGCCGCGACTCGAGTCGGCCGAAAAATAGTAATGGAACCGCGCGGGGAAAAAGCTCCTGCGGCTCCAGAGGTCGTGCCGATGCGCGGAGACGAGCTCGACGCCGAGCGCCGCATGCAGGAGCCGCTGCCCCTTCTTCATGCTCTCGATCGCGAGCATCGGAAAATGCCGGTACGCCTCGAGGGCCGCGGGCTCGAGTCTCTCGACAGGCGCCTCCGCCGGGGCCAGAGCCGAAACGGCCCCGAGAAGCGCCTCCTCCCGGCCGCGCACGGCCGACTGCAGCTCCCCGATAAGGTTCGCTTCGGCCGCGGCGCTCCCCGCGTACGGAAACAGCTCCAGAAACGCGGGCGCGAGCCTTCGATGAATCTCGCCCGCGAGCGTCTCGAGGGTCGAGCGGCTCCCCGTGCACAGGAAATCGAGCCGCGTGCCCGGGGCGGGAAGGAGCCTCAAGCGTCGCCTTCGCGATCATCCCGCAGAGCCCGCCCGCACCCCATGAGAAAGCCCGCGATATTGTAGCCCGTGACGTCCTTCACCGAGCGGGAGCCCGTCCTGATGATCTCCCCCTTCGGCGTCACGATCTCGAGCGAGAGAACGTACTCGCGCAGATTGCCGAAACGTCCGTCGGTGCCGAAGGCCTCCGCGCCCATGACGAGCTCGGCGATCGTAGCGTTCCGCGTGAGAGCGTCCGGCTCGTGCGGGAAATAGAGCCCGGCCTTCCGCACCTCGTCGACGAAGGTCCCGAACCTCACGCCGCCGCCGGCGACCGCGAGAAAATCGCCCCGCGAAATCTCGTGAATCTCATTCATCCCGTCGTGGCCGACCAGCGCGAGCGTCTCCGCCGCGCCGGCGGCCGCCTCGATCTCCCGAATCGACGACGGGGCGGGCGGAAGCTCGATGCCGTCCGCCGGTCTGAACGGGCTCTCGACGACGCCCGCCCGGATCTTCCGTCCGGCCGCGGCGGCCGCGCCGCACGCGCGAAAGATCTCCGCCGCCTCCCGGGCGCTCCACGGGGAAAAAAAGAGAGTGGTTTCGCGCATCTGTCTCCCCGCTAGGACCCCAGGTACCGCAGGATCAAGGTAATACTCGCGACGCTCGCGAGGGTAGAGGCAAGAATGCCCACCGCGACGAGACGCGGCCGGCAGTTGTACTCGGTGGCGAAGACGATGGCGTTGACCGCGGTCGGCATCGAGGACTGAACGACGAGAACCTGGTTCATGTTCGCGTTGAAATGAAAGAGCTGGATGATGCCGTACGAAACGACGAGCCCTCCGACGATCCTGATCGCCGCCGAGGCAAGCCCCCCGCTGATGTCGCGCCTGAGCTCGAGGGCCGCCGGATAGCCGGGCTCGCACGTCCCCGCGTGCGCGCGCGCCTTCCTGCTCGTCGCCGACGGCGAAATCCTCCGCGCGCCGCCGGCGAGCGTCGCGCGCCACGCCGCGGATTCGAGCGCGATGCGCTCGAGCTGCATCCCGAGGAGAAGGAGCCCCACCGGAATCGCCGCCTCGCCGAGCAGATCGATCATCTTCATGAGCGGCTGCGGCGGGAGCGCGTCGATGCGCACGAGAAGCCGCGCCGCGACGATCGACCAGACGAGCGGCACCTTGAAGACGCTCACGAGCGCGTCCTTCGCGCTCCCGCGTCCCGCGCTCGCGAGGAATATGCCGATCGTCGACTGCGTGATGGAGGAAGCGACCATATAGATCGTCGCGTAGACGAGCCCCCAATCGCCGAAGGCGAGCATGCAAACGGGGATCCCGTAGAATCCGGTGTTCATGAATATGGAGGCGAGCGTCATCGCCTGGCGCTCGGCGCGATCGCGCTTCGTCATGAAACCGACGCCGAGCGTGACGCCGAGGAGCACCGCCTCCAGACAGAGGATGAAAACGAGCACGTGGAGAATGAGAGCCGTGTCCGCCTCGGCCTTCGCGAGCGACATAAACGCGAGCGCCGGCGACAGGATGTAGAGCTGGGCGCGCGAAAAGGTCTTGAGGTCGACCTTTCCGAATTTTCTCAGGAGAAACCCCAGGAAAATGATGAAGAATACGGGGAGAATTACGTTCGTCAGAACCAAGATTGCACTATACCGATGCCAGGGAGGTTATTACTTTTTCCCCTTGGGCTTTTCCGCCGGCTTCGCCTTGGCCTTCTTCTCGCCCTCGGCCTTGTGCGCTTTCGGCTTCGCCTCGTGGGCGGCCTCGGCCTTCGGGGCCTCGCTCTGCGCCGCGCCTTCCGCCGGCGCCGCGGCCTCGGCGGCCGCCGCTTCTGCGGCGCCCTCGGGAGCGGCTTCCGCCGCCTTCGCCGGTTTCTCCTTGGCGGCGAGAGCGGCGGGCATGTCGATCTTGTGGTAGGTCTTGCGCGGCGTTTTCTTCTTCTTGCGCCCTTCCTCGTCCTTCTTGAGGAGCTCGAGGATCGACTTCGAGCCGCCGTCCCCGACGCGGACCGTGCCGAGCCTGATGATGCGCGTGTATCCGCCGGGCCGGTCGATGTAGCGCGGGGCGATTTCCGCGAAGAGCTTCTGCAGAATTTCCACGTCCTGTATCGTTCGGGCGACGTGCCGCCTTGAGGCGAGATCGCCGCGACGCGCGTGCGTTATGAGCTTCTCGGCGAGGCGTCTCGCCTCTTTCGCCTTCGGAGTCGTCGTTTCGATCCGCTCGCGCCTGAAGAGCGAGGTGACCATGTTGGCGAGCATCGCCTTTCTATGTTCAGCGGTACTGCCGAGTTTCCGCCCGTCGCGTCTGTGCCGCATTATTCCTTCTCCTCTTTTTCCTTCTTCTCTATCCTGTCGATTTTCTTCTCGAGCTTCTTCTCTCCGCGCAGGATCGCGTCGATGTCCATGCCGAGCGAGAGCCCCATGCCCTCGAGGATATCGACGATCTCCTTGAGACTCTTCCGGCCGAAGTTGCGGTACTTGAGCATATCGCCTTCGGTCTTGCGAACGAGCTCGCCGAGAGTGCGGAGATTCGCCGCCTTGAGGCAGTTGGACGAGCGGACCGAAAGCTCGAGCTCGTCGACGCTCCGGTTCAGAAGATCCTTCAACCGCTCGATCTCCTGGTCGACCTCTTCCACGACCTCCTCCGCCGGCTCCTCCTCGAAACGGATGAAGAACAGCATGTGGTCCTTGATGATCTTCGCCGCGTACCCGAGGGCGTCCTCCGGCGATACGCTCCCGTCCGTCGCGATCTCGAGCGTGAGCGAATCGTAGTCGGTTCTCTGGGCGACGCGCGTGTTCTTCACGATGTAATTCACGTGCAGCACCGGGCTGAAATTCGAATCCATCGGAACGAGCCCGATCTCGAAATCCTCGAGATTGTGCAGCTCGGACGGAACGTATCCGCGCCCGTGCCCGACGAGGATATCCATCTTGAGGTGCGTCTTCTCCGTGCACGTCGCGATCACGAGGTCCTTGTTCAGGATCTCGATCTCGGGATCCTCGGTGATCTCCCCCGCCGTGACCTCGCCCTTTTTCGTCACGTCGAGATGGATGAACTTCGGCTCGTCCCCGTGCATCCTCATGATCATCTGCTTGAGGTTGAGGACGATGTCGGTCACGTCTTCCTTCACGCCCTTGATCGTGCTGAACTCGTGCTGGACGCTCGCTATCTTCACCGCCGTCACCGCGGCTCCCTGGATCGAGGAAAGGAGCGTGCGACGAAGGGCATTGCCGATCGTGTTGCCGAATCCGCGCTCGAGCGGCTCGACCTTGAATCGCCCGAACGTCGGTGTCTGAGCGGCTGCATCCGCGACAATCTCTTTCGGCATCAAAAGGTTACGCCATTTCATCTGCCAAATCCTCCTTGCACGGCCTGCTCACCAAGCCGAGAACGCCCCGATGAATCCGCCCGGCGCGAATCCCCGGACGCCCCTCGACCCAAGTCCCCTTACTTGGAGTAGAGCTCCACGATGATGTTTTCCTCGATCGGAACCGGTATCATCTCGCGCGTCGGCACTTCGAGATAGACTCCTTCGCGCTTGTTCACGTCGACCGAAATGTAGGGAACGGTTCCCCGGCTTCCGTATTTCTTCAGGCTCTCCTCGACGACGAGGAGATCCTTGCTCTTCTCGCGCACCGTCACCCGGTCTCCCGGCTTGAGCTGGAAGGACGGACGGTCCACGATGCGGCCGTTGACCTCGAAATGCTTGTGCAGAACGAGCTGCCGCGCCGTCTCGCGCGACGGGGTGAATCCCATGCGGAACACCATGTTGTCGAGCCTCTGCTCGAGGAGCTTGAGCAGGTTCGCGCCCGTGACGCCTTTCATCTTCACCGCGCGGAAGTAGTAGTTGCGGAACTGCGCTTCGAGCAGCAGGTACATGCGGCGCAACTTCTGCTTCTCCCTGAGCTGGTTGCGGTAGCTGCTCTTTCTGCTGTACCTCGTGCGCCCGTGCTCTCCCGGCGGATAATTGCGCTTCTCGATCTCGCACTTGTCCGAATAGCAGCGGTCCCCCTTGAGGAACAGCTTCACGCCGTCCCTCCGGCACAGTTTGCACTTGGCACCCAAGTATCTCGCCATGTAGTCGTTACCTCCCTAGAGCCTTTCTCGCTAGATTCTTCTGCGCTTCTTCGCGCGGCATCCGTTGTGCGGCACCGGCGTGCAATCCTTGATCGCCGAGACCTCGAGCCCGCTCGCGCGGAGCGATCTGATCGCCGCCTCGCGCCCCGGGCCGGGACCGCGCACCCACGCTTCGACCTTCTTCACCCCGAGCCCCATCGCTTCGCGCGCGGCGGTCGCGGCGGCCTGCTGCGCGGCGAACGGCGTGCTCTTGCGCGAGCCCTTGTATCCGAGCCTTCCCGGGCTCGACCAGGTGATGATGTTGCCTTCCTTATCCGTGATGCTCACGATCGTGTTGTTGAACGTGGACTGGATATGGGCGACACCGTAGATATCGACCTTCTTGATTTTCTTCTTGGAACCCCGTGGCTGAGCCAACGTAGTACCTCCCTTTGATCGTGCGCCGGACGGGACGCGTTCGCGCGCCCGGCCGGCCGCCCCATTGCTATGCGGTGGTTTTTTTCCTCTTCGCACCGGGGCGGTTGCGCGGGCCCTTGCGGGTCCGTGCGTTCGTATGCGTGCGCTGGCCGCGCACCGGCAACCCCATCTTGTGACGCATCCCTCGGTAGGAACCGATCTCCATGAGCCGCTTGATGTTCATCGTCACTTCGCTCCGGAGAGCGCCCTCGACCTTGTGCTCGTTCTCGATGATATCCCTGATGTGAACCGTCTGCTCCTCGGTGAGATCCCTCGTCCTCGTGCCGAGCGGCACACTGGCCTTCTTGCAGATCACCTTCGCGGTCGAACGGCCGATCCCGAAGATATACGTCAGGGATATCTCGATATGTTTGTTATCGGGTATATCGATACCGACTATACGCGCCACGGAAACACTCCTTTCACGAGCGCGGCACGGGCTACCCGCTAGCCCTGCCGCTGCTTGTGCTTCGGGTTCTTGCAGATCACGCGGAGGACTCCCTTCCGACGGATGATCTTGCAGTATGGGCAAATCTTCTTGATTGAGCTTCGGACCTTCATGATTTCTCTTCCTTCGTCACTTGTACCGGTACGTGATCCTGCCTCTCGTCAGATCGTAAGGGCTGAGCTCGACGGCCACCCGGTCGCCGGGAAGGATGCGTATGAAATGCATCCGCATCTTGCCGGAGACATGGGCGAGGATCACATGCTTGTTCTCGAGCTCCACCCTGAACATCGCATTGGGCAACGCCTCTACGACGGTCCCTTCCACCGCTATGCCCTTCTGCTTCGCCATTATTTCCTGTACCGCGCCTTCTTTCCGCCGCGGCTCCGGGCGCCTGCGGCATCGGAAATTCCCCCCGCACCCTCACCTGGTCATTATCACGGGGCCCTCGGTCGTTACGGCCACCGTATCCTCGAAGTGGGCGGACAGCTTTCCGTCCACCGTCACGAACGTCCAGTTGTCCTTCAGCGTCAGGACTTCACCAACGCCCTCGTTCACCATCGGCTCGATCGCGAGCACCATTCCGTGAGCGAGCGTCGGCCCCTTCCCGGGGAGACCGAAGTTGGGAACCTGCGGATCCTCGTGCATCTGTCTCCCGATCCCGTGCCCCACGAGCGTCCGCACGACGCTGAACCCGTTGGATTCGGCGTGCTTCTGGATCGCGTGGGAGACGTCGGAGAGACGCCTCCCGTCCCTCGCCTCGTCGATGCCGAGGTCCAGGGCCTCCTTCGTGATCCGCATGAGCCGCCGGGCCTTTTCGCTCACCTCGCCGATCGGGTAGGTGCGCGCCGCGTCGGAGTAGTAGCCGTTTCGCGCGACCCCGACGTCGATCCCGACGATGTCGCCTTCCGCGAGCTTTCGCGCGCCGGGTATGCCGTGCACGACCTGCTCGTTCACCGAAGTGCAGATCGACGCGGGATACCCCTGGTATCCCTTGAACGCGGGCACAGCGCCCCGCGATCGAATGAACTCCTCGGCGATCGCGTCGAGCTCCCGGGTCTCGACGCCCGGCCCGAGCGCCTCTTCGATCTTCGCGAAGCACTCGACGAGGATCTCGCCGCTCCGCCGGATGAGATCCAGCTCCGGCAGGCTCCGTATCGCTATCATTTCAAAACGCGGCGTATCTCCGCGAATATCTCTTCTATGTTCCCGGCGCCGTTCACGGTGACGAGGCCGCCCCGCGCGCGGAAAAAATCGATGACGGGAGCGGTCTGCTCCTTGTAGACGGCGAGTCGCCTGCGGACCGTGTCTTCCTCGTCGTCGGGACGCTTGACGACGGCCCCGCCGCACGCGTCGCATACCCCGGCGGCCTTCGTCTTGATCGTATCGAGATTGTAGACCGCCTTGCACGCCGGGCACACGCGGCGCTTCGAAAGCCTCCGCACGATGAGCTCGGAATCGACGTCGACGTCGAGCACGTGGTCGATCTTCTCCCCGCGCTCCTCGAGCATCTTCGAGAGCATCTCGGCCTGCACGAGGTTCCGCGGGAAACCGTCCATGATCCAGCCCGTGTCCTTCGCCGCGTCGAGCGCCTCGCCGATGAGGCCGAAAACGATCTCGTCCGAAACGAGGAGCCCGCGCTTCATATAGGTCTCCGCCTCGACGCCGAGATCGGACTTGCGCGCCACGGCGTCGCGGAGCATGTCCCCCGTCGACAGGTGCGCGAGGCCGAGCTCGCGCGCGATGCGCGCCGCCTGCGTTCCCTTGCCGGAGCCCGGGGGCCCCAATATGACGATGTGCGTGCGAGCCACGCCGAAAACCTCCTAGAACCGTCTGCCCTGCAGGCGGCCCTTCTTCATGAATCCGTCGTAATGCCTCATCAGGAGGTGCGTCTCGATCTGCTGGAGCGTGTCGAGCATCACGCCGACCACGATGAGGAGCCCCGTGCCGCCGAAGTAGAACGGCAGCTTGCCCTGCTTGATCAGGACGTCGGGCAGAACCGCGATGAACGCGAGGAAGAAGGCTCCCGGAAGCGTCACGCGGGTGAGTATCCGGTCGATGTAGTCGCTCGTCCGCTTTCCGGGACGGATGCCCGGAATGAATCCGCCGTACTTCTGCATGTTCTCGGCGAGATCGACGGGATTCAGAATGATCGCCGTGTAGAAGTACGTGAAGAAGATGATGATGATCGCGTAGAGCGAATTGTAGAGCACCCCGTACGGGCTCAGGATCGACATCACGGACGCCATGAACGAGTTTTCCGTGAAGAACGCCGCGATCGTGCTCGGGATCATCATGATCGACTGCGCGAAGATGATCGGAATGACGCCCGCCGTGTTGACGCGGAGCGGAATGTACTGGGCCTTGCCCCCGTAGACGCGCCGCCCGACGATGCGCTTCGCGTACTGGACCGGGATGCGCCGCTGCCCCTGCGTGATGAGAATGACGCCCGCGATCACGACCACCATGATGAGAACGAGAAAGACGAGCCTGAGCGGCGAGAGCGTGCCGATCTGAAGGGCGCGCCACGTATCGAGGATGTCGGCGGGATACCGCGCCACGATGCCGATCATGATGATCAGCGAAATGCCGTTTCCGATGCCGCGCTCCGTGATCTGCTCGCCGAGCCACATGACGAAGATCGTGCCCGCGGTCATCGTGATGATCGTGATGAGCCGGAAGAACAGGCCCGGGTTCGGCACGGCGCCCGCGGCCATGTTCTCGAGGAAGAACGCGATGCCGATTCCCTGGACGATCGCGAGGGCGACCGTTCCGTACCGCGTGTACTGCGTGATCTTCTTCCGCCCTTCCTCCCCCTCTTTCGCGAGCTTCTCGAAGTACGGGATGACGGCCTGCAGCAGCTGGATGATGATCGACGCGCTGATGTACGGCATGATGCCGAGGGCGAAGATCGTCATGCGGCTGAAGTTCCCCCCCGCGAAGAGATCGTAGAGCCCGAGGATCCCTCCCTGCTGGCTCGCGAAAGCCGCCTCGAGCGCCGCCGGGTTCACCATCGGCGTCGTGATGTGGCCGCCGATCCGGTACACGATCAAGAGCCCCATCGTGAAGAGAATCCGCCTCTTGAGCTCGGGTATGCTGAATATATCCTGAAGCTTTTTGAACATTACTCTTTCTCCCGAATGTCAGGCCCGGGCACGCGCTCGCCGGAGAGAAGACGAATCGTTCCGCCGGCCTTGGCGAATCGCCTCCGCGGCCGTGCGGCTCACCGCGTCGACCTCGATGTCGAGCGCCACGGATATCGCTCCCCGCCCGAGTATCTTCACCGGATCCGCGGCCTTCCGCACGAGACCCGCCGCGACGAGGGCGCCGCGGTTGATCTTCGAGCCCGCCGCGAACGCGCCCAGGGAATCGAGGTTCACGACCTGGTAGTGGGTCTTGAAGATATTGACGAATCCCCGCTTCGGGATGCGCCGCTGGAGCGGCATCTGCCCGCCCTCGAACCATGTGGGGATGCTGCCTCCCGAGCGCGCCTTCTGTCCCTTGCAGCCGCGCGTCGAATACCGTCCGTGTCCCGAACCGGGGCCGCACCCGATCCGTTTGCTTTTCTTCGTCGCGCCCTTGGCGGCCTTGAGTTCGCTCAGCTTCATCGTATCTAGCTCCTTGTGGTTCCCTTATCGAGGACCGTGTATCCCGGCCCCTTCTTCTGCCGAACCTTGACGTCCTTCTCGTCCAGCGCTTCCCAGATCACGAGGTGCTGCACCCGGTGGATCATTCCCCGGATCGCCGGCGTGTCCTTCTTGTAGAGCGTATGGTAGTTCTTCTTGAAGCCAAGAGCCTCCATGACGGGACGGTGCTTGTCGTAGAGAGAGTTGATGACGCTCTTGACCTGCGTTATTTTCAGCATCTTCGCCATATCATTTCCTCGCTGTCAGTCGTTCGCCCGGCGCGGATCGCTTCACTCGGCGGCGCCCTTTTCTTCCTTTTTCCCGAATAGCTTCGTGACCGTGATGCCGCGGCGGTTCGCCACGTCGCGCGCGCTCCGGAGGCTCTGGAGCCCCGCCATGGTCGCCTTCACCATGTTGTGCGGGTTGTTCGATCCGAGCGACTTCGTGAGAATGTCCTTCACGCCCGCCACCTCGAGCACCGCGCGCACGGCGCCGCCGGCGATGACGCCGGTACCGGGGGAGGCCGGTTTCATGAGCACCCGCGAGGCGCCGAATATCCCCATCACCTGGTACGGAATGGAGCCGCCCTGCATCGGGATGCGGTGCATGTCCTTCTTGGCCGCTTCCGTCGCCTTGCGGATGGCGTCCGAGATCTCGTTCGCCTTGCCGAGCCCGATCCCGACCTTGCCCATGCCGTCACCGACGGCGACGAGCGCGTTGAAGCCGAACCGGCGCCCTCCCTTGACGACTTTCGCGACCCTGTTGATATGAATCGTCTGTTCGAGAAATTCGGGAGCCATGTCCGCGCCCGCGTCTCGCGGCGACCGGGCGTCCCTCGGTCCCCGGCCCCTCGAATCCCTCGAGTCTCTCGGTCCTCTCGAATCTCTGTTTTCTGATCCGTTCACCAGTACACCCCCACGGGTGAGTTGCGGCGCCCGATCGGGACACCCGCGTGTTAGAACTCGAGCCCGCCCTCTCTGGCGGCCTTCGCCAAGGCGGCTACTCTTCCATGATAGAGATATCCGCCGCGGTCGAACGCGACGGCCTTGATTCCCTTTTCGATCGCCGCTGCCGCGATCGCCTTGCCGACGGCGGCGGAACGCCTCATCTTCAGGCTCTTCGGGGGCGCCGGCTTCTTTCCGCCCTTGCCGTCCTTCCCCTTTTCCCCCTTCTCGGGCTTGTCCGCCTTGTCGGGGGCCTTCTCGGGGGGCGCCGGAACGGGCGGCAGCTCGAGCTTGAGGCTCGACGCCGCGGCGAGCGTGCGTCCCGAATCGTCGTCGATGATCTGCGCGTAGATATGGTTGAGGCTCCGGAACACGCACAACCTCGGACGCGCCGCCGTGCCGTGCACCTGTTTCCGCACGCGTTCGTGCCGTCTCAACCTGCTGTGTCTCTTCTCCTGATTGACGTCTCTTTTCACCTGTCCAGACTCCCTCTCGTCTTACGTGCCGGTTCCGACGGCTGCCTTGCCGGCCTTGTGCTTGACCACTTCGCCCGCGTACCGGACCCCTTTTCCCTTGTACGGCTCGGGCGGCCTGAATTTCCGGATCTCGGCCGCCGTCTGGCCGATCTTCTCCTTGTCGATCCCCGTTATCGTGATCTTCTTCGGATCGAGAACCGTGATGGTGACGCCCTCGCGCGGCTCGTACCTGATCAGATGGGCGAACCCGAGGCTCAGCACGAGCGTCTTGCCCTTGAGCTCGGCGCGGTATTCGACCCCTTCGATCTCGAGCTTCTTCTCGTATCCCTGGGATACGCCGTGCACCATGTTCGCGACGAGGGTCCGCGTGAGGCCGTGGAGCGATCGATGCAGTTTCGAATCGCTCGGGCGCTTCACGGTGACCGTTCCCTCCCCGACCTCGACGATCATGTCGGGATGGAGAGCGCGGGTGAGCTCGCCCTTGGGCCCCTTGACCGTTATCACGTTGCCCGACACCTCGGTCTTGACGTCCGCCGGGATCGGCACCGGATATTTTCCCACTCGTGACATATCGACTTTCTACCTCCGTCGCTTCCCGCCCAAAGCCCCGGGAAGCCTGTCGCCCCTGCCCGCCGGCGCGCGCCCGGTTACCAGATATGGCAAAGAACCTCTCCGCCGACGCCGAGAGCGTGGCACTCCTTGTCCGTCATGAGCCCCTTCGAGGTCGAGATAACGGCGATGCCGAACCCGCCCATCACGCGCGGTATCCTGTCCTTGGGGACGTACACGCGGCGGCTCGTGAGGCTCACGCGCTTCAATCCCTCGATCGCGCACACGCGCTGCTCGTCGTACTTGTAATAGATCCTGAGCGTCCCCTGCACGCCTGTCGTCGATGTACTTCACGTTCTTCACGTACCCGTTATCGAGAAGGATCTTCGCGATCCCGGCCTTGATACGGGAAGCCGGAATATCGACGTGCGCCATTTTCGCCTTTTTCCCGTTGCGCAGACGGACGATCATGTCGGCTATCGGATCGGTCATCATTTCGCCATCACCTCAAATTCTCCCTCGTGAATCGCCATTCGCCGCGAATCTACCAGCTCGCCTTCGTGACGCCGGGAATCTTCCCCTCGAGCGCGAGCTCGCGGAAACAGATGCGGCAGACACCGAACTTCCGAAGATACGCGCGCGGGCGCCCGCACCTGCTGCACCTGAAATATGCCCTCACCTTGAATTTCGGCGGCCTCTTCGCTTTCGCTATCAAGCACTTCTTCGCCACGGATTCTCCCTTTCCACCGTATCAGGACTGGCGGAGCGGCATGCCGAGGAGCATGATGAGCTCTTTCGCTTCCTCGTCCGTCTTCGCCGTCGTTACGATCGTGACATCCATGCCCATGACCCTGAGTATCTTGTCGTAATCGATCTCGGGAAATATGATGTGCTCCTTGACGCCGAAGGAGTAGTTGCCCCGGCCGTCGAAGCTCCGCGGGCTCAGGCCCCGGAAATCCCTGATTCGCGGGATCGCGACGTTGACGAGGCGGTCGAAGAACTCGAACATGCGCACGTGCCGCAGCGTGACGAAGCATCCGATCGGCATGCCCGCGCGCAGCTTGAACCCCGCGATGGCGGCCTTCGCCCGCGAGGTCGCCGGCCGCTGCCCCGCGATCGTGGTCAGATCCTTCACCGCGGCTTCGAGGAGCTTCGCGTCGCCGATCGCGTCGCCGACGCCCATATTGATCACGATCTTCTCGAGGCGGGGCACCTGGTTGATGTT
>CAVVEY010000017.1:0-250672 GCA_963747385.1 uncultured bacterium | reverse complement strand
TGATCCAGGCGATCGGACCTCCCTCGGTCATCGGCGTCGCGAAACGAATGGGAATCAAGAGCCGCCTGCAGAACGTGCTGTCGCTCGCGCTCGGCGCGAACGAGGTGACGCTTCTCGATCTCACCTCCTCCTACGGCGTGCTCGCCGCCGAGGGGATGCGCGCCGAGCCGATGACGATCCTGCGCATCGAGGATCGGAACGGGAACACGGTCGAGGAATACCGCGAATACCATGAAGAGGTGCTCCAGCCGGACGTCTCCTACATGATCACCGATATGCTGACGAGCGTGATCGACGAGGTTAACGGAACGGGATGGGCGGTGCGGAAGTACGGCCTCGATATCCCCGTCGCGGGCAAAACCGGCACGACCGACGAGTACACGGACGCCTGGTTCGTCGGATATACGCCGGAGATCGCGATCGGCGTGTGGACCGGCTACGACGAGCGGAAAACGATCGCGAACGGAATGACGGGCGCCCGTGTCGCGCTGCCCATCTGGATAGAGACGATGAAGGCGGCGTATCCCGACAACCGCGGTCCCGCCTTCAACAGGCCCCCCAACATCATCGAGGAGCTCGTCTGCCAGGAGTCGGGGCTCCTCAGCACGCCCTACTGTCCGAAGATAGCCCGGGAGCTGTTTATCGAGGGAAACGAACCCTCGCGCCAGTGCGACCTGCACCGCGTGAGCTCGTACGACCTTCTCGACAGGGACAAGAACTTCAAGGAGCTCGACAAGGAAGCGTCACGGGACAAGGTCGTGCCGCACTGAGGCGGCGCTCCGCGGCGGCGGCCCGGAAGGCCGCTCACGTCATCGGGACCGTTTCCATTCCTCCATGATCGCCACGCTCGCGCTCGCGCCGATCCTCGTCGCTCCCGCGTCGACGAGCTCGAGCGCGAAGGCGGCGGTGCGGATGCCCGCGGAGGCCTTGACCCCGAAGCCGGGGCCGACCGCCGCGCGCATGATCTCCACGTCCCGGACGCTCGCGCCCGGCGGGCCGAAACCGGTCGACGTCTTGACGAAGCGCGCTCCGGCCTTCTGCGCGAGACGGCACGCCGTCCCCTTCTCCCCGTCCGTGAGAAGCGCCGCTTCGATGATCACCTTCACGATGGCGCCGTCGCCGCACGCCGCCACGACGCCGGCGACGTCCGCCCGCACGAAATCGAGGTCTCCGGACTTCAGCGCCCCGACGTTCATCACCATGTCGATCTCGTGCGCTCCCGCCGCGACGGCGCGGCCCGCTTCAAACGCCTTGACCGCCGTGTCGACCGCGCCGAGCGGAAAACCGGCGATCGAGCAGACCTTCACGTTCGTCCCCGCGAGGGCGCGCGCGACGAGGGAAACGTAGTGCGTATTGACGCACGCGGAATAGAAATCGTATTCGATCGCTTCGCGCGCGAGGCGCATGACGTCGGCCTCGGTCGCCTCGGGCCTGAGAAGCGTATGATCGATCAGCCTGTTGAGCTTGAGGTCGTTCACCGATACCCTCCCTCCATCGGTCGTTCCGTTATCGCTCGAGCGAGTCGAGAAAGCTCTCTCCCGCGCCGGGGCCGAGCCCGAAGAATTCCGCGAGCGTCGCGGCGAGATCGCTGAACGTTTCGCGCGTGCCGAGGGGACTCCCGCGGCGTGTCCCGGCGATCCCGGCCAGCACCGGCACGTATTCGCGCGTATGATCCGAACCAGGCATCGTCGGGTCGCACCCGTGATCGCTCGTGACGGCGAACAGGGTGCCGGGCGCGAGAAGCGTCAGAAATCTCCCGAGCCATGCGTCGAAACGCTCGAGGCCGCGCGCGTAGCCGGCGGGGTCGCGTCGATGCCCCCACTCCGTGTCGAAATCGATGAGATTGACGAAGAGGAACGAGAAGGGCGTGCCGTTTCTCAGAACGCGCTCGGCGGACCGCATCGCCGAATCGTTCCCGGCCGCTTTCACGATCTTCGTGACGCCGCGCCGGGCGAAGAGATCGTGGATCTTCCCCACGGTCACCACCTCCCGGCCGCTCTCCGCGAGAAGGTCGAGCAGGGTCGGACGCGGCGGCGGCAGCGAAAAATCCCGGCGCTTCTTCGTTCGCGCGAACCGCCCCGGCGAGCCGGCGAACGGCCTCGCGATGACGCGGGCGACGTGGTGCGGCGGCTCGAGCAGCCTCCGCGCCGTCCGGCAGATCCGGTACAGCTCGCGCACGGGAATCACGTCCTCGTGCGCCGCTATCTGGAAGACGCTGTCCGCGGAGGTATAGACGATCGGGCGTCCCGTGCGGATATGCTCTTCGCCCAGCTCCTCGATGATGGCGGTTCCCGACGCCGCCTTGTTCCCGAGCACGGCGCGCCTGATCGCCTCCTCGAAGGGCACGATGATTTCGCGGGGAAACCCGGCCGGGTACGTCGGGAAGGGCTCGTCGAGCGGACACCCCATGAGCTCCCAGTGCCCCGTCGTCGAATCCTTGCCCGGCGAGCGCTCGTTCATCCGCCCCCACGAGGCCGCGGGGCTTCGAACGACGCCCACTCCCTCGATCGGAACGATGTTGCCGAGCCCGAGCCTCTCAAGGGTTTCGAGCTTCATGCCTCCGGCCGCGCGCGCCGCGGAACCGAGGGAGTTCGCCCCCTCGTCGCCGTAGCGCGACGCGTCGGGAAGCGCTCCGGCTCCCACGCCATCGATCACTATGGTCACGGCTTGCCGTTTCATGTCATTTCGCGGTGAAATCCTGACGACTCCTCGCGAGTCTCCTGACGGCGCCGGCGCGGACGTCCCTCAGGGCGCCTCGCGGACACCGAGGAGCGTTTTCAGGCTCTCGATCCGCCCGCTGCGGACATAGACGCGCGCGACCCGTTTGCTGATACGGCACAGCACCTCGTAGTTGAGCGTTTCGTCCCAGCGCGCGACGTCGTCCGCGGTGATCGCATCGCTCCCCTGGCGGCCGAATATCACGATCTCCTCTCCGACCTCTGCGTCGGCGAATCCGGAGAGGTCGAGCATCGTCATATCCATCGTGACGCGGCCGACGATATGCACGCGTTTCCCGCGGAACAGAAACTGCCCTTTGTTCGACAGGCGGTGGCTGAGCCCGTGGCCGTATCCGACCGGAACGACTCCCATCTTCATGGGGCCGGGAGCGATGTAGGTCCTCCCGTAGCTGATGCTCGCGCCCCCGGGCATGTCCCGCACGAGCACGAGCCGCGCCTTGAAGCTCATGACCGGGACGACGTCGATCGAATCCTGGAGACCGATCGACGGCGCGTGCCCGTACACGAGGAGACCGGGACGGACGAGGTTGAAATGGGACGCCGGAAAATTGAGGATCGCGGCGCTGTTCGCGCTGTGCACGTATCGGAAGGCGACTCCCGACGCGAGGAGCCGGTCGACGATGCCGGTGAAAGCGTCTATCTGTTCCTTCGTGAAATCCGCGTCGCTGTCGGACGCGGGGAAATGCGTGAAGATACCCTCGAGCTTGATGCCGGGGAGCGACGTCATCCGGGAGATCGTTTCGAAAGCGCTCGCCTGGGCGATCCCGGCGCGCCCCATGCCGGTATCGATCTCGACGTGGAGCGTGCAGACGGTCCCCAGACGGGCAGCGATCCCGGAAGCCTTCTCGACGAATTCGTACGAGGAAGCGGTGGCGGCGAGATCGTTCTCGAGAACGCCTTCGATCTCCTGGGGGAGAACGGGGCTCAGGATGAGTATCGGAAGCCGGATGCCGCTCTTGCGAAGCTCCCGGCCCTCGTCGAGAGTCGCGACCCCGAGGATATCGACGCCGCATTCCTCGGCGAGCCGGGAGATGCGGACTGCCCCGTGCCCGTACGCGTCCGCCTTTACGACGAAGAGCAGGGCGACGCCCGGGGGAACGACTCCTCTCGCGCGCGCCAGGTTATGCTTCGCCGCGTCGAGATCGATCTCCACCCATGCCGGAAAGCGGTTCACGTCACGCACCCTTCGCGGGCTCCTCCGCGCGCGAGTCATCCCCCCGATACATGAACCGGTCGAGGAGCTTCACGTATTCGGTCCAATTGCCCGGGCGCGCGGGCGCCTTGTCGAGAACCTGCAGGGCGCCCCGCGCCTGCGCGTCGAGATTGTCGATATAGTGGAGAAGCAGCGCCTCGATCGTCATCGGAACGATCGGGGATCCGTGCTCGAGAGAGCCATGATGGCTCAGGACCATATGCTTCAATTTGAGGGAGAGCTCCGCCGGAAATCCCTCGATCTCGCGCATGCGCGCGTCGAGGAACTCGACGCCGAGCACGATGTGCCCGATGAGCCGCCCGCTGTCGGAGTAATCGATGCGGTTCGTGACCTCGAGCTCCTGGACCTTGCCGAGATCGTGCACAAGAACGCCGCAGAGCAAGAGATCGCGGTCGATCTCGGGATACACCTCCGCGGCCCGCATCGCGATCGCCGCCATGTCGCGCACGTGGTGCGCGAGGCCGCCGATATACGAATGGTGCCACACGCGCGCCGCGGGCGCCCTGAGAAACCCCGCCTTGAACTCCTCGTCGGCGAATATGCGATCGAGGAGCGCGCGCAGATGCTCGTTTCCGATCGAAGAGACGGCGGTCAAGACGTCACGGAGCAGCTCGCTCGTCTCCTCGGCGGCGACCGGCACGAATTGCGCCGCGTCGTACTCCTTCTCGCCGAGCTTCACGATGCTCCCGACGTGCATCTCGAACGCCCCCTGGTATTGCTTCAGCTCGCCCTTGATCCGCACGACGTCGTTCACCTGTATCTCCCGGTCGATCTCCTCCGTAGGCTGCCAGAGGACGCCCTTCAGGGGCCCTTCCTTGTCCGAGAATTGAAAGAGGAGAAATCTGCCGTTGACGGAATCCCTCCAGTCCTTCCTCGCCACTACCATGACCCGTTCCACCCGTTCCGCCGCCTTCGCCATATCGCTCATCCGCCTTTCGTGCGAGCATCGTGTTCGTGCGATTTCAAATACGCTAAATCAACGCGCGGCGCGAGGTCAAGCTCAATCGGCCCGACCGCCGGAAGGCGGCCGCGGCCGCCCGAACCGCGTCCGGTCCCGGGGAACCGTCGCCCGGGCCTCCCCCCAAAAAAAATGTGCGGCACACCGGGTGCCGCACATTCGCTTTCACCGCGACGATGATCCGACGCTTACATCTGGATCATGATGGCGTTGCCGCCGAACAGGATGTAGCCGATCTTCACGTCGCCGCCGATGTTCATCTTCTCGCGCAGCGTCCGCGCCGCCCCGCTCCGCTCCACCGAACCGTACGAGACGCCGCCGTTGAACGGCTTGTTCTCGTTCATGACCGCCTTTATGACGGCGAGCAGGGCGTCGTTCGGCTCGTCGATCGTGAATCCCACGTTCTTGAGCTTCAGCACGAGCCTCGATTCGGCCCCTGTCTGCCCGGCGACGATCTTCGCGTTCTCAACCCTGAACTTCTTGTCCGCGATCTCCTTGAGCGTGAGAGCGCTCGATGTTATCTTGTTGAGATCGACAACGACGTATTCCTCGGGGGCGGCGAACTGCGCTTCCGGGCGAAGGAGCGGAAGCTTCGTGCCGGAAGGTTCGCCGACCATGATCGTATCCGAACCGGACATGACGTAATCGACGACAAAATGAATGTAGGGATTGAAATACTTGCGGGTCGCCAGGACGAATTGCCTGCCTTCGACGCCCTTCAACTTCGCCTCTAAGCCGTCTCCGATGAAGAACTCGATCCGGTTTCCTTCGCGAACCAGCGCGACGTTATTCGCGGCGCCGATGATATTGGGGGAATCGAAGCTGTACTTGAAACCGATGCTCACCACGTCGCCGGCAGCGGCATTCTTCAAGCTCGTGAGGACGTAGGTTTCCTCGACGTTGCCTTTGCAGCCCGCGAGAACGCCGGTGAGAAGGATCGCGACCACGAGGGATTTATAAAGCTTCGACATACATGCGCTCCTTTGCAGGAAGAGGAAAAGCCCTACACGCTCCAGCGGGAAACCTCGCCATGGAAACGGGACGTACCGGAGAAAATTAATATGCGCCCCGCCGCTTGTCAATGATAAATTAATTGCAAGGATACCAGCGAGTTAAAGGCCCATCCCCGGCGGCGGCGGGCGCGTCTTTCACTTTTTCTTGTCCATCTCCTTGTCCGTGAGAGGGACGCCGTACTGCATGAAGAGATCCTTGACCTCCTGATTGAGCGGGATGGAGTCGTCGAGCGGCAGGAGCTTCATCTGTCCCTGCTCGATGACGCCGGCCGCGGACAGGGACAGATCGATCCGCCCTACGTACTGGCCCGATCCGCCCGTCGCGAGCATGATCGATTTCCCTTGCTTCTCGAGCTGTTTGACGACCGGCTTTCCGTGACCGACGACCACGAGATCGAAATCGCCCACTTGCCGCGCGAGCTCGAGAGAACGCTCCATTCCCATATGGCTGAGCACGACGATGAAATCGGCCTTCGTCCCGATCTCGGGAACGAGGCGCTTGACCGTTTCGATGGCGGGCAGAATCCTGAACTTCGAGACGTCGATGTAGGCGGGAAAGCGGATCGCGTCGTCGAGAACGCCGGTGATCGCGACGCGGAGCCCGCCCTTGAGCGTCTTGATCGTGTAGGGCGCTCCGAATATCCCCTCCCCCGTTTCGGGATCGACGATGTTCGCCGCGACGATCGCGAACTTCGCGCGGCTCGCGACCTGGAGCAGGAACGGCAGCCCGAATACGAACTCCGTCTCTCCGGGCGTGAACGCATCGAGACCGACGACGTTCATGGCGTCGAACGCGAGCTCGGCCTCTTTCTCCGTGAACGAGAGCTCCGGCCCGAAGGCGTCTCCCGCGTCGACGACGATGAGGTTGTCGACCGACTCCCTGACCCGCTCCGTGAAGGTGGCCCAGCGCCCGAGACCTCCCATGTCCTCGATAACGCACCCGCAGGAACGCACCTTGCCGAGCAGATCGCTCGAGAAAATGACCGTGAGCTCGTCCGGCCGCGCCGGCGGCTTTTTCTTCGCACCCTCCGTTCCGCACCCGGATCCGAGCGCGAGACACAGGACCGCGGCGCCGACGGCCGCGCATGAGCGCCACCTTGTCATCATTCGCATTGTCGTCCCGCCTTTCCGAAAATCCGTAATCAGCCTTGCGTCCGCGAGGGCTTCGAACGCCGCCACTGTACCGCGGAGCTCCCGGAGCGCGCAAGCGCAAATCGCTTGCGCGCCCGGCGCGAACGGTCGTATGCTCCGTCGGGCATGTGCATACTCGAGCGCAGGAGCACGATGAAGCGTAGGGAATCGATATCGCCTTTGCAGAGCGGCCGGATGATCGCCGCGGTCGTCGCCATCCTTGCCGTCTTCATTTCGGCCGACTGGTATTACTACGTCAAGACCCGGCGAACCCTCGACGAGGAGTTCGGACAAAGGCTCGCCGTGCTGGCGGAACTGGTATCCTCGAATCTCCCCGAGGATCATGTGCGATCCGGTTTCGACCCCTGGACGGAGCCCGCGTGGGCGGATACGGCGTTCATCGCGAAGATCGAGCCGTTGCGCCGTTCTCACGACATCTCCGACATCCTCATCGTGCGCGAGGACGGAACGACGCTGGCAAGCCTCCGCCCCGGACTCTACCCGGCCGGCGAAGCATATCCCCACTGGGACATGGATTTCCCGGCGATCATGAGCGCTCTCGGCGGAGTCCCGGCCGCGACCAGACTCTTCGAAGCCTCCCGGGGGATCTACCTCAAAGCGGGCTATGCGCCGGTTCCGTACGGTTCCGGAACGGCCCGGGCGGTTGTCGCCGTCGAGGCGAGCCCCGCGTTTCTCGAGGGGCTCGTCAGGTTGAGACTCATTCTCGCAGTCGCGACGGGAGTGTCGGTCCTCGGCATCGCGCTCTTCACCATGTTCGCGTTCCGGGCGACCGGGTCCCTCCTCAAGGCGCGGGAATCCCTCCTGCGCGCCGAGACACTCGCGACCATGGGGAGAATGGCGGCCGGGCTGGCCCACGAGATTCGAAATCCGCTCTTCATCATCCGTGGCGCGGCGGAAAAGCTCCGCGACGCCTGCCCCGAACGTTCGGCCGAAATCGACAGCTACGTCATCGAGGAGGTCGACCGACTGAACGGCACGCTCACCGATTACCTGCTCTTCGCCAGGGATGAACCGGGAAGGTTCGTTTCTTTCGATCTGGCGGTCGCGCTCGAAAGGAGCGTGAGGAACGTCCGGGAATCGCTCGAAGGTTCGGATCTGGACCTCGCCGCCGATTTCGAGATCGACCGGGCGCCCTTCTTCGGAGAGGAGAAGCGGCTCCAGCAGGCGTTCCTCAACATCATTCTCAACGCGCGGCAGGCGATCGCGGGCAGCGGCCGCGTGCGGGTTTCGCTCGTCTCGAGCGGCCGGCACTACGTGATCCGCGTCGCGGACACGGGAACCGGCGTTCCGGAAAAGGACCTCTCCCGGATCTTCGAACCGTTCTTTACGACGAAGACGTGCGGAAGCGGGCTCGGGCTCGCGATCACGAAGAAAGTGATCGAGGATCACGGCGGACGGATCGCTGTAACGAGCGCCGTCGGCGCGGGCACGGAAGTGACGATCACGCTCCCTGCGCCCCGCGACGGCCGGATGGAAGAAATCGGTAACGATCGTGATGAACGCAATGCGACGTGAAATCGCGGGGGACGCATATGAGCAGAATTCTTGTCGTCGACGATGAAACGAAGATAACGCAGATCCTCGCCGAACGGATCGCCCGGGAAGGCATGGAGGTTTCGACGAGCGCCAGCGCCGAGGAAGCGCTCCCGCATATCGAAAAAGGGGAGATCGACATCGTTCTCTGCGATCTCAGGCTCGGCGGAATGGACGGGCTGGAGCTCCTGAAGCAAACGAAGAGAATCGCCCCGACGACCGATTTCGTCGTGATGACCGCCTACGCGAGCGCCGGCACGGCGATCGAGGCCATGCGGCAGGGCGCGTACGAATACCTTATCAAGCCCTTTCAGATGGACGAGGTCGTGCTCCTCCTCAGGCGCATCCAGGAGCGGCGCGATCTCGTTTCGGAGAACGCGGCCCTCCGCGAAAAGATCGCCGGAACCGTTCGCGCGGAGAGGATCGTCGGCGGTTCCGCCGCCGTGCTCGCGATCAGGGAGCTCATCGAAAAGGTCGGGCCGACCGACGCGGCCGTTCTCGTGCAGGGGGAGAGCGGCACCGGAAAGGAGCTCGTCGCCGCCGAGATCCACTCGAAAAGCGCGCGGGCCCGCGCGCCGTTTGTCGTGCTCAACTGCGCCGCTATCCCCGAGACGCTTCTCGAATCGGAGATGTTCGGCTATGAGCGGGGCGCTTTCACGGGCGCCGCGCAGAAAAGGCCCGGCCAGTTCAGGCTCGCCGACGGCGGCACGCTCTTTATGGATGAGATCGGCGAGATGCCGCTCGGCATCCAGCCGAAGCTGCTGCGCGCGATCGAAATCGGAGAATTCACCCCTCTCGGCGCGGCGAAGAGCGTGAAGGTGAACGTGCGAATCGTCGCCGCGACGAACCGCAACCTCGAAGAGCAGGTTCGCGCGGGGCTTTTCCGCGAGGACCTCTACTATCGGCTCAACATCTTTCCGATCAGAATACCGCCGCTCCGCGACCGCAAGGACGACATCGTCCCGCTCGCCGGGCATTTCATGAAGACCTGGCGGACGGTTCCGGCGGGCTCTTCCCCGGACACGGCGCTGAGCGAAGCGGTCGCCTCGAAGCTCAAGGGATATTCGTGGCCCGGAAACGTGCGCGAGCTCAGGAACGTCCTCGAACGCGCCGTTATTCTCGCCGGCAACGGACCGATCGCCCCCGAGCACATCATGATCATGAGCCTCGATCCGGGAACGGGCTCCCCCGCCGAACGAGTGCGCTCCCTCCTCGGAGAGCGATCGCTCCCCGAGATCGAGCGAATGTTGGTCGAGCTCGCGCTCGCGGAGTCGAAAGGAAACAAGAGCAAGGCGGCCGAGCTCCTCGGAATCACGAGGCGTACGCTCTATGGGAGACTGGAACGCTTCGGGCTTCAGGACGACACGGCACATGACACGGAGGACTGAACCGCTGCACCCCGGAAGCCGGAAGATGTACCGTTCGGTTCATTCCACCGGGGGAAAAAACGATGTATCCTTCTTCATCTCTTTATAATTAAATGAGTTGTAGCATATCAACATCCTGGCATATGAGTTGCGACACCGCCATATCGGAAGTCGCGAAAGGAGCATGAAAGAATATGAACATTCATACGAAAAAAGCGAAAAGGGCTCTCCTGCTCGTGCCGCTGGCGATCCTCTTCGTGTTGATCGCGCCGGCCGCGAGGGCGCAGGGAGTCGACGACGCGATCAGGGCACGCGAAGCGCTCGAGAGAACCGATGAGGTCATCGGCAACGCGAAAAACGCGATCGACGAAAGCAGGAGCCAGAAGGCGCGCCTCGTTCTTGACATGGCCGCCGGGCTTCAATCGAAGGCCTGGAACAGCTACCAGGGCCACGGATACCGCATGGCCATGAAGCTCACCGCCGAAGCGCGCGAGGAGGCGTGGCACGCTCTCGCGCTCGCTCGGGCGGACCGGCAATTCGAGCAGAACAACAACCGCGTGGCCGACGAAACGCGCGATCGCCTCGCGAGGCTCCGCGACCGGATGATCGAAAGCGGCGTGCGGGACGAGCAGGCGATGAGGCTTATGGAACAGGCCCGGAACCTCCTCGAGAAATCGCACCTCAACGCGCAGCAGCTCCGCTACCAGCTCGCTCTCAAGCTCGCCGGCAACGCGCGCGATCTCGCGCTGAGAGCCGAGGAGCGCATCAGAAATACGCGCGTTCTCAAGGAATCGGCCGAGCGCAGGCTCGCGCTCCTCGAGAGACTCGTCGAGCGCGCCCGCGAACGCGCCGGCGCGAGCGGCCAGGAAGACGCGCGCGATCAGATCGATGGTGCGGAGAGGCAGATCAATAAGGCACGCGAGCTCCTCGACGCGGGCCGGTATCGCGAAGCGAAGCAGGCGATCGAGCGATGCGAGAGAACTTTGCGGAATTCGGTTCGCCTCATGCCGCTCGCGCCGGCGGGGGATCCGCAGAACCAGCTCGAAGAAGCGTACCGCCTCCTCGACCGCGCCGGAGAAATCGTATCCGGAAACGGGCAGCCGGCCGATCCGAGGACGCTCGAGACCATCGATCAGGCTCGCTTGACGATCCGCCGCGCGGAGGACGCGTTCGGCGCGGGCCGCACGGCCGAGGGAACGGGTCTTCTCGCTCGGGCGCGCGAGATGCTGCGCGGCGCGATTCGCGCCGAAGCGGACGAGACGACCCGCGAAACGATCATGATGCGCATCGAACGGATCGAGTCGCTCCGCGATGAAACGAAGAATCTCGCCGAGACGTGCCCCGAACCCGGCGTCAGGAGATCTCATGGAACGCGCGCAGGAGCACCTGAGGCTGGCGCGCGATCACGCGAAGAACGGAAGGCTCGAGCCGGCCGCGGCCGAGATCGCCATCGCCCGGAATATGTACCAGAGGATCGGCGAGCTATGCGCGCGGTGATAGCCTCCTGCGCCGCCCTCGCGCTCGCCCTCGCCTTCGCGGCGTGCGCGGGCGCAGGAACATCCTCCGCGCCTGCAACGTCCGGCGAGAGGACGGTTTCCGCCCTTTCCGATTCGCTCGAAACCGCCGCGCGCGAGGATCTTTTCGTCGAAGAGCACGCGCGTCTCATGCGGGAGATTCAGACACGGAAAGACAGGGGAACACCCGATGCCCTGGTGCTCGAAGCGCTCGCCCTCGTGTCGGCGAGCGAGGAAATGTACCTCCAGGGTCGGCTCGATTTAGCCGCAAAGCTCCTCGACGAGGCGGCGCGGAGCCTCAACCGGAAACGCTGATGCCGATGCACGAATCGTTCGAAGCGCCCGCGCGAGCGTGGCATACCGCATTTCTCGTGTCCTCGGCCGCCGCGTTTCTCCTCCTCTCCGTTCCTCTCGAGGCGGAGGTCAGAAACCAGGCGACTCTCGGGTACGACTCCTTTATCGATCGCTTCACCATACTCGAGGCCGACACCTTCGAATCGGTTCAGGATCTGTATCTCGGTCTCGGCAACGCGCTCTCTTACCGCGACGGCGCTTCGAAAGCGCTCTTCAGCAATTACTTCAGATTCGGCAACCAGACCATCGACGAGAATCTCGACCTGGAGGGCTCGATCGCCCCGGCCGGATCGACCGTCCTGGACGTCAGAAGCGCTCTTCACTGGAAACATTTCAGGGAGGGAAGCGACTACGAGTTCGGAAACGACTATCTGCAGGCGAACGCGATGTTCAGGATCAGGACGAACACCGGCGAACACTCCCGCCTGAGCCTCAAGAGCAGATTCGAGCTCGTCGACTACGAGGAGAAGACCGATTTCGATTACGACTACCGCTACTTCGACGGCGGAGCCGAATGGGAAACCGGAGATGGTATCGACAGGATGCTGCATCTGGGCCTCGTCGCGGGAAAACGCGAGGTTCCCGACACGACCTCGCTGAGCTACGATCGTCTTCTCGCCGAGATCGAAACCCGGCTCTCCGCGGCTTCCGCCTTCTCCCTCCAGCTTGCGTCCTCCGCCGATCGCAAGGACTACCGCGAAACGGCCCGAAGCTCGTACTGGAACGTCACGTCTCAGATCGAAATGAGCCGCGGCGCCGCGGGCGGAGCGGTATTCTCGCTGCTGGGGGAATCGGAGATTCTGCGTTTCGACCGGTCCGATTCGACCTATTTCGACACACATTTTCTGCGGGCCGGCCTTCGGGCCCGGCTGCCGGTGCGATCGCAATCGGCGGCGTATGCCGAGCCGCGTTACGCGGTTATGCTCTGCGGGAGCTTCCCCGAGGAGCGCTACCGGGAGATTTCGTGCGTTCTCGCGGGGGAGATCATGCGAAGCGACGGGTTCTGGCTGAGCCTCTCGTACGAGCCCGGATACCGCGATTACGCGCTCGACGGAAACGAGCTCTATTCGGATTTCTATCTGAACCGCCTTTCAGCCATGGGGAGCCTCTCCCTGCCGGCCGAAACGACCCTCAACGTGCTCGTCACCCATGAGCCCGAACGGCATTCCCGCCGCGAGGATGATTTTTCCGTGACGCTCGTATCGATCGATTTGACAAAGAGATTCTGAACTCCTCGAGCGGCGGGAAAAATATTCTTGACTTATGGCCCATAGCCTGTTAATTAGCATGGTGTTCCTCAGCAAAGGAGTGTAAAAAATGCCAAAGATTCCGTCTGTCGACCCCGATCTCTGCACCGGCTGCGAACTTTGCGTTGAAACCGCGGGCGGTGTCTTTCAGATGGAAGGGGATGTGGCGACGATCATCGATCCCGAAGGCGCGAGCGAAGAGGAAATCCAGGAAGCTATCGACAACTGCCCGGTTGAAGCCATCACGTGGCTGGACGGCGAGTAGAAGGATCCACCGGCGATTACACGGGGAGCCGCGCCTTTCGGGGCGCGGCTCCTTTTCTTTTCCGCCCTTTCGTCCGGGCGACCGGCCCCGGAACCGGTCTCTCAATCCGAGCAGGCCTCGAGCAGGACCTCGGCGATATCGAGCGCCTTTATGTCTTCCCGGCCGAGGGTCTTGAGGGCGTCCTCGAACATCGTGAGGCAGAACGGGCACGCGGTGAAGACGTGATCGACGCCGAGCCCGAGCAGCTCTCTCGCGCGGTCCTCGTTGATCCGGGAGCCGAGTGTTTCCTCCATCCACATCCTTCCGCCCCCCGCCCCGCAGCAGAAGCTCGATCGGCCTCGCCGGCCGAACTCGGCGACGCGCTTCGTCGCCCGTGAAAGAAGCGCCCGCGGCTCCCGCATGACGCCGTTGTACCGGCCGAGATAGCACGAATCATGGTAGGCGCCGCGGAGCGTCTCGATCCGCCGCGCCTTCAGCGCTCCCTTCGAGAGCAGCCCGAGCAGGAATTCGGAATGGTGCACCGCCGGCACGCTGAGCCCGAACTGCGGATACTCGACGAGGAAGGTGTTGAGCCCGTGGGGACACGCCGTGACGATCGTGTTGAATTTGTATTTCTTGAGCGTCTCGATGTTCGCCTGGATCAGGGTCTGGGCGAGATATTCGTTTCCCATCCTGCGCGCCGTCTCGCCGCAGCACATCTCCTCCGTGCCGAGAATGGCGAAATCGACCCCGGCCATCTGCAGGAGCCGCACGACGGAGCGCGACACCTTCTGGGCGCGCTGATCGAACGATCCGGAACAGCCGACCCAGAAAAGGACGTCGAAGCCCCGCTTCTCGGAAGCGAGCGGCACGCCGAGCCCCGCGGCCCAATCGGCGCGAGACGAATACCCGATCGCCCACGGGTTGTAATTGACCTCCATGTTCTTGAACACCGGCTGGGCCTCCGCGGGGAAGCGACTCTCGGTGAGAACGAGAAAGCGCCGAAGATCGACGATCTTCTGCACGTGCTCGATGAAGGTCGGGCATTCCTGCATGCACGCGCCGCAGGTCGTGCAGGCCCATATTTCGTCCTCGGAGACGTTCTCGGGCATCACGGGCGTGGGCTTCAGCACGTCGGCGCCGCTCGCGAGGAGACCTCCCTTGTCCCGCATGAGCTGCGCTCTCAGGCGGTGAATCACGCGGAAGGGGCTCAGCGGCTTCTTTGTCGCGTGCGCGGGACAGGCGACCTGGCATCTCCCGCACTCCGTGCAGGCGCAGAGATCCATGATCTGTTTCCAGGTGAAATCCCCGAGCTCCGATACGCCGAATTTCTCCGCCGATTCATCCTCGAAATTCATGCGGCTCAGGGTCCCCGTGCGGCCGAGATTCTTGAAAAACACATTCGGGATGGCGCCGAGAATGTGTATGTGCTTCGAGAACGGAATAAAGAGCAGGAAAAAAAAGATGACGAGATTATGCCCCCATGAAAAAACGTCGTTGGCCAGTGGCACGTTCATGTGCCAGCCACGCATCATTTCCGCGACGGAGGATGAGACCGGAGCGTTCGCATTCGTAAGCCTCGCCGAGCCTTCGAGTATCTCGGTCCCCTTCAATCCGTACATGAACAGGATGAGCACGAAGATGAGGGCGAGAATGAGGGCCGCCTGCCGGGGCGCCGCGGGATCGTCGATCGCGAGGCGTTCCGGTTTCAGGATGAATCGCCGCACGGCCGCGACCGCGAGGGCGCCGATGACGAGGATCCCGAACACATCCTGAAGGAAAATGAACGCCGATCCCATGCTCCGCCCGACGATCCGCTCGAGCCCGAAACCAGGGATCAGCTGGCCGATCATATGATCGAGGGTGCCGATCGTGATGAATATGAATCCCCAGAATATGACGAAATGCCCCACGCCGGCCGGTTTCGCCAGCACCCGCGCCTGAGCGCCGACGTAGATGAGAACCGCCTTGATCCGGTCTCCCCAGCGGTCGAACCGGTCTTCGGGCTTCGCCGCCCGAAGCATCCGGTAGAGGAGCCGGACAATGAGGGCGAAAACCGCGAGCACCGCCGCGAAAAGGACGAGGAAAACGACTCCCTGGATCGTCATAGAACCTTCTTCAGCTCCTCAGTCAACAGCGGCACGACCTCGAAGAGATCGCCCACGATTCCATAGGTGGCCCGCTCGAAAATCGGCGCGTTCGGATCCTTGTTGATCGCCACGATAACCTTCGATGTCCGCATCCCCGCCAGATGCTGGATCGCACCGGAGATCCCGCACGCTATGTAGAGCTTCGGATTCACGATCTTTCCCGTCTGCCCGACCTGGAGCGCCACCGGCGCGAAACCCGCGTCGACGGCGGCGCGGGACGCGCCGACCGCCGCGCCGAGGAGATCGGCGAGATCCTCGAGAATCTTGAAATTCGCCTTGTCCTTCATGGCGCGGCCGCCCGTCACGATGACGTCCGCCTCGGTGAGATCGGGGCGCCCCCCTTCGAGGGGGAATATTTCGGTGACGATTGCGCGGATCGCGTCCCGCATGACGTTCGAGGCATGCGCTTCGATCGGGCTGCTGCCTCCCGAGGGCTCGGCCGGAGCGACGTTGTTGGGCCGGATCGAGATATAGTTCGGCCTGTCTCCCGACCGAACGATCTCGATATACACCCTGCCCGAATACACCGGCCTGCGGGCCACGCACCGGGTTCCTTCCATGCGCACGTCGACGCAGTCGCTGAACATGACGCCGTCCGCCTTCGCGGTCGACGCGCGGGCCGAGATCCCTTCCCATCGCCGTCGCGCCCAGGAATATATACGAGTACGCACCCCGCTTCGCGATATCGGACAGAACCGCCGCGTACCCCTCGGTCGAATAGCGCGCGAGCACCTCGTCCTCGGCGACGATGATCTTTCGCAGCCCGAAGCCCGTCAGGCCCTCGGCCGCCGCGCGCGCCCCCGTTCCGAAGAGCGCCGTATCGATCGCTCCGCCCGTGGCCGCCGAAACGCGCCGGGCCGCGCCGATGAGCTCCTTCGTTATCTTCTTGATCCCGCCCCCGCGGACCTCTCCGAATACCAGAATATCGTTCGCCATCGCAGAAATCCTCCCTGTCGGCCTTTGCTTAAACGACCTTCGCTTCTTCGCGGAGCAGCCGCACGAGCTCCTTCGCCGCATCCCGCGTCTCTTCGGCCTTGACCATCGTGCACCCCGAGCTTTTCGCCGGGGGCAGCCAGCGCAGGATCGTGCTCCGCGCCTCGCCGGGAACCTGGCTGAACCCGAGATCGGCCAGCGTCTTTTTCCGGATTTCCTTCTTCTTCGCCTTCATGATGCCGGGAAGCGAGGCGTAGCGTGGATCGTTGAGCCCCTTCTCGCACGATACGATGGCGGGAAGACTCGTCTCGACCTTTTCGTCCCCTCCCTCGACGCGCCGCCGCACGATCGCTCGCTTGGCGTCGGAGGCTATCTCGAACGCGGTCGCCACGTTCACTTGCGGGACGTCGAGCATTTCGGCGAGGATCGATTGAACCTGGCCCATGTCGTCGTCGATCGCCTGCTTGCCGCAGAAGATGATATCGAAGCCTTCGGCCTTGATCGCCTTCGCCAGGACGGCCGCGAGCACGAAGGGATCGGGACGCTCCAGCAGCTTGTCGCAAACGTGAACGGCGTCGTCTGCGCCCATCGCGAGCGCCGTCCGGATGAGCTCGGTCGCTTCTTCGGGCCCCGCGCATACGACCGTCACCGTGCTCGCTCCGCCCATCTTCTCCCTGAGCCGCAGGCCCTCCTCGACCGCGTACTCGTCGTACGTGTTGATGACGTACTTGATGCCCTCATCCTTGATACCGGTTCCTTCCTGGTTGATGAGGATCTTCGCCTCGGTATCGGGCACCCGTTTCAAGAGAGCTAGTATTTTCAAGAGCTCCTCCTTTCGCTGTCGTGAGCATCAATCCGGAACGGTCCGCTCGAATTCCTCGATGACCGCCTTCGAAATGACGAGGCGCTGAATCTCGCTCGTTCCCTCGTAGAGCTCGGTCACGCGGGCGTCCCGAAACAGCCGTTCGATGAGGAATTCCTCGGTGTAGCCGACTCCTCCATGCATCTGGAGAGCGTCGTAGACGACCGTGTTCGCCGTGCGGCTCGCGAAGAGCTTCGCCATGGCCGCTTCCTTCGAACACGACTCCCCCGCGTCCCTGAGCTTCGCCGCGCGGTAGGTGAGAAGCCTCGCCGCCTCGACGGCCGTCGCCATGTCCGCGATCTTCCACCGGGTCGATTGAAAATCGACGATTCTCGTGTTGAATTGCTTTCGCTCGCGCGAGAAGCGCACGCCCTCGTCGAGCGCCGCCTGCGCGATTCCCACCGACTGCGCGGCGATGCCGATTCTTCCGCCGTCGAGACCCGCGAGAGCGATCTTCATCCCCATCCCCTCCGCGCCGAGCAGATTGTCCGCGCTCACGCGGCAGTCCTCGAAAACGAGCTCCACCGTCCGCGACGCCCTGAGCCCCATCTTCTTCTCGATCTTGCCGATCGAAAAACCCGGAGAGCCGGGCTCGACGACGAACGCGCTGATGCCCTTCGTCCGGTCGGCCGGGTCGGTCCGGGCGAAAACGATGATCGCTCCCGCCCTGTCGCCCGTCGAGATGAAAATCTTCGCGCCGTTCAGGATATACTCGTTCCCCTTCCGGACCGCGGACAGGCGCATCGCCGAAACGTCGCTCCCCGCTTCCGATTCGGTGATCGCGTAGGCGCCGAGTATCTCCCCCGAGGCGAGACGCGGAAGGAACCGCTCGCGGATCTTCTCGCTTCCGTACTTGAGGATGCACCAGTTCGCGAGCGAATTGTGCACCGACATCGTCACACCCGTCGACGCGCACACCGCGTTGATCTCCTCGAGAACGAGAACGAGAGAGAATGTCCCGAGATTGACGCCGCCATATTCCTCCGGCACCGTGACGCCCATGAACCCGAGCTCCCCGAGCCGCTTGAATATCCCCTCGGGAAATATTCCCTTCTCGTTCGCCTCGATCGCGACGGGGGCGAGCTCCTTGCGCGCGAAATCCCGGACGGTCTTCTGGATCATCCGTTCATCTTCGCCGAGTGGGTACTTCATCGATTATCCTTTGTTCGCCGCCGCGAAAAAAAATCGCCCCGCGTGCGATCGAGAATATTAACTTTGCCTAAAATATTACACTAAAGAGCTACGATACATCATGAGTGAAGAGGGTGTCAATGCCCTTTACCGGAGCCCGGCGCCGAAGCCGCCGCTGCCGCGGCCCGATTCGTGAAGAAGGGCTTGATACGGTTCCTCGAGCCCTGTACAATCCGCGCGCGGACACTCGAAGAAAGGAGCACCGTGCCCACAAAACGCGCCGCCGCGAAGAAACCGCCGCGGGACAAGAAAAAGGCGAAGGACTCATCGATCTGCAAGGATTGCATCCCCGCCAGATGCTGCATGTATTTTTCGACCGAGATCGACGCGCCGAAGAGCGCGAAGGATTTCGACGATATTCTCTGGATGCTCGCCCACCGGGACGTCGAGATCTACACGAAGCGCAGAAAGTGGTACGTGATGGTAAAAACCCCGTGCCGATTCTACGATCCGACACGGGGTTGTCTCATCTATCCTTCGAGGCCGCGAATCTGCCGGGCGCATCATCCCGCCGAGTGCGAGTTCCACGAGGACTACGACTTCGATCTCCACTTCCACTCGTACGAGGAGCTCGAACGCTACTTCAGGCTGAAATATCCGAAATAGCGCCGGCCGGCTCGTCCCCGACGGCTATCGGAGGAGGATCATCTTCCGGGCCTCCTTGTAGCCGCCGGACCTTACCTGCGCGAAATAGATGCCGGTCGCGACGCTCTCGCCGCGATCGTTTCGCCCGTCCCAGCGAACCTCGTGCCTTCCCCCCTGGAGCATTCCGCTCGCGAGGGTCTTCACGAGAGCGCCGTTCACGTCGTAAACCGCGAGATACACGCTGTGCTGAACGCCCATTCCTCCAGGCACCGTGAACGGAATCACCGTCGACGGATTGAACGGATTGGGATGATTCTGGTACAGACGGACGTTCTGCACCGGAAGCATCATCTCTCCGGTGGTCAGCGAGAGATCGCTTCTCCCTTCAGCCTCGAGCCGGTACCGGTACACGAGACCCGCCTCCGCGGTTCTGTCGACGAAGTTGATGACGCTCGTCTGATCCGCGTGGAGCCCGGAAGCGAGAATCTCGAAATCCCCGCCGCGCGTCTCGCGGTACAGGTTCCAGGAAGGAACGTCCGGGTACACGGACCAGTTGAGCTCGATGATGTCCTCGAGCAGCCGGTAGACGCACGTGATCTGCTCGACGGCCGTCGCCGGTACGAATTCCTTCCAGCCCGAGTTGTATATGTTCCCGTGGAAACCGTTCCATTGCGTGCAGCCGTTGTAATACGTGCCCTTGAGATCCCACACGTAGACGTTGGCGTCCCAGCAGGTGGCGGCGAGCTCGAGATCGCCGTTGTAATCCAGATCGTGGATCATCGGAGTGCCGCGGATGAAGCTGCCGAGCGTTATCGGGAAGCCGGCGATGGGCGCGCCGTTCTGCTTCCAGGCGTTGAGGCGGCCCGCCTCGCAGGCGAGCAGGATGTCGAGACTGCCGTCGCCGTCGATATCGGCGACGATGGGAGACGATTCGCTCGTGCCCGTGGTCGCGTACGGCTGCGGCCATCCGGAAAAGGCGACGCCGTTGTACCGCAGTATGTAGCAGTTCTTGTCGAGACCCGCGATCACGACCTCGAGCTTGCCGTCCTTGTCGAGATCCGCGAGCGCCGGAGACGGGCAGATCGTCCCCGTGTTGCTGTAGATCCACTTCGGCCAACCGGTCATCACGGTGGCGTCGTGGTTCAATCCGTACACGCGTCCGCTGCTGCTCTGGATGATCACCTCGAGATGACCGTCCCCGTCGACGTCTCCCACGGCGGGGCTCGACGTGATGTTGGCGCCCGCGTCGGCGACAACCACCGGCCAGCCGGGCACCCTCGTCCCGTTGCCGTTGAGGCAATAGATGCTGTCCCCGGGGGAACAAACGACGAGCTCCGCGACGTTGTCTTCGTCGATATCGGCAATCGCCGGCGTGGACATGTGCCACGTTCCCGGATTCTTCGTCACGAAGAAAACGCCGTCGGTCGCCGGATTGGCGTCTCCGTCCCGGACTTCCGTCCCGGTGTGGTGCCACGCGTATACCTTGCCATAGACGTCGTACGCGATAATCTCGAGATCGCCGTCTCCGTCGATATCTCCGACGACGGGGCTCGCCCAGCACAGGTAAGCCGTCGTTTTCGGCCACCCCGGGAGCGCCGCGCCGTTCTTGTCGAATATGAATATCTGCTTCGTGTTCCACGATGCCCCGACGATCTCGAGCCCCGGCACGCCATCGAGGTTCGCGAGCGCGACGGTCGCAGTGAAGTTGCTTCCGAGGGTATTGAAAACCCCCCAGGTGAGCGGCTGGCCGTCTCCGTCCCGCACCTCGATGCCGTTGCCGTGCCAGGCATAGACGTAATCCGATCCCGTGACGACCTCGGGTCGCCCATCCCCGTCGATGTCGCCGATCTTGACGCTGCTCGCCGTCTCCTTTGCCATCTTGTTCGGCCATCCCGCGAGCTGGGGCGGACTCGTCGTGGCGGTCTGCTCGGCGCTCGCCGGCCCCTCGTTGCCGCACGAGTCGACGATCGTGATCAGATAATAATAGCGCGTGCTCGCCGCGAGCCCCCTATCGCGATACAGCGTGAACCGGACGAGATCGCTATTGGCGAGCGTGTAGGGCCCTCCTTGCGTTTCCGAATGATATATCTGGTAGCGATACGCCTCGAGCGAGTCGGGCCTGCGCCATGTCGCATGAATCTCGTTCGGGCCGTAGCTCGAATTGAGAACGACGGCCTTGGGCGCGCCGGGCTTGCGAAGCTCCATCCGTTTGGTAAACATCCTTCCGAACCGGTCGACCGCCTCGAAGGTGAAATAGTTGACCTGTCCGAGGTTCACCTCCGAGAGCACGAAGCCTTCCCCTTTCGCGACGCCGAGAAGCGGGATATCGGCGTAGCTCGACGTGCTGTCGACGACAACGATGTCGGGGTCGAGAGAGCGGATGCGTCCGGCGACGCCCTGCGCGACGCCCGAGCCGAAGTTCTTCAATGAGATCTTGAGGAGAATATTCTCCCCCTCCTCGATGATCCCGTTGTTGTTGCCGTAGGGAAGCGTATCGCTGAGCGTATTCACGTAGAGCTCGATCGCGGGCGCATGGACCGCGAGAGCGAATTTCTCCGACCAGAATCGGCCCGTCGAGTCGCGCACGTCGATCGTGAATTCGACGGCGCGCATATCGGGCAGCGATGCGGCGACGCTGAACCGCACGGGATCGAGGCCGTACGCCTTCGCGCCGGCCGCGAGGTCCGGGTAAATCGACGTGCTGTCGATCACCGTCACGTCGGGATCGGTCGAACGCACGATCGCGAAGAGCTTCGTCGCGCCCGTCTGACCGGTGTTCTTGAGCTCGATGTCAAGATAGGTGTCCTCCCCCGCGTCGAGCGCGAGGTCGTTGTTGCCGACGATAAAATCTCCGATCCTCGTCTTGTTCACCCTCACGTACGCGGGGGCCTGCTGCGCGACCATGATCGAATCGCGATAAGTGCGGTGATCGAGCCCCGTCACCGTGACGTAGATCGGGCCGGCGCTCTTGCAGAGAAACGCGGGGAACGTGACCGTTCCGGCAAGGCCGGTCGCCGCGTACGTGTAGTCGTCCCCCTTCTTGTAGAGACAGACCATGGCCGAGTCGGCCGGCAAACCCCCGCTCGTTACCCCGATCTGGATCGAATTCGATCCGAACGCGGCGGATCCCGGCTTCGTCACCGCGTAGGTCTTCACGCTCCCCTGGAATACGCAGAGCTCGGGGTCGCCGAGGTAATTGTAGATGAAATGCGTCCACCGGTCCGCCGTCTCCCCGTATGCGCTCGCCGAAAACGGCTCGCGGGAAAGGGTCTGAAGCTTGCCGAGTTGAACGACGTCCTGCGTGAAAAGAAGCCTGTAGTATTCATCCAGGTACGGGCGCGAGGCGCTCGGAAACGCCGACCTGCTCGACCCGGTGACGGCGAACGCGCCGCCGTTCGGGTTGAGCAGGAAATATTCCGCGAGGCAATCGGTGTCGAAAGCGACGTTCGTGCAGCTCATGAGGTACATCGAAAAGAGCTTCAGCCCGTTCGTGAGATTCATCGCGTCGTAGTTGAGGATGCTTCCGTCGCCGACCGACATGTTGTACTTGTACCCGTGCCCCGTGTGGAGAATTTGATTCACGCCCGCGGACATCGAATCGAGCGCGGCGGCTCTCGTGAGCGGGACCGATCCCGCGTAGGCGGGATAGTTCTCGTACAGGCGCTCGGTTATCACGTCGGGATTCCCCGCCAGATAGCTGTTGTACACCGACTGTTCGATCTCCGCCCCGTCGAGGATGATCTGGTCGCCGGGATGGTAATCGGACGGAAAAACGACCTCCGCGAGCATGAGGAACTTCGCCTTCGAAGCGGTCTCCGCGGGCGTCGAGTAGTTGATTACCTTGTTAACCATGACGGTCGCCTCGGCCGACGTCGACGCCGGCAGCCGTCCCAGGTAGACCTCGGCGTACAGGTCGCAGTTGTCCCCCTGGTCGATCACGCTGTGGAACGCCTCTCCCCAGAGCGAATCTCCGTCGGCGTTCCAGTTCCCGTCGAGGCACGAGTAGTACATGTCCGTCGGAATGAACTCGCCCGTGTAGAAGGTGACGAAGCCGAACCGGGCCGGGATCACTTCGGTATCCCCTCCGAGGAGCACGTACTCGACTCCCCATTTCGCGTATGCGTCGGCGATGAAGTTCCGCAGCGTTTCGGCGAGATCGGCGCCGGCGCGGCTGCGCTGGGCGATGTATTCGACCGTGCGCACCGCCGAGGGAATCCCCTTCTTCGTCTTCCAGTCCGCGAGGCGCTGGAACGCCGCCGCCATCGCTTCGTTCGTCACGATGAGATACTTGACGTCGCTCCCCTCCATGCTCGGCTCGTAGCTCGGGAGAAACGCCCTCGTTCCCGGGTCCACCTTGATGTCGTCGAACGAATAGGAAAGGGCCATCTCGGGATTGATGCACATCGCTTCGACGCTCTTCCGCGATTCATCCCTGAATCCCTCGATGTAGCGCATTCGTTCCGACGCTCCCGACTCGACGGGCGCGGAGGTCGTCTCGACCACGAGACGAACCGAATTCTCGATAGTGAGGCCGCCCGATTTCATATCGTAGCGAATCGGGTAGACGGCGAACTGGGCGAGACGGTATCCCCGGTAAAAGCCGGTTCCGACGTGCCGCACCCGCCAGGCGGGGAAAACCGCATCCGCCTCGCCGCCCGACGCCCTGTCCAGCTCCAGCCCCAACATCTCGCCGTCGTCGCGGTAGCTCCCCGAGAAAAGGGCGAGCGGCTTGGCCGGCATCACCGACACGCGGTCGAGAACATCGATCCGGTACGACGAGACGTCTTCGCCCTGGGGAAGAAGAACGCTCACGACCCGATAGGGAAGAGCGGGATAATCGAAATACTCGAGATTGCCGTACCCGTCCAACGTGACGCGCGCTCGACCGGCGTCCGCGTCTTCGTATTTCAGCCGGGAGGGTTCCAGGTTGAGCGTCCAGGACAGGGTCGAGCCCGACGCGGGATGAACCGGCAGGGCCAGAAGAATCATGAGGGAGAGGAGCGCGGATGAGATCCGTCTCATTGATGATACCCTCCTGCGTACAAACCTTCGTCCAAGGCAGTGAATTAAAAAGACGTCTCAGAGAGACAATAGCAGTATGACCGAATGGTGCAGCTCCTTTGATCACTAACCCCTGGTCATCTTGAGAAAGAGGAGCGCGGAATCAGATGTCGTCATATTGTACACTAAATATAACTCTTTGTCAAGACTGGTATTTATATTGCAAATGCCCCCTGGTATCGGAGGGCCGCCATGTCCGGCCCGCGCCTTTTTTCGCGGCGGCATCCCTCTCATTTCTTCGCGAGGGCTATCGCTCCCCCTTTCCAGTCGACCCGGATGACGTCTCCATCGGCGACCGCGCCTTCGATGACGAGCCGGGCGAGCGGATCGAGGAGCCATTTCTGAATGAGGCGCTTGAGAGGCCTGGCGCCGAAATCGGGGCTGTACCCGTGCTCCATGAACGCGTTTCTCGCGGAGGCGGTGAGGCGAATCGAGAGGTGTCGCTCCGAGAGCCTCGCGTTGACGGCCTCGACTTGAAGATCCACGATTTTCAGGATATCGTCCCGGCTCAAGGCGCGGAAGACGATCGTCTCGTCGACGCGGTTCAGGAACTCGGGCCTGAAGAACGAACGCAGCGCGTCCGTCATCCGCCGCGCGATCTCCTCGTCGCTCGCGTCGCCGCGTTCCCCGAGAATCCGGCTCCCGAGGTTCGAGGTCATGATGACGATGGTATTCTTGAAATCGACCGTTCGTCCCCGCGAATCGGTGAGACGTCCGTCGTCGAGGAGCTGGAGCAGAATGTTGAAAACGTCCGGATGCGCCTTCTCGATCTCGTCGAAGAGAATGACCGAATACGGATTCCGGCGGACGGCCTCGGTGAGATAGCCTCCCTCTTCGAATCCGACATATCCCGGCGGCGCCCCGACGAGTTTCGATACGGAATGCTTCTCCATGAACTCGCTCATGTCGAGGCGGATCATGCTGTCCTCGTCGTCGAAGAGCACCTGGGCGAGCGCTTTCGCGAGCTCGGTTTTCCCGACTCCCGTGGGCCCGAGGAATATGAAGGATCCGAGAGGCTGCCCCGGATCGTGGAGCCCGGCCCGCGAGCGCCGCACGGCGTTCGAAACCGCCGCGATCGCCTCCTCCTGTCCCACGACACGCTCCGCGATGCGCTCCTCGAGGTGGAGGATTTTCGAACGCTCCTCCTCGAGCATGCGGCTCACGGGAATACCGGTCCACTTGCTCACGATCCCGGCGATGTCGCTTTCGGTGACCTCTTCCTTGAGGAGACTGCCTCCCGCTTCCTGCAATTCCTTGAGGCGCTTCCTCGCCTCCGCGAGATTCCTTTCGAGCTCGACGGCGAGGCCGTAGCGGATTTCCGCCACCCGGCCGAGATCTCCCCCCGCTGCGCGATCTGCTCGTCGGTCCGCGCCCGGTCGAGCTTCTCCTGGAGCCGGCGGATCGCGCCCACGGCGCCCTTCTCGTTCTCCCAGCGCGCCCGGAGACCCGACGCCTTTTCGCCGAGATCCGAGAGCCGCTCCTTGACGCCGGCGAGGCGCTCCTTGACCTCCGTGTCGTTTTTTTCCTTTTCGAGCGCCCGTTTTTCTATCTCGAGCTGGGTGATCTTGTCCTGGATTTCGGCGAGCTCCATCGGCATCGAGTCCATCTCGAGCCTCAGACGCGACGCCGCCTCGTCGACGAGATCGATCGCCTTGTCGGGCAGAAACCGGCCCGTGATGTAGCGATGCGACAGCTTCGCCGCGGCGATGAGGGCGTCGTCGACGATACGCACGCCGTGATGGACCTCATACTTGTCCTTGAGCCCTCTCAGAATCGCGATCGTTTCCTCGACGCTCGGCTCGCGAACGAGAATGGGCTGGAAACGCCTCTCGAGGGCGGCGTCCTTTTCGATATGCGTGCGGTACTCGTCGAGCGTCGTCGCGCCGATACAGCGAAGCTCGCCCCGGGCGAGCGCGGGCTTGATCATGTTCGAGGCGTCGATCGCGCCCTCGGCGGCGCCCGCGCCGACGAGGGTGTGGAGCTCGTCGATGAAGAGAATGATCTGCCCCTCGGCATCCGTTATTTCCTTGATAACCGCTTTGAACCGCTCCTCGAACTCCCCGCGGAACTTCGTGCCGGCGACGATTGCGCCCATGTCGAGACCGAGAAGCCGTTTCCCCTTGAGACTCTCGGGCACGTCGAGCGCGGCGATGCGCTGCGCGAGACCTTCGACGACGGCTGTTTTCCCGACGCCCGGCTCGCCGATAAGAACCGGGTTGTTCTTCCTGCGGCGGGAGAGAACCTGGCTCACGCGCCTGATCTCCTCGTCGCGTCCGATCACCGGATCGAGCTTTCCCCGTCGCGCGAGATCGACGAAATCCCTCGTGAATCTCTCGAGCGCCCGGTACTTGCTTTCGGGATTCTGATCGGTGACCCGCTGCGACCCGCGTACCGACGCGAGAGCCTTGAGGACCCCGTCGCGCGCGACGCCATACCCGGCGAGGAGTTTCCCAGGCATGCCCGGATCCTCGGCCAAGGCGAGAAACAGATGCTCGGTGCTCACGTACTCGTCCCGGAGCCCTTCGGCCTCTCCCATCGAGCGTTTGACGACCTCCTGAAGCTCGACGGACATGCCCGCGTTACCCATCCCTCTCTCGAGGCGCGGCAGACTCTTCAATGAACGATCGAGACCCTCCTGAACCTTCGAAACCGCGACTCCCATTTTCTGAAGCAGGGGACCTATCACCCCGTCTTCCTGAGCGATAAGGGCTGAAAGAAGGTGCAGGGGGTCCGTTTCAGAATAGTTTCCCTTGAACGCGAGCTCCTGCGCGGAAGCAACAGCCTCCTGAGCCTTCACGGTGAATTTATCGAAACTCATCACCTAACATCACCCCTTTTGAGTCGATCCATGAGGATACACACCGCACCGATCATGCCAGAATGGGAACCGAGGCGGAGTTGCATATAACTTATTATTTCACTTGATATTAATCAATAAACACAAAGGAAGGCCGAAGAAGAGTTCAATCGACACATCACGACATATGCCATTTTGTCATGCCTAGGCCTCCCCTGTCCGGCCAGCATGTCCTAATCTTCTACCACGTACTTGTAGTCGAAGAAATTCGGCATATGGTAGAGCACCTGCACGACCCGGATCTCGTCGACCGAGGGATGGTGCACCTGCGGCATCGTCAGGCCGACCATGAGATGTCCCGTGTTCCTGCTGTGATCGAGGCCGATGACGTGCCCGAGCTCATGAGTGAAAACCATTTCGGCGAATCTCGAGAGGGGCACTTCCGTATTCTGCGTGTAGATGTATATCTCCTTGCGCGCCGGCGTTCCGTCGGCGTTGTAGGCAGGCGTCTCTACATGGTGCCTCTCGACCAGCAACGTGTCGTACTTGATCAGCACGTCGGCTCCCACGGGAGAGGAGACCTCGACGAAGAGATCGACACCCGTCGACTGCTCCCAGTCCGCCAGCGCGTTCCCGCACGAGGCCTGGAGATCGATGCCCTGATACATCTGCGGAGGGTTGTAGACGGTGATCGGCCAATGATTCCAGCCGGCGTATATGGTCGATCTTCCGGCGTAGCCGTCCGTTCTCGTGATTTCCTTGTAGAATGCGAGAAAACGTCCCTCGTACGCGTCGGGCTGGACGGTGCTGACCAGCGTGAACGCCGGTATCATGTAGAAATCCTTGTCGAGCTTCGTCACCGTCAAACCCGGGGACGAGCAGTTGAAATAGCTGCCGAGCTGACTGATGACGTTCTCGTCCCGCGCGAGAATCGAGGTCGTATAGGAAGGTATGTTGCGCAGGATATATGAACCGTCCGCATCGCTCGTATCGCGCTTCGAGCTCGTGAGGACCTCGATTCCCCGAGCCGGCCCGGCCGTCGCGGCGT
The DNA here is from genome assembly GCA_963747385.1 of uncultured bacterium. Classification (GTDB taxonomy): domain Bacteria; phylum Krumholzibacteriota; class Krumholzibacteriia; order Krumholzibacteriales; family Krumholzibacteriaceae; genus SSS58A. The sequence goes on along the minus strand of CAVVEY010000017.1, from coordinate 222,712 downwards.
CGATCGTGCGTCCGCCGATATCGATGCCCCGCACGAGCGCCTTTACGGAATTGCCCATCGGCGACATGTTGAAGAAATCGTCGACGGCCCGCATGCCGACATAAACATAGCTCGCCGATATGAGGTTCCGGATCGTCATCCGCTCGATGGTTCCTGCCGCGGAAGGAACGGGCTCTCCGGGCTTTCCCTCGGCGCTGAGCCAATCGGCCTCGGTCAGGATCGGGTAGGTCGACGTCTTGACGACGTAGGAAGCCGCCTTCCCCGTGTTGTCGTCGTCTCCCGGCGCCGTCCAGACGAGCGATATCGAGCCGTCGATCTCGCCGGGCTCCGAAACAAGATCGAGAATCGGGGCGGGAGCGATCGTGTCGGGGAATCCCGCGACGTTGATATTCCAGCGCACCGTATCGCCGCTCTGTCCGTCCCACGCGACTCCCTCGATCAGAAAATCTCCGCGCTCCATGAAACGATGGGCCAGATCGGAAGAGCCCGACTGGAGGAGCGCGCCGTCGAGCAGGTAGAGAAAGCGAAGAGTCTGCGGGTCATCGTCCTCGGCGGTGAAGCGGAATACGAGCGTATCGCCCACCGCGCACGCGACGCTCGCCTGCTCGGGATACGACGACGTGATCCGCGGCGGCTCGTCGTCCTTCGAGAACACCGTAACCTGCCAGCTGCGGGACACCTTCGTCGTCCCGTCCCGCGCCTCGCCGCGGATATCGTACCGCCCGGGCTTGAACGCGTAGAACTTGGCCGTGTCGGCCCGGCTGAGCACGGAATCCCCCGAAACGAACAGGTAGGCGATGTCGTCCCCGTCCCGGTCCACGGCGCCTATGGAAAAAACGCACGAATCGGGGGCGGTCAGGGAAAAGAAGCTTTCCGGGGGTGTATACGATCGTATCGTCGGCGGATTGTTCGGTTCGAGCGGATTGTTCTGGAATATGCACGACGCGAGAACGGGAAGGGCGATCACGAACCCGATCGCGGCAATTCTCTTCACCATCATCCACCTCCTTGCACATCTTACATCTGTAAGATAGGAAGATTCCCGTTCATGCGAAAGAAAATTACGAAATCGGGGGGGGTTATTGCATCGGGGGGAAACATCCAACGACGGCCGCGCCATCGGCCGGGAGACGATCAGGCGGCGCTTGCCTCTTTCGAGGCGGAGGCGAGGTACCGCTCGAGCGCGAGATCGAGCGCCGACACGAAGCTCTCGTTCGACGATACGCGCACGTCGAACGAACGGCTCTCGCCGATGGAAACGAGAAAGAGATCCCTGAGCGGCGATACGACGACGCAGAAACCGTCGCCCTGCTCGCGAAGCGTCACGTCGAACGGCGAAACCTCGATCTCGAATCGGTCCGAAAAGCGGCTCACCTCGCGGCAGAACCTGACGAAGAGACGGCGCGTCGCTCGCGGCCCGATCCTCTTTCCGACGGCGAACAGACGCATTCCATCCGAACCGGTCCTATCCTTTCGCCGCACAGCCCGCCCTCCCTCTACGCCTCAGGCTCACGACCTGCAACAGGCCGGCGGCGAGATCGTCGAACCACGGATCGACAGGCGGCATGCGCCGCGCCCACGAGCGGCGCATATCGTCCGGAAGAGCGAGGCGCTCGAACTCGCCGGCCTCGCGCACGGAAACGTTCGCGGCGAAGAAACCGGCGGCGCGCGGAAACGCATCCCGCATCCCCGCCGCGCAGGCGCCGATCCGTTCGGCGCACGCCGCTCCGCCGGCGACGACGATCGCGTCCGGTGAGCAGCCCTCCGGCCTCCCGTCTCCCGCAAGGACGGCGGAGGCATCCCGAAGCGCCGAAAGAAAGGACGAGGCGCTCGACCGGCGGGGATACGGGAACGCCACGACGATCGCATGGGGCGCCTCGCAATCCGGCTCTTTTTCGCGATACCGGCGGAAAGAGGAAAGGCTCGCCGAAAAGCAGTAGCGGACCGTCCCGTTCCACTCGCCGCTCACGAGCGCGGCGCGGTCGAGAGCCGGCGAGAGATACTCGTCGCTTTCCATGCCGAAATAGTAGCCGATCGTGGGAAGATTGCCGCAGACCTCGAGGAGCGAGACGCGCATCCCCTGTCGCGCGAAGGCCGCCGCCACGCCGGCCGCGCAATGGGCGCGGTTCGGAGACGCATCGGCGGCGGCGAGCCATACGCACGCCGTGCCGCGAGGGGTCTCGCTCCGCATCGGGCGCGACTGCGAGAGAAAGAGGTGCGAGACGTCGCGCAGGCTTCGGGATGATCGTCTCTCAAGCATGATTTACACGATGAGGAGCGAATTTTCCTGGCCGAATTCGTTGAGCACGGAGTCCGTATTGTTCGGATCCTTTATCCAGACGCCGTCCACGATGAATCGGTACTCGTACTCGCCGGGTTCGAGATGGAGAACCGTTTTCCAGAAGCCGGTCTTCTCGTCCTTCTCCATCCGGATCCCCTCGCGCGACCAGTTCGTGAATTCGCCGGTGCAATAGACGCTCTGCGCGTTCGGCGCGTTGATGATGAAGAGAATCCCTTCCTCGACGCGCCTCGGCCCATGCAGCCTCACCATCCAGTCGTCCAGGCTCTCGACCGCGAGCGACGAAGGGACGCCCGCCTCGATCTCCCGGGCGAGAGACAGGAATTCCTCCTGGAATTGCTCGACATGCTTCATCCGGAAGATCGGCACGCCCTGGGAGGATGCCTCCTTGTAACGCACCGAATGGCATATAATCGTCTTCATGAGAGCGCTGCCATGGCCCCGTTCGACCTCGTCGACGATGGCGCGGCTGAATGAGGTCCGCCGCTCGATATTGTTCAGAAGCACGTGCACGGCGATCGTATGGCGCGTTTCCCGCTCGAGGAGCTCGAGCGTCTCGCGGAGCTTCTCCAGCCCCTGGACGGAGAAGCGGCTCGGATCGACCGGAATGATCACTTCGCCCGACGCCATGAGCGCGTTGAACGTGAGAAGCCCGATGCTCGGGGGGGAGTCGATGACGACGTAGCTGAAATCGGCCGGGATGCGCGCGAGCTTCGACAGAAGGCGCCCCTCGCGGCCCGCTTTGCCCGAGAGCTCCTGTTCGATCGCGCTCAGAACGGGCGAGGACGGAATAAGGTAGAGATTCTCTTCGACCATGCGGAGAGCATCCGACACATCGACGCGGGGATCCTTGAGGAGGTCGTAGCTCGTCGTCTCGACCTCTTCCGGCGAAACGCCGAGCCCTATCGTCGCATGTGCCTGAGGATCGAGGTCGATGAGGAGGGTCTTCAGCCCGAGCTCGCGGAACGCCGCGGCGAGATTGATGGAAACGGTCGTCTTCCCGCACCCGCCCTTCTGGTTTATGATCGATATGATCCGCATTGCCGGCGCCTCCTCTTCATACGGGCCCGTGCGCACTCACGGCCGAGCCGTTTGAGGCGAACAAAAAAAGCCGAAACATCCCCCGATGATCCGGCTCGCCTCCTTGCCACACGATTTACCTGTAAATACAATCATCGACGCGATTCTCGATTGCGGCACGCCGGGGTGTCAAGTTCTTTCTAAGAATTCGGCGTTGTTTTTCGATCCCGCCGGCCTAGAACATGAGAAGGGCGACGATGAACCCGAGGCCGAGCCCGGCGAAAACCTCGATCCACGTGTGCCCGATGAGCTCGCGGAGGACCTCCGGCTCCACGTGGTGCGAACCCGTGACCTTGAGCCGCTCCACCACCTCGTTCAGGACGCGCGCTTGATGGCCGACCTCCTGCCGGAGACCCGTCGCTTCGAAGATGAAGTAAAGACTCATGATAAGCGACACGCCGAAGAGAGGCGACGATACTCCCTGATAGTAGGCGACGCCGGTCGTCAGCGTCGTGACGACCGCGGTATGCGAGCTCGGCATCCCTCCCGTGTCGAGGATGCGCAGGGGATTGAACCCGCGTTTTTGCAGGACATCGACGAACGGCTTGAGCGCCTGAGCGGCGACGCCGCTCACGATCGCGGCAAGCCCTATCTGATGAACCATATGATCCTTACGGCGCCCCCGAATCGCTCCGCACCGGACGGACACGCGGAAGACGCGCTACTTCTCCTTCGAAACCCACCAGTCCTGGAGATAATGGTACATGCTGATCGCGTCCGGTTTCACGTCCCTGAACCGGGCGTCGACGACGTTGCGCGCCTCGACGACGTTGAGAAACGTGTACGGTTGATCCTCATAGATAATCTTCTGGATGCGCCAGAAGATCGGCTTCGCCTGCTCGAAATCGAGCATCCCCGTCGCGGCCGTATTGAGACTGTCGACGAGCGGATTGCAGTAGTTGATCCGGTTGAAGCCGGGAGGCGTGCGCGCCGCGCACGACCAGATCGGCGCGAAATCGGCCTTCCCGCCGACACGCCACGCGTTGACCTGCGCGTCGTAATTCCCCGATTTGACACGCTCGAGAAAAACGGTCCATTCGAGCGCGGCAACGTTGACCTTGACGCCTACCTTGCGCAGCATGTCCTGAACCGTCACGAGGATATCGCTCCGGAGCTGGTTTCCATGGTTCGTGATGAGATCGAACTCGAATCGCTTCCCGTTCCCTGTCGAGCCAGCCGTCGCCGTTCGTGTCGCGGTAGCCCTCCTCGGCGAGCATCCGCCGCGCACCGGCGGTGTCGAACGGGATCGGCTCGATGTTCGGGTTGTAGGCCCAGATGATCGGCGGGAAGGGGCTCGTGCATTCCCTCGCGAATCCGTAATAGATATTCTCGTTGATGAGCGCGCGGTCGATCGCCATGGTGAGCGCCCGGCGGACGCGCACGCTCGCGAAGAGCGGTCTCGACGCGTTCCAGCCGATGTAGTTGTAGGCCCGCGTCGGAAAATCGAAAATCGCGAGATCGGGATGGTTGTTCCCGATATCGTGCATCTCCCCCGGGGGAATCATCTCCATGCAATCGATCTCGCCGCTCTTGAGCTGCGTGAGGAGGGTCGTCTGATCGGGAATGATCTTGAAGATCACCTTCTCGAGATACGGCTTACCCTTCTCGTAATAGCGCTCGTTTCGCGCGAGCGCGAGGGCCTGTCCCTTGACCCATGAATGAAGCTTGAAGGGGCCGTTCGTCGGGATCTGCTCGATCGGGAGCTTCCCGAACTCCGCATGGGGGACCCGGTCGAGCACGTGCTTCGGCATGATGGGCCCGTCGTTCGCGTCCATGACCTGATAGGGATACGCCTTCGCGTAGTGGTACACGATCGTGCGGTCGTCGACGACCGAGACCGAGTCGATCTGCGCCTTGAGATGGCGGCTCGCCCACTGGGTCGCCGAGTCCTTCTGCGCGGCGAAGGTCGCCTCGACGTCGCGCGCGGTCACCGGGACCCCGTCGCTCCAGTACACGTCCGCGCGCAGGCGAAACGTGAGGTCGAGACGGTCCGGAGAGAACTCCCACGACTCGCGCGAGCCGAGGCGCGAAGTTGAGCAGGTCGGACTGCTCGTCGAGAAGAGATAGAAACAAGAGATTGTAAACGTCGCGGGCGTGCGCGTCGGTCGTCGACATCGGATTGAGGCCCTCGTAGTCGTTGATCTCTCCGACGACGAGCGTCCCTCCCCGTTCGGCCCGGTCCTTCTTCGCGCATCCGGCGCCCGCCGCGAGAAAAGCGGCGAACAACACCATAAAACCCAGGCGGCTCATCGAAATATTTCGCACGATCATCACGCTCCCTCTCTATCGACTGCACGTCCGCGCATAGTGTACACGCGTGCCGCTCCAGGATGAAAGATAATAGTGGCCCCGGCGGTTCGGAAGTTGCAATAGCCGGGAACGTTCCATGCGCCCGACTCGCACCCGGGCGCGAACGCAGGGTCACCGGCAGCAGCAACGCTTTATAACAAGAGCGGTTAGAGGATCAAAGGAGGTCCAGGATGAAGTGCGCGAAGTTCCGGGCGCTTTGCATGACGCTCGTTTTTGCAGCGCCCCTGTTCATTTCCGCATGCTCGAGCTCGAGCACGAGCGACAGCGAAACCCCCGGCGTGCTGGATACGACGCCGCCGACGGTCGTCGCTCAATCCCCCGCCGACGAAGCGATAGACGTTTCGAGGAGCGGTCCCTTCTGGGTCGCGTTCAGCGAACCGATGGACGAGGACATGTTCCCCGACGGGATCTCGTTCATCCCGGGCTCCGTTTCCGTCCACACCTCGTGGAGATCGGATACGCTCGTGATCACGCCGTACTCTCTCATCGAGGGAGGGGCGAGCTGCTCGATAACGATCGACGGCGCAGTCGAGGACGCGCACGGAAACACGCTCGGCTCGGACGTCGTCATCTCCTTCACGACGACCGATGAGGCCGACGTCACGCCCCCCACGGTCGTGAGCACCGACCCGGCGGACGGGGCGACGGGCATCCTCGGCTCCCAGACGATCGAGATCACCTTCAGCGAGCCGATGAATACGGGGGCCGCCCAGGAGGCGATCATGCTCGATCCCGAGCCGGCTGACGGCTGGATCGAATGGAACGGGCTTACCATGGCAATCCACCACACGGCGTTCCCCCAGGACCACGAGATCACGGTAACGATCGGGACAGGCGCTACGGATCTGTCCGGCAACCATCTCGCCGCGCCTTTCACCTTCGATTTCAGGACGAGGGTCGACAACGTGCGTCCGTATCTCGCGAGCGCCTCCCCCGCGAACGGCGCGACCGGCGTGTCGACGTCGCTTCCGTCGATGACTTTCACTTTCAGCGAACCGATGGATTTCGAGTCGTTCGACATGTCGGCCGATCGCATCGACGCGCGGATCAATCAGACGATGCGCGAGGAACCGACGTTCAGCCCCGACGGCTCGAGCATCACGGTCCCCGTGACGAACGGCTTTCTCCCCGGGTGCACCTACTGGGTGTACTTCGAGAACGTCACCGACGCCGCGGGCAACCTGATCGACCCGAACCCGACGCTCTACCAGCTGACGACGGCGGGGGCGACCTCTTTCTTCCCGGTAAACAGCGGCAATGCGTGGCATTTCATCCGCGGGGAGAGCGACGAGGTCGTGCAGTCCATCGAGAACTACAATCAGACCACCGGCACCTTCGACCTTGTGGTCCGGAACGGCGACGGACAAACGCAGGAGATAACGCACTTCAAGAAGACGTCCTCGATGATCCAGCATCTCGGCCGTGACGAGTATCGCGACGGCGTCTACCAGTTCTCCATGACGTGGGACGCTCCCCTCACGTACTTCGAGCTACCCCCCGGGGATCACCTCGGCGATAGCTGGCCCTTCTCGGCCACAGCGACGATCGACGCGTCGACGACGATGACCCTCGTCGGGTCGACCTCGTTCGAGGCGAGCACCGTCGACCTCGTGAGCGAGGCTCTCCACGGCACCTTCAAGGGCTGCTACATCCTGCATCTCGACGCCGAGGTCACGAGATACGTGGACGGAATTAGCGTTGACGTGAGCGAGGTGCATCAAATAGTGTGGTTGTCGCCCGGAGTCGGCCCCGTGAAGATCGTCAGTTCCGACGGCGGCGCGGCTCGGACACGTTGAGCGTTTACGACTGGAATCTGTAATCGATGCGTCGCGCCGGGGCGGGCACACGGCCCGCCCCGGGCCGGCGCGGCAAAAGCCTTGGTTGAAACCGGCTGCGACATAATCCTCCGGGAATCGTGCGGGAGCCTCGCGGGGAAACGCGTCGGGCTCCTCGCGAATCCCGCTTCTGTCTCCCGCTCCCTCGTCCCGACTCTCGAAGTCCTCCTCTCGTGCGGCGTCCGCGTCGAACGGATATTCGGGCCCCAGCACGGCATCTACGGGGACACGCAGGCGAACATGATCGAATGGGAGGGATTCACCGATCCGGCCTCGGGCATTCCCGTGCACTCGCTGTACGGCGCCCGGCGAACGCCGGACTCCGGCGAGCTCGACGGGCTCGATTGCGTCGTGATCGACCTTCCCGACGTGGGGGCGCGGCCCTATACCTACCTCTGGACCTCGCTCCTCACGATGCGCGCGTGCGCGGCGGCCTCGATCGAGGTCGTCGTGCTCGACCGTCCCAATCCGATCGGCGGGGATGCGGTCGAGGGGGCGCTTCTCGACGAACGATTCCATTCGTTCGTCGGGCTTTTCCCTCTCGCGATGCGGCACGGCCTCACGATCGGCGAGGCGCTCGCGATGATGAACCCGCGGGGAAGCGACGCATGCTCCCTGCGGGTCGTGCGGATGGAGGGATGGAAGCGCGGGATGTATTTCGACGAAACGACCCAACCCTGGGTCCTCCCCTCCCCCAACATGCCGGCGCTCGACACCGCGCTCGTCTACCCGGGCGCCGTGCTCCTCGAAGGCACGAATATCTCCGAGGGCCGGGGGACGACGAAGCCGTTCGAGATCGTGGGCGCGTCGTGGATCGAGCCGCGCGCCTTCGCCGCGGAGCTCGCCTCCTTCGGACTCGCCGGGGTCGTGTTCCGGCCCCTCTTCTTCACGCCGACGTGGGACAAATACGCGAACGAGCTCTGCGGAGGGATCCAGATCCACGTCACCGACCGGCGCGAGTTCCGGCCCGTCCGCTGCGGAGCGGCGATCGTCGCGGCCGCGGCGAGGCTCCACCCTGACCGCTTCCGGTGGAGCGCGCCGCCGTACGAATACGAATACACGATCCCGCCGATCGACATCATCTCGGGAAGCGCGGCCCTGCGCGAGACGATCGACGCGGGGAAAGACCTGTCCCGCCTTTTCGACGACTGGCGCGCCGACGAGGAACGCTTTCGCGCGGATCGGGCGCGATTCCTCCTCTATTGAGCCTTATGAAGAACGCACGTACCGCAATTTCCGGAATCGTCCTCGCGGCGGGCTACGGCGAGCGGATGCTCCCTCTCACCGCGCAGGTCCCGAAACCGCTGCTGCCGATTCTCGGCACTCCCCTCCTCGAGCTGATCGTGAAGAAGCTCATGCGCCACGGAGCGTCGGAGGTCCACTGCAACGTCTTCCATCTCCCGGGGATGATCGAGGCCTTCGCCTCGCGGCATCCCTGGCCCGTGCGGCTCCACCGGGAAGACGAGCTCCTCGGAACGGGAGGCGGCATCGGAGGCATGCGCGACGGCGTCTCCGGGGCGGATTGCATTCTCCTCCATAACGGCGACGTCATGTCGGATATACCGTTCGAGCAGGCCGTCGAGCGCCACCGGAAACAGGAGGCGCTCGTGACGCTCGTGCTCGTTCCCTCGGGCCCGCGGGCGAACGTCGCGGTCGGCGCCGAAAACGAGGTGATCGCGATCGGCGAGAGCGCCGAGAGGCTCGGGCGCGGCGCGAAGCTCCTCGGCTATACGGGCCTCGCGGTGCTCTCCCCCGACTCTCTCCCCTTCTTCCCCCGCGGAAAGAAGGCGCATCTCGTCGCGATTCTCCTGGAAATGATGCGGACGAGACCCGGCTCGGTGATCGGATGGAACGCCGGGGAGAACGATACTCCGTACGCGTGGGGGGACGCGGGCTCTCCCGCCGGATATCTCGGCATCCACCGGGCGATTCTCGTCGACGGGGTGCGCTTCGATCCCGAGGCGGAAACGCCTCCCGGTCCCATTTACGTCGGCGAAGGAGCGGATGTCGACGCCGCGGCCCGCTTCGCCGGATTCTGCGCGATCGGCCGCCGCGCCGCGGTCGAAGCCGGCGCGCGGATCGAGAACTGCGTCGTTCTCGACGACACGGTCGTCGCGAAGGACACCGCCCACTCGAACGAGATTCTCTTTCCCGGAGGGATTCTCAAGACCGCGGGAGGTTCGCGCGAATGATCGATCGAAACGCGCATCCGGTTCTCGCTGCGGCGAAAGACCTCGCCCGGCGCGAACGCCTCACGGGGCTCGCCGACGCGACGACGCTCGCGGCGATCGCGGGGGGCGGATCGAATCGGGAGTTCTTCAGGCTCGCCGGTCTCTCCCGCACGGTCGTCGTGCTCAACCAGCCGGGCGGAGGGCGGGAGATCGACTCGTACGTCGAAATCGCGCGGCTCCTCGCGCGCCACGGCGTCGGCGCGCCGGAGATTTACGCGGTCGACCGCGAGCGGGGCATCGTTCTCATGGAGGATCTCGGCGACGTTCACCTCGAGGACGCGCTTTCGACGGCCTCTCCGGCCGAGGCGTCGTCCCTCTATTCGCGGGTCCTCGATATCCTCGTCGATCTCGAGACGTCGGTCACCGATTCGCTCATGCGGGAGGAGCTGCTCGGCGATTCGATTTTCGACGAGAAAACGCTCCTCGGCGAAACCGAGTACTTCATGCGGGAATTCATCGAGGGATTCTGCCCGATTCCGGTGCCCGGCTCCTGGGAACGGGAGCGGCGGTTTCTCGCGGCGGCCCTCGCCCGCGAGAGGCGCGTCTTCATGCACCGCGATTTCCAGAGCAGGAACATCATGCTGACGAACGGGCGTCTCAGGATCGTCGATTTCCAGACGGCGCATCGGGGCCCGGGTATCTACGACGCGGCGTCCCTCCTCAAGGACGCCTATCATCCCGTGAGCGCCCCCGAGAGGCGGGCGCTTCTCGAAGCGTTTTACGAAAAGCTCCGCGCGCGCGGCGCGCCGGAAGAGCGGTGTTTCGAGGAATTTCACGAGGCCTTCACGCTCGCCGGCGTGCAGCGCAACCTTCAGGCGCTCGCCGCGTTCGTCAAGCTCGGCACGCGCATGGGAAAGCCCCGTTTTCTCGATTCGATCCCGAGCGGAATGGATCTGCTCGAGGAGGGAGTCAGGGAATCGCGCACGCTCCCGGGGCTCGAAACGATGGTCGCCGCGATACGGGAGAGAATGCGGACGCCCCGGGCGCCGGAATCGCCGTAGCCCGCGAGGCATACCCAGAGGCCGGCGGCCGGGATCGCGCCGGGCGCGACTCCCGCGGGCCGCGTCAGCCCTCGACGACCTTGAAAACCTTGTCCCCGATCCTGACCCGGTCCTTCACTCTCGTTCCCACCGAAGCTCCCGCGCCGGCCTCGCTCACCTGCGCATGCTCCACCTGGAGGGAATCGACAATCTGGCAGTAATCGGTGGTGTGCCCCTTGAAGTGAACCTCGTCGCCGACCTTGATCCCGTGGGCGGTGATCCCGAGAGCCGCGACGCCGATCTTCGCGAAATAATCCTGGACGACGCCTATCTCGATCTCTTTCATACCGTCCTCCCGGCTCGAAAAGCGTCTCGAAGATCTCTGTGCGGATTGATGCCGCAACGGTAGGAAAGCGCGCGCGGTTTGACAAGAGAATTCACACGCGCGAGGGGAGCTCGACGAGACGCCCGCCCGCTTCGCGATAGTCGGGATCGCAGGTGAAAACGACGACCTGGTGCTTCGCCGCGAATTCGCGCACGAGTTCGAGAGAGCGCGCGCGCCGCTCGGGATCGAAGTGGACGAGCGGATCGTCGAGAAAGACGGGCTGCGGTTCGCCGCGGCTCATGAGCTCCACGAGGGCGAGCCGCACGGCGAGATGAATCTGGTCGCGGGCGCCCTGGCTGACCGCGTCGGGTTCGATGCGCTCCGGCGCGGGCGCGGCGCCGCCCGGCGCCTCCGCGTCCCCACGGGCGGGAACGGTCTCGACTCGCAGGGTGAGGGGATCGATGAACAGCGTTTCGTACCGGCCACCGGTGATCCGCGACAGATATGCCCCCGCGAGCGGAGGGAGCTTCACGGCGAGAAAGCCGGCTATCTCCCGCCGCGCCCCATCGAGCGTTTCGAGAATCGTCGTCCAAAACGCGCTCCTTTCTCAACGCGCGCTCCAGGCCCTCCCTCGCGCAGGCGAGACGTTCGGCGATATCGATCCCGTCCAGGCGTTCGATGCCGGCGAGGTCGCGTTCGGCGAGAGCGCGGGCCGCCGCGAGGCGCTTTCGCTCCTCCTCGCGCCCGGCGATCTCGCGATCGAGCCTCAGCATCCCGTCGCCGTCGGTTCCGAACGGTTCGAGCTCCGCGCGGGATTCCACGAGGGCGCGCAGGTCGAGGGCGGCGTCGCCGTATTCCCGGTCGAGCGCTCCGACGAAATCCGTCAGATCGACCTGCCGGGCGCCGGCGGCCTCCTCGATTCTCGATTCGACGTCGCGCGCGCGATCCTTCCACGCGGCGAACGCCGCGAGGAGCGTTTTCGAATCCTCGGGAGAGCGATCGCCGAGCGACGCCGCCCGTTTTCCCGCGAGGCGCTCGAGCTCGCCTTCGACGCCCGCCGGGGCCCCGACCTCCCCGCGGCCCGACCTGCTCGCGAAATGCCAGGCGGCGAGGCCTGCGCCGGCGACGAAGGAACACGGTCATGAGCGGTTTGCCGATCGCGACGCCGATAACGCCCGCGAGGATGAGGGCCGAGGCGAGAACCGGCCGCCAGAGCGAGGCGGACGATCCGCCCCGCGCGCCGGCTCCGCCGATCTCCCTGAGAAGAAGCGATTCCCGTTCGAGATCGGCTCTCAATTCATCGAGAAACGCCGGCGCTCCCCGCAGGATCGATTCGGGGAAGCGGGATCCCTCCGCGGCGAGAGCCTGCCTCTTCGCGGACAGCTCCCCGATGCGTTCTTTTCGCTTCCGCAGCCCGTCCGCCTTCTCCCGCACCGCCTTCTCATTCTTCTCGAGATCCCGATATGCGGACGCCTTTTCCCTCTTTGCGCGCAGAAGATCGATATCGGCGTCGAGGAGCCGCGTTTTCGAATCGATGTCCGAAATCGTCTTGAGGAATCCCGTCCGGGCGCTCGCGACCGCCGAGGCTCTGGCCGCGTCGCGCTCGAGCCGCTCGACGTCGTCCATGAAACGCTTCACCGGGCCGCGGTTCGCCTCGTTGACCGGCCGGTCCCTGCCCCTGATCAGCTCTTTCCGCTTGTCCTCGACGATCTTTTGAACCCCGGCCGGAGTCGCGTTTCCCCACCCTCCTCCGAGAATCTCCTCGATCGTCTCGCCGATCGCTGACGCGCCGTCGCAGACCAGGGCGAGCTCCTCGTGGCGCACTCCGCAAACGCGAAGAAAGAGGTTCTCGTCGGGAACGGGAAGATGCGCTCCAAGGAACTCGTCCACGGCTTTGCCCTTCTCGAACGGCCTGGCTTCTCCCGATCTGAAAATCGTCTGCTCCTTCGAATCGAAGTCGCGGACGAGACGATACGAATCCTGCCCGAGCCGGAATTCGATTTCGATCCTGGGCCGAGCGACGCTCCCCCACCGCGTGAGCGCGAGGATATCCCCCTTTTGCGACGCCGCGTTCGCGTAGAAACCGGCCGCGACGCCTCGAAACAGGCTCGACTTTCCACTTTCGTTCGGGGAGAGAACGACGTTGAGGCCGGGCGCGAGCTCGACGGAAAAATCCCTGAAGACAAGAAAGTTCTCGAGAGAGATGCGTTCGATCCACACGTTCGTTCGATTCCCCCCGGCCGACGAAAAGCGCAGGCCGCCGTCAGCCGATCAGATCCCTGCCTTTGAAAAGCTGGTACCCGAGCTGGAGCGCCTCTTCGTAGAGCTCCCTCGTCTCCCCTTCGGCGCCCTCGATCCTTTTCAACATGTTCCGCACGAACGCGCCCGCCACCGTGTCCGCGGGGACGGCGAGAAGCTCCTCCTTCGCTATCTCCCTCGAAGGTCCCCTCCCCGAGAGCCGGACGGAGAAGTAATGCCGTTCGAGCTCCGCGACCCCCTGTGCCGGATCGAGCGCCGACTCGATGCCGACGAGCCCCGCGAGCGCAAGATCGAGGATGAGATCGCGGTCGGGAGGAGCCTCGCGCAGCACCTTCGCCGCGAATTCATCCGTCGACTGGAGGCCTGTGCAGTCGATGACGCGCTTTTCGACGCGCCGTTTGCCGATTCGCCTTCGTTCGAACGACGCAACGCCGCCCGAGAGCGTGACCGAAACGGCGAAGCCGGCTCCCTGCTGATCCCTCGCGACGATCTCGGGAGAGCCGCTGTAGAGCACCGGGGGGCCCTTCTCCCGCAGGACCCTGAACGAATGCCAGTGCCCGAGAGCGACATAATCGAATCCGGCGGCGAGATCGTCGAGCCGCGCGGGCGCCTCCTTCGGGTCGAGGCCGGCGGAGAATCCCTCGACCGAACAATGCGCGACGCAGACGTTCCACCGGCGGCCGGCGACCGGGACGAGACCGGCGAAGACGCTTTCCGACGGGACATTCGAGGAGAGCGCCGTGCCGTGAACGGCGAGCGAGAGATCCGGGATATCGATCACCGTGTTTCCCGGCGCGAGAACGCGTACGTTCCCGTTCGACTCGAATCGTTTCAACTCGCGCTCGTAGACCGACCCGGGCGCATAGTGATCGTGGCCGCCCGGGAGAATGACGACCCGGCATGAGGTCCCCGCGTCGCGGAGGCATCCGATGACGTGCGCGACGTCCGCTTCGCTCGCGCCGAACGCCGAATCGAAGAGATCCCCCGCGACGACGAGAACGTCGTATTTCTCGTCCCGCGCGACGCGAACGATCCCGGCGAACGCCTCCCGCAGGGCGAGGCGCTGCTCGCCCCCCTTCGCTCCGAGGAACAGGAACGGCGCGCCGATGTGCACGTCCGACGTATGGAGAAGACGAAGCGTTTCCATCATGGCTCCTCGCCCGCGGACATCACGTTCTCTCCGACAGAAACGATTCGAGATACGCCCTGCCTTCGATCGCTCCGGCGAGGTCGACCTCGAAGGTCATGAGCGGCATCGGAGCCCGGCCGCGAAGCATCTCCGCGAGAGCGGGGAAATCGAAAATGCCCCGGCCCGGCGGCAGGTGATCGTCCGAGGATCCGTCGTTGTCGTGCAGATGGAGCGCCACCACCCTGTCGCCGAGGAGCTCCCACCATCGAGCCACGGAAAGCCGCGAGAACGCGCAGATGTGCCCCGTGTCGAGACACACCATCGCGTCGCGGCCCGGAAGGACCTCGATGAGCTGGGCGAGAGCCTCCGGACGCTCCTCCCACACGTTCTCGAGGGCGATGCGCACGCCGAGCCCGCGCGCCTTCTCGAGAATCGGGCCCATACGGGCGCCCCAGTTCCCGAGCCATTCGCGCAGGCCCGCGCGCGAGAAGCGAGGAGAGTAGCTCGTGTGAACGACCATCACGGGGCCGCCGAGCCCCGCGGTCACCTCGAGCCCGCGCGCGAGACACGCGGCGCTGTATTCGGCGATATGGGCGTCGAGGCTCGCGATATCGAGCCCGAGGAAAGGGCCGTGCGTGAAAGTCGCGAGCGAGCGCTCGGCGAGGAGCTTCCCCATCCGCGCGACATCGGCGTCGTCAAGCTCCATGAGATGCCTCGCGTCTCTCATCCGCACCTCGGGATGAAACCCGGCCGCCGCGACCGAATCGAGCTTTTCCTCGAGCTCGTCGAGCATGACGCTCGCGTGAAAGATCATGTGAACCGCCTCGCGCCCGCGCGCAAGCTCCCCCTTGACCGTCTCCTGCGATATGAGTATTCTACGAAGCACGCGCCGGAGCGTCCGGAACATCCGGATCGCGCCGGCGGGCGTCAACGTAACACATATGCGGCCGATATTGCAAGAACGAGGCTTCGAACGGGCAAGGCGGTGCACGGCATGAAACTGGTGGAATGCGTTCCCAATTTCAGCGAGGGACGCGACGCGGCGAAAATCGAGCAGATAGCGGACGAGATTCGCGCGACCGACGGGGTAAAGCTCCTCGACGTCGATCCGGGCACGGACACGAACCGGACCGTCGTGACCTTCATCGGAACTCCCGAAGCGGCCCTCGAAGCGGCCTTCAAGGCGATCGCGAAAGCCGCGGAGATCATCGACATGCGGACGCACACCGGCGCCCACGCGCGTCTCGGAGCGACGGACGTATGCCCGTTCGTGCCGGTCTCGGGCGTCACGATGGACGACTGCGCGGCGCTCGCGCGCGCTCTCGGCGCGCGCGTGGCCGCGGAGCTCGCCATCCCCGTGTACCTCTACGAGGAAGCGGCGGCGAGCCCCGAGCGGCGGAACCTCGCGAACATCCGCCAGGGGGAATACGAGGGCCTCTCCGAAAAGCTCAAGGATCCCGCGTGGAAGCCGGACTTCGGTCCCGCCGCGTTCAACGCGAAGAGCGGCGCGACGGTCATCGGCGCCCGCGAGTTCCTCGTCGCGTACAACGTCAATCTCAATACGCGCGACGTCCGGATCGCGCGCGAGATCGCATTCGACATACGCGAGAAGGGACGCGCGAAGCGCGACGCGTCGGGCGCGATCGTGAAGGACGAAAGCGGCGAGACGATCTTCGTGCCGGGAAAATTCCAGGCGTGCAAGGCGGTCGGCTGGTACATGGAGAATTTCGGCCGCGCCCAGATCTCGATGAATCTCGTCAATTACCGGATCACGCCTCCGCACGTCGTGTTCGACGAATGCGTGAGGCTCGCCGAGAGCCACGGGGCGCGCGTCACGGGGAGCGAGCTCGTCGGCCTCGTCCCGCTCGAGGCGATGCTGCAGGCGGGACGCCATTACCTCGCGAAGCAGAAAAAGACGACGGGAGTGCCCGAATCGGAGCTCATCCATATCGCGGCGCTTTCCATGGGCATGAGCGACCTCTACCCGTTCGAGCCCGCGAAGAAGATCATCGAATACCAGTTCAGGACCGGGGGCCCGCTCGTCGGGATGAAGGTCGACGCGTTCGCGGACGTCCTCTCGACCGAATCTCCCGCTCCGGGAGGCGGCAGCGTCGCCGCGCTCTGCGGAGCCCTCAGCGGCGCGCTCTCCTCGATGGTGGCCGCGCTCACTCACGGGAAAAAGGGATACGAAGGCGCGTTCGACGAGATGGAGAGAGCCGGCGTGAGGGCGCAGGAGCTCAAGGCCGCGTTCCTCGCCGACGTCGACCGCGACACGGACGCCTTCAACAAGGTCATGGAGGCCATGCGCCTTCCGAAGGGAACCGCGGACGAGAAAAAATCCCGCGAGGCGGCGATTCAGGCGGCGACCAGGGAGGCCACGCTCGTGCCCCTCGGCGTTCTCGAGCGCTCGCTCGAGGCGGCGAAGCTCGCGCGAACCGTCGTCGAGCGCGGAAACAAGAACTCGATCAGCGACGGAGGCGTGGCGGCGCTCGCGGCGCGAACCGCCGCCGAAGGGGCGTTCCTCAACGTGACGATCAACCTCCCCGGCATCGCGGACGAGCGTTTCCGGAGCGAGACGCTCGCCGAAGCGAAGCGGCTCCGCGCCGAGATCGTGCCCCACACGGAAGAGACGGTGCGGCTCGCCGAGCGCGCGATCGCCGCGGGAAAGTGACGCTCATGCTCAAACTCGATTTTTCTCTCACGCGGGCGCACGTCGCGGAGAACGCGCTGGCCGCGGCGCTTCCCGGCGCGCTCGACGAGCTGCGCTCCCTCGTGCGAAGGGAAGGCCCGGGCGCGCGCATGCTCGGCTGGCTCGACCTGCCGCTCGCGCCGCGCGCCGAGATCGCGCGCCTGACGGACGGAGCGAAGCGGATACAGGACGAGAACGACTGTCTCGTCGTGATCGGAATCGGCGGCTCGTATATCGGCGCCCGCGCCGCGATCGAGGCGCTGCCCCGAGAAGCCTCCTTCCCTATTCTGTTCGCCGGCGTCAACCTATCCCCCGAATACCACGAGCGCCTCTTCGCGCGCCTCGAGGGAAAACGATTCGCCCTCTGCGTCATATCGAAGTCGGGGACGACGCTCGAGCCCGCGATCGCCTTCCGCATCCTGCGAAACAAGCTTCTCGACCGGTTCGGCGAGAAGGGCGCCCGCTCGAGAATCGTCGCCGTGACGGATCGCGCGTCGGGAGCGCTGCGGCGGATGGCGGCGAAGGAGTCGTACGCCGATTTCGAGATACCCGCCGGCGTCGGCGGACGGTTCAGCGTGCTCTCCCCCGTCGGTCTTTTTCCCTGCGCGGTCGCGGGGATCCCGGTGCGCGAGATGCTCGACGGCGCCGCCTCGGCGCTCGATCGGTTCACGAGGGACGACGCATCGAACGACGCGGTCCGCTACGCCGCGCTCCGGCATCTCCTTCTCCGCGCGGGAATCGCGATCGAGGTGCTGTCGACCTTTCACCCCGAGCTCGCCTCGCTCGGCGAATGGTGGAAGCAGCTCGCCGGCGAATCGGAGGGGAAGAACGGCCGGGGCCTCTTTCCCGCCTCGACCGTCATGAGCACCGACCTCCATTCGCTCGGTCAGTATCTCCAGGAAGGACCGCGGAGCATCCTCGAGACCTTCCTCTCCTCGGCGCAGCCGCGCGCGGATTTCACGGTACCGGCCGACGCGGACGACGGGGACGGCCTGAACTACCTCGCGGGGCGCCGCCTGAGCGAAGTGAACCGCACCGCGCTCGAAGGCACGCGCGAGGCCCACGCGGCGGGAGGAATTCCCGTTCTCACGATCGAAACGGAATCGATCACCCCCGGCTCCGTCGGGAGAGCTCTTCGTCTTCTTCGAGATCGCGATCTCGATCTCCGCGCGCCTTCTCGGCGTCAATCCGTTCGATCAACCCGGAGTCGAGGAATACAAGAGAAGAATGTTCAAGCTTCTCGGGAAACCCGAGGCTTCATGATCCGCTCATGCTCGTCATTTCGTCTCTTCCCGGGAGATCGTCCATTCGCGCCGATCGTCGCTCTTGCGCTCGCGGCGAGCCTGATCCTCTGTGCCGCATGCGCGCCGCGCGCGCCATATACGAAAGAGACCTTCGTCATGGGAACGAAGGCGTGGGTGACGATCGCCGGCATGAGCGATCCCGACGCCGAGCGCGCCGCGCAAACGGCTTTCCGCGAGATGTACCGCATCGAAAGCGTCATGAGCACCTGGCGTCCGTCGAGCGAGATTTCCCGTCTCAACGCGGATTCGAGCGGCGCGCCTTTCGTGGTGTCGCGCGAGCTCTACTCCCTCGTCGACAGCTCCCTCTTCTATGCGAAGGCGACCTCCGGCGCCTTCGACGTGACGGTCCGCCCGCTCGTCCGCCTGTGGGGTTTTCAGGGAGGGACAGCGGCGCTCCCGTCCGACGACGAAATCGCACGCGCCATGTCGCTCGTCGGGTTCGGAAAGATCGCGCTCGATCCGTCGGGATCGACGATCACGCTCCCTCCGGGCATGCAGATCGACCTCGCCGGCGTCGCGAAGGGCTACGCCGTCGACCGCTGCGTCGCCGCCCTCGCGGGGCTCGGCGTCCGGAACGCCCTCGTCAACATAGGCGGCAACATCTACGCGATGGGCGCGCCTCCCGGCAAGAGCGGCTGGAGCGTCGGCGTCCGCGATCCGAACGGAGGCCTCGAGACGGTGGGAACGCTCGTCCTCCGCGACGAGGCGGTCGCGACCTCGGGGAACTACGAGAACTTCGTCGAGATCGAGGGAACACGCTACGGTCACATCGTCGATCCGAGAACGGGACGGCCCGTATCGAACGTCCTCAGCGTCACGGTCGTCGCGCCCACGGGGCTCGCCTCGGACGCGCTCTCGACGGGACTGTTCGTCCTCGGACCCGACGACGCGCGTGCGATCGTCGAACGGCTCGCGGGAGTCGCGGCGCTTTTTGCCGTGGCAAAGGACAGCGGAATCGTCTACCGTTCGGCCGGGGATCTCGGCCGGCGATTGACGCTCAAGAACGCGAACGCAGCCCGTTGAATCCTCGAACCGCAGGGAGGTAACCGCAATGGTCAATGGAAGCGCGCCGTTTCGGCGCTTCGGAACGTTTCTCTGCGTTCTCCTCGTGTCCCTCGGCTTCTGCTTCTCGATCATGGCTCAGCAGGAGAGGCCGAAGGGAACGACGGCCCCCGACGACTCCATGCGGAAGGCGCTCCGCGCGAAGACGGCCGCCCTTATCGATGAGCGCTGCGCCGGTTGCCACGGCGGGAAAAAGCCGAGGATGGCGCTCAACCTGGAGGCGGGCGGCCTCGTAGAAGCAGTGAAGGACGTGCCGAGCCGGCAGATCGATTCCCTCATGCTCGTCGATACGCGCAGCCCCAAGCGAAGCTACTTCCTCATGAAAATACGCGGCGACAAAGGGATCAAGGGGTCCCGGATGCCGGACGACGCGCCGGCGCTCTCAGCCGACGAGATCAGGATGATCGATCGCTGGATACACGGCATCTCCGGCTTCCCCCGCGGCCCGAGGACCCGCGCCTCGGCCCCGGACAGCGCGGGGAAACGATGAATCGGAACGAATATCCGTTCAGGAAAGGCGGTGCGATATGATCAGGAAAGAGCTCCGGCTCCCGATTCTCGCGATCTTCCTTCTGTCTCTCAGCGGGTGGCTCTTCCATATGAGAGTCCACCCGGTGTCGTTCGATCCGGCGAATCCGTCGAATCCGGCCTTCTTCGTGCCGCTTTGTCGCGGGGCTTCTCAGCATCGTCGCAGTGCCGATTCTCCTCAACTACCGGCGCACATTCGTCATCGGCTATCTGCTCAACGGCATGAGCGTCGTTATCGGCGCAATCACGATGGCCATGCTGAGCGTCGCCCATCCCCCGTCGCCGTTCACGCCCCGGAGCCTCCTGTTCGGAACGATGCTCGGAAGCATCTTGCTCCTCCTGGCGAAGCTCCCCGTCGGACAGATCGTCCTTTACCATTACCATCCGAACGGCATGGGAAGGCTCTTCACCCCGTTCTGGTGGACGAAGCACTTCATCTACCTGAGCGCGATCTTCACCCTCGGGCATTTTCTCTGGAGGTAGCGCCGTGAAGCATTTTATGAGAGGTCGAATCGGCTGGTGGATTCTGCACGTCGCGGCGATTTCGTTCGCGTTCTACCTCGGACATCTCGTCCGATTCTAGCGGCCGGCGCCGGCCGCGCGCGTCTCCCGGACGCTACTCGGCCGCTTCGGGACCCTTTTCGCCGTGGCCGAACCATCCGCGGAAGATCTGCAGCTCGCGCAGTCGTGCTCCTTGCGGAAGGTGGGCGCGCGTCCCGCCTTCCTGGCCATGTAGATCTCGAGCCGGTTCATCGCACCGAGCATCGACCCCAGCAGAATGAACGCGCCGGGGGCGAGAATGATGAGGAGAAACGGAACGTACGACTGCCCCATGATCTGCGCGCCGAACATCGTCCCGTTCCCGATGAGCTCGCGGATCATGCTGATGACGACGATCGAGATCGTGAATCCGAGCCCCATGCCGAGACCGTCGAGGAGCGAGTAGATCACGCCGTTCTTCTGGGCGTACGCCTCGGCCCTTCCCATGATGATGCAGTTCACGACGATGAGCGGGATGAAGATGCCGAGCTTCTGGTAGATCGGATGGAAATAGGCGTTCATGACGAGATCGACGACCGTGACGAAGGTCGCGATGATGACGATGTAGCCGGGGATTCGGATCTTCTTCGGGATAAAGTTGCGGAGCGCGGAGATAATCACGTTCGAGCAGACGAGGACGAAAGTGGCGGCGAGCCCCATGCCGATCCCGTTCCAGGCCTCCGTCGTGATCGCGAGCGTCGGACAGAGACCGAGGACGATCCGGAATATCGGATTCTCGGCCCAGAGCCCTTTCGTGAACTCCTTCATCGCCCCCATTACTTCTTCCCTCCGGTCCCGGGCTTTCCCTCGCATTCCATCTTCGCGTTCGCGGGTTTCGGCGCGCCGAACACCTCGGCCTTGTGCGCCTCGAGGAACTCGAGGCCGGTCGCGATGGCGGTCGTCACGGCTCGCGACGAGATCGTGGCCCCCGTGATCTGCTTGAACGGGCCTCCGTCCTTCATGACGCTCCAGTTCGCCGGATCCTTGACGCTTTTCCCGACAAACTGGCCCCTGAACGCCGGCGTCGCGATCTTGCTTCCGAGACCGGGCGTCTCGGCGTGCTTGACGATCTCGATTCCCGTGACGACGCCGGCCGTATCGACTCCGACGAGGATCTCGATCGGGCCCGCGTAGCCGCCCGGAGCGACGGTGAGGAACGCCGCGCCGATGACGACCCCGTCCTTCTTGCCGGGGAAGAACGTCATCTCCATCTGCATATCCTCGTCCTTCACCGTGACCCGGTCCTTCTCGAGATCGTTGTCGGCCAGGGGCATGACGACCTTCACGGCGTCCATCTTCTCCGCCGTCTTCGACTTTTCGATCGGCGCCTTCGTCTCCTGGTCGACGAACGCCATGACCGCGGCGCACACGGCCCCGATCAGGGTGAGGACGAAGCAGAGTCTGAATATCTCTTTCATGGTGCGTCTCCCTTCAGCGGCGCTTCCTCGCGGACGGCCCGGCGGGCGAATGCGACGCTACACGGCGGTCTTCGATTCTTCTTTCCGCGCACCGAACACGACGGGCTTCACGTACCGGTCGATGAGCGGAGTGAACGCGTTCATAAGCAATATGGCGAAGCTGACGCCTTCGGGATAGGCGCCGAAGAGCCTGATCACGACGGTTACCACGCCGCACCCGACCCCGAAGATGAGCTTGCCCCGCGGCGTGATCGGGCTCGTGACGTAGTCGGTCGCCATGAAGATGGCGCCGAGGAAGAGCCCGCCCGTGATCACGTGGAAGCTCGGGTCGGCGTAGCGCGCCGGATTGACGTAGTGGAAAATCCCCGTCATCAGCCACACGCTCGCGATGAACGAGGCGGGGATATGCCACGTGATGACCTTCTTCGCGACGAGGAAGAGTCCCCCGAGGAGCAGAAGCGCGACGGATACCTCGCCGAGCGATCCCGCCCGGAATCCGAGGAGCAGGTCGTACACCTCCTGCCTCGTGAGATGGACGTCGAGACGTCCCGTCGACATGAGCGCCTCGCGCACCTTGCCGAGAGGAGTGGCGGTCGTGACGGCGGCGGCGCCCCACGCGGAGGCGGTCACCCATTTTGCCGTCATGTGTATGGGGAAGGCGATCAGGAGCACGACGCGGCCGACGAGCGCCGGATTGAATATGTTGTAGCCGAGCCCCCCGTAGAACTGCTTCGCGATGACGATGGCGAAGAAGTTTCCGACGAGGATCATCCACCACGGGCTCGTCGCGGGCAGGTTGAGGGCGAGAAGAAGCCCCGTGAGCGCCGCGCTCAGGTTGTTCACGGTGACCGGCTTCCGCACGATCTTCTGCCAGGCCGCCTCGAAGAGAACGGCCGAGCCGATCGAGATGACGATCGTGAAGAGGGCGGCGAGACCGAACAGATATATGGAAAAGAGCGTCGCCGGCATGAGGGCGACGATCACGAGACGCATGATATCTACGGCGCGCTTCCCGTCGTGAATATGGGGAGACGAGCTCACGAGGAAGCGCGGACCCGCTTCGTCGAGCTGCTCCTTGATCTCCTTCTCCTTGATCTCTTCCAACAAAACCTCCCGCTCAAACCGCCTTGGCCGCGCTCTTCCGGACCTCCGCCTTCGCGCGGCGGAAATGATGCACCATCGGCCGGCGCGACGGGCAGAGATACGCGCAGCAGCCGCACTCGATACAGTCGAGCACGTGGTGCTCGCCCGCGTCCTCGAAGCGGAGCCTCTCGGCGAATATGCTGAGGACCGACGGATTGAGGCGCATCGGGCACGCCCGCACGCACCTTCCGCAGCGGATGCACGCGTCGCCGACGAACTGGGCGACATCTTCCTGCTTCAGGAGGACGATTCCGCTCGTCCCCTTCGTGACGGGCGCATCGAGGGAATATTGCGCGACGCCCATCATCGGACCGCCGCCGATCACCTTCCCCGCATCCTGTCTCCGGCCGCCGCAGAACTCGATCAGGTCGCCGAAGGTCGTGCCGATCCGCGCGAGCACGTTCTTGGGCGCGGCCACGCCGCGGCCCGTCACGCACACGACGCGTTCGACGAGGGGCCGGTTGCGGCGCACGGCCTCCCAGGCGGCGTACGCGGTGCCGACGTTCTGGACCAGTACGCCGACGTCCATCGGAAGCCCGCCCGCGGGGACGACGCGTCCGGTGAGGACGTATATGAGCTGACGTTCGGCGCCCTGCGGATAGACGACGTCGAGCGCCCGCACGGCGAAGCTCCGTTTCTCGGCCTCTTTCCGCATCGTCCCGATCGCATCCGGACTTGTTCTTCTCGATGCCGACGATCACGTTCTTCACGCCGAGCGCCCGCGCGAGATAGGAAGCGCCTTCGAGTATCTGCGGCGATTTCTCGAGCATGAGGCGATGGTCGCTCGCGAGATACGGCTCGCATTCGGCGCCGTTGATGATGAGCATGTCGATCGGTTTGTCCTTCGGGGGAGAGAGCTTCACGTGCGTCGGAAACGAGGCGCCTCCCATGCCGACGAGACCGGCGTCGCGAACGATCGCTTTGATCTTTTCGGCGTCCAGACCCTCCCCGCCGCGTTCGACGTCGAGCCCCTCCACCCATTCGTCCGCGCCGTCGGGCACGATGACCGCGGCGGGCATGTCGGCGCCGACCGGGTGCGGAAAGACGTCGATCGCCTGCACGGTGCCCGAGGTCGGCGCGTGGAGGGGCACCGAGACGAATCCCTGCGGCTCGGCGATGATCTGGCCCTTCTTGACCGTATCCCCCTTCTTGACGACCGGCTTCGGCGCGGCGCCCAGGTTCTGCGCGAACGGAACGACGAGTCGCTTGGGCAACGGCATCGCCTCTATGGCAAGCTTGTCCGCCAGATCCTTGTTATACGCCGGATGAATGCCGCCGTAGAATCTTCTTGCCGCCATCAGGCTTCACCTCCCGCCGCCGCCCTGAGCTCGACCTCGACTTCGGAACCGTCCATCGTCTTGATCCGAATCGTTTTCATCGGGCAGACCGCCGCGATCGAATCGGGTATCTCAAAGGTATAATCGACCACCGCGAGGTTATCCTGCATCGAAATCGCTCCCTCGGGAGCCTCCTTGACGCATTTCGTGCATCCGATGCAGCCGACCTCGCAGATCTTGCGGACCTTCCCCCCCTTGTCGTGCGACGAGCAGAGAATATGGAGCCGCTTGCCGGCGGGAACGAGCTTGATGATGTGCTTCGGGACACGCCGTCACGCATTTTCCGCACGCGGTGCACCTGGCGGGATCGACCGCGGGCAGGCCGTTCGGGAGCATGTGGAGCGCGTCGAAGGGGCATACGCCCGCGCACGTTCCGAGACCGAGACAGCCGTACGAGCACGCCTTGTCGCCGCCGAAGAGGATCGCCGCCGAGGTGCAATCCCTGATCCCGTTGTAGTGAAAACGCTTCCCGGCGACCTGGTCGTCGCCGGCGCAGAGCACGAGCGCCACCCTGCGCGCCGCTCCCCCCGCGAAGGAGGCGCCCATGATCGCGGCGATCTTCGCCGCGACGCTCTCCCCTCCGACCGGACACGCGTCGACGCTCGCCTTGCCGTCGGCGATGCGCCGCGCGAGCTCCGAGCAGCCCGGGAAGCCCGCAGCCGCCGCAGTTCGCGCCGGGCAGCGCCCCTTCGATCTCCTCGACCCTTGGATTCGACGGGACGGCGAAGGCGCGCGCCACCATCGCGAGAAGGAGGCTCGAGAAGAGCGCGAGGGCGGACAGCGCGATGATCGCGGTCAGGACTGCCGTCTGCATAGAACGTCTCTCCTTATCATTGTCTCACGAGGCCGGTGAAGCCCATGAAGGCGAGGGAAAGAAGCCCCGCCGTCACGAGCCCTATCGCCGTTCCTCGAAGGGGAACCGGTATGTCGCAAAGCTCCATGCGCTCCCTGATTCCGGAGAAGATCATCATGGCGAATCCGAAACCGACCGCGGCCCCGAAGCCGAATACGGTCGTTTCGACGAGATTGTACTCCTTCTGGATATTCAGAACGGCGACGCCGAGCACGGCGCAGTTCGTCGTGATGAGCGGCAGGTAGATGCCGAGCGCCCGGTAGAGCGTCGGGCTCATCTTGAGAAGCACCGTCTCGACCACCTGGACGAGGGCGGCGATCACGAGAATGAACGTCACCGTCTGCAGGTACTCGAGGTGGAACCGCACGAGGATGTACTGGTAGAAAAGCCACGTGGCGGCGGACGCCATCGTCATGACGAAGATGACGGCGGCGCTCATCCCCGCCGCGGTTTTGATTCGCCTGGAAACGCCGAGGAACGGGCAGATGCCGAGAAACCGGCTCAGAACGAAGTTATTGACGAAAACCGCGCTTACGATAATGAGAATGAGCGTCTTCATGAACCACCTTCGTTGTTCACTTTTCCGCAGAACCTCGCCGAAATCCCGGCGAAACGGGAGAGCGATAAAATCCGTTGCAAGGTAATACAACACCGCCGGAAAATCAATGCGAATCCGTCTTGACGGAATTTCGCGGATGGAGATAATATGACTGACCAGTCATTCAATATAATGTCTCGAAGGGACCGAATGAGGGCTTCAAAAAGGAAACCTATCGACGGCGGCCGCGCGGATATGCGAAAAGGCCAGATCCTCGCCGCGGCGATCGAGCTCTTCTCGAGGTACGGCTTCTACGAAACCGAGATCGAGGCGATCGCGAAGGTGGCTGGAGTGTCGAAAGGGACCGTCTATAATTACTTCGCGGATAAGCACGCGCTCTTCATGGAGACCGTCGCGTTCGGAATCGAACGGCTTTCGAATCGGATCGGCGAATCGACGCGAGGGATCGCCGAACCGGCGTCGAGACTCGATGCGGCGATCGATTCCTACCTCTCCTTCCTCCGGGAAAACCGGCATCTCTACCGAATCGTGTTCCTCCATCGGACCACGCTCCGGGACGCGGAGGAGCTCCGCTTCGCGGAAAGGTTTCTCTCGCATTTTTCATTATTCGAAGACATCATCGCCGACGGCGTCGAACGGAGGACGTTCAGGCGCGTCGATGTCCGCGTCGCGTCCTTCGCAATCACAGGGATGATTCTCGCCGCCCATCGGGCACAGCTTTCCGCCGGCGCCGGCAAAGCGCCCGCGGGAGCCCTCTCCCGGATCAGAGAGCTCGTTTTCCACGGGCTCACGGCGATCCATTCGGAACAGGAGGACGATGAAGCGTCGCCGAGATGACGAAAACAGTTCACCGAAGGAGGAAAACGTGAAAAGGATCATGGCGCTTGCCGCCGCTCTCCTGGTTCTCGCGGCGAACGCGCTGAGCGCGGTCGCGGCCGACACGCTCGCCATCTCGCTCGAGGAGAGCGTTCGGATCGCTCTCGAACGCAACAAGAACCTCATCGTGGCGCGCGAGAAGATAAACGAAGCCCGGGCCCGCGCGGGGGAAACGGGAACGGCCTTCCTCCCGCAGATCACCGGCAGCGCCGGATACACGAGGCTCGACGTGGCCCCCTACATCCCCACTTCCCGGTTCGGGGCGCTCGGCGGAACGGGCATGCTCCCCAGCGAGATCACGATCGGGCTCCGCGACAACTACAAGGCGGCGCTCCAGCTCCAGCAGCCCCTCTTCACGGGCGGCCGGATCATGAAAACGCGCGAGATCGCGCGGCTCGCCGGGAACGCGGCCGAATCCGACCTCAACGTGGCGGCGGGCGAGATCGTATACGAAGTCAAGCGGGCATACCTCTCCTGCGTCAAGACGGCCACCGCCGAGAACGTCTCGGCGGAGTCCGTGAATCGGCTCGAGGCCAACCTCGCGGATATAGAGGCGATGCGGGACGCCGGGCTCGCGGCGGACAACGACGTTCTCAAGACGAAGGTCTATCTCTCCGAATCCAGGCTCGCTCTCATGAAGGCGCGGCACGCGGTTCGTCTCGCCAGAACATACTTCTGCAACGTCGTCGATCTCCCGCTCGCGAGCGAGATCGTTTTCACCTCGAACGTCGAAACCGCGGCTCCGGCCGGAATCGATCTCGAGACGGCCGTGAGCGCCGGCCTCCGAAACCGGGAGGAGCTCCGATCGATCGAATACCGGAACCGCATGACGCGCAAAGAGCTCGAGATCGCGCGGAGCGGGCACCTCCCCGACATATCCTTTTTCGCGAACCTCAATTACCTGTACCCGAATCGCGAATACGAGCGCGATTTCTACTCAAGCTGGTCGATGGGAGTTCTCGCGCAGATGAACGTGTTCGACTGGGGCCGGACCGTCTACCGGACGCGGCAATCGAGAAGCAGGCTCAGGCAGATCGAGACGGTGGAAAGGAGCCTCAGGGCCGCGATCACGCTCGACGTGACGGAAGCCTACTTCTCGCTCATCGAGGCATGGGACGAGATCGAGGCCGCCCGCGAGAACGTCGCTCACGCCGAGGAAAATCACCGCGTGACGGCCGGGAGATTCAAGGAGGGACTGGCAACGAACACGGAGATGCTCGACGCGCAGGTCCTCCTCACGAGCGCGAGGGCGATCCGCGGAAACGCGATGGCCGATTACCTCATCGCGCAGGCCGATCTGGCCCGTGCCACGGGCGCCGTGACTCCATGATCCGCGCGAAGCTCGAACAAGGCTAATTTTGAATAATTTTTAATTGTCAAAATAAATTTACATGTGTATAAATATATGGTATGGTTTTGTCGGTAACGGATAGCGTGTCTCGCCGCCAATTGCATACAACGAGCTTATGATTATCGGAATAGGCATCGATACCGTTTCCATATCGAGGATGGAAAAACTCATCCACGCGAGGGGCGAGCGGTTTCTGGGCAAGATCTTCTCCATCAACGAAATCGGGGAGGGAATGAAACGAAAAAAGAACGCTCCGTTCTTCGCCGCCAGATTCGCGGCCCGCGAGGCGTTCGTCAAGGCGTTGGGAACCGGTTTCGTCCGGGGAGTTTCATTCCGGGACATCGCGGTGGGAAAGGGAGACCGGGGAAGGCCCGAGCTTTCGTTCTCGGCACGGACGGAGGCGCTGCTCAAAACGCGGGGGATCGAGCGATGCCATGTCAGTATCACGCACGACGGCGACTGCGCCCAGGCGATCGTGATTCTCGAAGGCGACTGAGAGCCATCGGAAAGGAGTATCCATGAAAGAGATTCCGAAAAACATGATAGGATTCAGCGGGAAATATTTCGTCCAATCGATGCTCACGCGCGAGGGACTTCCCTGCTCGACCGGCAAGGACGGGATCGATCTCGTCGTAAACCTGAAAAGGCCGCGGAGAACGTTCTCCGTCTTCGTCGTTTCGAATCTCCAGCCGAAACGGGCCGGGGGCAAGGGGAAAGAGGCGCTCGACTGGTGGATCCCCGTGTCGACGGCCGCCGATATCATCGCGTGCGTCGACCTGAGCCTGCTGCGGATCTGGCTCTTCGAACATGACGAGCTCCCCAGGTACGCGCAGCAGAAGGCAGGATCGAAGTATCACCTCTACATGTACACCGACAAGGCGGTCGCGCTTCGCGGGAAGAAGAGCATGAAGTTCGATTACGAATTCGAGAGCTTCAGGCTCGAGAACCGCGTGTTCAAGGGCGTCTTCGAGAAACGCACGAAGCGGGCGACGAAGAAGGCTGCGAAGAAGCGCGCGCCCCGGAAACGCGCGGCGCGGAAATCCCGCGCGCGAAAACCGCTCCTGAAAAAAGGGAAATAACGCGCGCGATGGCCTTCGCAAATCGCTTCGGATGGTCCCTCTCGCGGGAAGCGACGTTCGATAACTGCCGCCGCCGGTATTATTTCCACTATTACCTGAGCTGGGGAGGCTGGCAGGCCGGCGCTCCCGCGATCGCGCGCGAGGCGTTCAAGCTCAAGCGTCTCGTTTCTCTTCCCCTCTGGCGGGGTCAGCTCGTTCACTACGTCGCGTCGATGGTGCTGCGCTCGATGAAGGCCAAGGGGAAGATCCCCGAGAAGGACAGGGTGGTCGCCTACACCCTCGAGCGATTCAAGACGCAATTCGAATTCTCCCGCGATAAGAGATATCTCTCGACGCCGAAGAAGACGTTCGAGAGCCTCAACATCGACTGGCTCGCGCTCATCGACCACGAGTACGGCCGTCCCCTGAACGACGCGGCGCTCGAACGGACGCGCGGCGAATGCGTGCAGGCGATCGAGGGGCTCTACGCGAGCCCGATTCTCGGCGCCATTGCGGAAACCGATTCCGCGCGATGGGACATCGAGGATCTCGCAAGCGGCGCTTTTTCGCAGCAGTTCGAATACGGCGGCGCGACGGTCTTCGTCAAGACCGACTTCATGTTCCGCGGCAGGGACGGCACCCTCCGGATCGTCGATTGGAAAACGAATCGCGGCGCCGTCCGCGAAGCCGACGCGGCGGAAGA
Source organism: uncultured bacterium (assembly GCA_963747385.1). GTDB lineage: Bacteria > Krumholzibacteriota > Krumholzibacteriia > Krumholzibacteriales > Krumholzibacteriaceae > SSS58A. The sequence continues at coordinate 192,843 of CAVVEY010000017.1, read as the reverse complement.
CGAACCGCGGAACGCCGCCGTCCAGCTCGGGATCTACGGCTACTACGCCGCGCGGATACTCGGTGAGCCGGTCGCCTCGATACGGCTTCTCGAGGTCAACCTCCTCGACTGCGGGAAATCGATCGAGCACGCCGCGGACGAAGAACGTATCGCACGGGCCGGAGAGACGATCGCGTCCGGCATCGAGAAGCTCTCCGGAGTGCTCGCCGGCCGCGACACGGCGCGCAACGAGGCGCTGCCGTACGAACGATTCCCCGCGATCGAGAACGGGCTGTGCCGGTTCTGCAATTTCTTCCGGATCTGCAAGGACGACAGCTGCACGCTTCGCCTGCCCTAGATCGAGAGAATTCTCCTGATCGCAGAAACGAGGACGCCCGCTCCGAAGCGCACGGGATCCGTGACGGGGAGCCCCGTCTGCCGTTCCGCCGCCTCGACCGCGCGTCGCGCTCGCTCGCCGTCGAGATCGAACGTGTTGAGGGCGACGCCGACGACCGGGATCCGCCGGATGCCGGATATCGCGCCCTCGTAGAGCGAGGCGAGCTCCGCAAGCGGCGGAATGGGCACCGGGTAGCCGCGGACCGCATCTCTCGTCGGCTGGTGGCAGAGAATGTATGCCCGCGGAAGCGCCCCGGCGATCATCCCGAAGGTCACCCCCGCGTAGCCCGGATGGAGAATGGAGCCCTGCCCCTCGAGGATCACGACGTCGTTTCCGGAAGCCGTCTCTCGGACGAGACGTTCGGTGGCGCCGCCTATGAAGTCGGCGACAACGCGGTCGACGGGGATACCGGTCCCCGTGATCATGATCCCCGTCTGGCCCGACGCCGCGAACCCCGAACGAACACCTTCGGCGAGAAGAGCGCGGTGGATCTCGATCCCCGCCGTCATCTTCCCCGTGTTGCAATCGGAACCGACGGTAAGGACCACCGGGCACGAAGCGGGTCCGTCCCCCGACGTCACGCCGAGCCCCCCGGGAGGACGGCGGACATCCCAGAGCACGACCCCCGCTTCGGCCGCGAGAGCGGAGAGCTCCGCGTCGTCGTTCAGAAACTCGTGCATCCCGTTCATGACGTGAAGACCGCTTCGGATCGCATCGGCCGCGGTTGCCCGATCGGCGGCGGCGAGCGCCCCACCCCGCGGCGCCGTGCCGAAAACGAGAATGTTCGGCCCGAGGGCGAGCGCCTCGCGCAGGGACCCGACGATCGGTATGCCCCCGCCGCATCCGATCGCTTCTCCCGTGGTCGACGGCGAGCGGCTCGCGTCGATCACGGCGGCGACCTCGTCGGCCGCGTACCGCACGAGACATACGGCGGTCTTCGCCCCGAGCGGCGAGAAGCATCCGTCCGCCAGGATCGCCATGCGCCGCTCGGCGAGCGGAATCGGAAGGGGATACGAACGAGGCGGCACGTCGCTTTTGAATCTCTCCACGACCAAGCGTCCCTTCGCGGGCCTTCCTAGCGTTCCCTGAACGGCGCGGCCTTGTATTCGCTGTAAATGTCCCCGATGATATTCTGAAGAATGTTCTCGAGCGTCACGATTCCGCGCATCTCCCCGCGATCGCCCACGACGACCGCCATATGCATCGGCTCGTCCTTCATCGCGACGAAGAGCCGCTCCGCCGATTCGTCCTCCTTCGCGAAACACGGCTTGTGCATGACGGAAGTGAGCTTCTCTCCCCCGTCGAGGCCGAGGAGATCGAAGAGCGAAACGATCCCGACCACGCGGCCGTCCTCGGGAGAAACGATGGGGAACCGGGAATAGGTGTGTCGGTTCGCCTCCGCGACCACCTCGTCGACCGATGCGGTGACCGGAATCGAAACGACGCGTTCCATCGGGATCATGAGATCCCGCGCCCGGACGCTCTCGAATCGAAACACGCGGTCGATGACGAGACGCTCTCCCCGCTCGAGCGCGCTTTCCTTCTTGCCCAACCGGTAGAGATAGACGAGCTCCTCGCGTGTCGAGAGGATGCCGAAGCGTTTTCCTCCCGCTCCGACAGCCTTGAGCAGCGCCCGCACGAGGAGGGTCGCCGGCATGACGAGCGGCCAGAGGACGTAGGCGAGCAGCTGCAGGAACGGAGCGACGGCGGCGGAGACTCTGTCCGCGTGATAGAGGAACACCGATTTCGGAATGACCTCGCCGAAAACGAGGATGATGGGCACCATCACGACCGTCGCGACGACGGCTCCCGAGCTCCCGAACGCCGCGACGGCGAGATCGGTGGCCGCGGCCGTACAGACGATGACGGCGAGATTCGTCGCGACGAGGACGACGGAAAAGAAATACTCCGGCGAATTGATGAGCCGCTCGAGGATCCTGTCCCGCCAATGGCCCGCCTTCGCCCTCGCATGGAGCCTCACCTTGCTGCACGAGACGACCGCGGTTTCGGATCCGGCCGCGAACGCGGCGAGAAGCACGCTGACGACGATGACGAGTATCGCGAAGAAGGGGGACATCAACGCTCCTCCTCGTCCGGCAGGCGTTCCAGTTTGATTTTGTTCACGCGAACGGGCTCGGACGACAGAACGAGAAAGCGGACGCCGTCTATCGTGAACGCCTCCCCCTCGCGCGGGATCTTGCCGATCTTCTCGATGAGGTAGCCCGCGATCGTTTCGACCTCCGACGAATCGAACGAGACCCCGAGGATATCCGCCGCCTCTCGCAGATTCATCGTTCCCTCGACCACGACGCGATTCGCGTCGAGGCGGTGATAATCGGCGACGCGCGGCTCGCGCCGGTTGCGGATCTCGCCGAATATCTCCTCGAGTATATCCTCGAGCGTGAGAATTCCCGTATAGGATCCGTGCTCGTCGACGACGAAGAAGAGATGCTGATGGGACATGATGAGCTCGCCGAAAAGCTCGCGGATTCGTTTGCTTTCAGGGACGAAGGCCGGGCGCCGCAGAATGTCCGCGAGTCTGATTCGGTCGTCCCTCGAGAATCGAAGGAGATCCTTCGCGAAGAGAACGCCGACGATCGAATCGGACGTTCCCTCATAGAGCGGGACCCTGCTGAACCCCCTCGCCTTGATCTCGGCGATCGCTTCGTTGAGCGGAGTGCCGACGTCGAGTGCAAACACTTCGTGGCGAGGCGTTTGCACCTCCCGAGCAGTCGTTTCGCTGAACAGGAACAGGTTCGTGAGCACTTCCTTCTCGAACTCGCCGAACAGCCCGTCCCGATGCCCGAGCTCGACTGCCGTCGCGAGCTCGTGAGCGCCGTACGCCACGCTGTGCTCGCCGAGTATCTTCCGCGATCCCTCGACCGTGCGGTCGGCGATCGCGCCGAGAACGACGCGCACGGGAGTGAGGATAATCATGAACGCCCTCAGAATCGGCGCCGCGAAAAGCACGAAGGATCCGGATCTCTTTATCGCGAGGCTCTTGGGAGATATTTCTCCGAAGATGAGTATCAGAACGGTCATGACCGCGACGGCGATCCCGATCCCGCGATCTCCGTAGAGCCCGATCGCGAGCGCCGTGACGGCGCTCGTCGCCGCGATATTCACGAGGAGGTTGCCGAAGAGGATCGTGACAAGAAGCATTCGGGGATCGCGAAGAATGCGCGCAGCCATCCGCTCGCGCCTGCTCCCCTTTTCCATCTCCGAGACTGCCGAACGCGAAATCGAGAAGTACGCGGTCTCCGAAGCGGAAAAGAACGCCGAAAAAAGCATAAGAACGACGAGCGAGAGAATCAGGGGAAGGTGTTCACCGATAGCCATCGTGCCACTCGTGACGGGTGCGCGGACGATTCGTTACGATGCGGGGGATCACGGCGCGATGCCGCGCGCCTCGCGGCGTCATTCCTGGATTATCGCCGAAAACCGCTCCGCGGCGGCCTTCGCTTCCTCGCTGCTCGGATGTTCCTTGAGAAGGCGTCTCACAACCCCGGCGGCAAGCTCCTTCTGCCCCGTGGCATCGTACGAGACGGCCATCCTGAGCAGGGCGCCCGGGGTGCGTTTCCCCCGCGGGTAGCGCTGGAGTATGGTCGAAAACTCCTTCAGCGCGTCACCGTAGCTTGTCAGTTCCATCAGGCACTGCCCCCTGATGAAGAGCACTTCCTCGCCGAGAGGATCGTCGGGATATTCGGCGAGAAACGACTCGGATTCCTCGAGCGACAGCTGGTATTCGCGCCGGCTGAAATCGAGGTAGATCTGCCTGAACAGCTCCTCGGGAGGAGGGGCCGGGGCCGCGAGAGCCCCGGCCGTGTCCCCTGTGCCCCCGATGCCGGAGAGGGAATCCCGCTCGACGGGGCCGCCCGCCGTCTCGAGCGTATCCCCGCGCAAGGCCTCGGGCGCGCGCGCGAGCGGCGTTCGCCGGTTCTCCGACGGCGTCGCGCTCCGCGCCGCCGATCGTATCGGGGCGCGCGGTCCTGCGCCGCTCGACCGGCTTGAACGGAGAACTCTCCAGCGACTCCCGGAGCATTTCCTGGAGGGCGCTGAGCTGATCCTTGAGCTCCTCGAGATCCATCTTGAGCTGCGCGTTCGCGCCCCGCGCGAACTCCTGATCCTCCCTCAGCGTTCGCTCGATCTCCGCGATTCTGGCCTTGAGCGCCGCGTTTTCGACGAGGAGCGAGTCCACCTTCGTCGCCGTGCTCATCGTCTCGGCCGGCATGCGGAAGAACTTCCGTCCCCAGCATCCGCCTTCGATCGCGACGAGGAGAACGAGGAGGGCGCATATTCCCGCGCGGCGTTTCAATCCATTCATGGCGCTCGCCTACCGGAGCTCGAGGTGCGCCCGGCGGTTCTTGACCCAGGACGATTCGTCGTGCCCCGCGTCGAAGGGTTTTTCCTCGCCGTAGCTGATCCAGGTTATGCGGTCGGGCTTGACGCCGTACGTCGTGAGGAAATCGACGACCGCCCTCGCGCGCTTTTCGCCGAGAGCCATGTTGTATTCGATCGTGCCGCGTTCGTCGCAGTGCCCCTCGACGAGGAGCTTCTTCGAGGGATTCGCCATGAGGATCCCGGCGTCCTTTACGAGCACCTGCTTGTAGTTTTCGCCGATCGTGGACTTGTCGAAATCGAAGAAAACGTCTTCGAGGAGAATTTCGACGGGTTTCTCCGCGACGACGGGAGGCTGCTCGATCGCGGGGGTGACGATGGGCGGCGGAGCGACCTCTTCCATGGGCGTCTCCACCGGCGCGACCTGTTTCTTCGCGCACGCGGGAACGAGAACCACCGCAATCGCGAGCGCAACGAGCAACCATTTGTACCGTGCCATCCGTACGACCTCCTTCCGGGGCTCATGCCCCGTCTCAATACGCTGCACCAGGCGCCGGAACGCGGCGTCTCCGGCGCTCCCACACCTCGCATCGGAACATCCGCGGTCATGATACACGCAATCCCCCGGACAGGGGAAGCCTTTTATTGCGCCGGCTCGGCTCAGCGACCCGCCCCGGCGCTCCGCTCCGGGGGAAGCGGCGACCAGTCGGCGAACTCTCCCTGGACGAGACGCCGCTTCTCCTTCGTATCGATGTCGATGACGACGACGTAGTTCTTCCCGCCTTCGCGCACCGTCGCTGCGACGTGCCGCCCGTCGGGAGCCCAGCACGGATCCTCGTAGCTCAGGTTGTCGTCGAAGAGAGTCTCCTCGACGAGCCCGTCGGGAGAGATGAGCCTGAGCCGGTAGAGATTTCCCTCGCGCGAGGCGTAGGCTATGAGATCTCCCTTCGGCGACCACGCGGGGGACTGATTGTAGGATCCGCTCCGCGTGAGACGCCGCACGGAGCCGCCGTAGCCGTCCATGATGTATATCTGGGGCGTGCCGCCCCGGTCCGAAACGAACGCGATCTCGGATCCGCTCGGCGACCACGACGGCGAAATATCGATCCCCCGGTTTCTCGTCAGGCGTCTCTGAACCTTTCCCGCCGCGTCGAGGACGTAGATCTCGTGATTCCCGTTCACGCTGAGGGTCATCGCCATCTCGCCGCGCGCCGCGCAGTAGCTCCCCGGCATGTTGATCCCGCGCCACTGCGTCAGGAGATGTTTCGTTCCCTTCGCGAGATCGACGAGGTAACAATCCCAGTTGCTCCGGCGATCGGACGAATAGCAGAACCTGTTCCGGTCGAGCCACAGAGGAGACAGAGCGATCTCGTCCTTCGTGATCCGCCGCTCGCCGAATCCGTCGTAATCGACGACGTAGAGATTCTTGGCCGCCCCGTCGATCCTCCTGAAGAGAATGCGGGTGGTCGCGACTCCCCGCTCGCCGACGAGGAAGTAGACGATCTCGTCGCTCACCGTATGGGCGAGATGTCTCGCCGCGTCGGCGCCGAACCGGTACCGCTTGCTGAAGATCGTCTCCTTGCTCGAAAAATCGAGGAGCGTCGCGTCGAGGACGTAGCCCGCGCCCTCCGCGGAGAGCTTTCCCGCGAAAATCGCGCTCGCCGCCCTCATATCGCCCTCCGCGCCGGCTCCGGCTTTCGGGGCGATCGTCTCGAAGAGACCCGAGTAATCGAGATCGTTCCGGATCACGCCGGTGACGGATCTCGCCGATGAAGCCTCGCGCGACGTCGCGGCCTCGATCTCCTCGATAACGATGGGGATTTTCCCGCGTCCCCCGCGTTCGGTTTTCAGATAGATATCGGTTTGCGCGAGCGCCGCGGGCGCGGCCGCGCAGAGCATCGCGAGCGTTGCAAGCAATCGAATCATGTTCAATCCTTCTGGACAAAAGTGAAATGGATGCCGAGAAAAGCGTCGGTGAACGCCCGGGGGAGCGGCGGAAACGGGGAGGCGCTCTTCACGGCTCTCACGGCCGAGCGGTCGAAGTAGGCGTTGCCGGAGCTCGTTTCGATTCGCGCGTCGGATACGCTCCCGTCCCGCAGGAGCCTGAAATACACGACGCACGCGAGCCCCGTTCCTCCCTCCGATACCGCCGAGAACCAGTTCTCCGAGACTCGGCGTTCGATTGCGGCGAGAAAGTAGCCGAAGGGGAAATTCGCCGCGTCGACGGCGATGCCGGTCCCGTCGCCGGCGCCGACCGAGACACCGAGCGGCTTCTCGTCCGCGTCCGCCGGCGCGGGGGTCTCCTTTTTCGTCTCGGCCTCTTTTTTCGCATCCCCTTCCTTCTTGGCGTCCGGCTTCTTCGGAACGGGGATCTTCGCCTCTTCCTTTTTCGGCTTCTGTTTCGGCTCTTCTATCTTGACTGCGTCCTTCTTCCCCTCTTCCGTCTTCGCGCCGGAGGAAGGCCCCGAGCCGACGAACGGCTGGAGAATCTTGACCGAGTAGACTCCTTCGGGAAGACGCATCTTGGGGACGGCCTGAAACAGGAAAACGAGCGCGATCAGCACGATTGCGTGCACGCACGCGGAAATACCCAGGGAAAGCCTCATTCTTTCCCTCCCCGCCCCTTCAACGTCTCTTCTCTTCCTGCTCCGCGATGAGACCGAGATCCTCGATACCGAGCATCTTGATCCGCGCGATCACCCTCAGAACCGTTTCGTACCGCACGTCCTTGTCGACGCGCAGGAACACGCGGGGCGCCGTCGCTTCGATGGCCGCGCGGAACTCCGCGGTAAAATCGTTCCACCCCACGGCCTTCTCGTCGATGAAGAGCTTGCCGTCCTCGTCGATCGAGACGGTGACCCCTTGCTGCTCCTCGATCTGCTTCGCCTCGGCCTTGGGGAGCCTGAGCTTCACCCCCGCCTGAAGAAACGGCGCCGTGAGCATGAAGATGATGAGAAGCACCATGGTCACGTCGACGAGGTTCGTGATGTTGATCTCCGCGAGAGGCGTATAGCGCGAGCGTCTCATGCCGGCCCCCCTTACTTCGAGCCGAGGGACGGCGTGACGAGATCGCCCGCGCGCGCGAATCCGGACGCTCCCTCATGCAGCTCGACGTAGGTCCGCTCGACGATCCGGTTGCGGAAGCGCAGGCCGAAGGACGCGATCTCGTCCTCCTTGCCCCGGATCGCCCTCTGGACGTAGTTGTATCCGACCACCGCGGGGATCGCGGCCCCGAGCCCGAAGATCGTGGTGATGAGCGCCACGGCGATTCCCGGGCCGACGACGAAGAGACTCGCCGAGCCCTGCGCGCCCATGCTCAGGAACGCAGCCATGATTCCCCATACCGTTCCGAAAAGACCGAGGAGCGGCGAGATCGACGCGGTCGTCGCGAGAAACTGCACGTACGTCTCCCACGTCGCCATGATCGCGATCGTTTCGGCCTCGATGAGCTTGTCGAGCGCGGAGGTCGTTCTGATTTCCCCCTTTTCGAGCTCGGCCGACAGGGCGGAGACGAGCTTCGCTTCGGGGCTCGCGGCGAATCTTCCCGCGCGCTCCTGGATCCCCCTCAGGGAATGCTCGGCGGCGAAGAGCTCGAGAAAGCGGGCGGTTTCCCGCCGCGAACGCTTGAAGAAGCGGAACTTTTCTATCATGATCGTCCAGGATACGACCGAAAGCACCGTGAGAATCAGAAGGATCCCGTTCCCCACCGTACCGCCATGGAATATCACATCGGATAATTTCCCCGATATCTGCAGGAAGGTGATCGGCCCCTCGAACCCCATTTTCGTCCTCCTTGGATGGCGCCTTCGGGCAACTTACTATAGTACCCGTGGACGGTCAAGTATGTTTCAGGATATTCACGGTGCATTAGTCTCATGAATTCCATGAAGTTACGGGGCTCGCCTCATGCGATTGCGCGTGCGCTCGCCCGAAACGGCCGCCGTTTCCTTAATATATTGCCCGGCAGGGCGAAAGAAAGGAGTGTTTGGCTTGTAAAAAGCTTCCCGGGGACGTATAATGAGTATGGGTGCTCCAGTCGAAACGACAAGGACTTGAGTCCCCGGGAATACGAGAAAAGATTAACCCTCCCCTGGAGAAGGAGTGAGAGCAATGAAACGCACCACGTTTCTCTTCCTTCTTGCCGCGCTGATGCTTCCGATTTTCGCCTCGAAGACCGGCGCAGTCGATTTCAAGAAAGAGAAGTCGATCTCCGAGATGCCGGGGCCCGGCGATTTCTCCGTGAGCGTCAATGTGCTCGGAGAGAAGGAGGCAGTGTACAGGTCCGGAAAGGAAATTCGTCTTTCCTTCCAAACGACGAAGGACGCCTACGTCGTCGTGTACAATATCGACGCGAACGGCTACGTGCAGCTTCTCTATCCTGAGGACGGGCGGCCCGTTCTCTCGAAAGGGCGCACGACCTACTTCCTTCCTCCTCCCGGGAAGAATCTGATCTGGGAAGCGGGCTCGACGACGGGAGTCGAATACGTCCACGCCCTCGCCGTCACCGGGCCGGGCAGGCTCAACGAGGACGAGCTCTATTTTCTCGCCAGGGGGGACCGGCTCCCGGAGGAAAAGCGGCTCCGCATCGATACGGACCCTTACCTCGCCTTCAACACGATAGACGAGGAGATCGTCCGCGACGCCGGGAGCGATCCGCCCGCGACCGATTACACGCATTTCTTCATCAACAAGCGAGTCGATTATCCTCGCTATCTCTGCGCGAAGTGCCACAGCCCGGGAAAACTTCCCGATCCGTACGCGATGGAGTGCCCCGAGATCGTCATCGAGGAGATCGCCTACGAGGAGAAGCCGCAGTATCCGTATCCGCCGCTCTACGACGTGCGGCACGCGGGGGAACGGGCTGAAGACGAGAACTATTCCTCCGGCGGCTACGCCGACGCGTTGCTCGACGAGGACGAAGACGAGGATAACGCCGACGACACGCGTTATCGCCTGTCGATCTCGTACAGCACGTACAATCCGTACGCCCCGTACTTCGGACCTACCCTGCTCTTCTACGATCCATTCTACTGGGATCCGTTCTGGTGGGGATTCGGATGGAGCTGGACGTGGGGATACGGCTACTGGTCCCCGGGCTGGTATTCGCCGTACTATCGATGGGCGTCCCATTACCGGTACCGCTGGTGGGGTTGTGGCGACGGTTATGACTACTGGGGATACGATCACTGCCGCAGCAGAGACGACTACCGGTACCGTCCCGCGTTCGCGCAGCGCACGCTCGCGAAGCGCTCCCTGGATTATGCGAGAACGAACACGGACCTTCACCGGACGCGCACGCTCGTCGGGAGCCGCCTCGCCGAAACGAGGAACGGGGATATCGCCCGGAGACTCGACCGCTCGGATCTTCAGCGGAGATCCCTCGATCGAAATCTTGTGAACGGGACGATTCGCCGGAACGAACGGAGCGCCGTGCGGACCCGCGAGACGGACCGGAGAGTCATCTACGGCAGCGGGCGCACGAACACCGGAACGGAGCGAGCCGTGGATCGGAGTACTCGCGCGACCGAGACCCGGCGTTCGCGGGAAAATCCAGCCGCGCAGACCCCGAAGCCGCAGCGGAGAATCGATACGAAGCGAGAGCCGATACGCAGAGAAGAGCCGGCGCGCGAGCGAAGCCGCGATTCCGAGCGGACCGTGAACCGGCGAAACGAGCCCCAGCGGAATTCGGGCGATTCGGGCAGGAAGGAATCGACGAGGGAGAGAACTTCCGGCTCCCCGACGCGCGAGAGATCTTCCGATTCCTCGACACGCGAGAAATCGAAGGACCCCGACCGGAAGTCGTCGAGCGTCTCGAGCTCCTCGTCCTCGAGGGTCAACAACGCCCCCGCGCGAGCGGCGAGCCGCGCATCGAGCACGCCGCCGGCGAGCTCGCGCTCTTCGGGCACGACGTCGACGAAACGGGCGCGTTCCCGCTGATCGCTAGTCGCGGGGATCGAGCAGGAAACGATATCGAGCCCCTCCCGCCGTATTGACGATGACGATACGCGCGGAGGGGCTTATTTTTTCTTCGCTCACGAGGCGCTTGAGCCCCGCCCACGCCGCGGCCCCCTCGGGCGACGGGAATACGCCGAGAGAGCGCGCGATCTCGCTCACCGACGCGACGATCTCCCCGTCCGTTACGGATACGGCCGTTCCGCCGCTCTCGCGGAGCGCCCGCAGGATGAGCGCGTCCGCTCGCGACGAGGGAACACGAATTCCCGAAGCGATCGTGACGGGGTCCTTCCACGGCGTCGCCCTTTCCGCTCCCTCGGCGAAGGCCTTGACGAGCGGCGCGCATCCCGCCGCCTGCACCGCGGCGATGCGCGGCATGGGCCTCCGCAACGTCCCGAGCGCCTCGAGCTCGCGGTAGGCCTTCCACAGCGCGACGATGCCGGTTCCTCCCCCGGTGGGGAACACGATCCAGTCGGGCTCGATCTCCTCCTCGATCTCGAAGGCGATCGTTTTCTTCCCTTCGACGCGGCACGGCTCCCGGAACGTGCTCACGATCCCCCCCCGGTCCTCCGGGACCGACGCGTCGAGGGCCCGCGCGGCGTCGGGCAGGATCCCCTGAATCACGGTGACCGCCGCGCCGTAGAGACGGCATTCCTCGGCGACGCCTTCCGGCGTCTCGGACGGAATGAAAACGTGACACGGGATACCCGCCGCGGCGCCGTAAGCGGCAAGCGCGAGCCCCGCGTTTCCCGCGGACGGCACGTACGCCCGTTTCACGCCGAGCTCGAGCAGGCGCGATACGGCGACCGCCATCCCGCGCGCCTTGAACGAGCCGGTCGGGTTTGACGATTCGTCCTTGACGTAGAGTTCGCCGGCGCCGATCGCATCCCCGAGGCGGCTCGCCCGAAGAAGCGGCGTGTTTCCCTCCCCGAGCGTGATCTTCCGGGCGAAATCGGGAAGCAGATCCCCGTAGCGCCAGACGCCCTTTCCCGACGCCGCCGAAACACGTGTCCGGGCCGCCGCGTTCCTCCGTATGGCGGAGGTATCGTAGACGCAGAGGAGCGGGCCGGAGCAGGCCGGGCATTCGCCGGCGGCGGAACCGGCCGGAACCTCGCGGTCGCACGATCCGCAACGGTACCCTTCGAAATATTTCATATGACGCCTCCGACAGTTCTTGAAAAGATCACGCGATAAGCTATCCTTATCCGGTCGCAGATTGTCAACAGAACAAATATGGAATGGATCACGCGCTCAGGACTCACGCTCGGCACCTTCCCCGCCCTCAAGGCGATCGCACCGGGACTCGATGTGTTCGTCACGACCAGGGGCGGAGGGGCGAGCCGGCCTCCGTTCGATTCGCTGAACCTCGGCGGAGCGCTCGGAGACCGTCCCGCCGACATCAACAAGAACAGAAGGCTCCTGATCGACGCGCTCGGCATCGCGCCGCGCTCGCTCGCCCGCACGGGGCAGATCCACGGCACGGAGATCGCCGTGGTGACGAAGGGGGGCCATTACCCGGGCTTCGACGGGTTCGCCACGGATAGGCGCGGCCTCGCGCTCGCCATCAGCACCGCCGACTGTTATTCCGTCGTGATCTACTCCCCGCCCGAGAGGGCGCTCGCCGCGCTCCATGTCGGCAGGCGCGGCGCCGAGGGGGGAATCATCGGACGCGCCCTCGACGTGTTGCGCTCTCGATTCCTGATCGATCCTCGTTACGCGATCGCGGTCGTCGGGCCGGGAGTCTGCGGGAAATGCTACACCGTATCGCGCGAGGACGCCCTGCGTTTCCCGAAAGAGGTCAGGCGATACGATCGGCGCCAGTGGCGCCTCGACCTCTCCGCGTTCATCGTCCGGGATCTCGCCGCGCACGGAATCCGGAAACGGAACGTCTTTTCCTCGCGGCTCTGCACGGCCTGCGCCCCCTCTCTCTTCTTCTCGCACCGGCGCGACGGCGGCGTCACGGGGCGGCACTGGACCATCGCCGTGGTCCGTCCCGACCCGGCGGTCGCCGAACGATGTGTTTGACTTGGCTCCTGTCCCGCGATATGTTTCAGGTATAACGCACCGGAAACACGCGACGCGGCCGAGAATCGACGCATGAAACCGACCCGAAAATCCGCAGGGAATCCCGAGCATACCGCCATTCGCGAGAACGCGGATCGATTGTCCGCGCTGCGGCCGTTCATCGTCATGGAAGTGCTCGAAAAAGCGCTCGCGCTCGAACGCGAGGGGCGCTCGATAATCCACCTCGAGGTCGGAGAGCCCGATTTTCCGACGCCTCCGCGCATCGTGCGGGCCGCGACGGAAGCCCTCGCGAGGGGCGAGACGCACTACACCGACAGCCGCGGCCTCGCCGAGCTGCGAGCGGCGGTGGCCGGGTACCACGAACGCACGTACGGAACTCGTTTCCCCGGGGAGCGGGTCATCGTCACCATGGGGACGTCCCCCGCGATGCTCCTCGTTCTCTCGCTCCTCATCGAGGAACCGGGGGACGAGATCGTCATCGGGAATCCGGGCTACCCCTGCTATTCGAATTTCATAAGATATCTCAGAGGCGTGCCTCGCTTCATACGGGTTCAGGAAGGGGACGGGTTCCAGCTCAGGCCGGATGCCGTGCGCAGGGCGATCGGCCCCCGCACCCGCGGCGTCATCGTCAACTCCCCCTCGAATCCCGCCGGCACGCTGATCCCGGAAGGACGACCTCGCGGAAATCTGCGGCCTCGGCGTTCCCGTGATCTCCGACGAGATCTATCACGGTCTCGTCTACGGGGACACGGCGCATTCGGCGCTCGAGTTCGCGGACGACGCGTTCGTCCTCAACGGTTTCTCGAAGCTCTTCGCGATGACCGGCTGGAGGCTCGGCTACATCGTCGCCCCCGCGAGACACATGCGCCGCCTTCAGATTCTCCAGCAGAATTTCTTCATCTCTCCGAATTCGTTCGTCCAGCGGGGCGGAATCGCGGCGCTGACGGAAGAGCACCCCGAGATCGAGGACATGAGACGGCAGTACGACGCGAGGCGCAGGTACCTCTGGGAAGCGCTTCCGAAGCTGGGTTTCCTCTGTCCCGTCGAGCCGAAAGGCGCGTTCTACTTCTTCGTGAACGCAAGCGGCATCGATGAGGATTCGTACCGCCTCGCCTTCGATATTCTCGACAAGGCGGGCGTCGCGGTCACGCCGGGAATCGATTTCGGCGAGCATGGCGAAGGCTACCTGAGAATCTCCTACGCGAACTCGCTCGAAAACGTGGTCGAGGGAATCCGGAGACTTGCACGGTATCTTGAACGGAGGGCCTCATGACACGGAGAATCATACCGGCGTTCGTCGCGCTCGCTGTCCTCTCCCTGGCCGCCGCGCCCGCAGGATCGTTCCCGATCGGCTTTTCGGCCGTCGGGGGCATCGGCGCCGGCTACTACGACATGGAAGCGCTGAATCGGCATCTCGGACACGTCGCGCAGGACCTGGGAGTGGCCTCTCTCGACGATCTCTCGAGCGGCGTTAATTTCCGCGTCGAGGGAAGAGTCTGGATGTTCGACCAGTTCGCCGTTACGGCGGGCTTCGAGCATTTCTGGGGTGCGACGGAATCCGAGGGAACGGAGTCCTCTCTCTCGTACCGGGCTCCGTCGGACATCTATACCGTCGGGGCGATCGTCGCGGTCGTCAGGATCGAGAACGCGCTCAATCTATGCGTCGGGTCGAATCTCTGCTTCGCGAATACGGTCTACGGCACGAACGAGGTCATCGAGCGCCGGCTTCAGGAGTTCAGGGGGGACGATCAGGGATTCGAGCTCTACGCGGAAGCCCATACGAATTTCCTGAAGCCGATCGAGCTCGGTTTTCAGCTCGGATACCGCGGGCTCGCCCTCAAGTCGTTCACCGACAAATACGGCGATACGGCTTCGTTCGAAGAGGGCATGAAGATGGAAATCGATTACAGCGGCGCCTTCTTCTACTTCACCACCGCGATTCGGCTGTAACGGGCGGGGACAAGAAAATTCCGGGGAAGCGAACGCTCCCCCGGAATGCCGCCCGGGGCGGCTTCGGAGCCGCCCCGGCTTCGTCTTCCACGCCTGAAAAACGGTATTACTTCTTCTTCGCCTCTTCCTTGATCTCCTTGACCTCAACCTTGCACTCGATCTCTTTCGCGGCGCCTTCGTGCGAGCAGCCTTCGTGCCCGGCGCCCTTTTCCATGGAGCATCCGGAGGCCTTCATCCGCATCCGCATACCGCGCTTGCCCGCCATCCCGCGCTCTTCGCCCATGCCCCGGCCTTTCCCGCGCATCATGTGGCAGTCCTTTTCCTCGTCGCAGCACGACATCCCGCGCATGCCCTCCATTCCGCACCCCATGCCCATCGCGCCGTGCATGCTCTTGAACGCGTCCGGACCGACGATCTTCCGTATGGCGAGCATCTGCCCGATCTTGGCCATCTGGATCTGCTCCCGCACGGCCGACATCTTCTTCACGACGGCTTCGATATCCTTCATGGCGGGCTCCGGCTTCATCATTTCTTTCTTGAGCATGATGCCGAGCTTCTCCCGCTCCGCCTTGAGATCGATCATTTTCAGGCGGAAGCTCATCTTCATCTCTTCGACCTTCGTCTTCTGCTCGTCGGTGAGCTTCATCTCATTCTTGCACGAACCCTTTTCCTTCCCGGCGCACGCTTTCTCCTGCGCGACGAGCATCGATGCGCCCATGACCAACGCGATCGACAGAGCAACGAGAATCATCAGACCCTTCTTCATTTTCCGACCTCTCTTTCCTTTGCCGCCCCTTCGGGGCATTCCGGAACACCACTATCGCATCCACCGCACCTCATTCGAATCACGCGCATGAACCTCTCCCGCTCTTCCGGTCTGAGGGTCGAGCTCACGCCGAGAACCCGGTGAATGAGTCTCCTCTCCAGCTGGCCCTGGATGGCCGATATCTCATCGACCTTCGCCATGATCGCCTTCTCGTCCGGCTCAGCGGCTCCGATGAGCTCGACGAGCTCGCCGCGCGCCTCTTGCAGGCTCCCCCGCAGATCCCTCATCCCTTCGGACGAATCCGCCATGATGCGGGAGAAATGCAGGGCTCGATCGCGCGGCATGCCGATCTGTCTCGCGAGTCTCGCGCTGCGTCCGCCGAAAGGATCGCCCGGTCCGCCCCCATGCATCGGCCCGAATCCATCGGACCCGATTCCCCGGACTATCCCGTAGGCGAACGCGCCGATCACGGCCACGTTGAAGGCGAGAGACAGCACGAGAACGATCTTCAGATTATCTCTGCTCATCTCCGCCTCCTTCGTTCGAAGTCATGAGGATGTTACCCATCGAGCCGGGCGGATATTCGTCGAGATACGTGAGCTCGAGAACGTCCGTCTGATTCCCCGCATTTGCCGGCCCGTAGCTCTCGTGCATGAGACCTCCGATCCAGACGCCGACGACGGCGGCAACTGCGGCAGCTGCCGGCACCGCGACTCTGAGCCATCCGTGCATCCATCCCCACCGCGGCCCGACCTCAACGGCCGCCAGTATCGACGGAAGCAGCGAAAGCGGCGGATCGGCTGCTCTCACGGAACGGTGCATCGAGAGGCCGGCGAGAGAGAGATCCCTGAATCGGCGGCATCCCGCGCACGACGCGAGATGCGATTCGAGATCATCTCTTCCGGCTCCATCGAGCGCCCCGTCGAGCTCCCGGGAAACCATTCTGCGAAATTTCCGGCAATCCATTCCGGGCTCCTCCTCTTCCTCTATTACATCGCGCCAGATCGCGGCATCCTGCGAATTATTTCGAAAAATCTTCGTCAATCGTTCAGTTTCTCCGCTATCCTCTCCCGCGCCCTGACAAGAATCGACTCGACGGCCGAAACGCTCTTGCCCATCGCCTTCGCGATCTCTTCGTACGCGAGCTCCCCCGTGACCCTGAGCTCGAGTGCGACTCGCCAGTCGCGCGGGAGACCGGCGAGAGCCTCTTCGTAGCGACGACGCATCTCCCGGCCGCCGAGGGAAAGCGCCGGATCGTCCTCATGGCGAGTGGACGCAGGGTCGAACCCCCGTTCGGCCATTTCGTCGATCGACGGCGCCGCCCTGAGCTTCCTCTTTCTCAGGTGGCTCGCCGACAGGTTCGAGGCGATCCGGTAAAAAAACGCCTTGAACGGCGCGTCGGCGCTGTATCGGCCGGCCGAGCGGAATATCGCGACAAAGAGCTCCTGGGTGAGATCCTCGGCGTCCTCGGGATTGCCGGTGAGGCGCAGAAAGAAGTTGTAGCCTTGTTTCTCGTAGCGCTCGACGAGGGTGCGGAAGGCGTCCGATTCTCCGGCGGCGATGCGCCGCATCAGATCCGCGTCGTCGTCCATGAATCGCTACCCGATCTCCACGATATCCGTGATCCTGAACCCGTCCGAATCGGTCCGGGCGACGCGCGCCGCGGAGATTTCGGGGTCGTGCTCGAAAAACAGTATCCATCCCTCGTCGGCGGCCCTGCCGAGCATCTGCCTCTTCTCTTCGAGCGTCTTGAGGGGAAAATGATCGTACGCCATGATGTAGGGCAGATTGACGTGCGAGGCGAGCGGAATGAGATCGCCGCAGTACAACAGGCTTCCTTCGGCGGTCGAGACGAGAACGACCTGATGCCCGAAGGTATGTCCGTCGGTGGGGACGAGCGTGACGCCCGGGAATATCTCGACGACGCCGTCGGCGAGCCGCAAAAGTCCCGCCTTTTCGATCGGGAGAAGGAACTCGGGGAAAAAGCTCGCGCGATCCTTCTCGGTCGGATTGAGCGCCGTTTCCCACTGCCGGCGCTGGATATGGTGATTCGCCCGGGGGAGCGAGACCGCGATCTCGCCCCCGGCCGCGCGGCGGCAGAATCCTCCCGCGTGGTCGAAATGGAGATGGGTCGCGACCGCGTCGGTGATCGAATCCGGATCGACTCCAGCGCGCTCGAGCGCCGCGCGGAGCCCGTCCGTCTCGATCCGGTAGATGCGCGTCATCTTCTCGCCGAAGTCCGTGCCCGAACCGCCGTCGATAACGAGCCGTCTGCCGCCCCCCTCCACGTAGAGGGCGCGCATCGCCATCGAGATCCGGTTGCTCTCGTCGGCGGGGTTCGTCTTGCTCCAGAGGACCTTCGGCACGACGCCGAACATGGCCCCTCCGTCGAGTCTGAACCGTCCCGCATCGATCGCCTTGAGATCGAACTGCCCGAGCTTCATGTCGTATCCTCCGTCCCGCCGCCCTCGCTCACGGCGATGAGCGCCTCCTTGAGCTCCGGGATAACACGCATCGTTTCGAGGTAGCCGACCCTGATCATATCGGAAGCCCGATCGAGGTCGAACGGGCCGAATGCGCCGAGATCCGGCCTGATCATGAAATCCGAATGCCGCTCCGAGACCGCGGCGTTCTGCTGCGCGATGTAGTTGGTGACCGCGAAGGTCACCTCGATGAGATTGCGCGGCTTCTTCTTCGATCCGCTCTCGAAGCCGAGGTTGACGCCGATCCGATACATATCCCCGAGCGAGGCGAGGGCTTCGACGGGAACGTATTCCGAGAGCCCGCCGTCGACGAACAGATGCCCGTCGATTTCGACCGGCGTGTAGAACTCGGGAAGCGCGCTGCTCGCCTGACACGCGAGGGCGACCGCGCCCGTGGTGAACACCTTGCGCTCTCCCGCGGTGAGATCGGATGCGACGATCGCGACAGGGATCTTGAGATCGCGAAACTCGGCGTTCCCGATCTCGTCCGCGACGAATTTCCTGACCTTCTCGCTCGAGAGGAACCCGAGGCGGGGCACCGTGATCCCGGCGAGGTTCTTCCAGTGCATGCCGGAGCCGAGCGCTTCGAGCTCGGCCACCGATTTGCCCGCGGCGTAGAACGAGGCGACGAGCGCGCCGCCGCTCGTGCCGGCGAGATAGTCGATATCGATCTTCTGCTCGACGAGCGCGCGAAGAACCCCGATGTGCGCCACGCTCTTCGCCACGCCGCCACTCAGGGCAAGCCCTGTTTTGAGACGTTTCATGCGCCCATATTCTCATGGAACGCATGTTCCGTTCAAGGCGGGATATTGATGCGGGGGAAATATGGACGCGCCGCGGAACCGGGGCGGGTGCGGGCCGGGCTCGCCCGCGTTTCTATCCGATGGGGTTCTTGAGCCGGCTGAGCCGCTCGCGCACGAACGGGGTCGTCCCCGGATCGATCGCCGCCATGCGCTCGTAGACCGCGGCCGCCCTGTCGTTCAGCTTCATCTTCTCGCAGGCGAGGCCGAGGTTCTGGTAGTACATCGCGTTGTCCGATTCGAGCTCGACCGCCTTCGAGAAATAGAGGAGCGCCTCGTCGAACTTGTTCGACTTCGCGAAATGGCATCCGAGAGCGTTGCAGGCGAATCCGGACTCCTCTTCGGTCCCCTTCACGTTCTCGAAGTGGCGTTCGGCCTCTTCGATCCGGCCGAGCTTGTCGAGAACGATGCCGACGTTCACCTCGAGCTCGGCGTCGTGCGGTTTGAGGCGAAGCGCTTCTCGAAACGCGGCGAGAGCGTCGTCGAGATTCGAACGCCGCTCGTGGATGCAGCCGAGACTCGAGAGCGCGTCGGCGTGCCCCGGGCCGGCGACGAGAGCGCGGCGGTAGAGATTGATCGCCCGGTCGTCGTCTCCGTGAAGCTCCGCGATCTTCCCCGCGAGGTAGAGAAGATCCTCCCGCTCGGGGAATTCCTCCAACGCCCTCCGAACGACCTCATCCGCTTCGTCGATCATGTGCATGCGGGTATAGAGCTGGATAACCTTGAGGTACACCTTGAACGGCACTTCGGGGAGAAAACGCATCTTCCCGAGAATACGCGCCGCGGCCGCGCAGTCGTTCAGCCGGTAACGGAGATCGGCGTGGATCGCGTGCGAATGGGCCGCGAACGGATCTTTCGAGAGGGAACACGCGATATACTCGAGCCCGCGGTCGAGCTCGCCGGTAATGGCGCACGCCGAAGCCGCGTTCCGGAGCACGTCGGCGTTGTCTCCGTCAAGCTCGAGCGCGCGCTCGAAATGCAGGAGCGCCTCGGCGCTCTCGCCGTTCTCCATGAGCGCGACGCCCATGTTGTTGCCGAGCTCGGCGTGCGGCTCCTTCGCCGCGCGCAGCCCGTCACGGAAGCACGCAATCGCCTCTTCCCTGCGACCGCTTCTCAGATGCGCGAGCCCCGCGACGTTCCTGAATTCCCAACACTGCGGATCGAGATCGAGCGCCACCTCGGCGTGAGCGAGCGCGCCGTCTGCATGGCCGAGCTCGAGAAGCTGGACCGCCATTTCGTAGAGGTACATCGATGAGCCGGGGCACGCCCCGACCCCTTCGCGAGCGAGCGCGCACCAGGCCGCCGCCTTCCGGCACACGCGGTCCGACGGCGCCACTCTCCCGTAATGATGGATCGCGAGGCCGCTCTCGCGGACGGGGATATCGGCCAGCATGAGCGATTCCTCGACGTTCTCGTGGATCTCGCACGCGTATCGGACGCCGGCGCCGTTCCGGAAGAGCCTGATCTGGCGATCGCTGAAGCTCGCGGCGCATCCCGTCGATTCCTCGTCGCGATCGGACAGCATCCGGAGCCCCGGGCCGCCCAGGACGTTCGTATACGTGCGCTGCTCGAACGTGAAAGCGGCCGATTCCGTCTCGCGCACGAAAGCGCGAATCCTCTCATGATCGTCGCAGGAGACGCGTTCGTCCGCGTCGAGAACGAAAATCCACTCCCTCGTCGCCTTCGACAGGGCGAAGTTCCGCGCCTCGCTGAAATCGTTGTTCCAGGCGATCTCGTAGACCTTCGCCCCGAGCCTCTTCGCCTCGAGGATCGTGGCGTCCTTCGAGCCTGTATCGACAACTATCATCTCATCGGCAAGATCCTTGACACTTGCGAGGGCCTCGGCGATGTGGTCTTCCTCGTCTCGGGCGATCATGCAAACGCTGATCGAGCCCTTGCGCATCTCTTTAAGTTCTTCCATAGTAATGAGTTGTGCTTTCTCCGTCCGTGGCATTGCGATTCCTCTCACCGTGAATTGATAAGAGGGCATGCGCCCTCTCCGTACGGCGGGAATTCAAGAGGCGTGCCATGCGGCGCATCGCTCGTCATACGATCGCATTTTCTGGTATACTGCGGGCGCACCCGGTGAGGGAGGAACTTCGATGAAAGTAGCCGTCATCAGCGATACGCACGACCACCTCGAGAATCTCGAGGCCGCGCTCGCCGAAATCAACACGCTCGGCGTCTCTGCGCTCTTCCACTGCGGGGACCTCGTCTCCCCGTTCGTTATCGACCGGCTCGCCGCGTTCAAAGGGCCGGTGCACGTCGTCTTCGGCAACAACGAGGGGGACCGCTACACGATCAGCAACGTCGCCACGAAGAAATTCCCGAACGTGAAGCTTCACGGCGAGGTCGGTTTCGTCGAGACCGAAAACGGCGAGATCGCCTTCACGCATCGCCCCGAGTTCGCGCGCGGCCTCGCGTGCACGCAGAAGTACGTCGCCGTGTTCTACGGGCACACGCACCAGATGAAGATCGAGCGCGTCGGTTCGACGTGGCTGGTCAATCCCGGGGAGCTCATGGGGCTCCGCGAGCCCCCCGGCTGGATCGTCTTCGATCTCGCGACGGGCAAGGCGAAGCACCACGCGCTGAAGTAGCGCCCGCCCACTACGCGGGTCCTGCCGCTGATTGCACCCCACCGCGTGCTCGCGAGCAGGGCTCGCTGCGCAGCGGGCCGGGACCGCATCAGCGTCACCCGCTACATGCGCTCGAGCTGGGACCCCGTCGCCACCACCGCTAGCTCTTCAGGGAAAATCGATGCCGGGCCGCTCGCGCGCGAGGAAGGCGAGCGCCTCGGAAAGAGTCGGAATGCCGGCGCGGCCGCCGAGCCTGCGGCACTTGAGCGCGGCGACGGCGTTCGCGAAGACGCAGGCCCGCATCGTGTCCAGGCCCTCGAGAACGGCGAAGAGATACGCGCCGTGGAAAACGTCCCCGGCGCCCGTCGTATCGACCGCCTTCACGGCGAATCCCGGAACCTCGACGACGTTCGCCGCCCGACAGAAACGCGCACCCCTTCTCGCCGAGCGTCACGACCGAGGCAATCGGGCCGAAGGCGTTCAGCGTTTCGAGAGCCGCGCGGAGATTCGCGCCCCCCGAGATCTGCTCCGCGAAATGCTCGCTCGCGATGATGTAATCGCAGAGCGGCAGAAGCTCGCGGACTCCCTCGCGGAGCGAGCCCGCGTCGATGAGCACGGGGATCTTCGCGGCACGCGCCGCCTTCGCCGCGGCGAGCGCCGCTTCGGGTTCGAGATCGTCGATGAAGAGCCCCCGCGCCGAGCGAACGAGGTCGAGATCCACCTCGCGCGCCTTCAAGCGCGACACGCTCCCCCGCGTCCAGAGAATCGTCCGCGCCGCGGTGCGCGCATCGACCATGATGAACGCGCACTGCGACGTCGCGCCCGGCTCGACGACGACCGACGACACGTCGACGTCTTCCCGGCGCAGATCCTCGATCATCCGCGCGCCGAGAGAGTCGTCGCCGACCTTGCCGGCATATGCGGCACTGAGCCCGAGACGCCTCATCGTGACCATCGCGGTCGCCGTGGGGCCTCCCCCCTGTATCGTGAAATCGCGCACCTCGAGCTTCGTGTTCTCCGCGGGCAGATGCGGCACGACGCAGAAATAGTCGAGCGCGGTATATCCGACGCCGACGGCGTCGAATCGTTTCTCCATGCTTCCCCCGATGAGCGCTTCGAGCGGTCGCCTTCGATGCTAGCGGAAGAGAACGGGCGAGGCAACGGAAAACCCCGCCGGCGCGCGAAAGCTCCCGAGGGAGGCTCGCTCGGGAAAGCGCCTTGCGAACTCGCGCGCAAAACGCTAGAATGGAGGCATCGGCAAGACGCCGAACCGCACAAGGAGATGCTTATGAAGCGCATCGGATTCTTCCTCGTTATCCTTCTACTGTCGCACTCCGCCGCCGCGGAGCCGTGGGTATCCTTCGGAGCCAAGGCGGGTATCTACTCGTCAAACACGACGGAGATCCCCACCGGCTGGCCGGGGACCGCCTTCAGGAACGGCTTCGCGGGGGGCGTCTATATGGATTATGCGTTCAACAGATTCTTCAGCCTGCAGCCGGAGATCCTCTACGTCACGAAGGGGCTCGACGGCGGATTCAAGAGCTCCGGGTTCAACGCGAGCTATACGAGCCGTTTCGATTACGTCGAAATTCCCCTTCTCGCCAAGTTCACGGTAGCCGGAAAGAGCCGCTTCAGCCCCTATTTCTTCGCGGGTCCGGAAGTGGGGATCAATCTCGCCGCGGACGTCGATTTCGAATACACCGATACGAGAACCGACGTAAGCGTGTCGGGGTCGTCGGATTGGTCCTCGATCATGAATAGAACGGAGTTCTGCTTCTCGTTCGGCGCCGGATGCAAGTACGCCATCGGCCTCGGAGGAATCACCGCCGACGCGAGGTTCGATCTCGGCCTTTCCAACGTCTATTCGGGAGGAGCGGTGACGACGGAGATCGACGGCTACGAATACACGGAGACCATCCACGCGGGGAACAGCAAGAACCTCGGATTCGCGCTGCTCGTCGGCTACAATTTCTGACGGCGCGCCGCGCGCTCGGCGCTCATGGACGTTCGCTGTGAGCGCCGCATCGCCACCCTGCCGCAGATCGCTATTGCATCAGAATCATTTTCTTCGTAAGCACCGTGCTGCCGGCCTTCAGACGGTAGAAGTAGACTCCGGACGAAACGCGATTCCCGGAACCGTCGACGCCCCGCCATTCGACCGCGTGCGGGCCGGCCTCCTGCCGACTCTCGACGAGCGTCGCGAGTCGGCTGCCCGCGACGTCGTAGATAGCGACGATCACCGCCGCAGGCTCGGGCAGATAATATCCGATCGTAGTCGTCGGGTTGAACGGGTTCGGATAGTTCTGGTGCAGGGCGAGCGGGAGAGCCGGCACCGCGATCGCCCGCGTCTCGAAGAGAACGATCGACCGGCCTTCGAGCAGGTACGCGACCTGGTACGAATACGATTTGCCCGGCTCGGTTTCGTCATCCGTGCACGCGTATGAAACGGCTCCCGTGCGCGCGATGATCGCCGCGGCGACAGTCTCGAACGGGCCGCCGTCCACGGAGCGCTTCAGGAGAAACGCCTGCTCGTCGGAGCCCGCGGAGAGCTCCCATCTGAGCTCGATCGCATTCTCGCGGCGCTCGGCGGAGAAGCTCCTGAGAAGCGTGGCGATCTCCTGATGGCACGCCGGTTCACAGGC
Source organism: uncultured bacterium (assembly GCA_963747385.1). Taxonomy (GTDB): domain Bacteria; phylum Krumholzibacteriota; class Krumholzibacteriia; order Krumholzibacteriales; family Krumholzibacteriaceae; genus SSS58A. The sequence goes on along the minus strand of CAVVEY010000017.1, from coordinate 168,935 downwards.
GCCGATTAGCATGGAGCAATTGTTATTCGCAGGAGCGGCGGGAGATCCATACGAGATGGTGTAGTCCGCCGCGACGGCGTTGCAGAAGAGCGGATCGATGAAGAGCTCCGTCGGATCGGGCTCGATTTCATGCAGGTCGCCCAGCTCGTTATCCCAGAAGAGATTGCATGTGTGGTTCAGGCTCGAGCCGAAATCGTAGTAGTCCCAGAGTCCGTACCCGTCCTGCTCTGAGGCGATGATGTTCTTCTCGATCAGGACGCCGGGGCTTCTGTTGAGAAATATCGTCGCCGCTTTCAGGCCGGAAGACGTATTCCCGACGAAAGTGCAGTTTCGCACGAAGCCGACCGCATAGTAGAAGTAAATCCCTCCGGAAACATCGAGGCATGTGTTGTCGTACATGACGCACTCGGCGATATTCGCCGTGGCATGGTCCACCGAGATACACGCGCCTTGAACGTCAGTCGTATTGTCGTGGAAGACGCATCGCGCGAGATCGAGCGTCCCCGGTTCGATGATGGTGCCGGTGCCGCCCTGAACCGAGTTGTTCCCGCTGAAAACGCAGTCCTCCACCGTGAGCCGGGATCCGGCGTGGCGCACGAAGAAGCCGGCTCCGTTGGCGGTGGAGACGTTGTCGACGAAACGGCAGTTGCGAACCGCGACATTGACGCCGTCCTGCACCCGAATCGCGGCGCCGTTGCTCGCGAAGAAGGCCCTGGTCAGCGTGAAGCCGGAGATCGAGGCGCCCGTGGAGCCGAGCGTGAAGACGAAGCACTGGCGCGCGTTCTCGCCGTCGACGATCGTGATCCCGGGTCCCGACGAACCGATGAACGCGACGCCTTTCTTGACGGCGAGCAGCTCCGGATACGTTCCCGGCCCGACGTCGATCGTGTCGCAGTTCGACGCCGCGTCGTATGCCGCGCCGATTGTCGTGAAGTCCCCCGATCCGTCCTGGCGGACCTTGAGACGCACCGGAACGCACTGCTCGGGCGGCACGTAGTTGCACGCCGGATCGAGCGCGCCGATGAGAACGCCGCAATCGTTGTTTCCGCCCGCCGCCGGCGATTCGAAAGCGATCGCGAGATCGAAGAACACCGGATCGCAGAAGAGCGGGTCGGCGGCGAATTCGGTCGGATCCATGGACGTCGAACCGCCCACGTTGCCTGCGGTGTTGTTCCAGTAGACATTGCAGATGTGCGTGCAGAAGGAATAATCGTCCCAAAGCGCGTAGCCGCTCTTATCGCGGCAGAAGATGTTCCGTTCGATGGTGACACCGGCGCTCCATTTGACGTGGATCGTCGCCGCCTGCCCTCCCGAAGACGCGTTGTTGAAGAACGTGGAGCGCGCGACCGAACCGTTCGAGCGATAGAAATAGATACCCGCCGCGAGCTCTTCCGATGCGTTGGTATAGAAAAGGGATTCGGATACGCGAAGGGTGGAGTAGTGCGCGGCTATGCATCCGGCCCCGAATCCCGACCAGTTCATGTGAAAATCGCATCGCGTGACGTCGAGAATGCACCCGTTCGCGATTTGGACCGTCGAGCCCGACTCGGAGTAGTTGTCGTGAAAGGCGCAATCCTCGATCGCGAGCGTAGAGGGTCCGCTCGCGAAGATCGCGGCGCCGTCGGAGCATGTTTCGAATTCGACATCGGTGAAGGCGCAGTTCCGGATGGTAACGGCGCAGTTGCTCTCCACATAGATTCCGGCGCCAAACTCCGCCGCCCCGCGCGTCAGGGTGAGCCCCGTGATCGAGCTCCCCGACGAAGCCGATCTGAGCAGCATCAGCCGATGTGTCCTTTGCCCGTCCAGGATCGTGACCGCGGCCCCCGACGAGCCTATGAAGGCGATTCGCTTCGTGACGTCGAGAGACTCCGGATACGTGCCGGGTCCGATATCGATCGTGTCGCCGGCTCCGGCGGCCGCAAGCGCCGCCGCTATCGTGAGAAAATCGCCCGAGCCGTCCTGGCGCACCAGGCGAACGGTTGCGCCCGCGAGCGCCGGGACCAGAAGGATGACGAGGATGGCGATCCAGATGCGATTTAAAGCATTGGCATTCATGCGAATACCCCTTTCCGGCTTCGTCGACAAGCGAACCTTTCCGCTATTATTTCTATATAGTAATTATACGGCACGTTTCAAATTTTTGACACCGAGAGTGAAGCCTCCCGAGGTTCGCGGCCGCGCTCCTCGCCGAACGGGATTCGAACTTGCGCCTTGCGGACGCGGATTCGAGGAATTATGCTCCTCATGCGCACATGGGAACAACGCATATGAAACAAGCAAAGCTCTTTTGCCACTTCTGCGGGGCGCCTCTCGGGAGCAGGGAATCCGAAGGCCGCGAGCGCCTCTACTGCGAGGCGGAGCGGCGCTTCATCTACGAGAATCCCATTCCCGCGGCCACGGGTATCGTGACCGACGACGCAAACCGCATTCTCCTCGTCAATCGAAACAGGGAACCGGGGAAGAATCAATGGGCGCTTCCGGGCGGATTCATCGAAATGCACGAGAGACCCGGCCGACGCGGCGAAGCGCGAGCTCGAGGAGGAGTGCGGAATCGTCGCGCGCGACCCCTCCCTCGTCGACATCATCTACCAGGAGAGCGAATTCTACGGCTCTTCGCTCCTCATCATCGGATACTCGTTCGCGGGATTCGAGGGAACGCCGCGCGCCGGGGACGACGCCGGGAAGGTGCGCTTCTGCGCCTTCGACCGGCTGCCAAAGCTGGCGTTCGAGGCCCACGGACGATTAATCGGGAAGTATCTGGAGAGACGGGAAGAGCTTCGCAGGCTCTGGAGCGAAGAAGTCTAGAGAAGGCAACGAAAGATCGGTCGATCTCGATGGCGACCGATCCTGGCAGCGTCGTCGCGCCGCCGGTTCAAATCCGCAATCGTTCGACGTTGTCTTCCGGCGCGGGCGCTATCTCGAAGATCTTCTCCTCATCTCCCTTTCTCACGGCGACCTTCACCGACGGAGAGCTCTTCGCGTCGCAGTAACGCGCGACGAGCGAAGCGCCGAGGCGCAGATCCTCGTCGGCCGCCGGTCCCTGCACGAGAACCGTGGGCCCGGGAACGTCGACCGGCATCGCGAGCCATTCGGAGCGCCAGGCGCGCTCGAGGTAATGGTTCTCGGCCTCGCGCCTGCCGACGACCGCCTTCACCGACGGCGACAGTCTGAAATGGCGCCCGACGGAGAAGAGAAGCGTCTCCTCGTGGGTGAGCGGCGCCTCCCCCCGATGCCTCATCCAGTCCTTGAGCTTCGCCGCGTAATTCTCGTCCGTGAGCATGCATCCGCCCGCCGGGGAGGCGTACCCCGTCACGCCGAGCTCGGCGGCGAGCTCCATCTGGCGCCTCCGCGAGCGGCCCTGAATGTCGAGGAGCCCGTCCCGCGCGATCCAGCCGTTCTTCTCGGCGAGCGTCTCGGGGAGGAGCCTCGCGCTCAGCGGGCGCACGAGAAGTCCGTCGAGACCGGACTCGCGATCGATGAGCTCGAGCGCCTTGTAGTTCTGCGACATCGGCCGCTGTCCGAGGACCTCTCCCGTAAAGACGAACCGCGCCCCCTCCCGCTCCATGACCTCCTTCGCCTTCCTGATCATGAAGAGGTGGCAGTCGATGCAGGGATTGACGTTCGCGCCGTAGCCGTGCCGCGGGTTGAGAAGCACGCCGAAATATTCTTCGACGAGATCGAGAATGCGCACGGGGACCCCGAACGCCGCCGACATCCGCGCCGCCTCGGCGGCAGCGAGATCCTCGGGCCTCTCGCCGGCGATCTCGGCCCGCATGAATCCGGGCGAATAGCCGATCGAGGCGTGGAGGGCGAGGACGTCGACGCCGAGACGTTTCACGACGGCGACGGCGAGCGCGCTGTCGAGCCCTCCCGAGACGAGAGCGATCGCCTTGGTCTTCGCGTTCATGGAATCAAGGTAGCGGAATCATCGCTCGATGGCAAGCGCCCTGCGCAGGCCCTCCCCGACGTAGTTGAAGGCGAGGCACGTGATGAAGATCATGAAACCCGGCACGATCGCGGCGAGCGGGGCCCGACCGATGAACACGTGGGCGTTCTGCAGCATGTTCCCCCAGGTCGGCACGGGAGGCTGGACGCCGAACCCGAGGAAGCTCAGGGCCGATTCGACGAGCATCGCCTGCGCGAAGCCGACCGTCGCCGATACGACGACCGCGGGGAGCGCCTGCGGAAGCATGTGCCGGACGACGATTCGCGCGTCCTTCGCGCCCGCCGCCCGGGCCGCCTCGACGAAGCCTTCCTCCCTGAGGGGAATCAGAATCGAGCGCACGACGCGCGCCGTCTCCATCCATGAGGTTCCTCCGATCACGAGCGGCACGATCCAGATCCTGCCGCCGCCGGCGGAGGCCGCGACGAGAAGAACGAGAAAAACGGGAACGGAGAGGAAAAGGTCGACGACGACCGCGACGGCCGCGTCGGCCGCCCCGCCGAAGTAGCCCGCGACCGCGCCGAGAAGCACGCCGATCGCGAGCGCGATCGCCACGGCGCAGAGCGCGACGAGCATGCTGAATCGCCCCGCGTAGATGAGCCGCGTGAAGACGTCGCGGCCGAGATCGTCCGTGCCGAGCACGTGCTCCACCGACGGCGGCGCGAGGATCGAATCGAGATTCATCGCGTCCCGCTCGTGCGGCATGAGAAGCGGCGCAAGCGCGGAAACGGCGAGGACGAGCAGGATGAGGATCAGCGAAAATGCGGCGCCTCTGCAGGCGAAGAAACCGCCGCCGTCGCGGCGATCGCCCCTGACGGGCGCGAGCATGCTCCCGAGATTCACGAATGCGCCGTATGCGTTCTCCCTCATCGTGCGTCCTCCGCGCCCGTATCGACGTCCGGCGGCGCGCCGCCCGGAGCTATCCTCGGATCGACCGCCGCATAGAGGAGATCGCCGATCGCGTTGAATACGATGATGAGGAACGAGGAGATCACGACGACCCCGAGCACCCGCGGATAATCGTGCCGCGCGAGCCCCTCGTAGAAGAGCCGTCCCATCCCCGGCCACGAGAATACGGTCTCCGTGATGACCGCTCCCGTGAACAGCGCCGGAATCTGCATGACGACCACGGCGAACACGGGAAGCGCCGCGTTCCGGAACGCGTGCTTCCAGATCACCGCCGTCTCGCTCAGTCCCTTCGCCCGCGCCGTGCGCACGAAATCCCCCCGGATCGCGCCGAGGAGCTGCGCCCTCGTGTAGCGGCTCCACGACGCGAGAAAGCCGATCGAGAGCACGCATGCCGGGAGCACGAGGTGCCGGAGGTGATCGAGGAATCCCGGCGGGGCGCCGATCGTCTCCCTCCCCCCGCTCGGAAGAACGCCGAGCTTCAGAGAGAAGACGTAGATCGCGACGAGCGCGAGCCAGAAGACCGGCATCGACATCCCCGCGACCGAAACGAGCGAAAAGATCTGATCGAGCGGCCCGTCCCGGCGCACGGCGGAGACGACTCCCATCGAAACGCCGAGAATGAGGGCGAGCGCGAAGGCTGCGCCCATGAGCTCGAGCGTCGCGGGCAATCGATCGAGGATCATGCGAGCGACAGGCTCCCCCGTCGCGTAGCTGTTCCCGAAATCGAGGCTCAGGAATACCTTCTTGAACCAGAGGAAGTATTGCACCGCCAGGGGCCGGTCGAGCCCGAGGTTCCCCCTGATCCGCGCGAGGTCGCTCTCGCTCATGCGCGCGCTGCCCGAGTGCACGCCGGCCGGGCCTCCGGGCGCGAGGTGCAGCAGGGCGAACGTCACGATCGAGATGAGAACGACGATCGGAACGATTCGCGCGAGTCTTCTCGCTATGTGCTTCCTCATGGCCGGATCCTTCCGCGGATGATCGGCGACGCCTCCATCAATCGGCGCCCTCAAAGACCTCGCCGGACTGCGCGGCCGCCCCGCGCGCGAGGGAATCGGAACGTCCCGCCGCCGGCGCGGCGGAATCGGACCGCCCTGCCGCGGGCGCGGAAAACTTCTTCGCCACCGCCCCGTTCCTCGCGGTGAGCACGAATCCGTCTCCCCGCCGGGGCACCGTCACCTCGAGCCCGAGCTTCGCGCGGATCGTCCGTTCGAGCGCGAGCGCATTCTTCTCCTCGCCGTGCACGAGAAATACGTGCTGCACGCCGGTCGCCGCCCCGAGCCACTCGACGAGACCGGTCGCGTCCGCGTGTCCCGAAAACGAGTGGAATCCCCTCGTCGCGATCTCGGGCGATATCCAATCCCGCTCGAATTTCTTCCCCTCCTGGTGTCCGACGAGCACGGGGCTCTCCCCCGCGAGGAGCCGCCCTCCGAGCGATCCGGGCGGCTGCCAGCCGATGATGCAGAGAAGATTCCCCGGGTCGTCGTACATCCTCATGAGATGCCTCGGAGAATTCGCGTGCGCGAGATCGCCGCTCGAGGAGATGATAATGACGCTCCGGTGCTTTCGGCCGTGGACCTTGAGCGACGTGCGGCTCCGCACCTCCCGCAGCTCGGGATAGCGCAGGGCCTCTCCGGGATAGGCCGATTGCGCCCACTCGGAGAGCTCCCCTTTCACGCGCCGGTACACGCCGGTGATCTTGTGCGCGGTGGGGCTGTCGACGTACACCTCGGTTCCGGCGGGTATCGTGCCCTTCCTGATGAACATATCGATGACGGCCATCGCTTCCTGCGTTCTCCCGAGCGTGAACGACGGTATGAGCACGTCTCCCCCCGCGCGAATGACCTTCGCGATGGAGTCGGCGAACGCTTCGTGCCCCGCGGCGGCGCGCGACGTGTCCCGCACGGCGCCGCCATAGGTCGACTCCATGATGACGTAGTCGGCGCGCCCGGGTCTTTCGGCCGGCGGCAGAAGAATCGAGTTGCCGGCGCCGATATCCCCCGAAACGACGAGACGCACCGTGTCCGCGCCCGAAACGAGCCGCATGTCGACGGAGGCCGCGCCGAGAAGATGCTCGGCCCTGAAAAATCCGAACGACACGCCGCGCTCCGAGACCGTTCGCCCGAACGGCACGGGAACGAGGCTCGCGAGCGCCCTGTCGTACGCCTCGCGCGAAATCTTCTCCCGCGCTATCCCCCGCATCATGGCGAGCATGATCGGCGCGAGCTCCGCCGTTCCCGGCGTGCAGTAGACGCGCCCCCTGAAGCCCGCCGCGAAGAGCTCGGTCAGGAGCCCGACATGATCGATATGGGCGTGCGTGACGATGGCGAAGGCGAGCGAATCGGGCCTCGGGGGAAGCGCTCCGGCACCCTGTTCCCCGAGCGCGCCGCAGTCGACGATGAACCTCGTCCCCTCGTTCTCGACGATGAGGCACGAGCCGCCGACCCGCCGCGCGGCGCCCCAGAACCTGACGACGGGGCCCGTCGCTTTCTCCCCGTCCGGGATCAGCTCGACGAGACAGATCGCGCCGACGATTATGACGAGCGCGATGAAGAGCCACCGGTAGTGCCGTTTCATTTCTTCAGCCGCCACTCGTTCGCGTTCCAGGTGTCCCCCGACTGCGTCGGATTGGGACGATAGTTGACGAGCGCCTGCGGCATCACGTCGAGCTGCGTCACCCAGAGGAGCGGGATCACCGGCGCTTCGGCGGCGACGATTGCGGCCGCCTCGTCGTAGATTCTTCTTGCGCTCGGCGAAGGCGACCGTCCGGCCGCCCTCGGCGAGGAGGCGCGAGAGCCTCCCGTTCCTGATGCGCGTGAAATTCTGCCCCTTCGGCGGAATGAATCCCTCGGAATAGGTGCCGTCCTTCGTCGAGGGATCGGGCGGCGTGAGAACGGCGTACAGGGCGATATCGTACGTGCCGCGGCGGAGGACGCCGCCTTCGTCCCAGCTCGCGTAGAGCTCGCCGGGCGTGTAGTTCCTGATCCGTGAGGTCGACGCCGATCCTGCGGTACTGCTCCCTGAGCACCATCTCGGTGCGTTCGCGATTCAGGTTTCCGGTCATCGCCGAGATCGCGAGGGCGAGCGGCGCGCCGTTCTTTTCGCGGATGCCGTCGCCGTCGCGATCGATCCAGCCGGCCTCCGCGAGGAGCGCGGCGGCGCGGGCGGGATCGAACGCGTTGAGCGTTTCGACCGCGGCGGAATAATATGCCGAACGCGGATAATCGTCTCCGAACGCGGGAACCCAGACCCCGTCGTAGATCTTGTCCGAGATCTCCTTCCGGTCGGTCGCGAGCGCCAGGGCGCGCCGCACGAGGCGGTCGCGGAGTATCGGATGATCGCAGTTGAGATCGAGATGTTCGTTGAAGAGGGCGGCGTTCCTGAAGAGCCGCGCGCCGGGCGTCTTCCCGACAGCCGCGAGCGCCGTGTTCGGCGCGTTGTCTACGCCCGCGATCTCGCCGGTCTCGAGCTGCATAACGAGCGCCTGGTCCTCGGGAATGAACTTGATCACGATCTCGTCGAGCCAGGGACCTTCGCCGTAGTAATCCCTGCTCGCCTGGACGACGATGTGAGAGCCGCTCACCCATTCCTTGAAAACGAAAGGCCCCGAGCCGATCGGGCGGCGATGGAACGCGGCGTTCTGAAACTCCGGCCCGAGCGCCTCCTTGAGCAGATGCCGCGGCAGAACCGATTCGTCGTAGAAGCAGTCGCCGACGAAATTCGCGTACACCTCGCGCAGGTGAAAGACGACGGTGAAGGAATCGGGAGTCTCCACCCGCTCGACAATGTCCCATCCCTGCCGCGTCTCGACGTTGATGTCGGGATGCATCATGACCTCGTAGCTGAACTTCGCGTCGTAGGATGTAACGGGAACGCCGTCGTGCCACCGGGCGTTCCTCCGGATACGATACGTGTAGGTGAGATAATCGCTCGAGATGCCGCCGTTCTCGACCGTCGGTATTTCCTCGATGAGATCGGGAACGAGCTCCAGACGATCGTTGTATTTCACGAATTTGCTGAAAATGAGGTTGCAAACGTAGACGGAGGCGACCATGGAGTTTACAGCTTCATTGAGAATCTCCGGCTCCTGCTGCATGCCGATGACGAGACGCCCGTCGCCCGCCCGCGCTTTTTCCGCGTCGCTCTTTTTTTCGCGCTTCGCGCATCCCGCCGCGAAACGAGGAAGACGCAAAATATGGCGATGCTCGAACGCCACGCTTTCATACGATCCTCCCGGCGATAATTATCCAGGTCATACTCTCCCGGCGAAATCTGAAGCATTGTTGATGCCAGTATGCAACTCGCTATGGCAGAATGAATTAATAATTTAGCGGTTGCGGTCTGGCGCAGGCAGGGCTTACATTTATACCAGCCGAACGGCCTTTTCGCGGGCCGGAAGGAATTGGAGAGCGAACGTGTCTTTTCGAATCGACCATACAGCCTCTTCGACCGGCCCGCGAATCCCGGAACAGTATTCTCTATTTATATATTCTATTGCTGGTTATGGCGGTCTTGTCGGGTTTCGCTTCAAGTTCATCTTCCGCCCTCCAGCCCGGCTGGCAGGCGGAGGTCCGCCTCACGAACGACGACGCGACGTCGTTCACGGCGCCCAACAACGCCAAATGGCTCGCCGTCGATCTCGACGGAAATCTGCACGTCGTATGGCTCGACGACCGGGACAGGAACTTCGAGATCTACCACAAGATGAGGATCGGAGACGTCTGGAGCGCCGACGAACGGGTGACGAGCGATCCCGCCTATTCGGCGAGACCGAACCTCGCGGTCGACGCATCGGGCTTCCTGCACCTCGCCTGGAACGACGAGCGCGACGGCAACAAGGAGATCTATCACAACATGTGGGCCGGCATGTGGGGCACTGATCAGCGGGTCACGCAGACCGCGGGAGAATCGTTCGGCTCGGCCCTCGTCGCCGAGGCGGATACGATTCACATGGTCTACATGGAGGACGTCTCGGGAAATCTCCAGATATTCTACCGCGCATTCAAGAACAACAAGTGGACCGCGGCGGTGCCCCTCACGAACGTCGCGACGGGGAACCGCATGGTTCCGGCGATCGACATCGGCCCCGACGGAACGCTTCACGTCGCGTGGTGGGACACGCGGCAGGATACGCTGATCGGGAAGATCTACCACCGGGAAAGATCGGGCGGCGTCTGGCTCGACGAGGAGCTGCTCACCGATCCGGAGAACAACGCGATGCGGCCGAGCATCGCCGTCGACGACAGCGGGTTCGTGCACGTCGCCTGGATCGACAAGCGGGGATCGTTCGAGCAGATCTACTACCGCCGGTGCGGCCCGGCCGGCTGGGAAAGCGAGATCGCGCTCACCAACGACGCGGCGACTCACTATCACCCGAGCATCGACGCCGCGGGAGGGGAAGCGGTCCTCGCGTACTGGCAGAACGTCGACGGCACGAACTCGGAAATCTTTTTCAGGCGGCGCGTCGCGGGGACATGGACCGGCCCGGTCCGCATCACGAACGCCGCCGGCACATCGGAGCTCCCCTGCCTCGTCGCCGGGCCGAACCGGAACCTCCACCTCGCCTGGGTCGATTCGCGCGACGGGAACCAGGAGATCTACTATCGCGAATACATCGATCCCGCGAACGGAACGGGCGAAGGGGATGCCGATCCGCCCCTCCCGCCGAACGTCGGCTTCGTCATGACATCAAGCCCCAATCCGTTCGGCGCGTCGACGAACGTCGAGCTCTCCGTGCCCGACGCGTGCGCGGCGAGCGTCCGGATCTACGACGTGACCGGGCGCTGCGTGAGAAACCTGCTCTCGGGTTCCGTTCCGCGCGGAGTCCATTCGATCGCGTGGGACGGAAGGGACGGCGCCGGGCGAACGCTCGCGCCGGGCGTCTACTTCGCCGTCGCCCGCGCCGGCAAAATGCGCCTCGAGCGAAAAATCCTTCTGATCAGGTGAGCTTGCGCGGGCGGTAGCGATGGCGCCGGACATTCCCGCTCCGGGCCCAGTCGCAGGGCTCCAATGGGCTCGTTCGCGGGAATGTCCGCGCCTGCACCGTTAGCGGGTGACGCTGATGGGGTCCCCGCGTGGCGCGCAGCTCGCGGTGCGAGCGAGCACGCGCGGGGTAGAATCAGCGGCAGGACCCGCGTTATACGTACGCGTGCAACCCGCCGAAGAAGAGATTCCCGAGGAACGAGACGATGGCGATCGCGAGCCCCACGATCGCGAGAACGGCGAGCGTCTTCCCGCGCCAGACGCCGCGCACGTTCTGATGGAGCACGAGTGTGTAGTAGAGCCAGAGGACGAGCGAACCCGTCTCCTTGGGATCCCAGCTCCAGAACCTTCCCCACGCGTACTGCGCCCATATGGCCCCGGCGAAGAGCGCGCCGATCGTGAAGAGCGGATAGCCGATGCGGAGCGAGCGCGAGATGATCTCCTCGAGCAAATCGCGCGACGGGAGAAAATCCTTTTCCCCGGCTCCGGCGCTCCGGCGGATCAGATATATGATTCCCGCTCCCGCCGCCACGATGAACGCGCCCTCCGCGCACGCGGCGAGCGTGACGTGTATGTAGAACCAGTAGCTCTGCAGCGCGGGCATCAGCTGTTTCGACGCCTCTTTCGGAAGGAGCGAGGCGATGACGAGGACGACGAGGAGCACGGGGGATACGACGACCCCGAGCACCATGCGCCGGAAACGCGCCATGACGACGATGAAGGACAGCGCGACAGCCCACGACATCGTCACGGCGTATTCATACATCGTCGAGAAGGGCGGATGCGTCGTGATGATCCACCGCGCGGCGAGGCCGGCCGTGTGCAGCGCGAACGCGGCGAGAAAGGCGGCCGTCGCCGTGACACCGACGCCGCGCTTGCGGACCGCCGCATACACGGAGAAAAGGAGAAACGCGGCGAGATACGTCCAGAACGAAAACCAGAAGAGCCTCGTATCGAGCGCGGATGTCATGATCGTCCCCCCTCGCGGCCGATTTCCTTCCGAATCGCCTCGCGCAGATCGGCGAATTCACGCTCGAAGCTCGCCTTCCACCGGTGCTCTCCGGCCGCGACGACGATTCCGTCGGGACGGGCGAACCCTTTCACGATCCGCGGATTGCACGCATACATAAGGAGCAGCCCGAGCGTGGCTGCGGCAAAACCGGCGAGAAGGACTCCCGCCCCTGGATTGGCGCTCACCTCGAGCCCCGTGTAGTATACGGGTTCGCATCGCGTGAGAACGAGGTCGACCGGCGCGACGAACCGCTTGCTGAAATCGCCATGATAGAGAAAGAGCCATCCGCGCTCCGCCTCTCCCCCGCTCGCGACCTCGACTTCGAGGGCGGGATTCGAGGGAAACGAGCTCGCCGAGAAGGCGCCCTCCGGACCCATCCGGAAATCGGGGATGAAGCGCAGCGCCGTTACCGTGATCGCGCTGTCGCCGACCGCGACGGGCCCGGCGGGAGAGAGATCGATCGAGCCGCGCATGTCCTTCTCCCGAAGAGAATATTCGACGCGCGCCCGCGCGAACTCGTTTTCGTCGATCGTGAACTCGCTCTGGTAGATGCGGCGGGCGCCGACCTTCATCGGGTGGTTGACCTCGACGTTGCCGAACGCGACCGCGTTCCCCCGCGCGTCGACGATCGATACGGTCGATACGAAGCTCCGTATCTCCCGGCGTTCCGTCGTCACGATGCTGAAGTCGTCGACGCGGAGCGTGAGCGAGGCGTCCCGCGGAAACGGAACGGCCGAGCCCTCTTTCACGAACACCATCTCGCGCCAGCCGCCGTAGCTTCCGATGACCCCGCCGATCGTTATCGCCAGCAAGCCCGCGTGAAAAAGCATGGTTCCCGGCGAACGCAATCTCCCCGTGGACGCGGCGAAGGCGATTCCCTCCGCGCTTTCGCGGGAGACCACGCGGTATCCCCTTTTCCTGAAGATCGCGGCGACGCGCGAGAAATAGCCGCGGAGCGCCTCCGTGCCGATCGATTCGGCGCGCCCGTACCGTTCCGCGAAATGCACGACGGGATCCCTGGCCCCACGGCCGCCGCTCTCGAGGAGCCGCCAGGAGTATTCGAACGAGAGCCGTTTCGGGCCGGGATCGCCGGAGGCGGCGGGGAGCGGGACGCGCCACGATTTGAGCGTCAGCTGTCTCCATCGCGACACGACGCAGAGAAGCAGCACCGCGAAGAACAGCGCGAGCGCGAACCGATACCAGAACGAGTGAAAGGGATCGTGGAGATGCAGCGCCGTGACGAGCTTGACGGCGGCGCTCCCCCACGCTTCGCGGAAGAAATCCCCTCTATCGGGAAAATCGGGCGGAACGATCTCGGTCGCGATCCAGCCGGCCAGGCTCGCGCCGAAGAGAATCGCGATCACGATCACGGCGAAACGATTCGATATGAAGTTTCTCCCCGCGGCCCTGCGCTTTTCGCTCATGCACGCTCCCGCCCGCCGGCGCGTTCCGTACTCCCCCGGCGCATTGTACGCGAAGTGAGCGCGCGCGCTCAAGAAATTACGACAAAAGATATTTACTTGCGCGCGGGGAGTGATTATATAGCATCGAATGCGCGAGCGCCTCCCCCTCTCGGCCGGCGGCGCGCCGCGTCACGAGAGGAACGAAATGAGATCCGCCTCCGCCGTGTCCGTTCTGCTCTGCCTCGCGCTGCTCGTCCCGGGCTGCGCCGGCAAGAAGAACGTCCCCGATTACACCGATACGTACCGGCGCCTCGCGTCGAGCGCCGTGAAGCTCTACGTCGGGATCGAGCCGCTGCGCGCCTCGCGCCTCGGTCTCGCTTCGGCCGATTCGCTCCTTTTCTGCTACTCGAAGGAGGAGACCGACGAGGCCGTCAAACGCCTGAAAAGCCTCGAAACCCAATTCTCGAAGATACCCGCCGGCCGCCTGAGCTCCGCGGACGTCGACCGCGCGACCGTCATCATCAACTGGCTGCGGGGAACGCGTTTCGCCTTCGAGGTCCTCGACTGCAGCAGGTCGAATCCCCTCCTCTACGCGTGGGCGGCGGAAGAGGCGCTCTGGGTGACGCCGTCGAGAATCGCTCCACCGTATGACGGCGAGCTCGAGGCCTACCGGAAGCGCATCCTTCGAGTCGCCGATCTCCTCGCGAGCGGAGCGGCGAACCTCGAGAATCCCGCCGATTGGCACGTTCGGCACTCGATCGAGAGGCTCGACACTCTTGCCGCGAGTCTCCCCCGGCTCGCGCTTCTCGTCGAAACACGATATGGAGCGCGCCTCGATCGCGAGCTCGGCGCCGCGAAACGGGCGATCCGGAGCTTTCGCGAATACGCATCGTCGACGCTGCTCCCATCCTCGTACGGGCGCCTCATCGTCGGCTCGGAGAATCTCGCGAGAATATTCCAATACGACGAGATGATCGACTCCGATCCGAACATGCTCGCCGCCGAGGCGGAAAAGCAGATCAAACGCATCGCGAGCGAAAGAACAACCCTCGCGAGACGCATCGAGTACGAGAAGCAAGGCCGGACGCCCGCGAATCGCCGAACGTCACGCCCAACGCGAATGAACGATTCGACGCGCGGGTCGCCCGTCTCCGGGAGGAGCTCGGCGCCTCGAAGAGGCGCGAGGCGCCGATGGGGACCCCCCGCGGCACGGACGCGACGCTCGCGTATCCCGCCTCTCCGCGCTACCTTTCGCGATCGGCGAAAAGCCCCTGTCTCTCGATTCCGCTCGCGTGGGACCCGCTCGCGGCGGCGATCGTGCCTTCGATCTCGACCTCGCCTTGCAGGATATTCCTCGCCCTGCCGGACGGCGCATGGCGCGAAAGCGACGAGGCCCTTCGCTTCGCGCTTATCCGCGCCGCTGCGCGCATGCTCGATCCGGACAGGCTCCGCTGCGAGGCGAGAGACACCGTTTCCGCGGTCTTTTCGAGCGCGACGTTCGAGGAAGGATGGCGCTACCTCGTCACGCAGGAGCTCGCCCGGGACATCAAGAAAGACGATCCCGGGCTCTATCTTCTCGTGCTCGACGATTGGCAGAGACACTACGCTCGATTGATCGTCGTCCTCGCCCTGCACGCGGGAACGATGACCTCGGACGCCGCCGCGCAGTATCTCGTCGAGACGCTGAACCTCGGACGCGGCGAAGCCGCGCGCGAGGTCCTCGCCGCGTCCGTTTCCCCGGCGCTCGCCTACACGGCCATCTCGATGATTCTCGCCGACGAGATGATCAAGAACGTCTCCTATGTCTTCGGATACGACAATCCGCAGCGGGAGCTCGCGAAAATACTCCTCGCGTCGAGGGACATTCCTCTTTCGATGATTATCCCGAAAACACGGCAGGATAGGGAAAACTAGAAAGCGTCCGACCGGTAGACGATCTCGCCGCCGAGCACCGTCGCGAGGACCCGGATCGAAGGTATCTCGCCCGGGGGCGCCGAGAAGATATCGTCCGACAGAACGACGAAATCGGCGAGCTTCCCCGGCGCGAGCGACCCGGCGACGTCCTCTGCGTGCGCCGCGTACGCGGCGTCCGTCGTGAAGGCGCCGACTGCTTCCTCGATCGTGAGCCGCTGATCGCCTCTCCAGCCTCCCCGCGGCTCTCCCGCGAGATCCTGCCTCGTGACGGCCGCATGAATACCGAGAAACGGATCGATCGACTCCACGGGAAAATCGCTCCCCCCTGGAATCCTGTTTCCCGCCTCGACGAGCGAACGCCACGCGTACGCCCCCGCGGCGCGCCCGGCGCCCAGACGTTCCTCGACCCAGGGCATATCCGACGTGCAATGGACGAACTGCATCGAGGGAACGACCCCGAGCCGCGCGAATCGCGCGACGTCGCCGGCCGCGACGACCTGCGAATGCTCGATGCGGGGCCTCGCGTCGGGAGCGGGATACCCGGCGCCGAGCCGCTCGTAAACGTCGAGAACCTCGCGGACGGCGGCGTCCCCGATCGCGTGCACCGCCGTCTGGAAACCCTTCTCGCGCCACGGGAGAATCAGCCGGTACAGGCTGTCGGGCGATTGCATGAGAATACCCCGGTTCCCGGGATCGTCCGCGTAATCGTCGATGAGCGCGGCGCTCCTCGCGCCGAGGGAACCGTCCGCGTAGAATTTCGCGCCGACGACGCGGAAGAGCTCGTCGCCGCGGCCGGCGCGCGGGCCCGCGTCGAGGAAAGGCGCTATCATCGTGTCGTCCGACGAGAGATAGCCGGTGATCCTGAAGGGAAGCTCTCCCGCCGCGGAGAGCTCTTCGTACACGGAGACGTCCTCGGCGTCGATTCCCATCTCATGAACGCCGACGAGACCGGCGGCGAGACACTTCCGCGCGGCGGCGACCATGAGCTTCTTCTTTTCGGCTCTCGGGAGCGGCGGGATGGATTTCGAAACGAGATTCAGGGCGTTGTCGAGGAGGACGCCGGTCGGCTCGCCGCTCGCGTCTCTGAGGATCTTCCCTCCCGCCGGGTCGGGGGTCGACCGCGAGATCCCGGCGAATCGAAGCGCCGCCGAATTGACATACGCCGCGTGCCCGCAGACGCGGACGAGATACACGGGATTGTCGGGAGCGATCCGGTCGAGGGCCGCTCGTTCCGGGTAGCGCGGCTCGGGCCAGTCGTTCTGATCCCATCCTCTTCCGAGAATCCAGTCCCCTTTCCGCGCGGAGGGGAGCTTCGCGGAGACCTTCTCGAGTATCTCGTCGAGCGAGGCCGTTCCGACGAGATCGAGCCGCGTTGCCAGCTTGGCGAAACCGAGAAAATGCGCATGCGCGTCGGTGAGCCCGGGGATGACGACGCGAGCGCGGAGATCGATCGTTCGCGCGCCCGGAGCGAGCCGCGCGAGAAGCTCCCGGGAGCTCCCTGTCTCGACGATACGGCCGCCCCCGACCGAAATCGCCTCGACGACCGGACGGGTCGGGTCCATGGTATGCACTCTTCCGTTGAAGTACACCGCTTCCACTGTCGTCCGCTCCTTCTCTTCGGAGAACGCGTCCGCTCCGCCGGCGAACGCGCACGGCGCCAGGCCGGCGAGACATGCGACGGCGAGGAAAGCGCGCCGCGTCCGGCGTCCCGCCGCTCGCCCCTTGAATGGCAAATGGAAAAGGTTCATCACCACGCCCGCGAATCAGCGGTAGATACTCTTGATCGATCCCCAGGTCGAACGCTCGACCGCCGTCCCCGTGCAGCCCGGGGATGATGTGATGGCGCCTATTCTCACGGTGCACGGATTCAGCGAGGTCACGTAGCATGGAGAGGTGTTGTGAAGCCAATAAGGACCGGCCGGCGACGCCCAGAAACAGAACTTCGGATCCAGGAAGAAATCGTTCGTTCCCTGCGCGCAGCCGTCGTAATCCGCGCCGTTCAGGAAGAAATCGTTGCAGCCGAGCAGAGCGCCCCCCCCACCGCACTGAACGCCCGTCGCGCAGCCGTAAACGATCGATCTGGTCATGGTCGTGCTTCCGCCGAGAAACCTCACTCCCGTCCCGCAGTGCACGATCGTTTCGTTCTGGAGCGTGACCGACCCTGCCTGAACGTCGACGCCCGTGACGCACGAATCGACGAGGCTGTAGGTGAATTGCGGAGAGGACGAGCCCGCCACCGTCATACCTATATCGCAGGCCTTCAGCGAGACGAATTGAACCACGGGAGAGGCGTTTTCGACGGCGATCGCCGTGCCGAAGTTTCTGATAACGAGGCTTCTGAGCGCGCCTCCGCCGGCGTTTCTGATCGTGATGAACGTTCCGATCCCGGCTGAAGGCGCGACGACGGTGACCTGGCCGCCGCTGATTTGATCGATCGAGATGCTTTTCCCGTCAACGAGGATCGAGCCTTCGTGATAGACGCCCCCCGCGATCTGGATCGCATCTCCCGAGGCCGCGCAGGAATCGACGGCCGCCTGAATCGTGGGAGCGTCGAACGGCACGCCCCAGGTCTTTCCTTCGATTCTCCCCGGTACCGAGACGGCGATCAACGCTGCGACGAGCAGAATCTTATGCACTGGCATCACCTCTTGGTCAAAGCGTATCACAGGGGCTATGCAACGGTCGAGCCAAAAAATATTTCCCATCCCCCGTTGCCCGCCGCGGCCCGATGCGTTATTATCATGCGTAATCGTTCGCTACGGAGGAAAGGTCGCCATGCCTGACTATCGCAGACGTTCTTCGAATCCGGTCGTCGACTTTCTGACCGGGAGCGTCGTCAACCAGATCATCGTCATCAACGTCATCATCTACGTGATGGAGACGATCCTCGCGCAAACCGCGTTTATCGATATTTTCGGGCTCACCCCGCGCCTCGTCGTGACGAAGGGCTACGTCTGGCAGATCGTCACCTACATGTTCCTGCACGGGAGCATCTGGCACCTCATCCTCAACATGTTCATCATCTGGATGTTCGGGACCCCCCTCGAGAGCGTCTGGGGCAGCAACCGGTTTCTCAATTACTACTTCGTCTGCGGTTTCGGCGGCGCGCTCCTCAGCTTCCTCTTCTCCTTCAACACGACCATCATCGGAGCTTCGGGCGCCGGGTACGGCATTCTCCTCGCCTACGCCATCCTGTTTCCTTACAACGAGATATACGTTTGGGGCATCCTGCCCGTCCGGGCGAGGACGCTCGTCATTTTCATGACGATCATCGAGCTCGCGAGCGGCATCTCGGGAAGGGACGGGGTCGCGCACTTCGCGCACCTCGGCGGGATAGCGGCTGGATTCCTCTACTTCAAGGGCGGCCGGAACGCGCGGAGGTTCTTCCGGAAGATCCGATCGGGTCGTGGCGGGGGGAACGGCGATTCCTGGCGCGGATCCGGCGGAGGATTCAACTGATCAGGCGGTCGTGAAGGACTTCATCGCGGTTTCGAAGGCTTCCTTTTCCTCGTCGCTCAGGTTTCTCGAGGGCTTTCCGTCACGTATATCGAGGGCGTATCCGCGCGCCGAAGTCCTCCCGACGATGTTGGTGAGAATGAAGCCGTGTTTCTCCCGCGTGAGAAGGCAGAGGGAATAGCTCTGCATGCCGCCGATGTCCTCGAAGGCGTTGTACTTGACGAGACCGGTCCCGCTGTAACAGCCCGCGAGCAGATGGAGAATCCGTTTGAGCTCCTCGGAATGGCCCCGCAGGAACTCGCGGTTCTCGTCGATCCCCTTGAGAAGCTCTTCGAGCGCTCCCTCCGAACCCTTCGCCTCGTACACTTCCGCCATGCCGCGGAAGGGGCGCCTGAACCTCGCGAACTGCACGAGCATGAAAACCGCGCAGACGAGCGAAGCGGCGGCGAGAACGATCGCCGCGACGATGAGCACGCCGCTCTGAGCCTCGATGAACCGGATCATAACCTCCGCCTCGGCGCCGGACCGGCACCGCGATATAAAAATGGGGGCTTCAGCAAGCCCCGAGTTTTAAAAATGCCGGGGGCGGGATTTGAACCCGCACGGGTCACCCCACTACCCCCTCAAAGTAGCGTGTCTACCATTTCCACCACCCCGGCACAAGCGATTATCTCGAAGAGGGAAGCGCCTACTTGCCCCCCGGGTTCGTCTTCTGGGCGTCTTCGGCCGGCTTCTGGCTCCCTCCACCGGGGGTCGCCTGACCGGCGTCGCCCTGGCCTTCCTGGGCCGGCTGAGGCACGTTTCCGAGGACGTCCTCGATGTTCTTCTGATCCTCCGGAGCGACCGTCCCCCACTGCTGCGACGCCGCATTCCTGAGAGGGCTCGAGCCCTTGGATATGCTTCTCCCCGTCGACAGGAACGCCAGAGACAGGGAAGTCAGGAAGAACAGAATCGCAAGGTACTGCGTCGCTTTGCCGAGAAA
Source organism: uncultured bacterium (assembly GCA_963747385.1). Lineage (GTDB taxonomy): Bacteria > Krumholzibacteriota > Krumholzibacteriia > Krumholzibacteriales > Krumholzibacteriaceae > SSS58A. The sequence goes on along the minus strand of CAVVEY010000017.1, from coordinate 149,337 downwards.
CGTCGCCGTTTCGCGGCCGCCGAATACCTGCCCGCTCCCGCCGCCGAAAGCCGCCGAAAGAGCGCCGCCCTTGCTCGACTGCATGAGCACTACGATCGTAAGAAGAACACAGCCAAGGATATGCACCGTGAGAACGATATTAAAGAGCATCCCTCCACCAACCTTTTCAAAAGTAGTAGTTTAACGAAAAGTCCCCCTGCAGTCAAATGATTTATCGAGGGATCATCGCGGCATCATGCCGAGGAAGCTCGCTGCCTTGAGGGAGGCGCCGCCCACGAGGAGGCCGTCGATCTCCGGTTCCGCGAGAAGGGCCGAGGCGGTCTCCGGCTTGGCGCTTCCGCCATACAGGATCGGCAGATTTTCCGCCGCCGCCGTGCCGAAGAGCTCCTTGGCGATCATCCTGATCACCCCGTGCATATCGGATGCGTCCTGCGGAGTGGCGGTTTTCCCCGTTCCGATGGCCCATACGGGCTCGTATGCGACGACGATCCGCGAGAATTCCGCCCCCTCGAGGCCTTCGCAGGCGTCGCGCACCTGGCTTGCGACGACGTCGACAGCCTTGCGCGCTTCGCGTTCCGCGAGAAGCTCGCCCACGCACAGAATCGGCACGAGCCCGTTCCGAAGCGCCGCACGGAGCTTTCGCGCCACGAGGGCGCTCGATTCTCCCATGGTATGCCTGCGCTCGGAATGCCCGACGAGCGCGTATTCGCAGCCGAGCGCGCGGAGCATCCCGCCGGATATCTCGCCGGTATAGGCGCCTTCGTCCTCGCAATAGAGATCCTGCGCGCCCGTCTTCACCGAGGAACCTCGCACCGCCTCGGCGACCGCGGGAAGCGTCGTGAAAGGAGGGATGAGAATGACCTCGCAGGCGCTTCGGGCGGCGCTCAAACCCCCGCGGATCTCCTTCGCGAGAGCCGCCCCCGCGACGTGGTCCAGGTTCATTTTCCAGTTGCCGGCCAGTATCGCGCGTTTCATGCTATTTATCGCTCAATGCCTCGACGCCGGGGAGCTTCTTTCCCTCGAGGAGCTCGAGCGAAGCGCCCCCTCCCGTCGAAACGTGGGTGATCTTCCCGGCGAGGCCGAGCTGGTTCAGGGCGGCGACCGAATCTCCTCCGCCGATAACCGTCTTTGTCCCTCTTCCGGTGATTTCCACCATGATCTTCGCGATTCTCTTCGTGCCGTTCGAGAACTTCGGAATCTCGAAGACCCCCATGGGACCGTTCCAGAACACGGTCTTCGATTTCATGAGCTCTTCCCTGAACAGATCGACCGTCTTGTCCCCGATATCGACGCCGGCCCAATCCTCGGGGATGTCCCCCGTCGACACGGTCTTGCTTTCGGCGGAGGCGTTGATTTCCGAGGCGACGATGCAATCGACCGGCAGGAAGATCCGCTTCCCTTTCCCCGCGCCGGTCTCATCCATCACTTCGCGGCAGAGCGGCACGAGATCGGTGTCGACGATCGATTTTCCGACCTCGAGGCCGACCGCCTTGAAAAAGGTGAACGCCATTCCGCCGCCGATGAGAACCCGGTCGACCCGGTTGAGCAGGTTCTTGATGAGCTCGAGCTTCCCCGATACCTTCGCGCCCCCCATGACGGCGACGAACGGGCGCTCCGGATTCAGGAGCAGCCCTTCGAGCGCGTCGATCTCCTTCTCCATGAGAAAGCCCGCCACCTTGTCCTTGAAATAGCTCGTCACGCCCGCCGTCGACGCGTGGGCCCGATGTGCCGTCCCGAACGCGTCGTTCGCGTAGAGATCGCCGCACTTCGCGAGGCGCTTCGCGAACTCGGGATCGTTCGCTTCCTCTTCGGCATAGAACCGGACATTCTCGAGCAGCAGAATCTCGCCGGGGCGCAGCGTCCCGGCCGCCTTCTCGACGTCGGGGCCGACGCAATCCTCGACGAACCTGACCGGATGCTTCACGAGATCCCCGAGGCAATCGGCGACGGGCCGCAGCGAGTAGGTCTTGTCCTTCCTGCCCTTCGGCCTTCCGAGATGCGACATGAGGACACAGCTTCCGCCCTCGGTGGCGATGTAATCGATGCTGGGAAGAGAAGCGCGCACCCGCGTGTCGTCAGTGATGCTCCCTTCCTTCGAGAGCGGCACGTTGAAATCGACGCGCATGAGGACTCTGCGCCCTTTGAGATCCACGTCCCTGAGAGTCTTTTTCCGCAATACCTTCTCCTCCTCGAGGGTGAGCGTGTCGGACCCGGTTATCGGGCGATGAGCTTCATCATGTCGACCATTCGCATCGCATAGCCGTACTCGTTGTCGTACCACGAGAATATCTTGAAGACCCGCGGCGTGACGCTCATCGTGGAAAGCGCGTCGAAGATCGAGGAGTGGGGATTCCCGATGATGTCGCACGAGACGATCGGATCCTCGCAGTACTCGACGATCCCCTTCATCGGTCCTTCCGCGGCCTTCTTGACGGCCGCGTTGACCGCCTCGGGCGTGGCGTCCTTCTCGAACGTCACGACGAGGTCGACGAGCGATCCGTCCGCCACGGGCACGCGCACCGACGTGCCGTCGAGCTTTCCCTTGAGCTCGGGGAGCACCTTGCCGACCGCGGAGGCCGCGCCGGTCGTGGTCGGAATCATGGAAACGGCCGCCGCGCGGGCTCTCCTGAGATCCTTGTGCGGAAAATCGAGAATCACCTGGTCGTTCGTGTACGCGTGAATCGTCGTCATGAAACCGTTCGAGATCCCGAAGGAATCGTTGAGGATCTTCGCGATCGGCGCGATACAGTTCGTCGTGCAGGAAGCGGTCGATATGATGTGATGCGCGTCGTTCTTGTAGAGCTTGTCGTTCACGCCCATCACGATCATGATATCGGGGTCGGAGGACGGAGCCGATATGATGACCTTCCGCGCCCCCGCTTCCACGTGGAGCGAAGCGTCCTTGTGCTTGCGGAATTTACCCGTCGACTCGATGACGACGTCGACGCCGAGCTTCTTCCACGGAAGCGCGGCGGGATTCTTCTCGGCGAAGACCTCCACCTGCTTGCCGTCGACGACGATGTACTTGTCGTCCTTGACCGCCACGGCGCCTTTGAATTTTCCGTGGACCGAATCGTATTTCACGAGGTGCGCGAGCGTCGCGGCGTTCGTGAGATCGTTCACGGCGACGACGTCGAAATCCTTGTCCCGTATGACCTCGCGAAAAACGAGACGGCCGATTCTTCCGAAACCGTTGATGGCAACCTTGATCGCCATGGGGGCCTCCTTCTCGATGACGTGCTTCCTTTACCCGGCTTTGCTGACGCTCCCGAAGAGCTTCATCTTCTCGCGCACGACCGCGGCGACGGCTTCTCGTCCGGGGCCGAGAACCTTGCGGGGATCGATCTCCTCCGGCTTTTCGGCCGGCGCATTTCGTACGTACGCGGCGAATGCAATTCGCATATCCGTATCGATATTGACCTTCGTGACTCCCCGGCGGATCGCCTCGACGATCGCGGTGTCGGGGACACCCCTGGCGCCGCTGATCGCCGCGCCCTCGAACTCGTACGCGCCGGGGGACGTTCCGACCGCGTATTCGCCCTTCCGGGCGGCCGCCATGAACTCCCTGTCGGCAGCGAGCACGGCTCCCTCCCTGTATGCGGGTCCGGCCGCCTCACCGGAACAGCGCGATGTTCCCACAGTACGCCGCCATCTGTCAAGCGGCAGATGGCGTTTCCCCGGGGCCGGAAAGAGGGGCGCGGCGGCGAGCAGCCATGCGAAAAATCAGGCTCTTGCGCGTCCAGCGGCGAGCACGGAGATCGAGCGCGTCGACGCGCTCTCCAGGGCGGCGACGCACGCGAGCATCGTTTGGCCGGTGGTCACGAGATCGTCTATGAGCACGATATGCCTGGACCTGACCGGATCGGGCCGTGCGAGGCCGAACGCTCCCTCCACGTTTGCCGCCCGTGCTTCGGATTCGAGCGTCGATTGGGCCTTCGTGTTCCTCGATTCTCTCGAGAACGCGCGAATCGACATCGAGCCCGAGCCGCCCTGCGACCGCATGGGCGAGAAGCGCCGCCTGATTGTAGCCGCGCGACTTCTCCCGTTTCGGGTGGAGCGGAACGGGAACGAGCAGCGGACGGAGCGAATCGCCGCCGGGCTGCCTCTCGAGATAATCCCCGAGGGCTGCCGCCATCCACCATCCGAGAGCGGGGACGGCGGTCTTTCCGCCGGAAAATTTGAGAAATCGCACGAGAGCGAGAAGCTCGTCGTTCGTATAAAACGGCGAGACAAGGGGCACGTCCCTGGCGCCCGCGGGCGTACGCATGAGAAAACCATCGCCCGAGGCCGGCTCGAGCCTCGACCAGCACCCGGGACACAGAACATCCGCGGATACGGAGATTCCCGCGAAGAGCGCCATCCGCAATCCGGAGTCGAGAAACTCCTCCATGCGGCGTCGTCGCGCGGGATGCGGCCGGAACCGCGGCGGGATCGAAGGATCCGATCCCCCGTCCGCATGCGAGACACGAGCGTGGAATGAGACAATCGAGAAGAAACGAGAGAAATCCCCGCACCGCACCGCCACCCTTCTCCCCCGCGCGAACGCCCCGCGTCCCGCCCTACACCGCCGCTCTCTTCGCCTTTCGGGTTCGCGCCGAGAGCACGCCGAGAATGAGAACGCCGACGGCGACGAGAACGAGACTCATGAGCTGGCTCACCGTCATAAGCTTCCCGACGACGGCCGAATCCTCGTAGAACCGGTAGAAATCGATCGTGAATCGCCCCGCGCCGTAGAGGATGCACAGCATGCCGAAGGTGAACCCGGTGAGCGGTCTCTTCCTGTCGATGAGAAGGAGCGCGCACGCCGTGACGAGGCCGTAGAGCGAATCGTAGAGCTGGGTCGGGTGCACGGCGAGCCCGGCGCAGGAGTACCCGGCCGGCGAATGGGGCGGGAAAACGACTCCGAAGATCGATTTCGTCGGATGCCCGAAACAGCACCCGCTCAGAAAGCAGCCGATCCTCGTGAAGAAGAAGCCGAGCGCCATCGAGGGAGCGCACGCGTCGGCGACGGCGAGGAACGACAGCTTCTTCTTCCGGATATAGACGGCCGCGCCGGCGACGGCGAGGATGAAACCGCCGTAGAATGTGGCCCCTCCCTGCCAGAGCGCGACGATATCGATGAGATTCCGGTAGTCGCCCCGATGCGTGAGGATGTACAGCGTCCGCGAACCGATCACGGCGGCGAGGATCAGAACGATGCTCATGTCGTAGATGCGGTCCGGGTCGATGCCGCGCTTCCCGGCCCGCCTCGCCGCGAGAAGGATCCCGATCCAGAAGCTCAGCGCGAGCATGAAGCCGTACGAATATACTTTGAGCGGTCCTATTTCGATCAATATCGGATGCACGCGGTCCTCCTAGTACTCGTAGAAGCGTCTGCTGAAATTGAGAAGCACGCCGACGAGAAAACAGCTCACGACCATCGACGAGCCGCCGTAGCTCATGAAGGGAAGCGGAAGCCCGGTCACGGGGGTGAGCCCCGTCGTCATGCCGATGTTGACGATCGCATGGAACGCGAAGTAGGAACAGATGCCCACCGCGGTGATCGACGCAAACCGGTTCTTCATCTTCGTGGCGAGATAGAGCCCGCGGATGATGATGATGGAAAACAGAACGAGAAGCACGAGGGAGCCGAGAAATCCGAATTCCTCCGATATCACCGAATAGATGAAATCGCTGTGGCGCTCGGGAAGAAAGGCGAGGAGCTTGTGGGTGCCGTGGAGGAATTTCTTCCCCATGAATCCTCCCGAACCGATCGCGAGCTTCGACTGGTAGACCTGCCAGCCCGAGCCGAGGATATCGGATTGGGGCCTGAGAAAGGTGAGGATGCGTTTCTGCTGATACGGCTCGAGCCTGTTCCACGCCATCGGCACGAGCAGCATCACCCCGACGTTCAATCCGACGAGCGAAACGCTCCGGAACAGATCGCGCCTGCGCCGGTACGCGGCGACGAGGATCACGATGAAGAACAGGAGCAGAAGATACGGATAGCTGCCGCGTTCCGCCGTCGTCGCGCTGAAAACCGTGAGGAGCGCGCTCAGGAGCGGCGTCATGAAAAGGATGAGGAGGCTTTCGTCGATGCCGCGCCAGTACATGACCGGAAAGAGGAGCGCGAGGAATACGAGCGACGTGCCGAGATCCGGCTCCTTCACGACGAGGAGAAACGGCACGAACACGATCGCGGCGCCGACGACGAGCACGCGGAAGCTGTCCGGCCGGTTCCTCTTTTCGGCGAGGAAACGCGCGAGCATGAATATGACCGCGATCTTCATGAACTCGCTCGGCTGCAGGTTGAACCCGCCGATATCGATCCAGCGCCTGGCTCCCTTCACCGCGGGAGCGAAGAGCACGGCGACGAGGAGCAAGAGACCGACGCCGTAGAAGACGACCGCCATCCCCTCGTAATACCTGAAGGGGACGAGGCACGCGACCGTCATCACGACGAGCCCTATGAGAACCCAGATAATCTGCCGCTCGAAGGCGCCCGTCTTCGCCGGTTGAAACGTGTCCCTGAATTCGGCGGGAACGTGATCGATCGAATAGAGGGTGAGAAGCCCGAGCGCGATGAGCAGGATAGCGGGCAGAAGGATCAGCCAATCGAAATCCTGAAAGTATCTTTCTCCCATGGCTCTATTCCCGCGCTTCGGACGCCCGCGAGGCGACGGGGCCGGGGCCGCCGAGCGGATTGAAAAAGGCCGACAGCACCTGACGAGCGACGGGGGCGGCCATGGAGCCGCCGTGCCCCGCGTTCTCCATCACGATCGCGATGCAAATGGTCGGATCGTCCGCCGGGGCGTACGCGACGAACAGGGCGTGATCGTTGCCGTGCGGATTCTGCGCGGTGCCGGTCTTGCCGGCGACCGCGATCCCCGGGAGCGCGGCGGCCCTGCCCGTTCCCCGCTCGTCCTCCACGACCCCCCGCATCGCGTCCCGCACGATCCCGAGGGCGCGCTTGTCGATCCCTGGAATCGGCGTCGCGCTCTCGTCCGCCGCGAAAACGACCGTGCCGTCGCTATCGACGATCTCGCGCACGACGTGCGGCCGGATATTCTTCCCGCCGTTCGCGAACCGCGCCGCGAGCGCGCAGAGTTGGAGCGGAGTGGCGAGTATCTCTCCCTGCCCGATCGAAAAGTTGAGGAGCAGGCCCCTCGACCATTTCCGTTTCCCGAATCGACGATCGAGATACGCCTCGTCGGGAATCACGCCGGAAACCTCGCTCGGAAGATCGACGCCCGATTTTGCGCCGAGGCCGAAGATACGCCCGCCGCGGGCGAATTCGTCGACCGAGAGCTTCTCGCCGAGCTGGTAGAAATAGACGTCGCACGACTGGACGATCGCCCCTTCGAGCTGGAGCGAGCCGTGCCCCTTCGCCTGCCAGCATTTGAAGTAGCGGTTCCCGAACTGCATGCCGCCGAAGCACGGGCGCTGGAACGCCTGTTCGCCGATTTTCCCGCTCGTGAGCGCCTCGTAGGCCGTCACGAGCTTGAACACCGAACCGGGCGGGTAGTGGGCCTGGACGATCCTGTTGAACATCGCCTGCGCCGGATCCTCGAAGAGCTGTTTCCACTGCTCGTCGCTCACCCCTTCGATGAACATGTTCGGATCGTAGGTCGGCCTGCTCACCGCGGCGAGGATGGCTCCGGTGCGCGGGTCCATGGCGACGAGCGCTCCGCGCTCGCATTGAAACGCGGCCTCCGCCGCGCGCTGGACGTTGAGATCGATGGTGAGCCTGATTTCGGCGCCCGGGACGGGGGATCGCGCGCCGCCCAGGCGCTCGATCTCGTCCTCGTTCATAAGGTCGCTCACCTCTCCGACCTGCGTCCCCGTGACGCTGATGCCGACGATGCGAACGCCGTCGGTCCCGCGCAGGTATGTGTCGTATTGGCGCTCGAGGCCGGCGCGGCCGAGTATGTCTCCCTGTTCGAGCTCTTCGTTTTTCGCGAGCTCTTCGTCGGTCACTTCTCCCACGTACCCGAACACGTGCGCGGCGAGCCGCCCCTCGGGATAGAATCGCCGCTGCTCCATCGCGAGCTTGAAGAAGGAGAGGAGACTCCGGTTCTCCCTCAGCACGGAAATCTGCTCCTTGTCGGCGGCCTGCACGACGACCATCTCCCGGCCGTCCGGGTAGCGCTTCATCCACGCGTCGAGGTCCTCCTGCACTTTCGCGGGATCGAGCTTGAGCCACCGGGAGGCGAGCGAGAGGAGCTCGCGCCTCTTCGCCGCGCGGTTCGGGAGAACGCTTATCTGGAAGACGGGCATATTGACGACGAGCTTCGAACCGTCGCGCGCCCGGATGATCCCGCGCGGCGCGATGATTCGTTCCCGTTGAAGCTGATTCGAAAAGGAGAGTTTCGTGTAGTACTCGTGGCGGACAACCTGAAGAACAAAGAGCCGGATCATGAGGAGCGCCATGGCCCCGACGAGAATCGTCGAAAGCATGCGCCGCCGCGAATCGAGCACCGATTCGTCATGACGGTCAATATCCGCCACCCGATCTCACCGCCCTTCTCGGCATCAGCCCGAGCAGCGCGTAGATAACCACGCCGAGGAGCGCCGAATAGAGCGCCGACAGGAGCGAAAACCGGAAGAACGACACGAACATATCGCCGGGGGAAAACGACGTGGCGACGGGGAGCACGATGATGTCGTTGACGAGACAGGCGGCGAAAATAATGAAGCCCTTGTAGAGCACGTTCTCGGGAAGAAGGCCCCCGCCGACGCGAGAGACGCCGTACGCGAGAATCGATTTCGCGAGAACGTTCATGCCGAGGAACGAAGCGTTCCCGAGATCCTGAAGAAAGCCGAGGAGGAATCCTATGACGACGGCGAGAACGGGGCCCCGCTCGAGCACGAGGGAAACGAGGAGAATCACCATGAGATCGGGGGCGCACCCCGCCACCCCGATGCGGCGGATCGCGGTCACCTGAAGGGCGAGAACGACGAGCGCCACGAAAATGATCCGTACGATATTCATCCTTCACCTCGCGCGGACGCGCTTCAGCTCGAGCTTTTCGAGCTCGTCGAGTATCCCCGTGTCGTTCCACTCCCGGGCGCCCGTCACGATGAAGAGCTCCTCGAGGGCGTTCAGATTCGCCGAGCTCATGACGTGGATCCGCTTCGATATTCCGCCCTTGTCCTCCGTGATCCGGAACACGGTGCCCACGGGAAAACCCTTCGGAAAAAGCAGGCCGAGACCGCTCGTGACGAGCGTGTCGCCGACCGCCACATCCTCTTCCTTCCCCACGTATTCGAGCCGGAAGAGGCTTCCCCGGTCCCATTCCAGCATTCCGACGACGCTGTTCCGGCGGTTCATGCAGCTCACCGAGATCGATTTGTTGTTGATGAGGGCGATCTGCGAAGACGACGGAAATACCTGCGAGACGCGGCCGACGAGCCCGCGGAAACCGACGACCGCCATGCCGACCCGCACCGAGTCGGCCGAGCCCCGGTCCACCATGATCGAATGGAAAAAGGCGGTCGACGAACGGGAGATTATCTCGCACGAAAGAAAACGGTAGAACGAATCCCCCTTGAGGTCGAGCAGCCTGCGGAGACGGTTCCGCTCCTCGCCGAACTCCAGGAGCCGCTCGCGCTCCTGGTACAGGGTCACGACCATCGCGCGCAGCTCGCCGTTTTCCTTCTCCAGCGCTTCCACCGAGGCGAAGCGGCCCGTCACCTGCTCCACCGGATAGAGCAGGAAAGAGGTTATGGCGCGCGCCTTCCCGACGCGGCTCTGCTCGCCGACGGAGAGGAGCACGACCGCGAGCGCGACAGCGATCGCAAGGACCGTCTTGTCGAGATGCTTATCGAAGAGGAACGAGAGAACATGCATGCTTAGAACCGGGAGCTCTTCATTATGATCCGTTCGTACTGATGCAGGTTCGAAAGAACCTTGCCGCACCCGAGAACGACGCACGTGAGAGGATCCTCGACGACGTTGATCGGGAGGTTCGTCTCCTCCTTGAGGAGGGTATCGAGTCCGCGAAGAAGGGAGCTCCCTCCCGTCATCACGATCCCCCGGTCAACGATGTCGGCCGCGAGCTCGGGCGGCGTCTGCTCGAGCGCGGTCTTGACTGCCGCGACGATCTGGCTCACGGGCTCCGCGAGCGCCTCGCGAACCTCGACGCTCGATATCTTCAGCGTCTTGGGAATGCCCGAAACGAGATCCCGTCCCTTGATCTCCATCTCCTCCTCTTTCTTGAGCTTCGTCGCGGAGCCGATCACCATCTTGACGTGCTCGGCGGTCTGATCGCCGATGAGGAGGTTGTAGGCCTTTTTTATATGGAGAACGATCGCCTCGTCCATCTCGTCCCCCGCGACGCGGATCGACATATCGGTGACGATGCCGTTGAGGGCGATGACGGCTATCTCGGTCGTGCCCCCGCCGATGTCGATCACCATGTTGCCCGAGGGCTTGTCGACGGGAAGACCGACGCCGATCGCGGAGGCGACCGGTTCCGCGATGAGGTACACCTCGCGGGCGCCCGCATTCTGCGCCGAATCGGTGACGGCGCGGCGCTCGACCTCGGTGATTCCCGACGGCACCGCGATCACGATGCGCGGCCTGATGAAGAAACGCTTCTTCTGGGCTTTCTTGATGAACTCGCGGAGCATCACTTCGGTGATCTCGAAATCGGCGATGACGCCGTCCTTGAGCGGGCGTATCGCGACGATGTGCGCGGGCGTTTTCCCGAGCATCGCCTTGGCCTCCGCCCCGACCGCGTACACCTTCTTCGTCTTCTGGTCCACGGCGACGACCGAGGGCTCGTTGAGAACGATACCGTTCCCCTTGACGTACACGAGCGTGTTGGCCGTGCCGAGATCTATCGCTATATCGTTCGAGAAGTAGTTCGCCAAACGGTCCAGCACGGGCTCTTCCCCCTTTTCCTCACGCGATGAGGCCGCGCTCGCGCATACTGACGAATCGATCGCCGCCGACGACGATATGGTCGACGAGTTCGATCCCCATGAGCTCCCCGCATTTCACGAAGCGGAGCGTGAGATCCGTGTCTTCGACGCTCGGCTCCGGATTTCCGGTCGGGTGGTTGTGAACGAGTATGATTCCCGCCGCGCTCGCCGCGACCGCCGCCTTGAACAGCTCGCGCGGGTGAACGAGCGCCGCGTTCAACGATCCCACCGCAACCGTCACTACCTTGCGGATGCCGTTCTTCGTGTCGAGGAGGATAGCCTTGAAGTGCTCTCGATCGAGCCCGCGCATCTCGACGGTCATGAGTGCGGCGACATCTTCCGGCGCTCTCACCTTCCGGATGGCGCCTTCCCTGATCGAGATGATGCACCGCCTCCCGAGCTCGAACGAAGCCTTGAGCCTCATGGACGACACGGGTCCCAATCCCTCGAACGCCATGAGCTCCTCGACCGCGGCGCCGCCCACTCCCGGGAGGCCGCCGAAATGGTCGATGAGACCCTGGGCAATCGCCCCCCCCGATCGATGGTTGCAGGCGCCTATCACGAGGGCGATAAGCTCGGTCTCACCCGCGGCGTCGAGACCGCGCAATACTCCCCTCGATCTCAGCAGCTCGAGTGACGATTTCCCAGCACCCACAAGCCTTCCCCACCCCCCGCACCGACGGCTGAAACCTAACAGAAGCCCATCCGCATCGCAAGCTATTTTGGCACAACCGTCAAAAAGTGCAAATCATTTTTTCGCGCACGCCGGAATCGGGGATCCGGCGCGCCTGAGACGGATAATTTCCCCCTGCGCATACTCCGCCCACTGGTCCGACGCATACTCGCCGGCGAGCCGGGCGTAGCAGGCAAGAGCCTCCCCCGGCTTCTCGAGACGTTTCTCGAGAATGACCGCCATCCTGAGCAGGACGAACGGCGCATCCTTCGAGAGCGGATAATTCCATACAAAATGCTCGTAGGCGCTCATGGCGGATCGGTACTTGAGCGTCCGTTCCATCCCGCAGGCGATATCGATATGGAGAGGCTCGGGAAGGGCGAAATTGGGAATGTGGCGCACAGCCTCGTCGAAGTAGGCTTCCGCCGTGTCGCGCTCCCCTTTTTCCGCCGAGAGCCGCACCCCGGAGGCGTAGCTTGCCCGCGAGCGCACGCGGTCTCCGGCGGCGAGAAGCGCGCGGGCCAGCTCCACATGCGCTTCCGCGTCCCCGCTCTCGATCGCGAGATACTCCACGTATTCCGCCTGCGCCCCGAACCAGTCCGCCGCCTCGAAACGGCGCCTCGCCGCGGCGAGGTGCCGCTCCGAGCGCGCCCGGGCGAGCGCCCCGAAACAGATCGCGAGGACGGCGCCTGCCGCGAATCCGCCGAGGTGGACGCTATAGGCGATCCGCATTCCACCCGTCCCGAGCTGCATCATCGTGCGGATTCCCTGGAGAGCGAACCAGAAAATGATCGCGAACACGACCGGGACATAGGTTCTCCCTGCCCGGTTCACACCCTGAAATGGCATGAAGATCCAGTAACCGACGCGCACGCGGCTGAAATGCAGGCGCATGAGGTACGCGCCGAGGAGGCCCGAGGTCGCCCCCGATGCGCCGATGACGCCGTATTGAAGGTACTCGGGGGAATAGAGGGCCGTGAGAACGAGATGCGTGTAGGCGCCCGCGGCGGCGGCGGCCGTGAAAACGATATAGAACCTGAAGGAGCCGAGCCGGTCCTCGAGCGGTCTCCCGAAGATGATGAGGTAAACGAGGTTTCCGATGAGATGCAACCACCCGCCGTGCAGAAACGCATGGGTGATCGCGGTGGCGATCGTCGGCGCACCCGGCTGGAATATGAGCAGAGAGAAATCCCACCACGTTCCAATAGACTTGTATTTGTATATTATATAGAGAATTACACAGGATACCGCGATGAAATAGGTGACGAACGGCCGCTTCCGCGCGCGGACGTCGAGCCCCAGTGGGACGTAATAGAAGAAGTACATATTCCCCCTGAATTCCGAGGATCACGGGGGAGCGAGCAAGTACCAGACCAGAACGGGGATAAAAAAATGGGGGGCTCGAAAAGCCCCCCATTGTCTCCGAACTTATTCCGGTTTCTTCTAGAAGTGATACGCAGCGGAAAGCATGTACACCGGAGGTCCGTCGTAATTGTTCTGATAGCCGGTCAGCCAGTAGCCGACACGGAAGGGCAGGTTGTTGTTGACGACCGCGTCGATGTCGAAATCGCCGACGTGGAAGCCAAGACCCATCCAGTACTCGAAGTAGCTGCCGGTGTAGGTGTCGGTCTCTTCGTATTTCACGACGTCGTCTTCATCGTCGGGACCGGTCTGCATCGTGTAGCTCGTCGTGTACTCGTCCTTGTAGAATCCCTTCACGGCGCCGATTCTGAAGGTCAGCCAATCCTTCACGTCGCTTTCGAGGGCGAGGTGGAAGGCAGGCAGGATCGTCGTCGTTGTCTTCATGGGTCTTGCCCCACGAATAGGGATCCGAATAGTAGTACGGGTAGTAGTAAGCTTCGTACCGGACCGCGTCGGCAGCCGGAGGATCGGACTGCTCAAGCTTGGCGTAGGAGTAAGGCTCCACCGCGAAGACCAGGAGGTTGTTCTCGTTGACCTTGACGTTCGCGCCGAGCCCGAAGGTCATCCTCGTGCCCTTCACGCCGTAGTTGGTATCCTTCCAGTCGAGCGTGTCGGTCGTGAACTCGCGATCGAAGGCCTTCATTTCCTCGCCCTTGAGGCTGAAATCGAAGGTGCCGAAATTGGCGTAAGGAACCAGGGTGACCGTTTCGTTCCACTCGTAGAACGCGCGCCCCCTGAAGTCCATCATCTTGTTGGCGTCAGCGGTGACCTCTCCGTAGCCGTAGTACTGATCGTAGTAGTAGTTGTCGTTATTCACCGTCTTGCCCGCCCAGCTGTAATCGAACGCCAGGTCGGCATACATCTTCTCGCCAACGTCGAAACGGACGCCGGCGCCGACAGTCGTATACGCGCGATCGTTCGAATAAGCATACTCCACCGTCGTATCGGGAGCGGCGTAGTCATAGCTCCACGCATACTCCGTCATGGCATCCGAACGGCCGAAATACAAGCCGAAGGAGAGCTTCTCCATCGCATAGCCGTACAGCACGTTCCACTTGCTGCTCAGGGTTTCGGAGTAGGGACTCCCGGTGTTGTCCCAGCCATAACCGGGATTGAGCGGCATGCCGTAGTAGTTGAAGAACATCGCGAGCGTTCCGTACTTGCCCTCCGAGCCGAGCGCGTACGAGGCGCCCATGTAGGGCTGGTAGCTCATGCCTTCAGCCGACGGGGCGCCGAGGTCGTAGTAGTAGTAGTAGTCGTCGTACTGGAGGCCGATCCACACCGTATTGCTGTACGACGGGAGCGTTCCGTACCACGAGAAGATGTTGAAATCGTCCTCGATGTAATTGCCGACGCCGCCGAGGGCTATCTGCCGCGCATCGGTGGCAAGGGCCGGAACGGCGAGGGCAACCACGAAGAGGGCCGAAAGAACGACTGCGAATAGCTTTTTCATTACAAACCCCCTGTCAGAAATCTCCCTTGAGGGAAAAACCTTCAGGATCCTTTCTATATGACCGCAAACAAAAGCGGATGAGTTTCCTGGTTTCTTCTTCATCATCGCTGCGCCTTAAGAGGCGCTCACGTCTCCTCCTTGGCTTTCCCCCTTTCTCGATAAGGTCCCAAGACTGTTGGTACTTGCGGCCCCGCCGCAAGCCCGCTTCTCAAAACCTTGTCATCTTGTGAAATCATATCTTAGTATTGCCGGCGACCCCCTCTCAATGAACCTTGAACCCTCTTGATTTTTTGGGCGTTAAGTTAAATGCCCCCGCAAATATTGTCAACATTTTTTTTATCATAATTCCGAATATTTTATCGACACCTTCAATTCCCGGATGAGTCCTCGTGTCACCATCGCTATTGTTACCGCAAAACCGATCTTGCGAAAAGAAGTATTTTCGAGAATTTTTCCTCGTAGCGTTCGTCCCCGGAAAGCAGGCTGCTGATTCTGACCTCGCCGCTGGAATGGATGTAGAGACCTTCCCCCATGCTTATCGCCACGTGGGTGACCCGCGTCCCCTCGCCGAAGAAGAGGAGATCTCCCGGCGCGAGACGGCACGCGTCTTCCTTCGGAATGAGATCCCCGACGAGCGCCTGCATGTCGGCGTCGCGCGGGAGAGAGATCCCTTCCATGGAGAAGACCCGCTGCACGAGCCCCGAGCAATCGAAACCCTTCGGGGTCGTCCCGCCCCACAGGTACGGAATCCCGATGAATCGCGTCGCCCTCCCGACGAGGCGCCCGCGATCGGGCTCCCTGCGCTCGTTCCGCTCGGCGAGGAGCTCTTCCCGCATGAAACCGCCCTTCCCTCCGGGAAGGGTCACGGCGCGGTACCCGCCGGACGGAGGCCCGGCGGCGATCCGCGTGCCCGCGACCGCTTCCGATACGGGGAGGCTTCCCTCCTCGGCCGCGGACAGCACGTAGCCGACGTTTGCCGCGACGACGGCGCGCGCGGCGCCGTCGTATGAGGCTATCTCGCGCGCGTCCGCTTCGCGTACGGACCACGAACGTATCCATCCGTGGTAATCGTCGGGAAGCCGCACGAAGCGCCAGTCCCCCTCCTCTTTGAGCGCACGGGCCGTGTCCCCCATGATGAGCTGGGTGAGAAGCTCCGCCGAGTGCGCGCCCTCGCGTCTCACGTCCGCGACGCTCGACGTTACCCAGAGCGGCCGATCCGTTCCGGGCGCGAGAAGCCTGAATCGCACCGCGAATCCGGCCGCCGAGACGAGGCTGAGGCGTTCCTGTTCGTCCCGCTCCAGGGAGAATCCCCCGAGATGTCGCGGCAGCGCGCGGAGCACTTCCTCGCGGCTGATCTCGAGCTCGAACGATCCTGTCTCCCGCGGCACGAGCTTCGAGTAGCTCCGGCGCCAATCGAGCCCGCACTCCCTTTCCGCCGCGGAGACCGCTTCGCACAGGCGCTGCAGGACATTATCCATCTATCGACTCCCTTCGATCGCTTCGCCCGACCGCCCTTCGGAGACGCCCGCGGGCTTCGCGAGCGCCGATCGCGAGACGTGGATTCAGGGCGTCGCGCAGGCCGTCGCCGATCAGGTTGAGCGAGCACACGGTGAGGGTGAGGAAAAGGCCCGGGAAGAAGGTGAGCCAGGGCGCGGTCCGCATGAAGGCGATACCTCCCGAGATCATTCCCCCCCAGCTCGGCGCCGGCGGCTGGACGCCGAGCCCGAGAAAGCTCAGGGAGGCCTCGGCCATGATCGTCATCCCGAGCCCGAGCGTATAGACGACGAGGACGCTCGCGAGGCACTGCGGCAGGATGTGCCTGAGCAGGATCACCGCATGATTCGCTCCCGAGGCCCGCGCCGCCTGAACGTACTCCCGCTCCTTCACCGAAAGCACCTCGGCGCGAACGAGCCGCGCGACCGAAGCCCATCCGACGACGCCGAGCGTGACGAACAGCGAGACCATCCCGGGCGAGACGACCGCGATGATCGCGATGAGGAGGAGCAGCGTCGGGTAGGCGAAGGTGATGTCCGCGAGCCGCATGAGAACCGAGTCGAGGCGGCCGCCGAAATACCCCGCCAGCGAGCCGAGGAAAAGCCCGATGAGAAGCGAAATCGTGCGCGCGAGAAAACCGACGCCGAGCGATATGCGGGCGCCGTGCACGATCCGCGAAAGCACGTCCCGCCCGAACGGATCGGTGCCGAAAGGATGGTGGAGCGACGGGCGCTCGAGCGCCGCGTCGAGGTCGATCGCCCCCGGAGGCGCGGGGGAAATCGCTCCCGCGAAAATCGTCGCCGCGAGAAGAGCCGCGAAGATGACGAGCCCGGCGGCCGCCGCGCGCGAAAGAGCGAACCTTCGCCAGAACCCTCCGATTCTCCTCACCGCTTCCCCCCTTCCGGCCTGATCCGCGGATCGATCGCGCCGTAGCTCAGGTCGACGGCGAGATTCACGAGAATGAACAGCAGCGCCATGAAAAGCACCGTTCCCTGGATCACCGGGAAATCGCGTTTGAGGATCGCCTGCACGACGAAGCGGCCGAGGCCGGGCCATCCGAAAATCGATTCGGTCAGCACGGACCCGCTCAGATAGCTTCCGAAGTCGGCCCCCGCGATCGTGATGACGGGAATGAGCGCGTTCCTGAGAACGTGCTTCCCGAGGACGATGCGCTCGCCGAGCCCTTTCGCCCGCGCGGTCCGCACGTAATCCTCTCCGAGCGCGTCGAGAACGCCCGATCGCGTCACGCGGGCTATCGTCGCCATGGACGCGAAGGAGAGCGTAAGCGCCGGGAGGATCAGGTTGCGGATCGAGCCGCCGCCGTACCCGGACGGCGGAAGAACGCGGAGCTTGATCGCGAAGAGGTAGATGAGAAGAAGACCGAGCCAGAACACGGGCATCGAGACGCCGACGAGCGAAAAGGTCATGAGTATCCTCGAAACGACGGGGCGCCGGCCCCAGGCGGCGACCGTTCCGATCGCGATTCCGCCGACGATCGCGATAATCATCGCGCTCAGGGCGAGAACGAGCGTTCTCGGAAACCGCTCTCGTATCGCCTCGGCCACGGGGCGCCTCGTCACGAAGGATCGTCCCGAGATCGAAGCGCGCGAGACGGCCGAGAAAAGCGACGTACTGAACGACGAGCGGCCGGTCGAGCCCGAGCTCCGTGCGCATGCGGGCGAGCGTTTCCTCGTCGTAGCGTTCCCCGGCGAGCGCGCGGACCGGATCGCCCGGCACGACGTACATGAGAATGAAGGTGAGCGTCGCGACGCCGAAAAGGACCGGGACGAGCATAGCCAGGCGTTTCGCTATGAACGTGCGCACTTCACGCCCCCCGGGTCATACGCCCACGTCGAGGAATCGCTGGCCGTTGAAGATCAGCGGAATACGGTATCCGGTGAGCCGCGGGCTCACGACCTCGTACTTCTCGGGAAACCAGAGAAAGAGCCACGGCGCGTCTCCGTACACGATATCCTCCGCGGTCCGGTAGAGATCCCCTCGTTTCGCAGCGTCCATGCACGCCGCCGCGGCGTCGAGAATCGAATCGACGCGCGCGTTCCGGTAGCCGGTCCTGTTGCCGCCTCCGCCGATATTCGACGAAGAAAAGAGCGGCGCGAGAAAATTCTCCGCGTCGGGGTAATCGGCGAGCCAATCGATGAAGAACGCGTCCGGAGTGCCCCGGTCGATCGCCTCCTTGAAGGCTCCCCACTCCCGGGTGACGAGCTTCGCCGTCACGCCGACGTCCGCCAGGTATCCCTGCACGCTCTCGAGCACGCGCCCCGCTTCCGGATTCTCCCGCTGCCATATCTCCATCGAGAAGCCGTTCGGATACCCGGCCTCGGCGAGCAGCGCTTTCGCGCCGGAGGGATCGTACCGGTAGCGTTCCGCCGGTTCCGGCGGAAGGCGCAGGCCCGGCGGCACGACCCCGCGCGAACGCGTTCCCGCCCCGAACAGAACGTGGGCGATGATCTTGTCGACGTCGACCGCCCTGTTGAGGGCGCGCCGCACGCGGGGATCGGAGAAGGGAGGTTTCGCGGTGTTGAAGCCGATATAGACGACCCTGAGCTCTTCCCTCCAGAGGAGCGGCGAGCCGGCGGCGCGCCAATGCTCCAGCTCCGCTCGCGGGACCTCGAGAACGTCGAGAGAGCCGACCTCGAACTCGGCTATCTGCGTCATCTGCTCGGGAATGACGCGAAAGGAAAGCCCCGCGAGAGCGGTCCGCCGCCCCGAATAGCCGGGATTGGGAACGAGAAGAACCTCGTCTCCCTCTCTCCAGGCGGAGAGCATCCAGGGGCCGCTCCCGCACGGCGCGCGCCCGTATCCCTTCCCGAGACGCTCGACCTCTTCGCGGCATACGATCCCCGCGGCGGGCATCGCGAGGAGCCCGAGAAAATGCGCGACGGGATATTCGAGCCTCATGACGACCGTCGAATCGTCGATCGCCCGCACCGACTCGCCGTCCCACGAAGCGCCCCCGTGAAACGCGGCGGCGCCCTTCAGCGGCTTGAGAAGCCACCAGCGGGGGGAAACGGTTTCGGGATCGAGAAGGCGCCGCACCGAGTAAACGACGTCGGTCGCCGTCACGGATCTTCCGCTGGAGAAGCTGGCCCCGCCGAGGTGGAAGACGTATCGGCGGCCCTCGTCGAGGATCTCCCAGCTTCGCGCGAGATCGGGAACCACGCGCGCGTCCGGATCGAAGGCGACGAGGTTCGAGTGGACGAGAGACGCGATTCTCCCCGACGAGAAATCGACCGAGTAGGCGGGATCGAGGGTCGTCGGCTCCGTCTGAAGCGCCAGCCGGACCGTCGCGTCGTCCCCGGAACGCGAACAGCCGGTCGCCGTCAGGGCGATCGGAAGAAGAAGCATCAGAAGCCCGACGCGCAGCTTTCCGTTCATGCCGGTCACATCATCTCTGTCGAGAGAAGGTGGTATTCCCCGGACCCGATCATGTCCTCGAAAACGAAAACGATCCCCTTCGAATAGTAATACCAGAGCTGGTAGTTCCTCCCCATCCGGGGCTCCTGCCGGTCCTCGACCTTGTCGGGGCGCCCGTGCTGCATATAGATCTTGCCCATATCCGTCCGCCAGCCGGGCTGATGTCTCGAGTAGGATTTGAGCACATGTCTCAGTCTCTGCAGAAAATCGCCGAACGCTTCGTTCGATTCGGTCGAAGGAGTCGGATCGAGCTTGCTCCAGAAGAGGGCCCATGCGCGCACGCGCTCCGCCTCGGGGGCTTCGGCGACCGCCCGGGCCTTCTTCTCGTCCGCGACGAGCGAGAGCAGATCGACGAGATCGTCGCGGGAGGCGAGGAGCCCCGCGTTGAAGAGAAGGGCCAATCGTCCGGTCGATTCGCTCTTCTGCGCTCCGTCGGCCGTCTCCAGCACGGCGTCGATCTCGTATTCGCCGATGGGGAGACTGTCCAGCCCGACATCGAGGCAGAGCGAGAAATGCCCCGCCGCGGCGCGATCGAGCGCTTCCTTCGCGTAGAGCACGACGACGCCGCGCGCGTCGCGCATCCTGGCCGTGAGAACGAGGGAATCCCCGTCGCGCGCCGGGGGAGCGACGACGCCGAGGACGACGCGCGCCCATCCGCCGAAATCGCCGTAGACGGCGCCCGGATTGACGCGAGAACCGGCGCCGCCGGAGGAAGGGCACGCCGAAACGGCGATCTCGCCGCTGCGGGGTTTCGCGGAAAGGGAATCCGCGCCGCATGTGTAGAAGACGGGCGTCGAGACCTCGAGCCGTCCCGCTCCCTCGCCGACGACGCGCACCGCCTGCTCTTCCTTGAAGCGCCGCGACGTGTCGATGACCTCGATCGTCACGATGGCCGTGTACTCGCCGGGATCGACCGGAAACGAGCGGCGTGTCGCGGCGAATCGAGCCGCCGAGGTCGTTTCCCTGAAGTTCTCGACGACGATCGATTCCTCCCAAACCCTGCCCGGCGCGCTCGCGCCGCGCCGCTTCTTGAGCTCGAGGTAAACGCGGTAACGAGCCTCGTACCGCCGGTCGCGCAGAAAAAAGACGAGTCTCCGGTACGGTATCGAGGCGGCCACGACGATCGCCGGTTTCGAGCTCTCGTCGAATTCCTGGCTTACGGAGAGATCGAACGCCGTCTCCTCGACCGGCCGGTCGAACGCCCCCTGGCCCCGGGCCGGACCCGCCGCGGCGAGCCAGAACGTCGCCGCCGCGCACGCACAGACGAATCTCCTGACCACTGCGCACCTCCCCCGCCGCGCACACCGCGCATCGTCGATGATCCTGCAGGGCGGAGTATAGCCGCCGGATTTCGCGGTGTAAAGAGATTACGCCCCGTCCGCGCTCCGGCTCATTCGGACCGGAGCGCGACGATCGGATCCATCTTCGCCGCGCGGTTCGCGGGATACATGCCGAAAACGATCCCGATCCCCGCGGAGAAGACGAACGCGATGACGATCCAGAGGAAGGGAAGACTGTAGGGGAAACGGATCAAATGCGTGACGCCCTTCGCGGCGAGGAGCCCGCAGACGATCCCGAGGAAGCCTCCCGCGCCGGTGAGCGTCGCCGCCTCGATGAGGAACTGCTGGAGGATGTCGTGCCGCGTGGCGCCGAGCGCCATCCGCACGCCGACCTCCCGGGTGCGTTCGGTTACGGAGATGAGCATGATGTTCATGACGCCGATGCCGCCCACCATGAGACCGATCGAAGAGATAACGACGAGAACGAGCCCGATGTACTTCGTGATGTTGGTGATCATCTCGCGAAACGCCTCCGAGGAGGTGATATGGAAATCGTTCTCCGCGGCCGGTTCGACCTTGCGGCGAGCCCGCATGAGCGCCGTGATCTCGTCCATGGCCTCCTCGAGGGTATATTCGGGTTTCACCGTGGCGACGATCTCGTAGTCGTCATACTCGCTCGAATGATCCTTCTCGAACGTCGAATAGGGGATGACGGCGAAATTGTCGCTCATGCTTCCGATGAAGCTCCTCCGGGACAGGAGCGACCCGATCACCTCGTACTCGTAGTTCCCGATGCGTATCCATTTCCCGATCGGGTCCATGTTCGGAAACAGATCCTTCGCCGGCCCGGATCCGAGGACGACGACGCGTCTGCGGCGCGCGATGTCCCCCTCCGCGAGGAAATGCCCCTCGTCCATCAGGAGACTGAATATGTAGGGAAAATTCTCCGACGTCCCGACGACCTGAATGAGCCCCGTCCGGCGCCCCTTGTGTCGCAGAACCCGCATGCCTTCCCCCGGGCTCACCTGGAAATCGACGCGCTCGACGCTCCGGCACTGCTCCTTGATCGCCTTCGCGTCCTCGGCGGTGAGCTTCTTCCTCCGCATGAGCGCGGCGAAGTCGCGATCCCCCTCCATCGGGTCGTACCGGGCGAGGTGGAGAAACGGCCGGTTCGACGACATGATGTCCTGCTCGACGCGTTTGCCGAGCCCCGAGAGCACCGTCACCATGCCGAGCACCGTCATGACGCCGATCGCCACGCCGAGAATCAGAAGCCCCGAGCGCATCCGGTGCGTGAGGATGACGTGGGTCGCCTGTTTGAAATTCTCTTTCCAGAGCTCCCGGCCGAGCCGCTCGTCCGGGGCAGGCGTTTCCTGAACCATCGTGCCACCTACTCGTAATGGAGCGCCACCACGGGATCGAGCCGCGCGGCCCGATTCGCCGGGTACGTTCCGAATATCAGACCGATGCAGAATGTCACGGCGAGCCCCGCCACGATCGACCACGGCGCGACGAGATACGGAAGCGGCGAAACGAGCGATATGACCGCGGCGATCGTGAAGCCGAGAACGATCCCGATCACGCCCCCGATGAGGGAAAGCGTGATCGATTCGACGATGAATTGCCAGACGATGTTCGACCGGCGGGCGCCGAGAGCTTTCCGGACGCCGATCTCTCGCGTTCGCTCCGTCACCGAGACGAGCATCACGTTCATGAGGACGATGCCGCCGACGACGAGCGATATCGAGACGATGAAGATCAGGGCGCTGAAGATCGCCTTCGAGATGCCCTGCCAGAGGGATATGAGCTGCTGGGAGGTCGTGACGCTGAAGTCGTCCTTCTCGAGGGGGCGCAGCCGGTGCCTGATGCGCATCGCCATCGTCGCCTCGTCGATCGCCTGCTGCATGAAACGGATATCGTCGGCCCTGATCTTGATCTCGATCGAGCGCCGCGATCCGTACATCTTGAGGTACGTCGTCACGGGAACGTACACGAACCGGTTTCGCGACTGGCCGAGAACGCTGCCGAGATTCTTGACGACGCCGATGACGAGAAAGTGGCGGCCGCCGACCTTGATCTTCTTTCCGATCGCGCTGCGTCCGGCGAAGAAATGCTGATAGACGTCCCAGCCGATGACCGCGACCGCGTTGCTCCGCTGCACCTCGAGCCGGGAGATGTGCGCCCCCTCAACCAGATCGGCGTTCTCGAGCAGCGGGTACTCCTCGGAACGCCCCTTGATCTCGACGTTATCCACGTACGATTCCCGAAAGCTGACGCGGTCGGATCCGGCGATCGAGGCCCCGATCACGGAGCTCGAGGGGACCGACCGCCTGAGGTATTCGACGTCGTTCAGCCTGATCGGTTTGTTCCGCGCGAGCGCTTCGAGGAACGCGTCGAGGTCCGTGATCGCCTCGAAGAAATTGATGCGCTCGATCGTGAAGACGTTGCTCCCCTGCTCCGCGACCTCCTCGCTCACGTAATGATCGATGCCGTTGATAAGGGACACGACCGCAATGACGGACATCGTCCCGACGATGTTGCCGAGCAGCGTGAGAGTCGTGCGCAGCTTGTTGTCCCGGAGGGCACGCAGCGCGATACGTATTCCCTCGAGTATGAGCATGGTTGCCGGCGAAGGGACGCTCTCCCTACTTCGCCTTTTCCTTATCCTTGGCGCCGGGTTCGGACTTTCCGGAGATCTTCACGCGTTGCCCGTCCTTGAGCTCCCGGATCGCCTTGAAATTGCCGCTGACCACCTTGTCCCCCGCTTCGAGACCCGACGTGACCTCGAAATATTTCTGGCTCGAAATGCCCACTTTGACGGCGCGGAACTGCGCCCGCGAGTCCTTCACGACGAAAACCCCCTCGACTTCGGTGTCGCCGGCTCCCGATTTCGCCGTATCCGCTTCCGCCGGGGCCGGCTTCGCGGCATCGGCCGTCTTCGCCGTGTCGGCCGTCCTCGTCGTATCGGAGGCCGTCTTGTATCCCTTGAGATCCCGTTTTCTCCTGGCAGTGAGGCTTTGAATCGGAATCGAAAGAGCGGCTTTCGCTTCCGCGACGGTGATCTCCGCGTCGGCCGAAAGGCCGGGGCGCACGTTCGGTATGGAACCGTGGATCGTGACGACGACCTTGAAATCGACCCCCTGTTGAGCCGCCGAGGCGCCCGACACGATGGGGCTGTTCCCGATCTCGGTCACCTCTCCGGCGAACGACGTATCGGGAAACGCGTCGAGCGTCACCTTCGCCCTGTCGCCGATCTTCATATGCGTCACTTCCGTCTCGTCGACTTCGATCTCGGTCTCGATCGTCGAGAGATCGGCTATCGTGAGGAGCACGGTGCCGAGATTGTTGAGCGTCCCCATGATCGCGATCTCCCCTTCCTCGACGTTGCGGCGCGTGACGATCCCCGACATGGGGGATACGATCGTCACTTCCTTGAGGTTGTGCTGCGCGCTCTCGAGATTGGCGCGGTACTGGGCGATCTCCTGTTTGACCGCTTCGAGCCGGGCGGCGGCGACGTCGTCGTTCATCTTCGCCGTTTCGACCTCCTGCGTCGTCCGATGGCCCCCTTCGAGAAGCGTTCTCGCGCGCTCGTAATCGTTCTTCGCCTGCTCGGCCTGGGCGACGGCCTGCTTCTCGTTCGACTTGGCGGCTTCGAGCATCGCCCGGATCCGCGCGACGGTCGTTTCGAGCTCGACAGGATCGATCTGGAGCAGGAACTGCCCCTTCCGGACCACCTCTCCCTCCTTCACCGCCACCTTCGTCACCTTGCCGATGCTGCTCGCGCTGATATCGACCTTGCGCTTCGGGCGAACGCTCCCCGAGGCCGAGATCACCATCGTGATATCCCGTTTCGCGACCCCCTCCGTCTGAACGGCGAGTGACCGCTTCTCGCGCGCTTTCAGGTTCACGAGCACGAGTATCGCGACGACGACGGCGACGGCGACGAAGACGAAATACCGTTTCTTTATTTTTTTCATGGTCCCCCCTTGCAGAAAAGGAAAGCACGAGCGCTTCCCGCGATCGATCGGCCCGTGCCCGCGCACGGCCCGATCATGAAGGCGTCTTGAGCCCGTTTCTCACGTCAGAGGCGATTTTCCCGTCGAGGAGACGGATGATGCGCCTGGTGTGCTCGGCGATGTACTCCTCATGAGTGACGATCATGATCGTATTGCCCGCCTCGTGGATCTTCTTGAAGATGAGCATGATCTCCTCGCCCGTGCGGCTGTCGAGGTTGCCGGTCGGTTCGTCGGCGAGGATGAGCGACGGATTGTTGACGAGCGCGCGCGCGATGGCCACGCGCTGCCTCTGCCCGCCCGACAGCTCGTTCGGGCGGTGCCCGGCGCGATCGAGGAGCCCGACGGCACGCAGGGATTCCATCGCCCGCTCCCGCCGGGCGGAAACGGGAACGCCGCCGTACACGAGCGGAAGCTCGACGTTCTGCAGCGCCGTCGCTCGCGGAAGCAGGTTGAACGTCTGAAAAACGAACCCGATCTCCTTGTTCCGGATCCGCGCGAGCTCGTCGTCCCCGAGGTTGCTGACGAGATTGCCGTTCAGACGGTAGGAACCTTCCGTCGGCGTGTCGAGACAGCCGAGAATGTTCATGAAGGTCGATTTTCCCGATCCCGACGGTCCCATGATCGCGACGTACTCGTTCGGCGCGACCTCGAGATCGACTCCCGCCACCGCCTCGATCTGCGTGGCGCCGACCTCGTATATCTTCTTGATGCCTTTGGCCTCTATCAGCATCGAGCGATCCCCCCGCGCGAAAGCGCTACCTGTAGATCTTCTTCCCCGTCGCCACGGCGAGATCGGCGGTCGCGATGAGAAAATCGCATTTCGCCTGGATGACGTCCGCCTTCGCCTGGGTGAGGGCGACCAGGGCGTCGATCGTCTCGAGCATCGTGCCGGCGCCGACGCGGTAACGTTCTTCGGCGAGCCGCACATCCTCGCTCGCCTGCTCGACGGTCTCGCTCGCGACCGAGATGCGCTCGCGCGCCTGCGTGATCGTGAGAAGGAGCGTCCTGATCTGATTCGCCGCGTCGATTTTCGCTTTTTCGAGATTATATTCGGCGATCCGCGCATCGGCCTTCGCGATCCGGACGTTCGAGCTCGTCTGGAACCGGTCGAAGATATTGAGGCTCAAATACCCCGTGATGCCCCAGGAATACTCGTTCTTGAAGAAGTTCAGATTCTCGGCCATCTTGCGGTCGTTCCAGCCGTAGTTGAACGCCGCGCCGAGCGTCGGAAACCATCCGCTCCGCGCCGCCGAAACGCCGGATCGCGCGGATTTGATCGAATGCTCGAGGCTCTTGAGATCGGAACGGTAGGACATCGCGTGCCGGACCTCGGCCTCGGCGTCGAGATCGACGAAATCGATCGTCATCGTCGTATCGACATCGATCGCCGGATCCCCTTCCATCTTGAGAAGCGCCGCGAGATCCTGCCTGCCGAGCTCCAGGCGATTCTTCACATCGATCTTGGTGAGCCTCGTATTCGAATGGCGCACGCGGGCCTTGAGCACGTCCGCGCGCGTGGCGGAACCCACCTGGAGGAGCGCCTCGGTGCGTTCGAGATTCTTCCTTGCGGCTTCGGTGCTCTCCTCCGCCACGCCGAGGAGCATCTTGGCCCGCACGAGATCGTAGTAGGCGCGGATGACGTTCGCCGCGACGACGTCCCTTCGATACATGAGCGCCTCGCGGGCGGCGTCGCGGCTGGAGCTCGCCGAACGAACCCGGCTGATGTTCCCGCCCCCGTCGAAGACCTCGATGTTCGAGGAGAGCCCGAAGCTGTAATTCTCGTAGTCGAATCCCTGGTTCTGGACGGGGCGCCCCGACGCGTCGAATTGCACCGATGACGGCCCGTAGAACCGGTGCCCCGTCGAGAAATCCATGGAGAATCCCGGAAGCAGCCTTCCGTAGTTCATGAGGAGGTTTCCCTCGGCCTTCCGGTAGCCTTCACCCGCGATCGCGATATCGGGGTTGCTCTTCTGAGCGAGCGCGATGCACTGCTCGAGACTGTAGACGGGCGCCTGGGCCGAGCAGACCGCGCTCGAAAGGATCGGGAACGTGAAAGCCGCGACCACAGCCGCGGCGGCTGCCAAACGGCGTTTCATCTCACGCATCGTGCTTACCTTCCCTCCGCTTGCGGCGTATCGAAGAATCGAATCCGTATTACCTTCATCTTACGTCGGAAACGCCTTGGAGTTTCAAATAATGTCGCGAGAACCGGCCCCTGCCGCTCGTATGCGAGAGCGGAGCCCCGCCGCGACGACGTTCGTTCAGTGTGCCATATTCGGGGCGGACCCGCCAGAGAGAAACGCGCCCCCCGAAAAAAAAGCCCGGCATGGGCGAGCCGGGCGTTCGGATATCGTATCGGGCGATCGATCAATTGCCGTGGAGCTTGAACCGGATCGGAATCGCCATGCGGGCTTTGACGGCCATCGTGCGCTGCTTGGCCGGCTTGAACAGGAATTGCTTTGCGGCCTCCTGGGCCGACTTTTCCATCGCGGGAGTCACGTCCGATTGAATCACGCTTACCTGGAGAACCTTCCCGTCGTCGCCGACGAGCACGTTGAGGAGCACGGTCCCCTCGATACCCGCCTGACGGGCAAGGTCCGGATACTTCGGATTGACGAACTTGATGAGCACCGGCGCTTCGTCGAACGCGTAGAACTCCTGGGCCTGATCCGACGACGGCGGAGGCGGCATCGGCACTTCGTCGATATTGCTGTAGCTCGTGGGCGCAAAGGCGCTCGCGTCGGAGGCGTCTTCCTCGCCCTCGGCGGCCTCTATCGGCACGACGGGAGCGGACACTTCCTTCGGAGGAGGCGGGAGCTCGAACGACGTCGGAAGCTCGACCGCCTCGAAGTACTGCTCCCGAAGCACGTACGGCTTGAACGTGAAAGTCGGCGTAAAGTAGAACATAAGCACGTGAATCACGAGCACGATGTACAACGAATTGCGAACGTACGTGTTGTATCCGCTCTTGAATTCCTGATTTGCGACAGCGACAAGGGACACGCGGATTCCCCTTTGCACTTAAGGTGTTGACTCGTAAAGCGACGTGAACGTCACGTTGATCGCGTTGGCTTCCTTCAACTGATCCATAATATCGGATACGAGTTTGTATTTCGCGCGCTGATCGACGTTAAACGCCACGATAATGGCGCGGTTCTCTTCCAGCATGCTCGCCACGATGCCCTGGATATGCTCGACCCGGGCGAGCTTGTCGTTGATGCTGATCCGGTTGAACCGGTCCGCCCAGATGTGCATGATCTGCTGACGTTGCGTATCGGTGCCCGATTTCGCCCTCGGAAGCTGGATCGGAAGTCCCTCCTCCATCTTGAAGATGCTCGTGACCATGAAGAAGAGGAGAAGGTTGAAAATGATATCGGCCATCGAGGCGGTCGGGATCTCGTTCTTGACCTTTATGCGTCGCTTGATCTTCAAGGAAAATTCCTTCCCTTATGCCCCTGACGCCGTCGTCTTCAGCGAAATGCGATTCGCTTTGGCGAGCCGAAGCTCGTCGAGGACGTCGATCATGATCCCGTAATCCGCGTCGGGGTGCGTTTCGATGACGATCACGAGCTTGTCGTTCGCCACGAGCTTCTCTTCTATAAGCGGCCGTATGCGGGCCACGGGCAACGGACCGGTCTCCTTCGTCGATATCGTTCCGTCCGCCAGGATCGATATATGGAATACCGCGTCCTGCTTGAGTTTCACCGTCTTCGATTCCTTCCCCGGCAGGGACATCGGAAGTCCCTTTTCCACGGCCATAGTCGTGGTTACGAGAAAAAAGATGAGAAGAAGGAATATGATATCCGACAGCGAGGCCGCCGGAATCGTCGGTTCGAGCTTGGTCTTCTTTATCGGCATTGCAGCTTCTCGCTCGCTTACTTCTTGTTGTTGAGTTCCACGAGCTCGTTCACGAGGTTTGCTGACGCCTCTTCCATCTCGAGAACGAAACGTTCGATCTGGGACACGAAGTACGCGTGGCCGACGCTCGCCGGGATGGCGATCGTGAGTCCCGCGATCGTCGTGATGAGCGCCTCCTGGATACCGGAGGCGACGATCTTCGCGCTCACCTGCTCCGATGCCGCGATGGCAGCGAACGCGTTCATCATACCGGACACCGTTCCGAGGAAGCCCAACATCGGCGCGATCGTCGATACCGTAGCGAGCACCACGAGGCCGCGCTCCAGGAACGACGTCTCGATCGAACCCGCCGTCTCGATCGCTTCCTTCACCGCGTCGGGACCCTGGGCGGCGCGGAGCAATCCCGAGTGAATGACCGCCGCGATGGGGCCGCGCGTCCCCTCGCACACCTTGAGCGCCGCGTCGATGCCCTCGGAGCGGAGCGCCTCGCTCACCTTGTTCATGAGATTCTTGACGTCGATGCGCGCGCGCGAAAGGGTGAAGAGCCTCTCGATGATAAATACCAGCGCTATAACCGAGCACAGGAGAAGCGGATACATGAACGCTCCGCCGCGAACGAAGAAATCGCCGAGTCCGCTGTACCGGACCTTATAGAACCAACCGAGGCGGGCGCGCTCCTTCATGTCGTCGATCTTCTTGACGATGCTCATCGAATCGCCCTTCGCCATACCGAGCGAATCCTGCCCCGACATGGCGGTCTGGGTCTGCGTCGCGGGCGCGGCGGACTCCTGCGAGTTCGCTGTCGCCATCGCGAAGCACATGACAACGGCGAGGGTCAAGAGAACGACTAGGCCGAACGTCGAACGGTTCTTCTGTGCCATACCACGCGCTCCTCCTGCATCAGTTGGCGGTTTATAAATTGATCTCGATTCAATGGATCATTCGACGCGACGCGAACACGCTCTCGATGTGCGAAGAGCGGGAATGATCCTCAATGCTCCCAATCCCAAAAGCACGGGGTCATTAATGTGAGCAAAATAATCGATGCATACCCCCTTGTCAACCCAAAAATTCCCCGCCCGGCGCATCGCCGAAACGCCGCACGCGGCTCTGAAAAGGCCTATTCCTGGGCGCCCTCCGACACGTTCTCCGACGACCCGACAAGCCGGTAGTCGCCCACCCCGTCCTTGTCGAGGAACAGGAATCTGAGACCCTGCTTCACCGTCATTCCCCTGTCGTCGGGAAGAAGGGGATCTCCCTTGAAGCTGTAGTTCCAGACTTCGAAAGATCCCACGTCGTTGCCGACCGTGCCTCTCGTCGCGCGTTTTTTTTCAGGCGATATGATCAGGGGCTGCCGGCGCTGTTCCTTCGTCGGCTGCGTCATGATTCCGTCGAGCATGATCTTGTATTCGTTCATGATCTTGTCGATCCCTTCGTAGAGATCATCCCGTCCCTGGGGCAGCGGTTTGTTGATGATCTCGTCAGGCGGCCCGAACCGGATATAGGCGTATCCCCGGTCGGTGAGGGCCCCGCGATCGAAAGACCCGAAGTGAGCGTCCGCGTATCTCAGGCGGGACGTGAATCTCTCGAAGGTCTCGTTCACCGCGGTCTGCGGCGTCGGATCGAGCTTCTTCCAGAAGCTCCGCAGGAACGCTTCCTGCTCGCCGAGGCTCATCCGCGCAAAGTCGTCGAACTCGCGATCGCCGAGGAGGATGCGCGCTTCGAACATGATGTCGCGCGTCGGCTTCTGCCAATTGACGAGCTCCCAGGCGACGCTGAAATCCTTGCCCGAGGAAGCGAACAACCCGCCGGGCGCCTGCGTCTCCACGGTCAAGCGATACGCGCCCGCGGAGTAAGCAGCGAGGTCGATCATTCGCAGGAACGCGCTCCGCCCCCCGCCGACGGGAACCTTGAAGAAGGCTTCCTCCATCGCCTCGCCCGTATCCCTGGTCAGGGCGAACCGCACATCGAGCGAATCCGCCGTCGATCCTGCCGGCATCGACGCCCGCACGAACACGCTCAGGGTATCTTTCCTCAGCCCGTAGATCTGCATCGGATTCGGTATGAACTGTCCGCTGCGATCGATTTCCCACACGAGGATCGGATCGGCCAGCGCGATCCCGTTCGCGGGGAACGGCCGGACATCGAAGGCGGCATCCTTCACCGTCGAGGAGTGATAGATCCGGCGCAGGATTCCGAGGAGGGTTCCTTTCCTGCGTTGGAGATCCTCCACCTTCACGGTAAGCCGGTAGGCGCCCGGATCGACGGCGCACGAATCGATATGGCATACGAACGAAGAGAGATCCTTCACGCGCGGCATCGCTTCCCGCGAATCCTTCATCCGGAACAGCTTCTGATAGACGACGGCGTCCCCGGAGCTGAGGCTGATCGAGAATCGCACTTCGGCGACGAAGGAACCCTCCTTCTCGACGTAGCGCAACTCTTTCGTGGGAACGGCGATCTGGATCAACTGGATGGTGCCCGGGCCGCCCGCGGGCAGGGAAGAGATATCGACGTAGAACTCGAAACTGCCCTGGCCCCTCATCGGATCGCATCGGACCTCGCCCGCCGATATCAGCGCAAGCAATACCGGCAGGACGGCTGCGAGAGCACGCGCATGCGAACGTATGCGGGGCTCGAAAGACACGCGGCGCTTACCCTCAGTAGCTGAAGTTCATGCTGAACCGATGGCTCGTACCGAGATAATCGAGATCCTCCCAGGAATAATCCAATCCGATATCGGATGTCTGGCTCGTATCGATCCGGAAACCGACGCCCCACGCGAGTTTCTGGGTGTCGTATCCGATGTTGTAGCCCGACCGAAGCATGAAGAACTGGTTGAAACTGTATTCCATTCCGACGTTCATGCGTTCCTTGTTGTCGACCGGGTGCGAGAACTCGCCCGTCGCGAGCAGCGCATGAGCGCCGCTCCGGTACGCGTCGACCGCGAGCCCGACCTTGAAGAGGGTCGGAAGCTTCGAAGCGCGGTCGTCGAAATCGACCTCGCCGCCGAGGCTCTGGACCATCATTCCCAGCCGCATGCCCTGGATGCCGATGCGGTAGAGGAGCCCGAAGTCGAACGCGAGCGATTCGACGCTCTTGTCGGCGAGACCCATATGGATGAAATGGGTCGTGATGCCCGCCGAAAACCGGTCCGTGAAGTACGTGGCGTACGACAGCCCGAACGACATGTCCCCGGCGTCGAAGTACCGCTTCGTCCCCTGGGGCATGTAGATGGTCCTCTCCTCCTGCGGGTCCATCGTGAGCGCCCGCGCGCTTATCCCGAACGACCCCGGAAGGTAGGGCGTGTTGAACACGGCGCCGGCGAAATAGATGTCGACATCGGCCGGCCAGACGACCGTGTTCATCGTCACCTGCGTGCGCGGCTGCTCGACCATCCCCGCGGGATTCCAGTACAGGGCCGACGCGTCGTTGGAGACGGCCGTGAAGGCGCTTCCCATTCCCGCCGCTCTCGCCGATACGCCGATCTTCAGGAACTGGGCCGAGTACGTGCCGACCTTCTCGAAAGGCTTGGTCGACGCCGACGCCAGAGCGGGGACCAGCGCGATCAGCACGACCCCCATACAAATCCTACGCTTCATCACGCAACCTCCTCGGAGAGAACGTTCATAGCAATCAATTATCGAATCACAACGAATTTTCCGATCGTCCTCGAGAATTTCCCGTCTTCGGGCTCCACGGAGAACAGATACACTCCGCTCGTCACGTCCTGCCCGTTCCGCGAGACGAGATCCCACCGCAGCGTACCGTCGCCCGCGCTCCCGTCGTGATAGAGCACCTCGACGAGATCCCCCGCGACCGTGTAGATTCGAACCGTCGTGCGGCATTTCGGAAGATTCCTGAACTCCACCTTTATGCCGGTCGGATCGTCCTGGTTCGGCTCGAGCTGCCACGGCTCCATCGCTTGCGCCGTAGCGGGGTTCGGAACCACATATACTTCCTTTTCCTGGTATGTCTCGGCTTCCTGCGCGGTGGAAAGAGGCGTGATGTACTGGAAGTTCGACGACGGATCGCCGAAGTATCCGACCTTCGTCGGCACTGCCTCTCGAGAGCACGTGATCGTACGCCGTCACGCTGTAGAAATAATGCATCCCGTTGTGGACGCTGGTGTCGACGAATTTGTAGTATTTCAGCCCTCCCTGGAATCCGAGACCGTACCTGGCGAGCGCTTCGAGCGTGTCGCATTCGAGCGCGGACAGTCCGGGCGGGCAGGGCACGTCGTCCATCGGGTAGTTATAGACGTTCTGCTCGAAATAGGCGATATAGGAATCCTTGTTGGGTAGATTGACGAGAGGCTCGTACTCCCATCCCCCTTCCGAGAAGGGCGTCTTGAAGCTCCTGTCGGGCGACACGCCGTTCACGAGATCGCGCTCCTCGATGAGCTGCCAGAGCTCGCGGTTCGGGCCGGTGAAGACCGACGTGCCGAGAGGCCGACCCCATCCGTCCGCGCGCCAGATCCGGTAGCCCTCGAAGTCGTACTCGAGCGTGCTCACGTCGGGGCTCACCTCGCTGAAGTTGTCCCAGAGAAGCGTCACCTTGTGATCCCCCGGGATGAGGCGCATGACGGGGGGCGGAGGCGCGGAGCCGACAAGCCAGTTCACCTGGTGCTCCTTCCCGCCGACGCCCGTCTGGTAATCGGCGAACGACGCGTCTCCCTTGGAGCAGTTGTCGTCGTCCCAGAGCTCGAGCTCCAGCCTGCAGTCGGCGTTGACCCAGACGATCTCTCCCCTCGCCGCGGAGATAGGCTGATTCGCCAGAATGGCATCGCACGAATCGGCGATGAGTCCGTTCACGGGGCCGGCGACGGCCGTTTCGCGGCCGTTCGTCCCGGTCAGCGGGTTGCCGTCGATATCGAACCAGTTGCCCTGGTAGGTGAGGGCCGCGCTCGCCGCGCTCGCCTTCATGCCTTCGAGCCCCAAGCCGCACGTGAACGCGACCTGCAGAACGAGCGTCGTCTCGGGCGGCAATTCCCTGAACGGCCCCGTCGCCATGAGCATTCGATAGTCTCTCGGCACTTCCTGGTTGCGGTCGCGCGTGGTCTTGCTCAAAAGCTCGTAGCGCTGAAAATCGTTGTCCGGATCTCCTCCGTTCTCGTATGGCTGGTCCCCCGAGAAGTTCTGGTACGAGGTGATCCCGACCCTCTTCGGAGCGGCTTCCCCGAGAGGATCCGTATCGTGACCGAGGAAAAGGATCCCCATATAGCCCGGGGTCTGGCCCTCATCGGTGTCGATATCGTAGAAGTACGCGACGCTGACGCGGATCGGAACGATGCGATCTCCCTTTTGCGCGCACACGATATCTTCATAGAGACCCGTTCCGTCGTCGAGCCAGTACTGCTCCCGCGTCCGCGGCCCCGCGTCGCCGTCGGCGAAGAAGCCGATGTACATGTCCTCGATGCTCTCGACTCCCGTATTCTTTATCTTGTATTCGGCGCCGACGAAGTTGTAGAACTTCGGCTCCTCCCACTGGTAGCTCTCCTGCCGAACCATCAGATGGAGCGGCGTGTGCTCGGGAAGGCGCTGCAAAACGCCCGGATGATCGTCCGTGAACCAGCAGGCGAACATCTGCTTGCCGATCGCCGCGTAATCTTCGTCGATCCGGCCGTCGCCGTCGTCGTCCATGCCGTTCAGCCAGTCCTCGTCGATGAGGCCGTCCTTGTCGTCATCGGGCGGGCTCGGGTACCGCGTCCCGCCCAACGCGCCCTCGAACGAGCGGTAGATCGTCTGGACGGGATCCAGCGGTTCAGGCATGAACTCCTGCTCGTACGCCGCCGTGGTCACGACCGGCACGCCGCCCTTCTTCGCGCCGACCCAGAGACCGGCGATATAGAGATATTCGACGGCGGAGTTCGCCGGCCACTGGGCCGAGGGGGACTCGGACATAGCCAGCGTCGAGCCCGGATAGGATCCGAAGCATCCCCAGTTCGTCACGTTCATCTGGAGGTTGCCCACGTTGTGGACCCAGGCTCCGGTGAGCGCCCAATCCCTTCGGGGCATGTCCTTCATTTTCCCCACCCATGCCGCGTCGTCATTCCTGGCAAACGCCGGGGCGCTTATCATGAATATCAGCAGAAGCGCCGCCGCTGCATTGACCCATTTCTTGCGATTCATGCGCAAACCCTCCTCCATCATCCAGGAGCGCTCTAGAACTCGAATCCGAATCCGATACGCCACGTCTTCCGCGAGTCCCAAATCGTCGGATCGTGGACCGGGTTGAAATCGTCGACACCGTCTTCGTTGATATCCTGCAGATAGGCTCCTCCGTACTGACCGGTCTCGGTCAGGTAGGAACCGCCGTCCATTTGCGCGTTCTGCATGCCGGGAAACGCTCCGGGAGCGATCCCGCCGGGCGAAAGTATATCCTCGTCCAGAAGGTTGCGCCCCTCGAAGAAGAGCATGAGCTCCTGCCCGCGGATGTTGAACATCTTGCGCCCCTGGATATTGATGATGTGCTGCGTGGGGAGCCTCTCCGAGTTTTCCCACAGGGGATCCTGGCGGCGCGCGAAACGATCGACGGGCGTCCACGGGAGCCCGCTGCCGTACGAGTACACGACCGTCGCTCCCCACTTGTTCTGGTCCTGGAGGGTCAGGGTGACGTTCAGCGTATGGCGCTGATCCCAGTCGAGCGGCATCTCCTGGGTCGGCAGATGCGTGAGCCCCTCCGCGGACACGCCGAACTCCGCGTCGGACGCGACGCCGTCCGCATACGAGTAAGTATAGGATATCTCGCCGCCGACGTAGCGGTTTCTCATCTTATCGATGCTCACTTCCAGACCGCGCGAGCTCGCGTACGTCCGGTTGATGTAGCGGTATCCCTGCACGCCGAGCTCCGTATCCAGCACGCGCGTCGAGGAGATCAGCCCGAAGATGTCCTTGTTGAACACGACGAAGTGCCCCGCGATCGTCTCGCTGAACTGGTGCGAAACGCCGGCCTGGTACGAGACGGTGAGCTCCTCGTCGAGATCGGGATTGCCGAGAACGCCCGATCCGAAGAGCAGGTCCTGGGTTCTGAAGAGGAAGTTCCTGCTCGGCCACTGGGTGAAGCGCCCGTAGTGGAAATGGAATTTGTCGCGGTCCGTGATCGGAAACGCGAACCCGAGCCGCGGGCTGATCTGGAATTTATACTTGTCGACGTTCTGGTCGATCTCGTTGCTGACGATCTGTATCTCGGTGTTGTTTCCCGGGGAGAAGAAATCGATCCTGACGCCGCCGTTCACAACCATGCCCTGGTACGCCCACTTGTCCTGGACGTAGTAGGAGGCCTCGGGATTGAAGTTGTGGTACGTGTTCGACCTTCCGCCCTGGTCCAGGCTGCCGTCCGTGAGCCGCCTGATGCGGCCGGGGAAGTTGATCGGTTTTCGTCGAGGTCGTTGTAGATGAACTGAACGCCGGTCTTGAACTGGTGATTCTGCCACTTCTTCGACGTGATGTCCGCCTTCAGGTTGTACGCAGTCGTGACGCGATTCGTATAGGCCGGCCAATCGTAAGCGGTGACGTAGTACGGATTATCGGGGTCGGTGTAGAAATCCTCGCTGCTGATGCCGCTGTATCTCCACGACCCGCTCGGAAGCGTCCCCGGAAGCCCCGCCGTCGAGAACTCGGACGGCGTCTTGCCGTCGACCGTGTTCAGGCTCTTGAACCGGAGACGCGTGAAGTTGATCGTGTAGAGCACGTCGTCCGAGATGTTGTGGTTTATGGCGAACTTGAGGTTGAGATCGTTTGACGTGCCCGTCGTGACGTTCTCGGCCGAGTTGAAGTACACGTAGCTCGAATCGTCCCTGAAATGGCTGAACTTGCTTTCGGGATTCTGGTAGCCTTCGAACTGAAGCTTGCTTTCGTGGCGCACGAAATTGCCCTCTCCGTCGAGGATCGCCTCGTCCCAGATCACTTCCCCCTCGCGCCCGTACACGTCGGTCAGCATCCGCGCGTAGAAATGGTCGTACCG
Organism: uncultured bacterium; assembly: GCA_963747385.1. Taxonomy (GTDB): domain Bacteria; phylum Krumholzibacteriota; class Krumholzibacteriia; order Krumholzibacteriales; family Krumholzibacteriaceae; genus SSS58A. Next base: position 112,836 of record CAVVEY010000017.1, on the reverse strand, counting down.
TATGGTGAAGGCCTGCCGCGCCGGATTGTTCGGATCGCGCACCTTGGCGTAGACGACGATCGGATAGATGGTCCTGCGCCGCTCCTCGAGCGTGCCCGGATAGACCTCGACGCGCGCGGGGGTGTTCTTGATCCAGTCCCCCTGGTACACGCTCGTATACGAGCCGAAAGCGCGCGCATCCTCCGCCGAGGACTCGCGGCTCGCCCGGAGCGCCACGAATCGATATATCTTCTGGACGTAGCCCTCGATATTCCAGTTGTGCGCGTAGGGATTCCCGACGGAGTGAGAGAAGATCGCCTCGCCGATGAGCTTGAGCCTCGGGTTGACCTGGTACGCCAGCTTGCCCTGGAGGTTGTAGGACGAGAACTGCCGGTCGGAGTACTTGAGCCAATCGCCGAGTATCTTCGTCTCGTTCCGCCGCGCGATCGTCCAGTTGTCGCCGTCCTGGAAGGTCGCCTCTCCGGACATATAGTACGTGAGGGCTCTGAGGAACGTCGGACCGCCGAACCCGACACTGAGCCTGTCGTAGTTCGTGTAGGTCTTGTCGCTACGGCCGAAATCGTCGGTCATATACCGGACCTGGCCCTCGAAACTCTTGCCCCCTTCACGGGTGCTTATGTTGATGATCGCGGATTGCGCGTTGCCGTATTCGGCGTCCATGCCGCCCGTGATGACCTCGCTGTTGTCGGTGCCGAGAAGCCCGACCGACATCGAGCCGCCGAGCGGATCGTCGACGGGAACGCCGTCGATCTGCATCTGCACCTCTTGCGAGCGCCCGCCGCGCACGTGAAGCTCGTCGCCCGTCTTGACGATACCGCTCTTGAGCGCCACGGCGTCGACGGCGTTATCGACGGGCAGCTCCTTGAGCTGATCGCTCGACACGCGCGCCCTGTTGTCGCTCGAGGTCACGTCGACCTGCGGAAGCTCCGCTTCGACGACGATTTCCTGGGTGCGGCCCACGACCGCTTCCGTGAGCTGGAAATTGACGGCCGTCGCAAGTCCCGCGTTCACCGCGATACCCGGCTTTTCGACCGCCTTGTAACCCATCATCATGGCCTTCACCGTGTAGGTGCCGACAGGGACCCCGGTGATCGTGAACGTGCCGTCGTTGAGCGTCATGGCGCCGAGGAGCGGGTTCGTCCCCATGACCACGATGTTCGCGAACGCGAGCGGTTCCGACGTTGTCGCGTCGGTCACCTTTCCGGTGACTCTTCCGGTCTGAGCGTATGCGTTCGCGAACGATACAACGAGGAGTACAAGGGCAAAGGCCAGCGTCCTTGTCAGGGCCGGCGATCCGTAACGACCTTCCATCGTTCCACTCCTTGCCAAGAAGTACCAATCCCCAGGCCGTTCTTCTCCCGCCTTTTCGAGAGAGCGGGGGCGGAAGAAAACGTAAGGTGTGGGTCTCTTATTCTATTCCGCGCTTCCGGTAAATATCCGATGAAAATATATAAAGCGTCAGAAGGCATGTCAACAAATTTGACTTGGAGTTATTGCGGTTGCGGGCAAGGCTCGGCGGGGGTCGTCAAACCCCCTCGCCGCGCTCCTTCACCATGTCCTTGATCTTCATGAGGCGGATCTGGTTCGAACGTTCCAGCTCGCCCAGCTTGTCGTCGATGTTCCTGATGACCGCCTCGAGATCGGGGATGAGCACGTACTCGAGGGCGTTCACGCGGCGACGGGTCTTTTCGAGCTCCTCCGCCATGCGAAAGAGCGTATTTTCTTTTCCGACAAGGTCCAGGAGCTTCGGGAACGACGCGAAAAGCCTCTCGAAAGCCGCATCGAGCTCGGGCGAGGTATCCGACAGCCGGTACGAGAGCTCTTCATCGGGCACTTCGAAGGTGAACTCCGGGCTCGTGATGTTCATATCGTGGCGCTCGGTGAAATCGAGCGCTCCCCTTCCTCGTGCTGAGCTCGAGCGCGTCTTCGAGCGCCTGGCTTCCCGTCGAAGCCCTTCCCTCGAGATAGCGCTCGCCGATTTCCAGGAATCCCCGCTCGACCTCCCCGCGCGGAGCTCGGTGGTTCTCCCGGACGAGCAGGAAGAAATTCTGCATGAGCTTCTCCTGCTTGTTCTTGAGCAGCTTGTGCCCCCGGCGCGCGAGCTCGAGGCGGCGCCTCATGCGAAGAAGCATCATTCGGTTCGGATTGACCTTGACTCTCACGTCATACGCTCCGCGCGATCAGTTCTTCCCGGGCGCCGGCTCCGTCGCGAATCCGCCCGTCTTCCCCTTCGCCCCCCGGCCTTCGGCAGATATTTCTCCATGTACTTCTTGATAAACTCGTCCTTGATGCGCTTGAGCTCGACGCGCGGGATCGTCGTGAGAAGCTCCCATCCGGTCTCGAGCGTCTGCTCGACCGGGCGGTTTTCGTGGACGTCCTGCCGGACGAACCGCTTCTCGAACGCCTGGCCGAACGCCATGAACGCCTTGTCCGCGTCGGTGAGGGCCGCCTCCCCGAGCACGACGGCGAGCTCCTCGACCTCCTTGCTGCGGGCGTAGGAGGAGAAGAGCTGGTTCGCGATCTGGGCATGGTCCTCGCGGGTTCTCCCCGCGCCGATTCCCTTGTCCCTGAGGCGCGAGAGGCTCGGCAGCACGTTGATCGGCGGATAGATCCCCTTGCGGTGAAGGGAACGGTCGAGAATGATCTGCCCCTCGGTGATGTACCCGGTGAGATCGGGGATCGGATGCGTCTTGTCGTCGTCGGGCATCGAGAGCACGGGAATCTGCGTGATCGAACCCTCCCGCAGCTCCCCTTCGTTCTTTCCCTTGAGAAGCCCGGCGCGTTCGTAGATCGTCGCGAGATCGGTGTAGAGGTAGCCCGGGTAGCCCCGGCGCCCCGGGATCTCCTTGCGGGCGACCGACACCTCGCGGAGCGCCTCGCAGTAGTTCGTCATGTCGGTCATGATCACGAGCACGTGCATGCCCCGCTCGAAGGCGAGGTATTCGGCGGCGGTCAGCGCCGTCCGGGGCGTGGCGATGCGCTCGATCGTCGGATCGTTCGCGAGGTTGATGAAGAGCACGACGCGTTCCATCGCTCCCGTCTGCTGGAAGTCGCGGATGAAATAGTCCGCCTCCTCGAAGGTGATCCCCATCGCGGCGAAGACGATGGCGAACGTCTCCCCCTTGCCGAGCACGGTCGCCTGCCGGGCGATCTGCGCGGCGAGCTCCGAGTGCGGGAGCCCGAAGCCGGAGAAGATCGGGAGCTTCTGCCCGCGCACGAGCGTGTTGAGCCCGTCGATCGCCGAGATCCCCGTCTGGATGAACTCCTTCGGGTACACGCGCGCGTACGGGTTGATCGGACTCCCGTTGATATCGAGCTTCTTGTCGGGAATGATCCGCGGGCCCTGGTCGATCGGATGCCCCAGCCCGTTGAAGATCCGGCCGAGGATATCGGGCGAGACGTCGAGCTCGAGCCCGCGCCCGAGGAACCGCACGCTCGTTTTCGCGGTATCGATGCCCCGCGTTCCCTCGAAAACCTGGACGAGCACCTTGTCCCGGTCGATCTCGAGAACCTTTCCGCGGCGGATCTCCCCGTCGGGCAGCTCGACCTCCACGAGCTCCTCGTAGGTCGCGTGATCGACCCGGTCGAGAAGGACGAGCGGGCCTGCGATCTGGCGAATGGTCGAATATTCGGTCACCATGGTATCACTCCTCGCCTGTGCGGCTTTCCTTCATGCACGCCGTGATCTGTTCCTCGATTTCGGCCGTAACGCCGTCGAATCGAGCGATATCCTTTTCGCTCACGTATCTCATTCTTCGCGATGCTCTCGCGCACCGGGAGCTCGATGAGCTTCCGGAGCGGAACCCGCTTCTCGATCCCCCTGATGCACGCGTGGTGAAGATCGAGAATCGCCTTCAGCATCCGGTGCTGCTTCGCCAGCCGCGTGTAGGCGTCTTCGGCGTCGAACGCGGACTGGTGCAGGAAATCCTCCCGGATCGATTTCGTCGTCTCGAGGACGATCCGGTCCTGCGGCGAGAGCGAATCGAGACCGACGAGGCGAACGAGCTCCTTGAGCTCGGCCTCTTTCTGGAGAAGCTCCATCGATTCGATCCGCATGTCCCTGAAATCGTCCGCCACGTTGTCGCGGAAATAATCGGTCAGCCCGTCGTGGTAGAGGCTGTAGCTCGTGAGCCAGCTGATCGCGGGAAAGTGCCGTTCGAAGGCGAGGGTGTCCTCGAGGCTCCAGAACACCTTGACCACCTTGAGCGTCGCCTGAACGACCGGATCGGAAAGGTCGCCGCCGGGCGGGGACACCGCGCCGATGACGCTGAGCGTGCCGATCCTTCCGTCCCGGCCGAGGCAGATCGCGCGGCCCGAGCGCTCGTAGAACTCGGCGATGCGCGACGGCAGATAGGCCGGATAGCCTTCCTCGCCCGGCATCTCCTCGAGACGTCCCGACATCTCGCGCATCGCCTCCGCCCACCGGGAGGTCGAATCGGCCATGACGGCGACGTCGTATCCCATGTCCCTGAAGTACTCGGCGATCGTGATGCCCGTGTACACCGACGCCTCGCGGGCCGCGACGGGCATGTTCGACGTGTTCGCGATGAGCACGGTGCGTTCCATGAGCGGACGCCCCGTCGCGGGATCCTTGAGCTCGGGAAACTCCTGAAGCACGTCCGTCATCTCGTTTCCGCGCTCGCCGCAGCCGATATAGACGATGATCTTCGCGTCGGACCATTTCGCGAGCTGATGCTGGATGACCGTCTTCCCCGCGCCGAAGGGTCCCGGCACGCACGCCGTGCCTCCCTGGCTGATCGGGAACAGCGTATCGATGACGCGCTGCCCGGTGACGAGCGGTTTTTCGGGCATGAGCTTCTTCACGATGGGGCGCGGCGTTCGCACGGGCCAGCGGTGCATGAGGGTCACGGGGAGGACCCCTTTGTCCGTCTTGATCTCGGCGATCGTCTCCTCGACCGTGAACTCGCCCTTCTCGGGCGCGCGGACGAGCGTGCCCTTCCCGATCGTCGGCGGCACCATGACGCGATGCACGATGAGCTCCGTCTCCGTCGATCTCGCCGAGAATATCCCCCGCCTCGACGGCTTCGCCCGCCTTGAGGCTCGCGTTCGGCGTGAAGGCCCATTTCTTCGCGCGGTCGAGCCCCGGCAGGTTGATGCCGCGCGCCATGTAATGGCCCGAGCGCGCGTAGACGACGTCGAGCGGGCGCTGGATCCCGTCGTAGATCGACTGCAGGAGCCCCGGCCCGAGCTCGATCGAGAGCGGCGCTCCGGTCGATTCGACGATCTCGCCGGGGCCGAGCCCCGACGTATCCTCGTAGACCTGTATGTACGCCTCGTCGCCGTGGAGCTCGATGATCTCGCCGATGAGCTTCTTCTCGCTCACGCGGGCCAGCTCGAACATCCGGGCATCCTTCATGCCCTCCGCGATGATGAGAGGGCCCGAAACCTTGACGATTCTTCCTGCGGCCATGATTGTACCGACTCCTCCAATCTCGACAGGTCACGCGCGATCCGGGGCCGTTATCTCACGGAGATATCCTGCCCGATCGCCTTCACCACCGCCATGCGGATCTCCTCGAGGGCGACTCCGCTCGACGCGAGCCCTTCCTTCGTCCGCGCGGCGCCCCTGACGTCGGGAATGATCGTCACCACGGGGAACATGCGGTGCGTCCTCCGCCTGATGATCTCCCGGTACTCGTGAAAGACCTCCTCGGTGACGAGAATGATCTTGAATCTGCGCTGCACGACTTCATCGAACTGCTCCTGCGTGAGCGCGCCGTCCTTCGTCTCGTACGTCTCGCAGCCGAGCACGCGAAAGTATTCGATCGAATCCGAATTCCCTATGACCGCGATTGTTCTTCGCCACGCCGGAAGCTCCCTTTCCGTCACGAGGGCAGGAGCGCGCCGAGGCGCTCGAGCGTCGTTTCGTCGCTCGCCCGGTTGAGCCTGCTCACCACGATTCTCCGTACGATCTCGAAATCGCGCTCCCTGAGCTCGATATGGTAGAGCACGGGGGAGAAATCGAAGAACCGGTACCGGCTCTCCCCCAGAAATTCCATGAGCGCGCGGCGCATGATCGGATCGATCTTCCAGAGCGGCACGTCCCGCGAGAGGCCGAGGCGAACGAGCCTCGCGTGAACGCTCGTCGCGAGGTACGAGAGCATTTCCTCCTCCCCCTCGCGGACGAAGTCCCGAAACCGCGCCGTCTCGACGTCGCCCCCTTCGATCCAGACCGCGTTGAGCGATTCCGTGCGGAGCGCCGTTCGACGGAGACGGATGCAATTCTTGATATTGATCAGATCGACCTTGCACCTGAGATACGCGGCCGCCTCCTCCCCGGGCGCCGTCTCGAAGAGAAACCGCCATTTCGCGGCCTCTCCCGCGTACTCGCACGCGGCGAGGTTCCTCGTCTCCTCGTACCGCGCATCGAGCGCCGCGAGATGCGCTTCGAGGCGCGGGGAAAGAACGCCCCGGGCCTTTCCCGCCGTCGTTTCCTCGACGGCGGACGGGGCGAAGAAGCCGAACGGGGTCAAGGCACTCCTCGCGCCGAGCCTCGCGGCCTTCCACGCGTGCGTGCAATTGTCGAAATCGTAGCCCGACCGGATGAACGATCTCGACCGCTCTTCCTGGAGAAGCCCCGTCACGAGCTCGAGGAGCGAGAGCTTCTCGGCCTCGAGCGCGCGCTCGAACTCCGCCGGGGAGCTCACCGCCTCGAAACCGCCGAAGTGCTCCCTGAGCGCGCCGAGGAGGTTCTCGCCGGGAGTGCGCGCGAGCCGCTCGAACCACGACCGCTCGGGGCTCAGCGCCTCGAGCGAACGAAGCCGGGCGACGATATATGTGTAATCCTCGGCCACGCGGTCTCCTCTTACTCGGGGAACAGGATGCCGGCCGCCGCCGACTCGACGCGCGCCGTGAGCTGCGGGAAAATGACTCCGAGGGTGAGATCGACCCGGCGCTGTCCCTCGCGCAGAACGACTCCCCACGCGAACTCTCCCGGGGTCCCGGCGACGATGAACGCCGAGCCCGCTCCCCGCGCCCGGTTCAGGGATTCGACGAAGTCCCCCGCGAACACGCCCCGCTGCGCGGCGGGAACGACGATCTCCTCTTTCCCCGAGACCGCGTTCTTGAGGATGAGCACCGAGATGAGCTCGAGATACTCGTCCCGCGGGAGACTCTCGATCCGTTTCCGCGCCTCCGCGTAGACCTCGCCGAGAATCTCGCGCTTGCGCTCGAGAGCGGCCTTGCGGAGCTCGAGCTCCTCCCCGACGATGAGCCGCCGCTCTTCGTCGGCCGCCTTCGCGCGCGCCTTGCCTTCGAGCTCCTCGCGGAGCTTCGCGCCTCCGCTCGCTCCCTCCTCGCGGATGGAAGCGGCCCGCGTCTCGGCCGCGCGAAGGATCTCCGCGACCGCGGCTTCGGTCTCTTCCTCGATCTTCTTCAATATGTTCTCGATCGACATGATGCCTTTCCCCGGTTCGCGTCCCCGCGGTCCTACAAGGTCGACCCTCTGGAGGAGAAGCAGCGTCGCGAGGAGCCCGAGCACCGCGTAGGTCTCGATGACGACTCCGAATACGAGCCCCTTCCCCACTTCGCCGGGCCGCTTGGCGACGAGGCTGCACGCGGCCGCGCAGACCTTGCCCTGGTAGAGCCCGGATACGAGCCCCGCGAGCGCGATGGGGAGCGCGGCGCCGATGACCTCGAGTCCCGTCTTGACGGTGACGTCGCTCGCCGGTATTCCCCAGCTCGCGAATTTGTTGATGATCATGAAGAGCGCCACGAGCCCGTAGATCCCCTGCGTCCCCGGCAGCGCCTGGAGCAGAAGAAGACGCCCGAACTTGTTCGGATCCTCGCTTACGACGCCGCTCGCCGCCATGCCGACGACCCCGCATCCGAGGGCCGAACCGCACCCGGCGAGCCCGGCCGCGAGCGCCGCGCCGAGGAGCAATAGCGCAAAACCAAGCATACAACACTCCTTCCCTGATACGTTAGAACCCGGAATCAGATTGCTTCATTACCGTGTACCGTCTTTCGCTTCTGAACGGCCGGAACTCGCGGCCGCCCCCCGTGAAGAACTTGTTGAAGAACTCGAGGTACTGGAGCCTCGCCGAATGGACGAACGCGCCGAGAATGTTCACGGCGATATTGAACGAATGGCCGAAGATCAGGATGAGGATCGCGGCGACGTATCCCGAGATAGAACGGAAGCCCGGTGACCATCGTCCGCGATGCCGTTGATCGCGACGGCGATCGCGGCCGTGGCGAGACCGAGCGCGAGGAGACGGGCGTAGGAGAGCACGTCCCCGAAATAGCCGGTGACGCTGTAGAATTTGAGGAGGCTCTTGAAGCACGCCGACGAGCTTGTTCCGTTCCTTGCGGATGCCGGTGACGAAGAGAACGCCCGCGATCACGAGCGCCGCGCGGGACGCGTAGAACCCGAGCGCGGGGGGTATCTTCCCGTTCAATATGAACGCGTAGCCGAGGGGCGCCAGCGCGACGAGGAACAATATCCAGAAGAGATCGTCGAACAAGGCGTCGGCCCAGAGGCCGGCCTTGAAATTCACCGACATCCGAATGCCGATGCCGAAAAGGATATGGACGATGCCGAAGAGAAACGCGACGTTGAGCATCTTCATCGGCTCCTTGAGCGGATCGATGAGCATGATGCTCGTAAGCGCGGGCGGCAGCAGCTTCGCGTCGATACCGAAATAGCCTCCCGTCGAGCACCCCGACGACCACGGTGAGAACAGCGCCGGCGAGAAGAATCTGCATGAGGAGGCGCATTCCCCCCTGTATCTTGAGCTTGAAGAGGAAGAACGCGCAGAGCGCCGCGATCACGAGACCGTACCCCGCGTCTCCTATGCACATCCCGAAGAACACGACGAAGAACGGCGCGAGGAGCGGCGTCGGATCGATCTCCCCGTACGTCGGCCTCCCGTACAGGGTCATGATGAATTCGAACGGATGAGCGGCCCGCCGGTTCTCGAGCTCGCTCGGCGGATCCTCTCCCTCCCGCGGCGGCCGCGCGAGAAAATCGATCTCGCTCCAGCGTTTCGCGAGCTCCTTCTCGATCCTGCGTTTGTCGGATCGCCCGCATCCACCCCTCGAGCACGAACGTGTGCTCCGTGCGGTGGAAATGCCGCTCGATATCGAGAAGCCCGTGCCGTTCGCGGAAGTGATCGGACAGAACGAGAAGCTCGGGACGCACGCGCGAGAGCTCGCGCGCTTCCTCCTCGATCCGGGCGATCTTCGCCTCGAGCGCGGCCCAGCCGGCTTTTCGCTTCTCGATGATATCCGCCGGCGTGCCGGTGAGCCCCTCGAAGTCGTGCCGCACCGCTCCGGCCTGTTTGAGAAGCTCCGCCGCGGCTTCGGCCTCGTCGCGCGGCGCGATGACGCCGCGTACACCCTTCCCGCCGGCGCGGGCGACTCGTCATGCTGGATGAGCGGATGCGCCTCGTACGCCTGCGCGAGCGCGGCGATCGAAGACCTTTTCGGGAAACGTCCAGAACTGAAGCCCGTATCGCGCCGTGGAGAGGGACTCGAGCGGGCTCGCGATCGGATCGCCACGGCTCGAGCTCGCGCACGAGATCCACGCTCCAGGCGAGCTCGTCCCGGCACTTCCGCATCGAGCTCTCGAGCTCGGCGCAGCGCAGCGCGACCTTCTCGACGTCGATCGCGGCCGACGCCTTCTCGATGTCCGCCGGAGAAACCCGCAGCGGCCCGCTGCGCAGCCGCTCGGCGAAAGAGAGCTTCCTCACGTAGGGATCGAGAAACCGGATCGCCGAATCGGCCTTGTCGGCGAGCCGCGCGAGCCGTCCCGCCTCTTCCTCGTCGATTCCGCCGCGGAACCCTTCGAGCTCGACGTCCGTGACCTCGACGACTCCCGCCTCGCGCAGAAAGGCCGTGACCTCGTCTTTCACCGCGGCGTGGACGATGAGCTGCACTTTCAGCATTCGGCTGACGGCCATTCGATTCTCTCCCGAACTTCCCGATGGACGGCGGCGCGTCCCGACGACGCTAGACGCCCTCGCGAAACTCCTTCAGAATCATATCGATCGCCTTTTCGTAGCTTTTCTTGGCGAGGACGGCGAGCCCGGCGAGCCTCTTGGCGTTCTCGGCGCGGAGCACCGATACCTTCTCGTCGGCGTTCCGCCGCGCGGCGGCGAGGAGCGAGCGCTCGAGCTCGGCGGCTTTGAGCCTCTCCTCGTCGAGGAGCTTCGCGGCGCTTTCCCGCTCCTTCTCGACGAGCTCGACGGCCTTCGCCTCGGCTCCCGCGATGCGTTCCTTCGATTCCGCTTCCTTCGAACGGATGAGACCCAGATGCTCCTCGATCATCGGCTGCTCCTGCGAAGAGATGTGCACGCGTGCTCTGGAATTGATATGATCACAATCCGATATACGGAATGGGCATAAATTACCCGCCAAACTTCAACAATCTAGACCAGGAATCGCCGCGTGTCAAATGAAAAGCCGCCGATTCCGCGCCGATCCCCGCAGCGCCCGTTCAAGCTCGAGCGCCGTGCGGCTGATGAAGCCAGCAGCGCACCGCGCGCCCGGGACCGGCCGCGACGAGATCGGGTTTTTCGACGCTGCATATGTCCATCACGCGCGGGCAGCGCGGATTGAAGGCGCAGCCGGGAGGGATGTTCACGGGGCTCGGAACGTCTCCCGGAATGGCAGCGCGGACCCGCGCGCCGAACGGGTCGGCGACGGGAACGGAGGCGATGAGCCCCTGCGTGTAGGGATGGAGCGGCTCCCTGAACAGATCCCCCGTCGGCGACTGCTCGACGATCTTCCCGCAGTACATCACGGCGACCGCGTCGCTCACGTGCTCCACGATCCCGAGATCGTGCGCGATAAAGAGATACGTGAGCCCCATGTCCTTCTGAAGGTCCTTCAGGAGATTGATGATCTGCGCGCGCACCGAAACGTCGAGGGCGGAGACGGGCTCGTCCGCGATCAGCACCTCGGGTTCGACCGCGAGCGAACGCGCGATGCCGATGCGCTGCCGCTGGCCTCCGGAAAACTCGTGCGGATATTTCGAAGCCGCCGACGGGGGGAGCCCGACCTTGTGGAGGAGCTTCGCGACGCGCTCCTTCACCTCGGCTCCCCGCGCGAGCTTGTGTATCCGTATCCCCTCCGCGATCGTGCTCCCCACGCTGAGACGCGGGTTGAGGGAGGAGTAGGGGTCCTGGAACACCATCTGTATCCTGCGCCGCGCGGCGCGCAGGGCCTTCCCCTTGAGGGCGAGGAAATCCTCGCCGCCGAGACGGATGCTCCCCGCCGTCGGATCCTCGAGGCGGATGAGGACGCGGGCGAGCGTGCTCTTGCCGCACCCGGATTCGCCGACGAGCCCCAGGGTCGCGCCCTGCTCGAGCGCGAGATCGACGCCGTCGACCGCCTTCACGACGGCGCCGCTCCCGAAGAAGAGCCCCGCCGACGAGCGGTAGTATTTTCGTATTCCCTGCGCCTTGAAGATTTCCATCCTCATCCCCCGCGCAGCCAGCAGCGCGCGCGGCGCCCCGGCGAAAGGTCGATGAGCGGCGGCTCCGCCGCGAAGCATTTCTCGAATCTCTTCGGGCACCGGTCGCTGAACCGGCAGCCCGGCGGAAGCCTGAACGGATCGGGCACGTTTCCCGGAATCGTGACGAGCCGCCCGCCGGGGCGCCCGAGCCGCGCGATCGAGCCGAGGAGACCCTCCGTGTACGGATGAGCGGGCTTCTCGAAGAGCGCTCCGACCGGCGCCTCCTCGACGATCACCCCCGCGTACATCACGAGAACGCGGCTCGCCATCTGGGCGACGACGGCGAGGTCGTGCGTGATGAGGAGCACCGCCATGCGCATGCGCTCCTGGAGCTCGCGCAGGAGCTCGATGATCTGCCCCTGCACCGAAACGTCGAGCGCGCTCGTCGGCTCGTCCGCGAGGAGGAGCCGGGGCTCGCAGCTCAAGGCCATCGCGATCATCACGCGCTGGCGCATCCCGCCGCTCATCTGGTGCGGGTAGGCGCCGTAGCGCTTTTCCGGATCGGGAATCCGCACGAGACGGAGCATCTCGATCGCCTTCGCCTTCGAATCGGACCGGGAGAGCTTCTGATGGAGAGCGATCGCCTCGCGCACCTGCTCGCCGCACGTGAAGACGGGATTGAGGCTCGTGAGGGGCTCCTGGAACACGATCGATATCTTGTTGCCGCGCACCCGCCGCATCTCCTTCTCGGAAAGGGCGAGGAGATCGTGCCCCTCGAAAAGGATCGAGCCCCCGTCGATCCGGCCGGGAGGGGACGTGACGAGGCGCATGATCGAAAGCGCCGTCACGCTTTTCCCGCAGCCCGATTCGCCGACGAGCCCCACGGCCTCGGCGGGCGCGATCTCGAAGCTCACGCCGTCGACGACGCGGGCCGCGCCGTCCGCGGTCTCGAAGACCGTCCGGAGATTATCCAGCTTGAGCAGCGTTTCCATACCGTCGCCCGCGGGCGTCGAACGTGAACGCCCGCGCTCTCGCTCCCCGCGTCAAGCGATCTGCCTCGGATCGAACGCATCCTTCAGGGCGTCTCCGAGAAGGTTGAACCCGATCACGGTAACAGCAATCGCGATTCCTGGAAAGGTCGAAAGCCACCAGGCGCTCATGAGCGCCTCGCGGCCCTCGAAAACCATCTGCCCCCAGCTCGGCGCCGGCGGAGGCACGCCAAGCCCGAGAAAGCCGAGGGAAGCCTCGGCGAGAATGATCCCCCCGATCCGCAGCGTCGCCGCGACGATGATGACGCCGAGCGTGTTCGGGATGAGATGTCTCCAGATAACGCCCCTCCCCCCCGCGCCGAGCGCCTCCGCGGCTTTCACGTAATCGAGATTCCTGAGAGAGAGCACCTGCGCGCGCACGAGACGGGCGGTCGCCATCCAGCCGGTCGCCCCGAGAAGCAGGACGATGAGCCAGATGGATCCCGAGAAGAGCGCGACGCAGGTCAGGAGCAGAAAGAGCCGCGGTATCGAGAGCAGGGCGTCGACGATCCGCATGAGAATCGCGTCGGCGGCGCCGCCGAAATAGCCCGCCGCCGCGCCCACGAGCGAGCCGAGAACGACGGTGATCGCGGCGGCGAGGAGTCCTATCGTGAGCGAGATGCGCGAGCCGTACACGACCCGGGCGAAAACGTCCCTCCCGAATTTGTCCGTCCCGAGAGGATGCTCCCTGCACGGAGGGACATAACGCATCCTCGGAACGTCCCCCTGGGCGATCGGATCGTAGCGCGTGAGAAGGGGAGCGGCGATCGCGACGAGATAGAGCGCGAGCACGATCAGCGCCCCCCCCATGCCGAACCGGCTCCGGCGGAATCGGGCCCACCCCTGCGACCAGAGCCCCCGCGGCGGCGCCGCGATCGATCGTTCGTCGGCGTTCGTGCTCATATCGTTCCTCCCTGCGCGCGCACGTGTCGCTCAGCCTTTCTTCCCGCCCGCGAAGACGATCCGCGGATCGAGGAGCCCGTATGCGACGTCGGTCAGAAGGTTCCCGAGAATGACGATCGCCGCGACCGTGAAGTTGACGGCGAGTATCGTCGGATAGTCCCGCGCATAGATCGCGTCGACGGCGAGCCGCCCCATGCCCGGCCACGAGAATATCGTCTCCACGACGACGGCCCCGCCGAAGAGAAACGGGAGGCTCAAGCCCACGATCGTCACGACGGGCAGCGCGGCGTTCTTGAACGCGTGCTTGAGAAAGACGCGGGATTCCGGCAGCCCCTTCGCGCGCGCCGTCCGGATGTAATCCTCGCGCAGCGCGTCGAGCATCGAGCCGCGCATATACCTCGCCGTGCTCGCCGCGGAGGCGACGCCGAGGACGAACGCCGGAAGCGCGAGGTGCCTCGCGCGATCGAGCGCGAGGGCGAGCGCCGAGAATCCCTCGGTGTCGAGCGACTGCATATGGGACGACGGCAGAACCCCGAGCTTCAGGGAGAAGACGAGGATGAGCATGAGGGCGAGCCAGAACGAAGGTATCGAATAGACGAAGAGCGCGGCGACCGTATTCACCCGGTCGAACGGGGAATGCCTCTGCGCGGCCGAGAGCACGCCGAGAAATATCCCGAGAACGAGATGGAGCGCGAGGGCGGCGACGGTGAGGCGAAGCGTGTTCGGTATCGCCTCGGCGAGGAGGTCCCGCACCGGCCGCTGGAACCGGAGGCTCACGCCGAAATCCCCCCGCGCGAAGCTCGCCGATCCATCTGAAGTACTGCTCGGCGAGAGGTTTGTCGAGCCCGAGGCTTTCCCTGATGCCTCGAACCGTCTCGGGGCTGAAATCAGGGTTGTCGTAGCGGGACATCGGGTCGCCCGGCGCGAGCCGGAGAAGAAAGAACGTGATCGTGAGCACGATGAAGAGCAGGGCGAGAGACTGTATGAGGCGCCGTACGAGAAATCCCCTCATGGAGGACACACCTCCCCGGCGATCCGCTCGAGCGCTTCCCGGCGCTTCGCGAGAGCGCGCACGGCGATTTCCGCCTCGTCCCGATCCGAGAGACGCATCGGCTCCCATTCGATATCGAACATTTCGGAAAACGCGGCCGCGATGTTCATGCGAAGCTCCTCGCCGCCGACCGGGCGGCCGAGCTCGGCCGACACGCTCGTGATGCGGCCTTCGAGGGCGTCGGGCGAGGCGCGGAGGTATCTCACGATGCGCTCGCTTCCGCTTCTCATGAGAATCGAGCCGTGCTGAAGGAACGCAGCGGCGGTCGTTCCGCTGCGCGCTCCCCGCGATCTTCTTCCCCCCGACGGCGAGCTCCCAGCGCGTCACCGAGGAAAGGCACGGAGCCGCGGTCCCTTTCGGCCCGGGGATCTCGCGCCCCCGGAAAACCCCGGCATCGACCCCGAGCGATCGCAGCGCCGCCGAGATCGCGGCGGATATTCTCAGGTACGCCTCCCCCGGACCGCGCGTCGCAGCAGCGCGGAGCCCGCGGGAGCGACGACGCAGTACGTGAGCTCTCCTTCGTGGAGAAGCGCCCTGCCCCCGGTGATCCGGCGCACGCAGTCGAGCCCGTCCGCGCGCGCGCGAGCGACGTCGAGGATCAGGTCCGGGTTCTGGTGGCAGCCGATCGTGATCGCCGGCGGGTCGAACGAATAGAGCCGCAGGACCGGCGCGCCTCCGTGCCGCTCGGCCCGTTCGAGGAGGAACTCGTCCAGAGCCATGTTCTCGGCGCCGGGCGCGCTCCCGCTATCGAGGAACAACCACGTTTCCATCTCATTCGAGATCCCCGGGGCAGCAGAGGTCGGGGCACCGCGCCGCCACCGCCTCGTCGAGACGCCTCACCGGCGTGGTGACGGGCGCCTCGTGCAGCATCGCGGGGTTCGTCTCGGCCTCCCCGGCTATCTTCTCCATCACCTCGGCGAAGCGATCGATCGTTTCCTTGCTCTCCGTCTCGACGGGCTCGATCATGAGAGCCTCCTCGACGATGAGGGGGAAATAGACCGTCGGGGCGTGAATCCCGTAATCGAGGAGCCGCTTCACGACGTCCGTCGCGCGAATGCCGAACTTCTTGAGGTTTCGCGCCGAGAGGACGAACTCGTGCATGCAGGGGCCCGGATACTTGAGGTCGTACGAATCCTTCAAACGCGCCAGAAGATAGTTCGCGTTGAGAATCGCGTTCTCCGAAACCTCCCTGAGCCCCGGTCCGCCGAGCGACCGGATGTAGGCATACGCCTTCACGAACACGTTGAAGTTGCCGTGATAGGGATGGACCCTGCCGATCGATTTCGGACCGTCCAGGGAAAGCGCGAACGCGCCCTTCCGCGCCGTCACGCGCGGAACGGGAAGGAAATCGACGAGATGCTTCGCGACGCCGACGGGGCCCGATCCCGGCCCGCCCCCGCCGTGCGGCGTCGAGAAGGTCTTGTGGAGATTGATGTGCATGATGTCGATGCCGATATCCCCGGGGCGCACGATGCCGAGGAGCGCGTTCATGTTCGCGCCGTCCATGTAGACGAGAGCCCCCTTCGCGTGCGCGATGCGGACGATCTCGGCGATCTCGCGCTCGAAGAGCCCGAGGGTGTTCGGCAAGGTGAGCATGAGGCAGGCGGTCTCGGCAGTCACTTCCTTTTCCAGGAGACCCGGATCGATGAGACCGCGCTCGTTCGACTGAATCGTTTTCGGCGTGAAGCCGCATATGGCCACGGTCGCCGGATTCGTTCCGTGCGCCGAATCGGGAATGAGAACGATTCTTCGCTTCTCTCCGCGGTCGCCGAAATACGCGCGCGCGATCATGATGCCCGTGAGCTCCCCGTGCGCGCCGGCGGCGGGCTGGAGCGTGAACGCCTCCATCCCCGTTATTTCGGCGAGCGCGCGTTCGAGGCGCCACATGAGCTCGAGCGCGCCCTGGCAATCGGCCTCGTCCTGGGCGGGGTGAAGCCCCGTGAAACCTTCGAGCCTCGCCACTTCCTCGTTCACGAGGGGATTGTATTTCATCGTGCAGCTTCCGAGCGGGTAGATCCCCTTGTCGACGTGGTAGTTTTTCGCGGCGAGCTCGACGTAATGCCGGACGATGTCCTGCTCTCCCATCTCGGGGAGACCGGGCGGCGCGGATCTGAGCCCCGCGAGATCGATCTTTCCCTTCGCGCATGCGCTCTCGGGAATGCGGTAGCCGCGGCGGCCGGGTTTCGATTTTTCGAAGACGGTTGCGCTCATCGTCCCGCCCCCTTTCCCGCGACGAGGTCCCGATAGAGCTCGATCTCCTCCTTCGTGCGCTTTTCCGTGACGGCGACGAGAACGGCCCTGTCCCCGAGCTCCGGGAAAGCGGCGCCGAGGGGAATCCCCCCGAGAACGCCCTTGGCCCCGCGCGTCCTTCAGAAATTCGGAGGCGTCCGTCGGAAGCTGGAGCACGAACTCCTGGAAGAATCCGAGGCCGAACGGGAGCGCGCAGCCCTTCGTCGCGGCGAGCATCGAATAGAGCGCGTGGCTCTTCGCGTAGCTCTGCGCGGCGACCTCCCGGAATCCCTCTTCGCCGAGAGCGGTGAGATACACCGCGGCGGAGAGAGCGCAGAGCGCCTCGTTCGAGCAGATGTTCGAGGTCGCCTTCTCGCGGCGGATGTGCTGCTCGCGGGTCTGGAGCGTCATCACGTAGCCGCGTTTTCCGTCGATGTCGGTCGTGCCGCTGATGAGGCGGCCCGGCATGCGGCGCACGTGCTCGGTCTTCACGGCCATGAAGCCGAGGAGCGGCCCCCCGTAGCTCTGGGGAAGCCCGAGCGATTGCCCCTCGCCGACGGCGATATCGGCGCCGTATTCCCCCGGAGGGGCGAGGAGCGCGCACGAGACCGGGTCGACGCAGGCGATGAGGAGCGAACCCGCTCCGTGAACGAGAGCGGCGAGCTCGTGCGACGGCTCCACGAGCCCGAAATAGTTCGGCTGGGCGAGGATGACGGCGGCGGTCTTTTCCTTGAGCGCGGACGAAACGCGGTCGAGATCCAGGGTTCCGTTCTTCGCGTACGGGATCTCCTCGAGAGGGATCCCGCGCGCGGCCGTGTAGCAGTCGAGCACGGCGCGGTACGCGGGGGAAAGGGCCCGCGGCACGAGCACCTTGCCTCCCTTTGCGATGCCGCTCGCCATGAGCGCGGCTTCGGCGAGCGCGGTCGCGCCGTCGTACATCGAGGCGTTCGAAACGTCCATTCCCGTGACGCGGCAGATGAGGCTCTGGTACTCATAGATCGCCTGCAGCGTCCCCTGGCTCACCTCGGCCTGGTACGGAGTGTAGGACGTGTAGAATTCGCTGCGGGAAGTCACGTAGCGCACGAGCGCGGGGATATGGCGGTCGTAGATCCCTCCCCCGAGAAAGCTCGCGGCGCGGGACGCGGGGCGATTCTTCCCGGCGAGCTCCCCGAAGAGCGCGGCGACCCCGGCCTCGGCGAGCGGGTCGTCGAGACACAGGGTCCCCTTGAATCGGAGCCGCTCCGGTATCGGTTCGAGGATCTCGTCGAACGAGGAGATCCCGATCCGCTCGCGCATCTCTTTTCGATCGGCGTCGGTGTTTTGAATGTAGCTCATTTACCTGTCCTCTGCTTCGTCCTCTTTTCCCGTATGCTGCTCGCCGAGAAAATCCCGGTACTCGTCGAAGCTGAAGAGCACCTCGAGATCCCCGGGATCGTCCATTCTGATCTTGATGAACCAGCCCAGGTCGTAGGGGCTCTTGTTCACGATCTCGGGCTTCGCGACGACCTTCTCGTTGACCTCGATCACCTCGCCGCTCACGGGCGAATAAAGATCGGCGACGGTCTTCACGGCTTCGATGGTCCCGATCGGGTCCATCTGCGTCACCTTCTGCCCCGCCTCGGGAAGCTCGATATAGACGATGTCGCCGAGCTCGCCCGCGGCGTAGTCGCTGATTCCCATGATCACCGTGTCGCCGTCCTCAATGTAGATCCACTCGTGCTCTTTGGTGAATTTGCATTCTTCCGGGTTCATCGCCCACCTTCCTTTCAGCTGACCGCCTCAGTCCATCGCTCGACTTTTATAAAACGGCACCGGCGTCATCGCCGCTTCCACGGCCTTTCCCCTCACATCGATCGCGAAGCCGCCGCGTTCGGCCTTCGCCGCGCTCGATACGAGCGCCAGGGCGAGGCTCTTCCCGAGGGTCGGCGCGAACGTGCCCGAGGTCACCGCTCCGATCTTCGTTCCGTTCTGGAGCACGGAAAATCCCTGCCGCGCGATCTGCCGCCCGGAGAGTTCGAAGCCCGCGAGCATCCGCGCCGGCCCGCGCTCCTTCTCCTTGAGCAGGGCGCTCCGTCCGAGAAAATCTCCCTTGTTCAATTTCACGAGCCACGAAAGCCCCGCCTCGAGCGGCGAGGTCTCCTCGTCGAGCTCGTGCCCGTAGAGGCACAGGCACGGCTCGAAACGCAGCGTGTCGCGCGCGCCGAGGCCGATCGGCCCGACGCCGAGATCCTTGCCGAGCGCGAGAAGCTCTTCCCACGCGCCCATCGCCCGGCCGGCGGGCAGATAGATCTCGAAACCGAGCTCGCCCGTGTATCCGGTGCGCGAGAGGATGATCTCTTCCCCCCGCGACTCGAAGGAAACGAAGCGATAGTACCTGAGAGCGGCGAGCCCGTCCCGGACGCTCCCGCAGAGCTCCGTTCTCATGAGGAGCTCGCGCGAGCGCGGCCCCTGGACGGCGATCTGTCCGGTGGCGGCCGTGAGATCGCGGATCTCCACGTCGGGAGTTTCGAGACTCTTCAGGTGCCGGAATATCTTGTCGACGTTCACCGCGTTCACGACGAGAAGAATGCGCTCGTCGGAGAACCGGTACACGAGGAGGTCGTCGAGAACCGTGCCCTTCTCGTTGCACGCGACCGTGTAGCATATCTGTCCGTGGGCGAGCTTCGCCACGTTGTTCGTCACGACCCGGTCGGTGAACGCGACCGCCCCGGGGCCCGTGATCGATATCTCTCCCATATGGCTCACGTCGAAGAGCCCGACCGCCGTGCGAACCCTCGCGTGCTCGGCGACGATCCCCTCGAAGGAGACGGGCATGAGAAATCCGGCGAACGGAACGATCCTCCCGCCCGCGCGGACATGCGCGTCGTACAACGGCGTCTTTCTGTTCTCCATGTGCACCCTCTTTCGAGTACGCCTTTCCCCGGCTAGTTCAATAGCATTTCGGAGCGTCTTTTGAAAGTATTTTCTCTCCGGCGCTCCCGGCGCGTCACGCGGGACGCGGCCCGGCCAGCGCGGCGAGCATGCGCCCCGTGTACGATCGCCCGCAGTCCACGATATCGAGAGGCGCCCCCGCGAATACGACCTCTCCCCCGCGGTCTCCCCCCTCGGGGCCGAGGTCGATGATGTGATCCGCCGTGCGGATGATCTCCGGGTTGTGCTCGATGATGAGCACCGTGTTGCCCCGCTCGACGAGCTCGTCGAGCACCCGCATGAGGAGCTTCACGTCTTCGAAGTGGAGCCCCGTGCTCGGCTCGTCGAGGATATAGAGCGTCTTCCCCGTGCCGACCTTCGAGAGCTCGGCGGCGAGCTTCACGCGCTGCGCCTCGCCCCCCGAGAGGGTCGTCGCGGATTGCCCGAGGCGGATGTATCCGAGCCCGACGCTCCGGAGCACCTCGAGCTTTCGGACGATCTGCGGGATGTTCGCGAAGAACCCGCACGCCTCTTCGACCGTCATGTCGAGGACCTCCGCGATGTTCCGGTTCTTGAATGCTATCTCGAGCGTCTCGCGGTTGTACCGCCTCCCCTTGCATTCCTGGCAGTGAACGTACACGTCGGGGAGAAAATGCATCTCGACCTTGATCATGCCGTCGCCGCGGCAGTTTTCGCAGCGCCCCCCTTTGACGTTGAAGCTGAAACGGCCCGGCTTGTAGCCGCGCACGCGCGCCTCGGGGAGGCGGGTGAAAAGATCGCGGATAGGGCCGAACAGGCCGGTGTACGTGGCCGGGTTCGAGCGCGGCGTGCGCCCGATCGGTGACTGGTCGATATCGATCACCTTGTCGACGTGCTCGAATCCCTCGATCCGGTCGTGCGCTCCGGGGAGCTCCGGCGCCCGGTAAAAATGTCTCCCCAGCGCGCGGTAGAGAATGTCGTTCACGAGCGTGCTCTTGCCCGAGCCCGACACGCCCGTCACGACGACGAGCTTCCCGAGGGGGATCGCGACGTCGATGCCCTTCAGGTTGTTCGCGCGGGCCCCGCGCACGACGATCGACTCTCCCGAGCCCCGGCCGGCGCCTCCCTTGAGGCTGAACCAGCGTTCTTCCTTGAGGTAGCGGCCCGTGAGGCTCTTCGGCGATTCCATGATTTCCGCGGGGGTGCCCTCGGCGACGACCTCGCCGCCGCGCTCTCCCGCTCCCGGCCCGAGATCGATCACGTAGTCGGACGAGAGTATCGTGTCGCGGTCGTGCTCGATGACGATGACGGTGTTCCCCGCGTCCCGCAGATTCTTCAACGTCGCGACGAGCCGCGCGTTGTCGCGATGGTGGAGCCCGATCGAGGGCTCGTCGAGGATGTAGAGAACGCCGACGAGCTTCGAGCCGATCTGCGTGGCGAGCCGTATCCGCTGCGCTTCGCCCCCCGCGAGCGTTCCCGCCGGGCGATCGAGCGTGAGGTACGTGAGCCCGACGTTCGCGAGGAAACGGAGCCGCGCGGAGATCTCCTTCACGAGCGGCTCCCCGATGAGGGCGCTGTTGCCCGCGAGCGCGAGGCCGGCGAAAAAATCGATCGCGCGCTCGATCGTGAGCGCCGATACCTCGGCGATGTTCTTCCCCGCGACCGTCACGGAAAGGCTCTCGGGCCGGAGCCGCGAGCCGTCTGCACGACGCGCACGGGTGCGACGTCATGAAGGTTTCGATCCAGCGGCGGATCGCCTCCGATTTCGTCTGGTGATAGCGGCGGCGCAGGTTGGGAACGATTCCCTCCCACGTCGTGAGGTATTCGCCCCTCCCGCGCTCGAAGTCGTATTTGACCGTGATCTCCGCGTCGCTCCCGTCGAGGATGACGTCCTGCGTCCGGCGCGGGAGCGATTCGAAAGGAGTATCGAGCGAGAAGTCGAATTTCTCCGCGAGCGCCTCGAGCCGGTAGCGGAACCAATTCCCCTTGAGCACGCCCACCGGCGCGAGCGCGCCCCCGGCGACGCCGAGGGAGGGATCGGGAACGACGAGCTCGCGCGCGAAGTCGATCTGCGTGCCGAGCCCGTGGCACTCGGGGCAGGCCCCGTACGGGGAGTTGAAGGAGAACATGCGCGGGCTGATCTCGCCGAGGCTCTTGCCGCAGTACGGGCAGGAGTATTCGAGGCTGTAGAGCGACTCCTCGCCGTCCCGGCGCACGAGGATGACGCCCCCTCCGGCCGCCGCGGCGGTCTCGACCGAATCGGCGAGCCGGCGTTCGACGCCCGCCTTCACCTTGAGCCGGTCGACGACGACCTCGATCGTGTGTTTCTTCGTCTTCTCGAGGGAGAGTCCCTCCTCGAGCTCGCGAACCTCGCCGTCGACGCGTATCCGCGTGAATCCCTCGCGCATGAGCTTCCCGAGGAGCGCGCGATGCTCCCCCTTGCGCCCGCGAACGACCGGCGCCATGATCTCCAGCTTCGTTCCTTCTCCCAACCCCCGCAGCCGATCGACGATCTGGGCGACGGTCTGGCGCGAGATGGGCCTGTCGCAGCCGGGACACCGCGGCTCGCCGGCGCGCGCGAAGAGAACGCGGAGATAATCGTGGATCTCGGTGATCGTGCCGACCGTCGATCGCGGGTTCCGGGACGACGTCTTCTGGTCGATCGAGATCGCGGGGGAGAGCCCCTCGATGCTGTCGACGTCGGGCTTCTCCATCTGTTCGAGAAACTGCCGGGCGTAGCTCGACAGCGACTCGACGTACCGCCGCTGCCCTTCGGCGTAGATCGTGTCGAAGGCGAGCGACGATTTGCCGGAACCGCTCAGCCCCGTGATCACGACGAACCTGTTCCGCGGTATCGTGACGGTGATGTTCTTGAGGTTGTGCTCCCGCGCGCCCCGCACGACCAGGTTCTCGCGAACCATCCCGCGCCTACTCTTTCTTGCCGGGAGACTCCCCGGTCTTTCCGCCCCCCGCGGCTTCCCGCTCCGCCACGCGCTTGAGTCCGTCGGAAGCGACGCGGCCCCAGTCCGAGGCGGGCCCGTTCGCGGAAAGAACGCTCTCGTAGATCGTCCTGGCCTGAGCCAGGTCCCCTTTCGCCTCGCAGCATCCGGCGGCCTCGAGCTTCGACGTCACGCCCCACATGCCTCCCGTCTTGAGGTACGGCACGCGGAGAAACTCGCGGATCGCCTCGTCGAAGCGTCCCATGTTCTTGAGGCTCATCCCCGCCCAGTAATGTGCGCGCCCCTGCTGCTCCTCGCTCGTCGCGACGTCGGGAATCCTCGAGTAGACGTCGTAGGCGAGCTCGTTCTTCCCTCCCGAATTGTAACAGAATCCGAGATCGAACAGGACCTCGACGATCCCGTCGCGTTCGGGGAATGTCTCGACGAGCTTCTGCCAGGTCGCGGCGGCGTCGTTCCACTGTTCGAGCTGCTGCTGGACGCTGCCGAGGTTCTTCCACGCCGTGAAGGACAGATCGCTCTCCTTCGACGACTCGGCGGCGAGCGCGTAGTATTTCGCCGCGAGATTGAGATTCCCCGCCCCGTAGTGGGACGACGCGAGCTTGAAGTACGCCTGCGGGAGAATGGCCGAGCTCGGCGCGGAAGCGACGAACCTCTCGAGCTTCTCGGCGGCCTCGCGATATCCCCCCCGCTTCAGGTCGCAGAGCGCGACGTAGAAGAGCGCCTCCGTGCCCTCCTCCGTGCCGCCGAATTTCTTCTGGAGCTCGTCGAGCGTCCGCGCGGCCTCCGGACAGCGCCCCTCTTCCGCCTCGATCTTCCCCTTTTCGAGAAGCAGGCCCCCGAGCCCCTTCCAGGCCGCGCAGCGGGACGCGAGAATCGCGGTATCCCGCTCGTAGGAATCGGTCTGCTTGAGCCTCATGTATGTCTTGGCTCTGCCCGCGAAGATACGGCAGCTGTCGGCGCCCCGTATGAGGAGCGCGTCGTTGAAGCTCCTCGCCGCGCCGTTGAAATCCCCCGCGCCGAGCTCGGCCTCGCCGGCCGCGGTCAGGTTCGCCGCGGTCCGCTCGCCGGCGGCGAGCTCCACGAGGAGCGGCCGCGCCTTGTCGTATTGCCTGCTCTCGAGGTATCGCCCGCCGATCCAGGCGAGAGTCCTCAGTCGCACCGCGCGCGCGACGCCTTCCCTCGCGAGGAGCCCCTGAAACAGCTCGTCCGCTTTCCTCGCGTCCCCCGCCTTTTCGCGCGCGAGAGCCTCGCGATAGATCGCATCGCCGGCGAGCTCGCTCTCGGGATACGCCGCGGCGAATCCCGCGAAGGCGTCGGCTGCCGCCGCGAACGCGCCGCTGGAGTAGAGACAGTCTCCCTTCCGGATCATGCATTTCTCGGCGATCCCCTTCCCCGGGGCCCGGGCGATGCAGCGATCGTACGCGGAGACGGCGCCCGCATAATTCCTCACCGCAAGCAGCTCCTCGCCGAGGTCGTACAGGACGCCCGTGACCCTCGAGTCTTCGGGGTACGACGAAACGAATCCCTCGTATGCCCGCGCGGCGCCGGCGTGATTACCCCTGGCGCGCATGAGAGAGGCGCCGATGAGCATCGCCTCCTTCTTGTCGGCGGCCGGAGCGCTCGAGCCGAGCACCTCGTTCGCCGCGGCGAGAGCCGCGTTCGCGGCGACCGTATCCCCCTGCGACGCGCGCTCGGAAAGATACTGCGCGCGCTTCGTGAGCGCCCACCATCTGCCCTGGCCGCGGCCGTAGGCGGCCAGATATTCCTCGATTGCGCCGAGCCGCTCCGCCAGGGTCCACTCGCCCCGCCGCCGCTCGATAGATTCCCGGGAGGCGCGCTCGCCCCATACCGTGTTCGCGTATCTTTCAGTCGTGCTCTTCAGCATTTCCAACCCGCGCGCGAGCTCCGCTTTCGCGTCCTCTCCGCGCGCCGCGGCGGCCTGCGCCCTCATGAGACGCGCCGTGCCGAGATAGTAGCTCCCCTTCGCGCGAAGCGAATCGGGGAGCCCCTTCGCGAGCGCGCTTTCGAGAAGCGGAATGGCGGTCTCCGCGTCGCGGGCGGCATCCACGAGGATAGCCCCCGTCTCGAGCGAACGCTGAGCCGTGCCCGCGTCCCACGAGGCGATCCGGGAGAGGCGCCTGCCGACGCTCTCGTTCCAGACGGGGCGCACCGAGAGCGCGGCGAGGCGGTCCCGCGCCTGCGACGCATATTTTCCCTCGGGAAACCGCGAAACGACCGCCTCGAATCCGAGCGTCGCGCCCCCGACGTCCCCGATCTTCTCCTTGAGCTCGCTCTCCCGGTAGACGGCCTCCTCCGCGGCGCTCCCGTCCCCGGCTTCGTCGGCGACGAACCGCCAGTACCGGATCGCCGAAAGCGTATCGGCGAGACGCGTCGCGGATAGGTCGGCGAGACGCGCGTTGAGCCGGAGCCTCTCGTCGCGATCCGCGTTCCCCATGAGCGCGAGGTTATAGAGACGGGCCGCTTCGAGAGGAGAGCCCGAGCGGTCGCGCAGCTCGGCCTCGAGCACGATCGCGTCCTTGAGGAACGGAGAGGCCGGATACGCGCGGCGCATCGTCTCGAGCTCCCCGATCGCCTCGTTCGTCTTGAGCGCCGCCATGAGCGCGCGCGCCGTGAGGAGCGACAACTCTCCCGTCGTGTCGCTCGCGGCCTTGCCCGACTTGAGCGAGCCGACGAGGGCGAGCGCCTTGTCCGCCTTCTTCGATTTGAGCGCGGCGTCGATGGCGCCCCGCATCACGTTCGAGCGCATGTCGGAGTTCGGAAACTTCCCGAGGAACCGCTCCGACTCGCTCAGGACCCCGTCCGCGTTCCCCTTCTTCGCGTAAATGTCGATGAGCCCGAGCACCGCCTTCTCCGAGAGGGGATCCTCCTGGAAATCCTTTTCGACGGAGCGGAAATAGCTTTCCGCCTTCGCAAAATCGTTCTTCGCGAGAGAGCGTTCGCCGAGCTTCACGAGGGCGAGCGCCCTGACCGGCGAGGAGGGATAGAGCTTCGCGATATCGGCGAACACCTGGTCCGCTTCCATGTCGCGCCCCGTGTTGACGAGCGCGAGCGCGAGCGTGTAGCGCGCGCGGGGAGCGAGCTGCGAATCCTTGCGATCGTTGATGAGCCGCCGCAGAACCTTGGTGGCGCCCTCCGAATCCCCCATCGACATGAGACAATCCGCCGCGTCGAGAAGCGCCTGATCGACGACCGGGCAGCCGGGATTCTCGTCCGGGATCAGGAGAAGCTCGTCCGCGCCTTCCTTGTACCGCTTGAGCGCCTTGAATATCTTGCCGCGCTGGAGCCGCGCGAGGCACGCGCGCTCGTCCTTCGGGTAGGTCTCGATGAATTTCTCGTACGTATTGAGAGCGTCGTTCGCCTTGACCGCCTGGAGGTACGATTCCGCCGCGCTGAAGAGCGCCTCGGGACGGAACACGCTCTGGGGATATTTCTCCGTGAAACGCAGGAACTCCTCGGCGGCGGCGACGTGCATCCCGTCGCGCTTCAGCTTCTTCGCGAAATTGAGATCCTCGTTCTCGCCGGCGAACGCGGAAGCGGCGGCGAGGAGGATGACGGCGGCGACCGCGGCCGCGGCCGATATCCGATACAGGCGCTTCGTGCACATGGTTGCTGGAATCCTCCTTGAAAAAGAGAGGAGAAAGGTCATCGGGAAAAGACATTTCAAGTTAGCAAACGGGCGGCTTGAAATCAACCATGTTGTGGCGGCGTGCCGTGCCTGCGCGGACCGCGGATATAATATGGAAGGGCCGGCATGAACCGCCGGCCCTTCCGAAGCATTGTACGGCGCAGGCTCGTCGAGAAGACTAGTAGAGACTCTTGATCGCTCCCCATGTCGACTCTTGGGCGCCCACCGGGCAATAGACGCTGGCGCGGACGCAGCAGACGTCAAAGAGCTCGCCCATATTCGCGCCGCAGAGAAGCGACGGATAATTGGCCGGCATGTTCGGCCAGCCGGGCATCCAAGCGAGCATCGCGTTCGTGATGACGTACTCGAGCGTGCAGACAGGGCAATCGTCAAAGGTGCCTCTCAGCAAGACGTTCGAGGTCGCACCGACTATCTGCCCGCCAACGAGCGTTATGCGCGCGCCGACGTTGAAGTACGTGACCTGTCCCGTCAGGTCGTTGACTCCATCGCTCCAGGTATGGAACTTGGACAGCCAGAACTGCCCGCCGACGTAGTTCGTCACATAATCGATCCACCCGTTGCCGTACGCATCGACAGAGCGCGCCGTCTCCTGCGCGCCGACCTGATCGATTGCCTGCCCCCAGACGCGCCACTGCGCGCCGAGAAGGACGCCGTTCCACGACATCGCGTTCTGGGTATTTCCCGGAACGCCGGGGCTCGGCAGAGTGCACCAGGCCTCCGACACGCGTCCGGGGAGAATCGACCCGTTCGTCGTCGTATAGATGCCGGGATTCGGGTGAATCGGGCACGCCGCCCAAACGGTCACTGCGACGTGCATAACGACCATAACAACGGAAAACAGTTTCAGAAGTTTCATTCTATCCCCTCCGGATTTATATCCCCTCGTTCAGATCGTTCAGAACGCGCTCGAACTGCCACTGGAATGGCGGTACCAATTTCTATCGACTTCGACACCTCCCT
Source organism: uncultured bacterium (assembly GCA_963747385.1). Taxonomy (GTDB): domain Bacteria; phylum Krumholzibacteriota; class Krumholzibacteriia; order Krumholzibacteriales; family Krumholzibacteriaceae; genus SSS58A. Next base: position 85,730 of record CAVVEY010000017.1, on the reverse strand, counting down.
GTCGCTCCGGGAAAAACGCCTCTCCGCTGATTTATGCACCTTGGCTCTGAATGATTTCGTTCGAGTCCCTAGGGTCTACTATTCTACCTCAAATCGAAATATTTTTCAACAACAATATCGACAAATTTGCGGCCCCGCAATATCGCTATAATAACCAGCAATTAAATACTTTAAAGCATTTCATCTTTCGGGGCATGAGAATCATTTATATAAGGCCTTTACCCTACCCCACGAGCAAGCCTCCGAACCGATTGGCGGCTCGATAATTACGAGAGCGCCTTCGCTGAAATGCGAGAGCTTCTGATTCATGTCGTTTCTGAGATCGCTGCGGAGGATCGCGACATTCACCTTTCCGGGCTTGAGCGTCTTGAAGGTGATCGTGAAGAGCGTTCCGGGGCCATCGACCGTGCCGCCGAGGATCGAGCCGTTCACGAAGATCGAGTCGCACGCGCAGTCTTCATTGAGCCAGCGAAAGAAGGTCGAATACCCCGACGTCGCGGGGAGCGGCCCCTCTTCCACCCGAACGACCTCGAGATATGAACGGTCGAAACCGATGGCGACACTGTAGCCCATGAGGCTATCGACGGGATCGTTCACGGCGACATCGAGCGAGAACTGCATGCCGATCGCGACGACGGCCGTATCGGGAAGAACCGAAACGCAGCGTTGGGCCGACGCCGCCGACGGAAACAAGAATGGTACGAGGATCATCATGATGCAGAAAATCGTCAGCTTCTTGTGCATGCCATTCTCCTCTTCAACGGACTACGACCATCTTGTGCTTGAACACTCCACGATCCGTCTGCGCGACGCCGATGTAGACGCCGGTAGAGACGACGGCGCCGCGATCGTCCCTTCCGTCCCAAACGAGCTCGTGCGCGCCGGCTGCCAGGCTGCCCTCATAGAGGGCCCGCACCTTTTCGCCCGAGACGGAGAAGATATCGAGACGGACCTCGGACTCCGACAGCCAGGCCGTCCGCGCGCGGCAGCCAGAGGGTGAGCACGGTTGATGGATTGAAAGGATTGGGATAATTATGGAGCGCGCCGGTGCGAATGGGCGCGGCATCGTCCCCGGCCGGCGCACAGACGACGATATCCGCATGCTCCCCGGCGATTGGCGCGAGCTCGACCCGGTTAATATCCCACAGCCGGATCGCGGTGAAGGAGACACGGCATATCCCGGGCGCCTTTGCCTGGAAAACGAATCGCACGAGCTCGCCGGGGGCGAGGAAATAGCTCCGATAGCCGAGCACGCAATCCTCCGCGTCCGCCGACTCGGGTGTAATCGTTTCCCAGTGAAAGAAGGTCGGATAGCCCGCGGCTCTGAATAGCTGACCCTCATACGCATTCTTGAAATCCGCGACTGCGGTGTCGTCGAGAGCGATGTACACCCCCATGCAGCTCAGGGAATCGACCGCCTGATCGACCATGACCTGGAGCGTACAGAGGGCGCCCGGCTCCACGCAGTGCGCAGGCGAGGCAAAGCTCACCGTCGGGTTCGACGCCGCAAAGGACCCCGCGGCGGCGCTCGCCGGCATGCAGAGAATGAACGCGGCGAGAGCCGCGAACGGCGCAAGAACGCGCGATACCGCACGGGCTGTTTCGTAATGTTTCACGACACTCCATTCGAGAGAGAACGGGACCGCGGGGGGCGCGCAACCGCGCCCCCCGCATCCCTCCCCTCCGCTACCGCACCAGTATCATCTTCTTCGTCACTTCGAAGCCGGCGGTCCTCATCCGGTAGAAGTAGATCCCGCTCGGCACGAGCGAACCGCTCGTATTCTTGCCGTTCCACTCGACCCGGTGACTCCCGATCTCCTTGTGGGAGTCGAGCAGGGTCGCGACGAGACGTCCCGACACGTCGTAGATCTGGATCGTCACGTTTCCCGCCTGCGCCACGTCGAAGGCGAGCGTGGTCGACGGGTTGAACGGATTCGGGTAGTTCTGCATGAGGGCGGTCGCCTTCGGCACGAACGGCGCTTCGACCTCTTCGGTCACGACGATCTCGTGCTTCTCGTTGTCGAGATTCCGGAGATCGAGGACCTTGATTCGAACCGTCGCCGCGCTCGCGCCCGACGGCTTGAGAACGAGGCGCGCGATCTCGCCCGACGCCTTGAGGGGCACTTCGACGCCGAGGGCCGATATGCAGATATCGGCGTCGCCGGCCGTCGACGGGATCGTTCCGAAGAAGATCGGGGACGCGCTTCCGAAGACGGAACCCCGTTCGACCGACACGAGCTCCCCACCGGAGATCTCCATCACGACGTGGATGCCCTTCAGGGTCGACGCCCTGTTCTTAAGCACGATCGAAACCGTGTTCTGATCAAACGGTACGATCTCGAATTTCACGAGGTCTCCGAGCTCCTCGACAAGCTTTCCCGAGGTCAGGGCGTCGCTGAGCCCGAGAGGCGTGACCTTGGAGTAGTTCATCGAGAAGATCATGAGATCCTCGAAGTCGACCATGTTATCGGGCAGCGGAATGCCGAAACGCGACCAGTCGTCCGTCGGGCCGAAGTCGCAATCGGCGATCCAACCGAGGCCGCCCTCGCTCACACCGAAGGTGTTGGAGAACGCGGCGAGATCGGAAATGTTGACGTAGCCGTCGAAGGCCGGGTTGGGAATGACGTCGCCGAGCCAGTAGCTCGTCGTCCGGTCCTTGGCGTTCGGTCCGAGCACCGAGTAGTTGCCCGCGGAATCCTTCGAGAACGCCGCGTAATAGTAGATATCCCTCGGCGCTCTCGGATTGTCGTCATACGCCGCGGCGGCGACGAGGGCCACGAAAGTGCCCAGCGTGTGGTCGCCCGGATATAACGGCGCAGGCGCGAGGTAATGGGGATAAGCGCTCCACGGATTGAATCTGATCTCGACCTTGTCGAAGGTCGGATCCCCCGCCGGGTTCGTCCAGGTGAGATGCGTCTTGTTGTGCCCCGGCATCGCGACGAAGTTCGTCGGAGGCGCCGGCACGACCGTATCCTTGCGGAATTGCCAGCTGTACAGGTTCGGCTGGGGCGCGCCCTCGCCGTTCCAGTTGCCCGCGTCGTCCTTCACATGGAAATAAACGACGTGCGAGCCTTCGCTGAGACCGGCGAAGCCGGGCAGCACCCAGCCGTCCGAGTCCCACGCCGTCGCATCGATCCCGCTGAAGATCGTCGCCCACGAGCCGCCGTCGATCTTGTACTCGGCGAGGTCGAGATTGACGTCGTCGTCGAAGCCGAAGTTCGAGAACGTCGGCGCCGCGTTGTACCAGGCGTTCTGCGCCTCGGCGATCGCTTCCATCGTCGGATACGAGCAGTCGACCTGGATCGAACCGCTCGTGCCCGAAGCGGCGAGCGGCGCGTTCGCGAGGTCGCGGACCTTGATGCTCGTGAAGGCGATGTCGCTCGTTCCCTGTGCGACCGGCGTGAGCGTCATGCTGAAAAGATTGCCGCCGTTCTTCCCGCCGACCGTGCCGCCCAGGATCGCGCAGCTCACCGTGTAGGCGCCGCCCCCGTTATTCTGGGCATAGAATGTCGTCGGGCCCGCGGAGCTGAGGAATGTCCCCTCCACGAAGCCGCCGACCGTCGCCACGAGGGGATTCACCAAAAGCTTGATCTCGTAGCCGCGCACCTCGTCCGTGGGAATCCCCACCTGATCGAGACGGACGGTCACGGTCTTGGGCGTCGCGCAGTTGGTGAGGGTATACTGCGGTACGACGCTGACCTCGTTGGGCGCGCCGAGGTACGGCTCGAAGAGGATGTAGTCGGAAACCTGGTTCCCGGTTCCCGAGGGATTGAGCGTCGTATGGAACGGGCCCGACGCCGCGCCCCACCAGTTGTAGCGCCCGTCGGTCGTGAGATAATCCACGTCGGAGTACATCCCGTAGCCCGTATTGCCCGTCATGCTGTTGTACTGCGCGACGAGGCTCGTGAAGAGTCCCGTGGAGCAGCCCGAGCCCGTACACTTCGAAATGACGATACCGTATTCGAATCCCGAAACGTCGTTCCCGTTGATCGCGACGTCGAGATCCTCCGGGCTGTATCCCGCGTAGGCCTCGATGCCGTACGTCCCGGTATTCGTCGGTCCGCTGAACGCCACCGTGTTGCCCGTGATGTTAATGTCGAGCAGGGCGCCACCCATCGCGATGCGGGTTCCGGGAGCGCCGGCCTGCTCGTCCGGATTGAAGGGGGAAGCCACCTTGTTCACGGGATCCGCCGCGATGATGCCGTCGCAATAGCTTCCGATCATCGATACGGCGATATCGTTCCCCGTGATGTCGCCGGCCCCGTAATTGTTATAGATACCGACATGGCCGTTGGTCACGGTGTTGCCGATGAAATCCACGTCGCCGTACATCTGCAAGGAGGCTCGTGGCCACTGCAGCCTGGAACCCGTGTAGCCGATCCCCGAAACGGCGTTGTCGGCAACAGTGCCGCCGCCCGCGGGGGCCCACACCTGGATGCCGTTCTGGGCCGTTACCGCCGTCGCGCCTGCACCGGTCACGACGTTCCCGCGAACGTCGACCGTGAGCGGGGTCGTGTCGGAGGCGTTGAGCGCCATACCGGTCTTCTGGAACGCGAAGACGGCGTTGTTCCATACGCCAACGGAATGCGGCAGCCCGTCGGACTGCCAGAGTAGATCGCGACACCGTGCTGCGCGCCGCTGAACGGCGTATCCTGGACATTCTTCACGGTGCAGCTATCGACCTTGCCGCCGGCGTTGTTGAATCCGATGCCGACGAAGCGGTAGTTCGAGTTCCCCTTGCCGGCGCCGTCCACGACGAGGTTCTTCACGATCACGTTGCCCGCGTCATGGATGTACACGATCGGCTTGTTCGTCCCGAAGAATTTCGTGAGGACGTTCGGCGACTGGATGATCGCGCCGCCGCCCCCGCCCCCCGTGAGCGTCATGTCCTTGGCGATCTCGACCTGCTCCACGTAGGTTCCGTCCGCGAGATAGACGATGCTCCCCGTGACGAGGTCGACGCCTTCCTGCACGCGCCCCTTCGAACCTGTCTGCGGGCTCGCCGCGGCGACACGCAGGGCCGAGTAGTCGCCCTGGAAACCCGGGTCGCTGCTCGTGTCGTCCCCGGTGTCGAGCCAGGGCGTGTAGTCGACCGAGCCGCTGACCTTCGTCGCGACAGTGGCGGCGACGTTCGAGCCCCACCAGTTGGCGGAGGCGTCGAGCGTTCCGGTGCCGCCCCAATCGGAGTAGTACGTGACGTTGGTGAAGCTGTTGCCGTTCACCACGGCTCCGACGGGAAGGTTGCCGTTGTACGCCTGCCCCCGGAAGCCGTACTCGACACCGTCGCAGTCGTTGTTCGTAACCGTCGCATTGGTCACGAGCCCGAGAAGCCGGATACCGAACTGTCCGGTGTAGCCCGTGGCGTTCGTGACGGTATTGCCGGAAACGACGGGGGCGTTGATGTCGCCGACCGCGCCGCTCACCGTCCCCGCGGGTGCGTTGTTCCAGAAGCCGATGCCGCGGCGGTACGGTTTGAGGTTGATGATTGTGTTGTCAGTGATCTCGATGTTCGTGAATCCGCCCGCGACGCCCGTGAACGAGCTCGTGAAGGTGATACCGCAGCCACGGGTGTCGTTCGTGAAAGTCGTCCCTGCTCCCATATCGATCGTATTATGGGACACCTTCTGCAGGCTGGTAATGTCGGCGCCTCCGTAGTTCATATTGAAATAGGCGTCGCTCGACGTGTCCATGGGATTCCGGTCGAAGGTGTTGTAGCTCACGTCGGTCGGTCCGACGTGTCTCTCAAGGAGAATGGAGTTGCCGTCGCACCGGGTAATCTCGTTATAGGTGAAAACGAGCGATGCGAGGCTCCCGTACCCAGCGATGAGACCGAAATTGTCGCCTGTCGCCAACGGCGCAAAGCCTTCGATCCGGTTGTGCGAAATAGTGATCGTCGAGCCCGACGAGGTCGAGCTGGCAGTGATGCCGTTGAGGCTGGTGCCCGTCTTGATGGTGAATCCGTCAAAGAGCACGTTGCCCGAAGTTATGCTGATGGTGACAACCGCCCCCACGGCGGCCGAACCGCTCGCGTCGATGACGCTTGCTCCGATTCCGGCTCCCTGGAGCGTAATGGCTGTGTTGACGGTAATCCGCTCATCATACAGCCCGGCGGCGACGTTGACGGTGCTTCCGGAAACGAGACCGATGGCCTCCTGAATCCGGCCGGTCGTCCCGGTCTGCGAACCCGCGGCGCCGACATTCAGCACGGAAAAGTCGCCCTGGAAACCCGGGTCGCCGCTCGTGTCGTCCCCGGTGTCGAGCCAGGGCGTATAGTCGACGGCGCCGCTGAGCTTCGCCGCGACGTCGGCCTCGACATTGGAGCCCCACCAGTTGGCGGAGGCGTCCACGGTCAGGTTCGTGCCCTGGATCTCAAAATCATCGTTCCCGTAGATCGCGTTATTATTCGCGACGACGAGGCTCGCGTCTACGGCGTTGTAACCGGCCGCGATCCCCAGCGTGTTGTCGGTGATATCGCAATGGGTGATCGTCGCCGCAGTGCCCGACCCGTAAAGGTCCGTCACCAGGATCCCGGCGGAGACCGATCCGTCGACGGTCGCGACTCCCACACATCCCGATATTGCGCAATCGTCCACGGTGATAACGGCGCCCGCACCAGCTTCGACCGCGTAGTCGAGCCAGTCACCCGGGCCCTTTCCCGTGCACGTATTACCTGTGAAAGAGGAGCCGCTTACGCCCGGGCCGTAGTACAGAACACCGACACGGCCGATCTCGCTGAACACACAGTCGGTGACGTTCACCGGCCCCGTACCGCCCGCTGCGATCGCGGTGCCCATGTACGTCGGCCCGCTCTCGTTATACTTGATGTTTTTGAAAACGACATCGTGCGCGGACCCTTCGCCAAAATTGCGTATCGCCTGGTAAACGAGCTGGCCCGCGCCGTCGAGCGTTACCCCGCTCAGATCGAAGTCGCACCCGGCTGACACGTAAAACCAGCCGCGGGCGTTGCCGCTGCTGCCCGTGCTGAACGACGTGGTGATCGTCGTCAAACCCGATCCAGCCCCGATAATCGCAAGGTCATGGTCTATGACGATCTGCGCCGAAACCGGGTACGTGCCCGCCGCCACGACGATCTGGTCGCCGGGGCCCGCCGCGGCGACGGCCAACTCGATCGTCGCATAGGTACCGGGAACATCGAGCGTGGCGCCGAGTGTTACGCGCGGCGCCGATAGAAGCGAACGCGCGGAAGCCGGTAATTGTTCGAACGACGGGCTCACCGGCTTTTTGGGTGTATCGGCGAAAGCGCTGGCGATCGCGAAAACACCCACCGTGAGCAGCACCAAGCTGCACAATAGAACTCTTTTTCATAGCCCCCTCCAAATGATGCAAAGACCGTAGAGAGACCGAAAAGAAATGATCACACTCCGCCCCGGGACTCGAGGCGAGCTAACCCCCTATGCGCATCCCTCCTTTCGTTCAATCAAAAGGGCAGGGAAATACCGCCGGCCTTCAGTTGTTCAACAGATGTAGACAGACCCCGAGCCGCTTCAGAAAAGCCCCAACGAACTAAAGCTCTTCCGATTGGTTCCCCTCCACGATGCAACGAAAGATCTACTTTCCCCTAGAGATTGAGGAGCGGATTGTAAACGATAACGGGGCTGTATGTCAAGCCCAAAGTGAACCTTGAAACACATGGCATTTCTATCTAATCATTTATAAATAAATTACTTGGGATATTTCGCCTCAAGAGCTGAAAAATCACTCATCTAGGGCCTTGACCCTACTCAACGATCGAGCCTCCGAACCGCAGGGCGGCTCGACGACGACACAGGCGTCCTTGCTGCGATGGGAGGGCTTCCGATCCAGGCCGTTTCTGAGATCGCTCCAGCTGATTGCAGCATCCGTTGTGCCGGACTCGATCGCCTTGAGGGTTATCGCAAAGAGTGTTCCGGGGCGTCAACAACAGGGGCCGGCTCGCTGAGCCGGCCCCTGTCGTATGCTCTTGTCGTTGTTGGCTCCCATTCGAGAGCCCGCGCCGCTAAAAGAGACTCTTTATGGCGCCCCAGCTCTTGCTCTGCACGCCCACGCCCCCGTCGTAGTTCAGGGAGAGGTGCGTGAAGCGCTTCAGCGGATAAAGCGGGTAGCCGAGCTCGCAACTCGCGATCTGATACGCCGGCGGATCGGTCGTCGGGATGCTCCACTACCATGATCTGGCTCTGCACATTGCTCATCAGGATGCTCTGCAATCTATAGAGATAGAACCAATCCGTCCGACAGGTCCCTTCCGCGAGGGCGACACTGATGCCCGCCGTAAGCGTGCCCAGCTCGACGGTTACTGCGGCATCCTTCGCCAGGATGGTCCCTCGAGACGATGTTCGCGGGAAGCTGTATCTTGAACTCGGCGGCCTGAAGGCCCATTTTACTCGGCAGAAAGAAAATGTACCATTGGAAAGCGGCGGGGGCGCCGCCGTAGGTGACCGAGCGGACCGTATGCGCCGCGTCCGCGAAGAGCCCCACGTACGCCGTATCGGGCAGTCCCGCGTAAGTCGAATCCGCAAGCCCGCCATACGGCTGCGCGAAGCCGGAACCCGCGAGGAGCATGAGCCCCATCGCAACCAATACCATTCTCTTCATAGCTCGAACCTCCTTGACCGCAAAACCGTTTTATCGTTCATCGACCGTCCGCGGAAACGCCACGTTCCGCGAGTCCGGTTTCCGAAATCAACATAGTACAGATAACCGTTCCTGCATAGTCAAATTTCGCCCTTCACGGCGTGAGCCTGTTGATGAGCCGCGGGAAGGGTATCGTCTCCCGCACGTGCTGAAGGCCGCAGATATAAGACAGGGTGCGCTCGACGCCGAGGCCGAAGCCCGCGTGCTGGAAGCTCCCGTACCGGCGCAGATCGAGATACCATTCGAACGCCTTCTTCGGAAGGCCGTGCTCCTCGATCCTCTTCTCGAGAAGCGAGAGCTCGTGGATCCGCTCACCGCCGCCGATGATCTCGCCGTACCCCTCGGAAGCGAGGAGGTCGACGGAGAGGCTGAGCCGCGGATCGACCGGATCGGGCTGCATGTAGAACGCCTTGATCGCCGCGGGAAAGCGGTGCACGAAGACGGGGCGATCGTACTCCTCCGAGATCATCGTCTCGTCCGTGCCGCCGAAGTCGCTCCCCCATTCGAACGCGGCCCCCTTCTTCTTGAGCAGCGCCGCCGCGTCGTCGTACGACAGCCGCGGGAAGGGGGACTGCACCTTCTCGAGCTTCGTCACGTCGCGCTCGAGGACGCCCGCGAGGAGCGGCCGGTAGCTCTCGATCGAGCGGCCGACGATCTCGACCAGGAAATCCTCGGCGAGCCGGATGATGTCGTCGAGCCCGGCAAAGGCGACCTCGGGCTCCACCATCCAGAATTCGATGAGGTGCCGGCGCGTCTTCGACTTCTCGGCGCGGAAGGTCGGGCCGAAGCAATACACCTTGCGGAAGGCGGCGGCCGTCGCCTCGTTGTAGAGCTGTCCGCTCTGCGTGAGGTAGGCCTTGTCGCCGAAGTAATCGGTCTCGAAGAGCGTCGTCGTCCCTTCGCACGCGTTCGGCGTGAACACGGGCGTATCCATGTTGATGAAGCCGCGGTTGTCGAAGAAATCGCGGATGAACCGGACGAGACCCGCCCTGATCGTCATGATCGCGTGCTGCCGCTGGCTCCTCAGCCACAGGTGGCGGTTGTCCATGAGAAAATCGGTCCCGTGCTCCTTCGGCGTGATCGGATACGGCTCCGCGAGCTGGATCACGGAGAGCCCCGTCGCGCTCATCTCGTAGCCCCCGGGCGCGCGCTTGTCCTCGCGGACGACGCCGCTCACCTCGATGGAGGATTCCTGCGTGAGGGCGGCGGCCTTCGCGAAAAGCTCCTCCCCCGCGGACGATTTCTCGATGACGCACTGGATCACGCCCGTGCCGTCGCGCACGAGCAGAAAGATGATCTTGCCGCTGGACCGGACGTTGTAGACCCAGCCTTTGAGCAGAACCTCGCCGCCGACGTGCTTTCCGATAGTCGCGATTTCTGCTGACTGCATGGAGCGCTCCCTTCTCGAGCCGGTCGATATTCACTATGTAGCACCTCGCAAGACCCTTGTAAATCGGAAATTGGAGGCTTCCGGCGAATAGCGTGCGGCACGATTTTTGCCGAAGTCCCTTCGTGTGAACGAAACGGCGATACGAGCAGGGCTCACGAGCCCTCGACAATCGATGAAACCTGCAACCGGACAACGGGTTATGTGGCATAGAGGAACAACGCTCGCCATTGGCATCGTATGCACGCTTGCATTCTGCACGGGCGTGCGGGCCGAGTCGCTCGAAACAATAACGAACGCGAACCTCAAGGCGTACACGGAGAGCGAGCTCGCGCACGGAGCTCCGTCGATCCCGGTGACGTCGAGGGCGCTGTACCGGGAAGCGCTCCAGCTCCTGCGCGACGGCAAGAAGGATGAAGCGGTGCGGAAGCTCGAGCTCGCCGCGAACATCACCGGGGACTACGCGGCGCCCCTCTTCACGCTCGCGAGGATCAAGGTCCTCTCGGCGAGCCCCGATTTCCTTCCGTATCTCATCGAAGGGTGCACGCGCACGGCGCTGAGCTACCCGTCCCAGGCCGTCTTCGCCGCGAACGCGGCCGCGTTCCTGATATTCACGATCGTCGGCGCTCTTCTCGCGACGCTCGTGGCGCTTCTCGTCAAGTACTGGCAGCTCATCGACCACAAGATCGTCGAGGCGTTCGCGCATCGATTCACCTTCCCGCCCGCGCGGTGGATCATCGCTCTCATATGCGTCGCGCTCGTGTTCATGAGGCTCGGCCTCGCCCTCTATATCGCGATTCTCCTCGTCGCCCTCTGGTCGTTCATGAGCAGGCGCGAGAAGGGGGCCGTCCTGTCGCTCGTCATCCTTCTTTCGGCGGCGTCCTTCGCGGCCCGCTCCTCGAACGCGCTCGCTCCGGCGATCGACCCGCGGAGCGTCACGAACCGCCTCGTCCTCGTAAACAGGCGGGGCGCCGACGAGGACCGCGTCGCGCGGATTCGCGCGATCGAGGGAAAGGACTTCCGGGCCGATCGCGCGTTCGCCCTCGGCACGATGATGTACCGGATCGGGCGATACCCGGACGCGCAGGCCTACCTTCTCGAATCGGTCTCGCTCGCGAACCGGTTCGCTCCCGCGTTCGTGAACCTCGGAAACGTCTATTTCATGCAGGGAGACTACGACAAGGCGCTCGCGGGCTATCAGAGCGCCTTCGAGCTCGACTCGGCGAGCGCCGTGGCGAACTACAACATCGGCCAATCGTATATCAAGAAGATGCTGTTCGCGCAATCGGGCGAATGGCTCGAGCGCGCGAACATGCTCGGCATCGACGCGTTCCGCTCCGCGCACCCGGCGATCGGCCTCAGAAACCCGCCGATATACGAATCCGGATTCGACTCGGGCGAGCTCCGGTCGATCGCGTTCCTCGAGGGCGGGGCGCGGCGCGACGTTCTCATCGGCGAAATGCTCCAGCCGTACCTGCTCTTCCCGTTCCAGTGGCTCTGGCTGCTTTTCGCCGCGAGTCTCTGCGCGGCGACGATCCTCTCGCGGAAACTCCCCGAGGCGTGGCACGTCGAGCGCTGCGAGAATTGCGGCAGCGCCACCTGCTCCGCGTGCGAAAACGCGCAGACCGGAATACGGCTCTGCAGGGAGTGCGCCGACGTCATAAAAGATCTGGGAAGCGTCAAGGTCATGGAGGCTCTCCTGAGAACGAGACGCCAGCGAGTATCCTCCGCCAGGCAGAGGTCCCACCGGCGCAGGACGCTCTTCTTTCCCGGGGCGTCGCACGTCTACTACGGCCGGACGGCCCCCGGCATCGCGCTCTCGCTCATCGGCGCGGGCGCGGTCGCGATCCTCGCCTGGAAAGGCGCGTACTTCAAGGACCCGGGCGCGATGAATATCGTCCAGCCGCTCTGGAAGATGCTCTTCCCGCTCGGAGCGCTCTGCGCCGCATACATCGCCTCGTTCCGCGTCAAGGCGCCGCAGGAGCCGAGAAACTTCCGGGTATTCCCTCCCGAGATGCGGCTGCAGGAACGGGGCATCGCCAAAGAGCAGGAGCAGCCGAAAGCGGCGGCGGCCGATCCCTGGACCGATACGGGCGCGAACGGGCCGACCGCGGTCCACGCGAAAACCGGCGCGGACGCGACACCGGAGCAGCAGCGGCCGCCCGCGCGCGGCGAAGCGCTCGTCGGCGGGATCGAGAAGGGATCGAAATGGCGTTAGAGGGAAACGTAAGGGATTTCGGCCTGAGCGAGATCCTGCAGCTCATCGCCCTCCAGAAGAAGACGGGGATGCTCTCCATCACCGGGGAGCAGACGATGGTCATCTATTTTCGCGAGGGGCAGGTGATCTCGACGAGGGATCGCCGCAAGCTGGCCGCGGATCCTTTCAGGGATTACATTCTCAGGTACGGATTCATCAGCGTCGGGGAGATGGACCGCATCCAGCAGATTCAGACCGAGACGAATCTCGACCTCACCGACATCCTCGCTTCCGAAAAGAAATTTTCCGACGACGAGCTCCGGACCATCTTCGCCGAGCAGATCCAGGAAACGATCCAGGAGGTCCTCACCTGGCCGAGGAGCCAGTACAAGTTCATCATCGGGAGCCAGGTCCTCCAGGGCGTGAGCTCCTTCGGCTCGCTCAAGGTCGAGGGGCTGCTCATGGAGAGCATGCGGCGAATCGACGAGTTCCCGGAGTTCGAACGGATCTTCCCGTCGGAGAGCACGGTCGTCAAGCGCCTTCCGGCGCCCGCGGAGGAAAAGGTCCAGATCGAGGAGCTCGACGAGCTGATCTACGACCTTCTCGAGAAGCCCCTGAGCATCGCCGAGCTCGTTCCCAAGGCCCGGATGTCGCGTTTCAGCACGTACGAGGCGCTGAAGAGCCTTCTCGAAAAAGGGCTCCTGCAGATCATCGAGGCCGAGAAGAGCGAAGAAACCGGCGCCGGGGAAACCGACGCCGGGAAAGAAGCGCCGCCGAGGCGTCTGCCGCTTCCGGCGATCGCCGCCGCCCTCGCGCTCGTCGCGAGCCTCGCGTTCGGCGAGCTGGCCGTGCCGCGCCTCCTCCCGCCGGGATGGGGCTTCGCCCGGCGCGGCGCCCTCCGCGAAGCGAGCGTCGCGGGCGCGAGCGCCGTCGCCCCCACGCTCGGGGAGCTCGAATCCCGCCTCCTCGAGGCCGCCGTCCGGGAAGCGCTCGAGGAGCACTTCGCCGTCAAGGGGGCATACCCGACGAGCCTCGAAACGCTCGCCGCGAACGGGCTCATGTCGAAGAAGATATTCGACGAGGCGCGCGCGGGGGGATTCAACTATCGACTCGGGAACGGCGGGAAGTCGTATTCGCTCGACGAAATCCGTCCTTGACGAGCGGCGTGAGCACGGCGAAGGCGTTTATCATCCTTCCCTTGAAATCCTCGAGCAGAAACGGCAGCCCCGTCCCGAGCTTCGCCTTGATGCTTCCGATGGAATCGATCACGTAGATCCCCTCCCGTCTCAGGGCGTAGCGATCGGGGCGCGCGGACCGCGGCGGGCACAGCGTGAACGCCGCCCGGTAGCCGGAGCGTTCCGCTTCCCGGCGGACGCGGTCGTTCAACCGGCCGAACGGATACGACAGACTGCGCACGGGAACGGCGAGACGGCTCTCGATCTCCCGCTTCGAATCCTCGAGCTCGAAGCGAAGATCCTCGGGGGAAAGACGCGTGAGATCCCGGTGCGTCCGCGCGTGCGAGCCGAACGAGAACCCCCGGCGCGCGAGGTCCCGGATCTCGTCCCAGCCGAGGTGCATGAAGCGCCGTCCCGGAAGGTTCAGCTCCCATGTGTTCCGGACCCCGGCAAACGCGCTCAGGAGAAAGACGAGGGCGGGGATTCCCCTCGATTCGAGCGCCGGGACCGCGCGATCGAGGAGCACGCGATAACCGTCGTCGAAGGTGAGGAGAATCTCGCGGCCCGCCGGTTTCCGCCGCCCGTCGAGGGCTTCGAGAAACGCCGCCTCGTCGACGAAACGGAATCCCGCGTCGAGGAGCGCGTCGATCTGGCGTTCGAAGCGCCCCGGCGGCACCCATGTCCCGCCGAGCTCGAAGCCGGTCACCTTGTGGTAGGCGAGCACCCGGGGAAGCGTCTCGCGAGAATCGTCGCGAGGGGGGCGCGCCGACGAACGGTGATACGCCATATCCGCGGGCCTCTACCCCGTGTGTCCGAATCCGCCGGAACCGCGCTCCGTCTCGTCGAGAGCGTCCTCCTCGACGAGCTCGACGCGGGGCAGCCGCGAGACGACGAGCTGCGCGACGCGATCACCCCTGCGGACGACGAAATCCGCCTCGCCGAAATTGTAGAGGATGACGCAGATCTCCCCGCGATAGTCGCTGTCCACCGTTCCCGGGGCGTTGAGAAGGCCGATCCGGCTCCTGATCGCGAGCCCGCTTCGCGGGCGCACCTGCGCTTCGTATCCTTCGGGAATGGAGAGCTGGAAGCCGCCGGGGATCAGCGCCGCTTCGCCCGGGGCGACGCGGATCTCGCCCGCGCACGCCGCGTGGAGATCGAAACCGCTCGATCCCGGAGTCTGGCGCGCGATGGGAGGGAGCCCCTCGTGGTGCTTCAGGTAGCGGATCCCGACCCGTAGGCTATCGTCCATGCGAGCCCCCGTCTCAGGGCACGAGACCCCTGATGCCGATTCTCCCGCACCCGGCGTACGTCAGGACGTCCTCTCCGAGATACCGTTCGGCCGCCTCGGTGACCGCGTCGCGATCGACCTTTTCGATCGCCCGGAGAAGCTCGTCGAACCGGGTGTACCGTCCGTGGAAATATTCGCTCTGAATGACCTGAAAAAGCCGGTTCTCGATGCTCTCGACGCCGAAGACGATGCTCGCCTTCACCTGCGCCTTCGCGCTCTCGATCTCCTCGTCCCGGACGCCGCCGCTCCGCAGGTCCCTGAGCTCGGCGTGCAGCATGTCGAGCGCTTTCTTCAGATTCTTCGAATCGACGGAGAAGAAGCTGCAGAGCGCGCCCGACTCCTTCCAGAAGCTCACGTGCGAATAGACGGAGTACACGAGCCCCGTCTTTTCCCGGAGACTCTGGAAGAGGCGAGACGTCGCCCCTCCTCCGAGGATGTTCGCGATGATGACGAGCGCGTGCCGGTCCGCGTGGGAGGCCGAAACGGTCCGCGAGCCCGCGCACACGTGGGACTGCGCCCATTCGTCGCGGGTTCGCGAGGCGACCCGGTTCGGGTTCCCGACGAGCGGGCGCCTCCTCGCGCGATCGCGCGCGCGCTGGAAACGGAACTTCTCCTCGACGATCGAGACGACCTTCTCGAGCGGCAGGTTCCCGACGAAGCCGAGAAGCGTGTCGGCGGCGGTATACGTTCTGCGGTGAAACGCGAAAAGATCTTCGCGCGTGTAGCGGGCGATGTCCTTGAGATACCCCGTCACGGGATGACCGAGCGGGTGCTTCCTGAAAAGCGTCGCGTAGAAGAGCTCATGCGCGAGCTCCTCCGGAGAATCGTTGATGCTCCGGATCTCCTCCTGGACGACGTTCTTCTCGAGCCTGAAAGTCGCGCCCGGGATGGAGGGCCGGCACACGATGTCGGCCAGGATATCGGCGAGCTTCTCGAAATGCTCGTCGAGCACCTTCGCGTGGTAGCACGTCGCTTCCTTGCCGGTGAAGGCGTCGTACTGGCCGCCGATCGATTCGAGGTCATACGCGATCCGGAGGGCGTCGCGCCCTTTCGTCCCGCGAAAAACGAGATGTTCGAGGAGATGGGAGAGCCCGCGCTCCGTCTCTTCCTCGCGGCTCGAGCCTCCCGCGATCCAGACGCCGAAAGCCACCGTGGGAGAGAACGGATTACGCTGATGGAGAAGCGTCGCTCCCGAAGAGAGAGTTACCTTGTGCGGCGCGGGCAACCTCAGCATGAGATACGGTTAGAGCAGAACCTTGCGGCTCAGCTTCACCTTGCCATCCTTGTCGATGCCGATGACCTTGACCTCGATCTCGTCGCCGAGCTTGAGCACGTCCTCGACCCTCTCCACCCGCTTGCGGTCGATCTCGGATATGTGGAGAAGACCGTCCCTGCCGGGAAGGATCTGGACGAAGGCGCCGAACACCTGGATGCCGCGCACGGTTCCCTTGTACACCTTGCCGATCTCGGGCTCCTCGGTGAGCCCCCGGATCATCTCGAGAGCCATGTCTCCCGCGGCCTGATCGACGGCGGCGATCTCGATCGTCCCGTCGTCCTCGACCTGGATCTTGGCGCCGGAGGTATCCTGGATGTGCCGGATCATCTTGCCTCCCGGGCCGATGACGTCGCGGATCTTGTCGACGGGGATCTTGATCTGCACGATCTTCGGCGCGAACGGAGAGATCTCCTTGCGCGCCTCGGCGATCGTGCGTGCCATGATCTCGAGTATCTTTATCCGGGCCTCGCGCGCCTGCTCGAGAGCCGGCTCCATGATGGAGCGCGGGATGCCGGCGACCTTGACGTCCATCTGGAACGCCGTGATGCCGTCGCGCGTGCCCGCCACCTTGAAGTCCATATCGCCGTCGTGATCCTCGAGCCCGAGAATATCGGTGAGAATCGCGAACCGATCCCCTTCCTTCACGAGCCCCATGGCGACTCCGGCGACCGGTTTCTTGATCGGAACGCCCGCGTCCATGAGGGCGAGGCTTCCGCCGCACACGGTCGCCATCGAGCTCGAGCCGTTCGACTCGAGGACGTCGGAGACGACCCTGATCGTGTAGGGGAAATTCTCGTCGGCCGGAATGACCGGCTCGATCGCCCGCTCGGCGAGCATGCCGTGGCCGATCTCGCGGCGCCCCGGCCCGCTGAATCTGCCGACCTCGCCGACCGAGAAGGGCGGGAAATTGTAGTGAAGCATGTAGCTCTTGAACGATTCCCCCGAGAGCTCGTCCATGCGCTGTTCGTCCTGCGCGGTGCCGAGCGTCGTCACGACGAGGCTCTGCGTCTCGCCCCGCGTGAAGAGCGCGCTTCCGTGCGTCCTGGGGAGAACGCCGATCTCGCACGTGATGTCCCTGATATCGGAGCAGCCGCGGCCGTCGCAGCGTTTCTTCTCCTCGATGATCATCGATCTGACGACCTCGCGCTCCATCTGCTCCATGATCTTCTTGAACTGCTTCTCGGAGTCGGGATAGGCCTCGCCGTACTTGGCCACGGCCCCCGCGCGGAGCTCGCTCAGCGTGTTCTGGCGACAGAGCTTGCCCCCGAGGCGGGCGATCCGGCCGATCTCGGCCAGGTAATCCGCCCGAAGCTTCGCGTCGAGCTCCTTGTTGATCTCCGGTTTCGCGAAGGGACGCTTCGCCTTCGGCGCGCACGCGGCGAGGAACTCCCGCTGGAACGCGTTGAGCTGCTTGATCTGGGCGTGGGCGAAGTCGAGCGCCTCGAGGAGAACGGCTTCGGAGATCTCCTTCGCGCCCCCCTCGACCATGAGAATCGCGTCGTCGGAGCCCGCGACCACGATATCGAGCTGCCCTTCGTCGAGCTCGACGAAGGTCGGATTCGCGATGAATTTTCCTTCCTTCATGCCGACCCGCACGCCGCTCAGGATCGCCCCGAAGGGGATATCCGAGAGCGCGAGGGCAAGCGAGGCCCCCGTGATGCCGAGGATGTCGGACGGAAGCTGCTGGTCGCTCGACATCACGCTGCACGCGACCTGCACCTCATACCGGAACGTATCGGGAAAGAGGGGCCGGATGGGCCGGTCGATCATGCGCGCGCCGAGCGTTTCCTTCTCGCCGGGACGCCCTTCGCGCTTGAAAAAGCCGCCGGGTATCTTGCCCGCGGCGTAGAATTTCTCGCGATACTCGACGCTGAGCGGGAAGAAGTCCTGATCCGATTGCCTGTCTTTCGACGCCACCGCGGTCACGAGCACGACGGTGCTGTCGATCCCGACGAGAACCGCCCCGTCGGCCTGTTTCGCCATTCTGCCGGTCTCGAAGTAGAAATTCTTTCCTCCGAGATCCCAATTCTTTTTCACCATTCGAGAATAAGCCTCCATACTGCGTTACCATCCAATAGAGAGCCGTCCGCGATGCCGGGGGAGAGCTCGTTCGCTCAACCGGGGAACCGGGGGCTACTTCCGGATATTCAATTCCTTGATGATCGCTCTGTATTTGTCGATCTTGTTGTTCTTGAGATAGTCGAGGAGCTTGCGCCGCTGGCTCACCAGCTTCAAAAGTCCGCGCTTCGAGGCGAAGTCTTTCTTGTGAACCTTGAAATGCTCCGCAAGCTGATTGATACGTTCCGTGAGAAGAGCGATCTGAACTTCCGGGGAACCTGAGTCTCTCTCATGAACCTGAAACTTGGTAATGACTCCCTTTTTTACTTCCTTCGGCAGCGCCATCGTTCATGCACCTCCTTAACCCTGTGATGAGATATCACGATGGCAGCAGAACGGTTGCTCCCGATCCGCCTGAAAACTGCAACACACTCACTTCCGCTTCTTTAGGCACTAGAATCTACACGATTCGGCCCTAATGTCAATGCTTCTTTTCCAGCATCGTGTAAGCCGTTTGCCGGTCGTGCATTAACTGTGCCCGAAGTTCCTCCGGGCTTTCGAATATCCGCTCTTCCCTGATGAATCCCAGGCAGTGCACCCGGATGAGCTCGCCGTAGAGATCTCCCGCGAAATCGAACAGGTGGATCTCGATGTGGCGCGCGCCGTCCGCGTGCATCGTCGGAGCGATTCCGATATTCATCATTCCGCCGTGGACGCCGCCGAGGGCCTCGGCCTCGACCGCGTAGACGCCGCCGGGCGGCAGGAGCTTGACGGCGTCGGCGATCTCGGCGTTCGCCGTCGGAAAATCGAGCCCACGCCCGAGCCCCTCCCCCCGCACGACGGTCGCCTCGAAGAAGTAGGGCCTTCCGAGACAGCGCGCGGCGTGCTCGAGACGCCGCTCGGCGATATCCCGCCTGATCCTCGTGCTCGAGAGAACGCTCCCCTGAAGCACCATCGGCGGCACGATCGTGACTGCGAATCCGAGCCGGCGCCCTTCCTCGACGAGCCGCTCCTGCGAGCCCTCCCTCCCGCGCCCGAGGCGGAAATCGTACCCGACGACGAGATGCCGCATCCCGAGCGTCCCGACGAGCATGTTCGAGATGTAGTCGCGGTAGTCCATCGCCGCCGTTCCCGCGGAGAAATGCTCGACGATCGCGTAGTCGACGTCCATGCGACCGAGCAGGTAGAGCTTCTCGGAGAGAGTCGTGAGGAGCGGCGGCGCCATTTCCGGATGGGTGACGGCGAGCGGGTGCGTGTCGAAGGTGAGGAGTATCGAAGCGCTCAGCCCCTCGGCGCGCTTGGCGCCGGCGAGATTCCCGATGACCTCCGTATGCCCCCGATGGACTCCGTCGAACACGCCGATCGTGACGGCGGTGCCGGCGAAGGCGCCGGGCGCGAGATTCCGGGGATGTGCGATGATTTCCATGACGTTACCGAACGCGCTCCGCCGCGGCGCCCTACGACTCCCTGAACACCCGCCTGAGCTGAACGAGGCCGCCGAGCCCCATCTCCGCGATAGCCCCGAGCGAACCGTCGGGCCTTTGGAGCCTGAGGAGGGCGCCCTGCCCCGGGAGCGCCGCATGCGCCGCCGGATGCAGCTTCGGAATCATCCCGCACGAAAGCCCCCTCGATTGCTCCTCGGAAAGCGTCACCGCGGGGAAATGCCCCACCGCCTCGGTGAGGGAATACCCCGCCGAATCGGCGTCGAGCAGCTTTTCGAATTCGCCGTCGGGAACGGCCTCGTCGAGGGTGAAATGCCCGATGCGCATCCGCACGAGGGTCCCGAGATGCGCGGGAACGCCGAGCGCGTCCCCGATCTCCTCGGCGAGGACGCGAAGGTAGAGCCCCCGCGCGCAATAGACCTCGACGCGCACGATCGGCGGCTTGAAGTCGAGGAGCGTGATCGAATACGTGTCGACCTGGCGCGGATCGCGGTCGATTTTCTCGCCGCGGCGCGCGAGCATGTAGAGAGGCGTCCCCTTGTGTTTGAGCGCCGAATACATCGGCGGGGTCTGGAATCGCTTGCCCGTGAAGCTCCTGAGCGCCGCCTCCACCGCCTCCCGGTCCACGTTCGCCCACGATCCGGTCTTGAGAATTCGCCCGCTCTCGTCCTGCGTGTCGGTCGTCGCGCCGAGCCTGATGTCGGCGAGGTAGCGCTTCGGAAGATCCATGAGATAATTCGAGAGCTTCGTCGCTTCTCCGGTGAGAATGAGAATGAGGCCGATCGCCTGCGGATCGAGGCTCCCCGCGTGCCCCACCTTCTCGATGCGGATGGCGCGCTTGAAGAGCCTCACGCAGTCGTACGTCGAGTTGCCCGGCGATTTGGCGACCGGGATGACCCTGTTGTTGAGCTTCGCGCGCGCGTGTGCTTCCGTCATGACGATTTCTTCGAGCCGTTTCCCGCCCTCAGCAGCCCGCCGAGCGCGTTCACGATGAGTGTTGTGGCCGTCGCGAGGTCTTCGCGGATCGTGAGTCCCGCGGCGTTGCGATGCCCTCCGCCGCCGAACTTCTCGGCGAGGGAGGCGACGTCGGTGTCGTTCCGCGAGCGAAGGCTCACGCGAATCTCGTTCTCCCCGACCTCCCGGAAGAGAGCGGCGAGCTCGACGTCGTCGATGGAGGCGGCGTAATCGACGAATCCTTCCGTATCGCTCATCGCCGCCCCCGCGGCCGCGAGCATCCCGCGCGAGATGCGCATGGCGGCGATGCGCCCGCCGCCGTGCACCTCGAGATCGTCGAGGGCGCGCGCGAGAAGCTTCAGTGTGCAGAGCTTCTTCACGTAGATGAAGTCGTGGGCGAGCTCGTGCGCCCGCGCGCCGAGCTCGACGAAGCGCGCCGCCGTGGCGAGCGCCTCCGCGTTCGTGTTCCGGAACCTGAAGCCTCCGGTGTCCATGAGGACGCCGAGGTAGAGGTAATCGGCCATCTCCGGCGTGATGCTCTCCGGGGCGACCGCGGCGAGGAACCGGTACACGAGGATCGCCGCGGCGCTCGCGCGCTCGTCGACGACGTTGATATCGCCGTACCGCTCGTTCGTCGGGTGGTGATCGATGTTGACGACCGGCACGCCGTTTCCGTGCATCACGAGATCCGCGGTCCGGGCGGTGGTCGGCGAATCGAGCGCGAACACCATATCGGGCTTGAACGAGCGGAGATCCTCCTCCCGCATGAAGAGCTTCACGAGCGGGAGATCGAGGTAGATCCCGGCCAGGTCGCCCGGGGTGAAACAGCCGACCTCCTTGCCCCGCCCCCGCAGGAACGCGGCGAGCGCGAGCATCGAGCCGATGCAGTCTCCGTCCGGATCGATGTGCCCGAAGAGGAGAAACCGCCGGCGCGTCTCGATAAGCGCGGCGATCCCGGCGAACTCCTTCTCAAACCGTTCGTCACCCATCCCCTGATCCTTCCGCACCGCCGCTCTTCTCGCGCTCCTCGTCCTCGCGGTGAATCTTGTCGATGAGCTCGTCGATCTTCATCGCCCGATCGAGCGAGACGTCGTACCGGAAAATAAGCTCGGGGATGACGCGCAGCCGCAAGCGCTTCCCGATCTGCCCCCGAAGATAGCCCGAGCAGCTCACGAGCCCCTGCTGAACCGCCGCGGGGTCGTTCGCTCCGCCGACGATGTTGTAGAGAATCTTCGCCGACGAATAGTCCTTCGCGGCCTCGACGTGCGTGACCGAAACGTTCGCGACGCGAGGATCCTTGACCCTCCTGAGGAGGAGCTCCGCGATGAGCGCCATGATCTCTTCCTCGACCCGCGCCTTGTGCTTTTCGCTCATACCGCCTCCGGACGCGCCCCCGGGCGCTCAGTAATACTCCCGTTCGCAATCGCAGAGCACGATCCTGGTCTCGAGCTCCAGGAAATCGACGACCTGGCGCGCGACGATCTCCGCCCCCCGCCTGTCCGTCGCGACAGCGGCGACGGCGAGCTCGCTCCTCTGCCATTTATCCTGGAAATCATTTTCGCACACGCTCACGTTGAACCGGTTGCGGAGCTTCGCCTTGACGCTGTTGAGAACAAATCGCTTCTGCTTGAGAGAGGCGCACCCGGGCAGGAGAAACTGTATCCTGAGGCTCGCGACGATCACGGGAGGCGGCCCTCCTCATGCCTACTTGATCGATTTGCTCTGCACATCTTCCACGAAAGCCTCGAGTATGTCCCCTTCCTCGAATGTGTTGAAGCCGGTCACGCCGATGCCGCAATCGAACCCCGCCTGCACTTCCTTCGCGTCGTCCTTGAAGCGCTTCAGGGAGAGGATCGCTCCGGTATGAAGAATGTCCTGGCCTCGCCTGACCCGCACCTTCCCGTTGCGGACGATGCTTCCCGACAGGACGTGGCAGCCGGCTATGGAGCCGACCTTCGACACCTTGTACACCTGCCGGACCTCCGCCTTTCCGGTATCCCGTTCCGTGACGGTCGGTTCGAGGAGGCCGGACATGGCCGCCTTGATGTCGTCGATGGCCTGGTAGATGATGTCGTAGAATCGAACGTCGACTTTTTCGAATTTCGCGATGTGCGCCGCCTTCGTCGCCGCGTTCACGTGAAAACCGATCACGACCGCGTTCGACGCGGACGCGAGCAGCACGTCGCTCTCGTTGACCTGGCCGACGCCCTTGTGGATGATCCTGATCTTCACCTCGTCGCTTTCGATGGACGAAAGGCTGTCGATGAGAGCGCCTATGGAGCCGTCCATATCGGCCTTGATGACGAGGTTGAGCTCCTTGACCGCCCCCTCCTTGATCTGCTTGTACAGATCGTCCAGGGTGATGCGCTGCACGACGTGGCGGTCCTTCTCCCGCTGGTACTGCTGCCGCTTGAAGGAGATCTCCCGCGCGGTCCTGTCGTCTTCGACCTGAACGAAATTCTCGCCGGCGTTCGGGACGCCCGTGGTCCCGAGCACGACGACGGGCGTCGAGGGAGGAGCCGCGTCGATCTTCTTGTCGCGCTCGTTGAGAAGCGCGCGAACGTGGCCGTAGTAATTCCCCGCGATGAACACGTCGCCGACCCGGAGGGTTCCCTGCTGGATGAGCACCGTGCAGATGGTCCCGCGGCCCTCCTCCTTGCGCGCCTCGATCACGACGCCGCGGACGGGAGCGTCGGCGTCCGCCTTGAGATCGAGCATCTCGGCCTGGAACAGGATCATCTCGAGGAGCCGGTCGACGTGGAGGCCCGTTTTCGCCACGATTTCGACTCCCATGACGTTCCCGCCATATTCCTCGAGGACGATATTCTGCTTGAGGAGCTCCCGTTTCACGCGCTCGATGTTCGCGTTCGGGAGATCGATCTTGTTGATCGCGATGATCATCGGCACATCCGCCGCGCGGGCGTGGTTGATCGCCTCGATCGTCTGCGGCATGATCCCGTCGTCGGCCGCGACGACGAGGATGACGATATCGGTAATCTGCGCGCCTCGGGCGCGCATCGCGGTAAAGGCCTCGTGGCCGGGCGTGTCGAGGAAGGTGATCAGGCCGCGGGCCGTTTCGACCTCATACGCCCCGATGTGCTGGGTGATGCCCCCCTTTTCGCCGGCGATGACGTTGCTCTTCCGTATGGCGTCGAGGAGCGACGTCTTGCCGTGATCGACGTGCCCCATGATCGTCACGACGGGCGGTCGCCCCTGCAGGCGCTCCGGCTTCCCCTTGCGCTTCTCGCGGAGCAGCTCGTGGCCGTAGCTCTCGGTGAACTCGACCTTGAAGCCGTAGTCGTCGGCGATCATGACGATCGTATCGGGGTTCAGCCGCTGGTTGATCGTCGCCATGAGCCCGAGCCCGAGACATTTCTGGATAATCTCGGACGGGTCTATCTTGAGCTGCTCGGCGATCTCGGCGACCGTCGAGAACTCGGGGAGATGAATGAGGTTCGCTTCCTCGACGACGGAAACTTCTTCCGCGATATGTTTGCGCCGGCGGGTCTTGCGCGTGATATCGAGCTTCGCGAGCGTGCGCTTCACGCTCTCCTTGACCGCTTTCTGATCGGCTTCCTTGCGTTTTTCGGGTTTTCTCTCCTTGCGCTGACGCGGCGGGTGCGCCGGGCGCGCCTGTTGCGCCTGTTGCGCCGGGCGCTGCTGTTGCGGCGCGTGCGGCGGGCGCGGCGGCTTGGAAGGCTTTTCCTTCCGGACTTCTTCCTTGTCCTTTTTCTTGACTTCCTTCTTCGTCGCGGCTTTGACCCGGCTCAGATGCTGCTCGATGAGAAGCTCGGCACGCTGCTCGACCGTGCTCATGTGGCTCTTGACCGCGAACCCTTCCTTGACGAGGATCTTGATCAGGGCCTCACTCGAGATGGTATATTTCCGCGCAAGCTCGTAAACGCGAATCTTGGCCACGCGATCGCAACTCCCTTCATTGCCTATGCGCCGGATGTATCATCGGATTCTTCCGGAGAAACTTCCTCTTCGGGTTCCTCTGCCTCTTCGGGTTCCTCACCCGCTTCGCCGATGATTTCCTCGGGGATCTCTTCGGCGGCGATCTCCTCGGCGATTTCCTCTTCGGTCGCCTCTTCGGCCGGTTCGGCCTCATCCTCGGCCTCATCCTCGGCTTCGCCGGGCTCGGCGTCGTCGGCGGCCTTCGATTCCTTCGCTCCCTTGTCATCGAGATCCTTGAACAGATCCGCCTCGGTGAGCGGCGCTTCCGCTTTCTTCTTTTCCTTCGTATCGGGGCCGAAGATCGCCTCATCGAAGAGCGACTTGGCCTCCACGACCTCCTGCAGCTCTTTCTTGAGCAGATCCTCGAGCGCCTTGTTGAGCTCCACCATCGTTTCGGCCGCGGTGTTCTTGAGCTTCTCGGCGGTCTTCGCGCCGACGCCCTCGATCTCGACGAGCTGATCCATCGGAGTGCGGTGCAGTTTCTGCACGGTGAGGATGCCGGCTCCCTTGAGCTTCTGCGCCATTCTCGGCGTCACGCCGTACATCTCGGAAATATCCATCTGGAGCTTCTGATCGAGCTTGTCGCGCTTCTCGATTTCCTTATTGGTGATGAGGTCTATCTTCCAGCCGCTGAGCTTGGAGGCGAGGCGCACGTTCTGCCCTTCCTTGCCGATCGCGAGCGACAGCTGATCGTCCTCGACGATCGCAAGCACGCGGTGATCGGATTCGTTGAACCGCAAGCTGGCGACCTTCGCCGGCGCGAGCGCCTTCGTCAGGAATTCGTTCTGGTTCTCGCTCCAGCTCACGATGTCGATCTTCTCGCCGTGGAGCTCGTTGACGACCGCCTGCACGCGCGAGCCCTTCATCCCGACGCACGAGCCGACCGCGTCGACCTTGTCGTTGCGCGAATGGACGCCGATCTTGGACCGCCCGCCCGGCTCGCGCGCGATCACCTTGATCTCGACGTCCCCGTCGAATATCTCGGGGACCTCCTGCTCGAAGAGCTTGCGAAGGAACAGCTCGCTCGTGCGGGAGAGCGTGATCTGGGGCCCCTTCGCGCTCTTGTCGACCTCGAGGATAATGGCGCGGACCATATCGCCCTGGTTGTAGCGTTCCTTCTTGATCTGCTCGCGGATCGGGAGATAGGCCTCCGCCCGGCCCAGGTTTATGAGGATGTTGCCGCGATCGACCTGGCGCACCGTGCCGGAGACGATCGCGCCGACCTTGTCCTTGTATTCGTCGTGGATGCGGTCGCGTTCCGCCTCGCGCACCTTCTGCATGAGGACCTGTTTCGCCGTCTGGACGGCGTTGCGGCCGAACTCGTCGAGCGAAATATAGACCTCGACCTCGCCGCCCACCTTCGCGGCCCCGTCGATCTTCTTCGCGTCGGCGACGAGAAGCTCGGCGAGCGGTTCCGCCACTTCCTCCACGACCCGGTAGGTGCGATAGATCTCGAGCAGGCCTTTCACCTCGTCGAGATGCACCTTGAACTCCGCCTCCTGTCCATACTTGCGTTTCCCGGCGGAGATGAGGCTCTGCTTCACCATTTCAACGAGAGTATTCTTGTCGACCTTCTTCTCGCGGATAATCTGCCCGAAGGCCTCGACGAAACCACCATTCATCGCTCCATGCTCCCTTTTCGGATAATCGACGTATTTTATTTCAGTTCACGGCCAAAGTCAAAACCTTTTACCGTCGCGGCTTCCCTGCCCCGGCCGGCGGCGGATCTCCGGTTCCTCAACGCCAGGGTCCATGGGATGCAGGTTCGCCTTGACGATCCTCGCGTAGGGAATCTCCCGATCGACCCCGTCGACGGTCACGGTGACCCCGGTTTCGCTCGAATCCGCGATCGGTCCGATCGCCGTCGACTTGACGCCCGCGTCGTCGACATATTCCACGCGGGATCGCTCTCCCCGGAACCGCGCGAAATGCGCCGGTTTCGTGAGCGGCCGCGCAAATCCCGGCGAGGAGATCTCGAGGTTGTAGGGCCCGGGAACCGTCTCCGTGGCGTCCAGAACGAGCCCGAGGGCTTTCGTGACCCGGATGCAATCGTGGATGGTCACGGGCTCCTCCGGGCGATCGATGAATATGCGAAGCGCCTTGCGCCTCCCGGAGAAAAAGGCCTCCATTTTGACGAGCTCAAAGCCGAGAACGTCGATCTCGCGCTCGATGAGCTCCTTGAGATTCTTGTCGGGCTCCATACATACGTCCCCGCGCGCGTAAAAACAAAAGTGGGGCATCCCGCGCCCCACACACTGCAATACCTAGCTGAAAAAAGGGGGGAAAGCAAGAAAAATATTGATCTACCGCTCTTCCCGGATGTAACGGACGAGCACGCTCCCGACGGCCGCGAGACTCTCGCTCGAGCATTTGTCGGGCGTGTCGGCGAGCGTGTGCCAGTACGGATACTCGAAATCGATGAGATCGATCGCGGGGATACCGGCCTGGATGAAGGGAAGATGGTCGTCGATGATCGACGGCCCCTGCGACTGCACGAAGTTGGGCAGGCGGAGATTCCGCGCGATCCCGAATATCCTGGCGCAGAGCGCCGGGGAAGCGGCCGCGGAGAATCCTTCGACGCGAATGCGCGAATCGCGCTCCCCGACCATATCGACCAGGATCATAGCGAGAGGGCGGCGGTCGCCGAGACTCTTCGCATAGCGGCGCGATCCGAGCAGATAATCCATCGTCTTCCCCTCCTCGCCGTAGTCCTCGCCGTCGAAGAAGACCAGATCGACGCCGATGGACGGCTTCGAAGCGGCGAGCAGGCGCGCGAGCTCGAGCAGAACGGCGACGCCGCTTCCCCCGTCGTTGGCGCCGATGATCGGCCGGGCGCGGTTCGCGGGATCGGGATCCCGATCGGCCCGCGGCCGCGTGTCATAGTGGGCGCCGAGGAGAATCCGCTTCCGGGCGTCGGGGCGATAGGAGCCGACGATGTTCACGAGACGAAGCGTGTCTCCCGTCGAGAGCACCGCTTCGAACGGCTGCTGCGCCACGCTCGCGCCGAACGCGGCGAGCTTCTCGATCAGATATCGCCGCACCGCGGCGTGTCCCGGCGAGCCCGGATACCGCGGCCCCATGTCGCACTGCTCCTTCAGGAACACGAACGCCGAGGCGCCGTCGAAAGCGGGCGGCGCGCTCTTCGCGCATCCGGTGAACTGAAGCGCCGCGACGCACGCCGCGGCGAGAATCGCCGATATCCGCATTGCATCTCCTTAGAATCTGAATTCCGCGCTCACGCGCACGTCGATCATCTGGCGCACCTGGCCCAACCGCCCGCCCGACGTCCTCTGGTAATCGACCCCTGCCGCGCCATTCACGCTGTTGCTGAAACGGTAGGAAACGTTCGGCCCGATCGAAAGCACCGACGAGGCGGGATCGAGCTGCGTCGAGCTCCTTGAGTACTGAAGGTTGAGCCCGGTCGTAAGCACGCTCTTGAAGCTGATTTTCTTCTTGTTCAGAAACGGGAGCGGGATGCCGAGGCCCCGGCTTCCTTCGATATTGTACTTCAGGGCGACGACGGCCGCCCAGCTCTTGTTCCAGAGTTCCTCTTCGTTCCTTATCCGCGTCTGCTTGTTGTAGTTGAAGCTCAGGTTGCTCGAAAGCTTGTTCTTCCACTCGAGGTTCCAGTTGGGACTCACCGAATAGGCGTTCTCCTGCCCGCTCTGGTTCTCGCTTCTCCTCCGTTCGAAGTTGAGCACGAGCGTGCTCTGCGTGATGAACCGGCTCAGGAAGCGGTATTTTTCCATTCCCTTCCAGTCGAGCGTGAGCGACGGCCAGGTCGAGCGGCTGCTCTTCGTCCTCCTGCCGCTCGATTCGTCCTGCCCCAGATCGAATCTCGCCTTCGCCTCGAGCCCGATGTTCGCGGTGAGCCCGACCGACGATCGCAGATCGACGTTGACGTTGTTCGTCGCCCGGAGCGGGGAATTGTCCGCGACGGAATCCCCGGAGCTCGGAACGCCCGCCTTGTCGGTGAAGCCGAGCTGATACCACAGATCGGCGCGTTCGTAGATCCTCTCGTAGGAGCTGCGGTGATCGATGTTGATGTTTGCGTTGAGGGGCTCGATCGAACCGAGGAGCCGCACGAGCTTCCTGACCGGCATGAGCGGATCGCGTCTCCGGACGGCCGTCGTATCCGCGCGCGCGGCGGACGTATCGACCTTCGCCGCGCCGATCGTATCGGCCCCGGCCGCGGCAGTCGTGTCCCCCGCCACGCGGCGCATCCCGATATCCTTGAGACCTCCGGGCGCGGATCCCGGAGTGGGCCTGGCGGAGGGCGCGCCGCCGGGGACGGAGGGACCTGCCCCTTCTTCCTCGAGCTCGGCCGACCTTGCCCGTCTCCTCGTTTTTCCGGGCCTGCTCCGCCGCTTTCTTCTCCTTCAGCCGCCGCATGGCTTCCGCGGCGTTCATGCCTCCCGACCCGGACGATCCGAAACTCTGCGCCCTGCGCGCCTGCCGCTCCCCCTTCTCGACGAGACGCGTTTTCTCTCCGATCAGCGTGATATAGCGCCCGGCGTCCACCATGAAGGCGAACGTCATCTCGCGCTGGTTGTTTATGTATCGCGTCCCGAACGGATCCTCCCCCTGCCGTTTGCTCGGGGTCAGATCCTCGCCATACCTGCTCTTGAAATCGAAGCGCGGATTGAACTCGGACAGGATGGGAGTCTGGGGGCTCGGCTGGTAATTGAAGCTGAGGTTGTGCGCGAAGTTCGTTTCCACGCCGATGGGCACCCCGTGGAAGTTGTGCTCGATGCCGAGATCCCGCTGATCGTTCATATTGAACGTGATCTTCACCGCGTCGAAGGGCTCGTAGAGCGTGTTGACCGAGTTGGTCCATCTCGCGTCATAGAAAGCCGGACGCTTGACGAACTCGCCGGTGCCGCTCCGCGTGTACTCTTCCCTCGTCTGGCGGCTCGCCCCCGTTTCGTACGACACGTTCGTGAGCCAGTAGCGCCATTTGACGCCCTTGAAAAGGCCGAGCTCGCGCTTGTCCCGGAACTGAACCTGGTAGCTGAGATTCCCGTTCATCGTCCAGGCGGTGTCGCGCCTCGTCGGCGAATAGTTGTACCGTTTCGAGTAGCTGAATCCGGTCCTCAGGTTGTCGAACAGATTCCTCATGATGACGTTGGACGAGCCGCGCCTGCTCATCGACACGTTGAAGCCGTAGCTCGCCGAGACGTTCTTCAGGCTGTCGCGCACGGCGGCGTCCGCGATCTCGACGTCGCTGTTGAGCAGGTATTTCGGCAGCATGTCCGTCGAGTTGTACTGAAGGCTCACGGGGAGATTGAAGCGCGCGGTCGGAATGAAGTGATTGACCTCCGTTTTCGCGTTCAGGTTCAGGGCGCTGTTCGTCGTGCCGCTCCCGCGGCTCTGGCGGAGAGAACGGAACTCGGGCCCCGTCCGCGTCCAGCTCGTGCTCACCTGGAGGATCCCCGCGAAATCGGCCGCGACCCTCACGTTCTCCGCATGATCGATGTCCGTTCGCACTTCCGTGAGCCTGAGATCGTCGAACCAGATCTCTCCCGCGTCGATCGTCCGGTCCGTGCGGTTCCGGATACCGACGTAGAGATACCGGACGCTGAAGAGGGTCGGATCGCCCCGCAGCGTGGCGTTGTAGACGCGCGACGGATCGAGCGCGTCGCCGATCTGCTTCCTGACGATATCCTCGGTCGAGCCGACCTTGAGATTCGTGAGATCGCCCAGGTTGACGTTCACCAGAAACCACCGGCGGGAGTCGAGCGTATCGAACGGTATCTCGATTTCGTAGTAGTTCATGCTGTCGTACGCGATCTGAAGATAGAAATCGACGTTGTCGACCGCGTAGTTGGGGCTGACGAAGAACTGGAGCGCGCGGTACTGCTGATAATTCTGCCCCTGCCCGAAAAAGCGTTTCAAGGCGCGGAACGACGTATTGCCCGCGAAATTCTCGAAGTTGAGGCGGAGCGATCCTTCCTTGATCTGGATGCCCTCTTCCTGCTGAACGGCATACGGGGGCCGGTATTGGCTCGCGTTGTCCTTGTTGTTGATCGCGCCGATGATGAGCCTCTGCCCGGGAGCCGCGCCGCTCGAATCGAGACTGTCGGCGAGGTTCCTGATGCCGTTGAATTCCCAACGGCTCCCGACGAACTGGAGCTCGGCGATCTCGACGAAGCGGGCATCGGAGAACGCGACGAGAGAATCGGCCCTCTCTATCCAGATCCGCATATGCTGGATGGCGTCGAGACGGGGTTCTCCCTTCACGATTCCCGCCTTCGCGAGATCGATGCGGTATTTCCGCCACGCCTTGCGCGGATTCAGCGTCTTGGCGGGATCGTTCCAGTATGCCGAATACTTGTCCCTGGGGAAATCGCGCTGGACGTCGATCTCGGCGGAATCGGCCAGATTGAAGCTCACGGTATAGTACATGTTCGTCTGGTCGAGGTACCCGTTGCCGTTGAGGTCCTCGGAATCCTGCATCCCGTTTCCCTTGCGGCAGTTGATACCCCGGTAGGAGCTTTCGTTCGCGACCCAGTTGGCGTCGCTGAAATCGGTCGGGTAGGAGCACGCGTCGCCGTCGAAACCCGTGTCTTCGTATATGGTCCATCCGTACGGAAGCTTGTCCTCGTTGTCGAGCTCGTTCACGTCGGGCCGATAGAAATCCTCGTCGATCCGACCGAAATCGATATGAACGACGCCTCCCCGGAGCGAGTCCCCTTCGTTCGCGAAATTCGTGTTGAAATCGTTCACCCAGATCTCGAGGTATTGCGCCGTCGAGAGATCGAGCCCGCCGCCCGGAAAACCGGCCATGATGCCGCACCACTGCTCGGGCCGGGGCCTGATCGCGCTGAGGAAGAGCGAGCTCACGCTGGAATTCTCGCGCTCGTCGAGGCCGGGGTTGAGATCGCGCCGGCTCGTGATGAAGTACTCCTGCTTCCCCGTCCTCGCCGCGTTGTACCAGCGGAAATCGGCCTGCGTCTCGGCGCCGTAGAGAGAATCGATCCCGCCGACGATCTTGTACGCCGGGCTGGCCGGATGCCAGCTCCTCCGCAGCAGGTTCACCGCGTTCGTCTCCTCGATCCCCTCCATGTCGTCGACGTTCGCGTTCCCCTTCACGTTCGGATTGGGCATGCTGACCGCGATCTCGCCGCCGATGTTCAGGGTGCTCTGGGCGTTCGTGTCGACGCGCGGGAGAAGGTTCACGGCGGAGGTCATCAGGTTCGGATGAAAGACGAAGCTTCCGTTGAGGTCCGCGGCCATCATGCGGCTCGGCTCCTCCCCGAGACGGGGAAGATACTTCGGCGAGCCCATGGAGCTGTAGAGGAACGTCCCGTTGACGCGCGAATTCTGCGAGAGGTTGAGGTTCGCGCTGAATCCGAGAAGCGAATTCTTCCCGCCGCCGACGAGCGGTTTGTGCTGGTAGTCGATATTGACCTTCGAATCGGGGAGAATGTTCGTCTTCAGGATCACCGTTCCGCTCGTATAGTCGATCGTGTAGTCGGCGTCGCGCACGAGCCTCGCGCCGTCGACGGTGACCGTTTCGCTCCCCTCGATGATATCGTAGGCGGAGAGCTGGAACACGCGCTGCCCGCTCGAGGATTCGATGACGATCACGTAATGATGGTTGTCCTGCTTGATCTTCTCCGTCAACGCCTCGAGATAGAGACCCTCGTCGAGATCGAGCGAATCGGCGGAGAAATTCACCTCTCGCGGGTCGTCCGGGTCGTTGAGAAACGTATGGATGGCCGCCGGGGTGGGATTGAAGGGCTCGTAATAGGGAAACATGAGGTAGCCGCGATCGTAGTCGATGACGCCGAGCGTGTTATCGACGAGATCGTCCTTGCCGGGAAGGCCCGTGCTGTTGTTGACGCGATCGAGGCCGAAGATCCTGAGGTAGCTGATATTCGAGGCCGGGTGGATGTTGTTGTTGGGGTTCTTCGACGTGTCCTCGATGCGAATCCGAAGCGACTTCGGATCGATCTGGCTCGAACCGAGCGAGTAGACGTTGCGCATCATCATGTTCCAGGTCGGATCGGTTTTGCGCTGGCCCGTCGATTCGCTCTTCAGAAGACACAGGACCTTGCCGACGAAACCGGTCTGGGCGCTGAGCGCGGGCTTGTACCCCTTGTAGTTGCCCACGATGTACTCCTGGCTCGTGTATATGTTCCGCGCACGGTAGCGCACGACGAGCCGGCGCGTTTCCTCGAGGGGTCTCGAGAGCTCGATGCCGATGTAGCGCACGGCGTTGTCTCCGGGAGCGTAGTCGCGAATGAAGGAGAAATCGCCGTCCTCCATGAAGAGCTGTTTATATCTGCCGAAGAACGGCGTTCCCAGGCTGTCGTCGGGAGAAGGCGACGCGCCGTTCCATATCTGGAATCTCCTGTTGTCCGCGTCGACGAATCCGTTGCCCGGGTATTCGAACCCGCTCTGCGGCACCTGCGGCTCGAGCGAGACGAAGACTTCGACTTCGTCGTTGTCCGGCCCGCCGATGACGGGGAAGATGGCCCCGAATCCCGCCTGGCGGAAATCGTCCCCCGGATTCTCGAAGAAGAAGAACTGCCGCTGAAGAAAATCGTAGTCGCTGATCGGTATCGTGCTGACCTGGCCTCCCGCCGTCGTGTAGGATCCCGTGGCGGTCTCCCCCTCCTCCTTGCTCGCGATGACGGTGACGTCGAGCGGCCCCGCCTTCGCGACCGCCTTCACGCCGAAGAGACCCTTCGCCGCGCCCGAATAGCTCACGAGCTGGGCGCCGGAGAGGCTGAGGTCCGTATCCCCCATCTCGATGAGCTGGATGACGTCGTCGTCGAAGCCCCTGTAGTTGATCCGCACGCGGTTCGTCGACTGCGCCCCCGCCCCGGCGCTCGCGTGCTGTATCTCGACGTTGATCTTCTCCCCGATGGTCCCGCGAAGATTCACGTTGAGCTCCTGCTCCATGTTGAGGTCGGGGAATTTTTCCTGCCGCACCTGGCCCTCGGTCTTGGGGCAGTTCGCGCACCAGTCCGAGCGGCCCGATATCGAAATCTTCTCGCTGCCCTGCACGGTGAGATTGGTTTCCTGCCCCTTGCCGATGATCTGCTCGATGCGTTTCGGCAGCGGGATCGGTATGGTTATGGAAAGGAGCCCCTTACCCGCTTTGTCGACACGCTCCTTTTGCAGATTGAATCTGACGTCCTCGATCCAGACCTTTCTCGCCGAGGCCGTCTCGATCTCGGCGAGGCGGTCGTCGAAACGCTCGACGGACAGCGAGAAATCCGGCATGGACATATCGCGCGGCGCGGAATAGAAAAAGAGATCCCTGCGCTCCGCTTTTCGCGAGAAGAAATATTGAGCCGGGACGCGGAAGCGGTAGATAAGCCCCATGCCCTCGTCGTACTCGACGTACTCCGTCCTGAGATCGAAGCGGCTCTCGAGAAAAGCGGGATAGAGGAAGGTTTCGACCGAATCCCCCCGGGTGCTGACCCCGCCGAGCATAACGTAGCCCGGAGGAAGCTCGCCCTTTTCCGCGATGTAATACCGCGTCTCGGACAGCTCGATCATGCGGAGCAGATCGATCTCGAGCGTTTGCGCCTGAAGGGGGGCCGGAAGAAACACCGCCGCGGCGCAGAGGGCGCACAGGAGTCCCGGCAGAGGAAAGGAAAGCGTCCGGGATTTCGATGCGCGATTCGAGGCAGTCAATTTCATCCACCTGCAACGCGTGCGCCGCCGCGCCACGACGAGCGCCGCGAGGGAGAAAAGGCTGTTATCGCCGAAGAGCGATATGCTACATTAGCCATGTCGTCCAGTCGATCCTTCAGGGGCGAGACGCCGAACCGGGCGCGGACCGGTGTCCCGGAAAAGAGACAGATATGGCGCTCTTTGTCCACAAAATAATACACGCGCACCACTCCCCCGACCTTCTTGCAGGGAGCGAAAGAAGGGAGGATAGGGCACCGGAATTCAGTATTCTCGCGCTCCGCGGAAACGGCCGGGGCGGGGACGCCCGGGCTTCTCGCGCGGGGCATCAATCTTGCTCTCGATGATCGGGTGAAAGACGCTTAAGCCTATGAGAATGCGAATACTCGACCGCTACATCCTCTCGAACCATGTCGGCCCCTATTGCTTCAGCCTTGCGATCATCACCTTCATCTTCGTGATGGATTTCATCATCCGATGGCTCGACAAGTTCATCGGAAAAGGGGTCGGCGTCCTCACCATTTTCGAGTTTTTCTTCCTCAGTCTCGGACACATGTTCGCATTAATTATACCAATGGCGGTGATGCCCGCGACCCTCATGGCGTTCGGACAACTTGCAGCCGACAACGAAGTTACGGCGATGAAATCGAGCGGCGTCTCGCTCTATCGGATGATCCTGCCCGTTCTCGCCGCGACCGCGACGCTGACGCTGGGGCTCGTCTTCTACTTCAACATGCTGCTCCCCGAGAGCAATCACCGGCTCATGAATCTCATGCTCGACATCGGCCGCATGAAACCGACGCTCCAGATCAAGGAAAACATGTTCTCGGACGCGCTCGCCGGATACACGATCCTCGTGCGGGAGAAAAACGACAAGACGGGCGAGATCAAGGGAGTCCAGATATTCGAGCTCAAGGGCAGCCTGCCGAGATCGATCATCGCGACCGGCGGGCGCATGACGTACCGCGAGGGAGAAAGCGTCCTGCGCTTCGAGCTCGACGACGGGGAGATCCACGAGATGCCCGATCCGGCGGACATCAAGACGTACCGCCGGACGTTCTTCAAGCATTTCACGCTCAACATCCAGGATACCGAGCGAACGCTCAAGCGCTCCGATCGCACGCACCGGAACGACCGGGAGATGACCGTGGCGATGATGCGCGCAAAGACCCGCGAATACGCGGGAACGAGCGCTTCGACGCGGGCGCACATGAATCAGGTCGCGCTCGATTATCATCGTCGGCACTTTCGCCCGCGTGATCGGGGACGCGCGCGCCCTCTCGCCCGCGGCTTCTCCGCCGCCGCCGCGTCCCGAACCCGGCGCGGCGAGAGCGGTGCCCCGGATCGAGAGCCAGGCGGAACAGATACTGCAGATACTCGAGACGCAGGCCTACGCCCTCGATTCGAACCTGCGCCAGATAAACAAGTACGGCGTCGAGATCCACAAGAAATTCGCTCTTCCCTTCAGCTGCATCATCTTCGTTCTCCTCGGCGCGCCGCTCGCGATCCGGTCGGGCAAACGGGGAATGACGATTTCCATCGGCTTCAGCATTCTCTTCTTCCTCGTATACTATATCTTTCTCATCGGCGGGGAAAAGCTCGCCGACCGCCGG
This sequence comes from uncultured bacterium, assembly GCA_963747385.1. Lineage (GTDB taxonomy): Bacteria > Krumholzibacteriota > Krumholzibacteriia > Krumholzibacteriales > Krumholzibacteriaceae > SSS58A. The sequence continues at coordinate 50,104 of CAVVEY010000017.1, read as the reverse complement.
CTCATGGAGCCGTGGTTCGCGATGTGGCTCGCGAACATCGTCTTTCTCGTCGTCGCCCTGGTCATCCTCAGACAGACGAATCGGGAATCGGGCGCGATCGGCTGGGCGCGGCTCAATCCCGCGAAATGGTGGCGTCGTGCGGATTCATGACCGATACGTTCTCGGCGATTTCTGGCGCAATCTCGCCGTCGGGCTTCTCGCCTTCACGGTGATCTACGTCACGGTCGACGTGACCGAGCAGATCAACCTGTATATCGACAATCACGCGCGATTTTCCGACGTCGTTCTCTTCTACGCCTTCAAGATTCCCTGGATCCTCGCGCTCATCATGCCCGTCTCGGTGCTCCTCGCCGCCGTCTTCTCGCTCGGGAAGCTCTCGAAGCAGAACGAGCTGACCGCGTTCATCGCGTCCGGCACCTCCCTCGTGCGGATCGCTCTTCCGATTATCGTGTCGGCGCTCGTCATCAGCTTCGCCGTGATGGCGTTCGGAGAGTACGTCGTGCCCGAGGCGAACCGGAAGAGCGTCAAGATCAGACGCGTCAACATCGAGAAAGCGAAGGAAGTGGACACCTCCCGCTACCGCTCGAACGTGCATTACCAGGGAGAGCAGGGAAGAACCTACTACGCCGAGACGTACGACGTCATGCTCAAGGCGCTCATGAACGTGATCCTGTACGAATACCGGGAGGGAAACCTCGAACGGCGGATCGACGCCAAGAAGGCGTTCTGGGACGGAACCGAATGGATCTTCGTCGACGGCGCCGTCAGGGATTTCACCAGGGAAGAGGAAAAGATAGCGACGTTCGCGAAGCTCCCGATGAAGGAGCTTCCCGAGCACCCCGAGGACTTCTCCAAAGAGGATATCGCCCCCGAGGAGATGAACTTCCGCCAGCTCGGCGTCTATATCGACAAGCTCGCGCGGAGCGGCGGCCCTGTTGACAAGTACCGCGTCGACTTATATTTTAAATTCAGCTTTCCGTTCACGAGTCTCATATTCGCGATGATCGGCGCCGCGCTCTCCTCCGCGAAGAGGAAGCCGTCGATGGCGACGGGATTCGGGTTGACGCTCTTGATCAGCTTCACCTACTACGGGGTGCTGAGAATAGGGCAGGGTCTCGGGCACAGCGGCGTCATCGATCCGCTCGTCGGCGCGTGGATGGGGAACGTCGTTTTCGTCGTGGTCGGCGGCATGCTCTTGTACCGGGCGAATCAATGATGCGAAACGCTTTCACCTTTCTCTCCGCGATCGCGGTCGCCTTCCTTTTCCTTGCCGCTCCCGTGCCCGCGCGGGGGATGAAGGATTCGTTCCCCGGAGAGATCTCGCTCCTCAAGAAGCTCGCCCCCGAGGAGCGCTACTCCTACTTCGCCGCCACGTACTTCATGAGCAAACACCAGCGCAAGGCGTACCTCTCGCTCCCGACCGCGGAGCGGCGCGCCGAATGGTTCGAACGTTTCTGGATCGACATCGATCCGACGCCGGCGACTCCGGAAAACGAGCGGAGGGAGGAGCACGATAAACGAGCCGCCCTCGCGCGCAGGCTCTTCGGAATGACGAAGGCGCCCGGATGGGACCGGCGAGGCGAGACGCTCATACGCTACGGTCTCCCGAGCAACCGCACGCAGACGTGGGGCACCGTGACGTTCTCGGGCATGACGGCCCCGGGCGAGGTCTGGTACTACCGGTCGCTCGACATGCTCGTTCAGTTCCGGAACGCCAACCTCAAGGGAGAATACTTTTTCGCGAGCGATCCGGTCGGACGCTCCTCGCGGCGCGAGCTCGAGCGGAACCAGAACATCAGCAGCCTCATGAAGTACGGCGTCATCACCGAGATGTTCCCCACGCAGTTCATGAGCCCCGACGAGGTGAAGGATCTCGTCGACTTCAATCCCGACGAAATCGATTACACGGCGAGCCCCGATACGCGCATGATCACGCTCAAGGACCGCATCGCGGAGATGGAGCAGGAGAAGGTCCAGAAGTCGGCCAACAATTTCTACGTCGCCCTCGACGAGCGGCCGACGATCTACTCGTTCGAGATGAACCAGAGTCTCCTTCCCCTTTTCTTCGAAGTCGCCTCCTTCCGCGGAGGCGAGCGGACGCTGCGCGTCGAAATCAGCTTCGAGGTCCCCACGAGCGAGCTGCAGTTCGTGCAGAAGGCGGGCGCCATCGCCGCCGACCTCGAATTCAAGGTCGTCGTGCGCGACGTCGAGATGAAGGAGGTCGCCTCAGCCGTCGACACGATAAAGCCGACCGTGACCGGAGATTGGCTCACGGACAAGGGCCCGCGCCCCCCGAGCCTCGTGCCCGCCCAGATCGTCCTCGCGCTCGAGCCCGGTTACTACCGGATCGGCATCGAGGCGCGGGACAGGACCTCCCGGCGGCGGGCCGCGTACCGCACGAACATCGAGCTCGCTCCCTACGCCGCCTCGCCGGCGGTGAGCGACATTCAGTTCGCGAGCGGCATCAGGGAGACCGAGGCGAATCAGAATTTCGTCAAGGGCAACCTGCAGGTCGTGCCGCATCCGTCGCACGCGTACCGGAAGCCCTTTCCGCTGTGGATGTATTTCGAGATCTACGGGCTCGACACCGATCCGGAAGGGCTCGCCTTCTACCGCGTCGAGTACCGGATCGTCCCCCTCGAGAAGCGCAGGCGCGGCCCCGTCCTCGAGGAGACGCCGTCCGCGATCAGCTCGTCGTTCGAAACGAGCGGCTACGGCGCGACGCAGCCGCAGCGGCTCTCGGTCGCGACGGAGAATCTCTGGGAAGGAAGATTCCGGTTCATCGTGACGGTCACGGATCGCCGCAGCTTCCGCACGGCGACGAAGTCGGAGGATTTCTCGATTTTGAAATAGATTCCGTGGGGCTCATCGCCGTTCGCCAATGAAAAATTATGCGACCATAAACGGGATTCTCGTCTGCCTCGCGATCCTTTCGGGTGCGCTCCTCCTCACCCCCTCCCGCGCGGAGGGCATCCCGGGAGAGAAGAAGCTCGTCGCCCGGCTCACCCCGAACGAGATCAGGGAATACTACGGTCTCCAATACCTTCTCGGCGACTCGGGAAGAAAGGAATACCTTTCCCTCCGCACCCCGCGAGAAAGGGCTCAATGGCTCGATAACTTCTGGATCGAGGCCGACCCGACCCCCACGACCGATAAAAACGAGGCCCGCCTGGAGCACGAGCAGCGGGTCAAGACGGCGCGGGAGCTCTTCGGATGGAAGAAGGCTCCGGGCTGGGACGGCCGCGGAGAGATCTATATCCGGTTCGGCCCGCCGAGCCTTCGATCGTCGGACAGGGGAGACGTGAACACGACGGGGCTCATATCGCCGAAGGAGTACTGGTACTACGACGCGCTGCACATGAGCGTAGACTTCACCGATATGAACTTGATGGGGAACTTCACGTACGCCATCCCGCAGAGGACGGTGAAGATCCCGGGGCCTCCCGAAAAGTCGGTCTCGCGAGCCAATCGCCAGTCAGTGAGGCCGTTCACTCCGCCGAACATCGACTACATCGCGCATGCAAGGACTCGAGCGGCGTTCGAAAAATACACACTGTCCCGAATATGGGAGCTGGAGGGCATGCAGGCCGCTCGAGCCAGGGAGAATTTCACCACATACGCCGATGAATACGCCGCGATCTATACCTGCGATACGGAATGGCAGCCGCTGCCTCTCTATTTCGACATCGCCTCCTTCAGGGGCGGCGATTGGTCGGATCGCGTCGATGTCAGCTTCGAGATACCGGCGAAGGCTCTGAAAATCGAGAAGAAGAATGGGAAACTCAGCGCCGACGTGGAGCTCCGCGTACTCGTGAGAGACGAGAACATGCAAAAGGTGGCCTCGGATAGCATCGATCTCGCCGCTTCGGGAGGCGCGCTCGCGAACGCTCCCCTGCTTCCCGCGCAAATCGTTCTGGCCCTCGAGCCGGGTCGCTATGACGTCGGCATCGAGGCGCGCGACAAGGGATCGAACCGGAGGGCTGCATTCAGAACGAAGGTCGACGTTCCCGCCTATACCGGATCGCCCTCAATCAGCGACATTCAATTCGCGAGCAGCATCGAGGAGACCGAGGAGAGCCGGCGCTTCGTCAAGGGCAACTTGCAGGTCGTGCCCCATCCCCTTCGCACCTACCGGATTCCTCATCCGGTCATATTCTATTTCGAGATCTACGGTCTCGGCGCGGATGAGGAAGGAATCGCCTCGTACAAGGTCGAATACAGGATCGTCCCGCTCGAGAAACGGAGATGGGGACCGGTACTCAAGGAAATACCGATGACGATCAGCTCGGCGTTCGAGACGGGCGGCTACGGGAGAATGCAGCCGCAACGGCTCTCGATCGCCACGGACGAGCTCTGGCAGGGGCCGTTCAGGCTGGACGTGACGGTGACCGACCTCAGGACACTGAGAACCGCCGCGCGGTCGGCGACATTCACGATCGTCGAATGAGCCGGGTTCAGGTCCCCTCTTCCCAGCTCGCGAGGTAGAGCTTCTGCTTTTCCGTGAGCTCGTCGATCCTCACGCCCATGCTCGCGAGCTTGAGGGCAGCGACCATCTGGTCGATGTCGCGCGGAACGGAGTAGACCTTCTTTTCGAGCTGCGCCTTCCCCTTGACGAGAAACTCGACCGAGAGAAGCTGGTCGGCGAAGCTCATGTCCATGACCATCGCGGGGTGTCCTTCGGCTGCGGCGAGGTTGATGAGACGCCCCTCGCCGAGGAGATTGATCTTGCGGCCGTCCTTGAGAACGTACTGCACGACGCTCTCGCGCATCGGGCGCCTCTCGACGGCGAGCCCGTCGAGGGCGGGGATGTCGATCTCGACGTTGAAATGCCCCGAGTTCGCGACGACCGCGCCGTCCTTCATCTTCTCGAAGTGCTCCTTGCGGATGATGGACGTGTCGCCGGTGACGGTGATGAAGACGTCTCCCACCGCGGCGGCCTCGAGCGACGACATGACGGTGTAGCCGTCCATGACCGCTTCGAGCGCCTTCAGGGGATCGACCTCGACGACGATCACGTTCGCTCCCATGCCCTTCGCCCGCGTCGCCGTGCCGCGCCCGCACCAGCCGTACCCGAACACGACGACCCGCGAGCCCGCGAAGAGCAGGTTCGTCGAGCGGAGAATGCCGTCGATCGTGCTCTGGCCCGTGCCGTAGCGATTGTCGAAGAGATGTTTGGTTTCTGCGTCGTTGATGGCGATGACGGGGTACATGAGAACGCCGTTCTTCTCCATGCTGCGGAGCCTGATGACGCCCGTCGTCGTCTCCTCGGTGCCTCCCCTGATGCCCGGGAGAAGCTCCCGGCGATCCTTGTGGAGCATGCTCACGAGATCGGCGCCGTCGTCCATCGTGATCGTCGGCTTCGTATCGAGAACGGCCTTGATATGGCCGTAGTAGCGCTCGCTGTCCTCGCCCTTGACCGCGAAGGTCGCGATCTTCTCGTGCGCGACGAGAGAGGCGACGACGTCGTCCTGCGTGCTGAGGGGATTCGAGGCGCAGAGCGCGACCTCGGCGCCCGCGGCCTTGAGCGCGATCGCGAGATTCGCCGTCTCGGTCGTCACGTGGAGGCACGCCGCGATCCGCACGCCCTCGAGCGGCCGCGCCTTCTCGAAGCGCCCCTTGATCATCCTGCAGACCGGCATGCTCTGCCACGCCCATTCGATCCGCTTCTTCCCCGCCTCGGCCAGATTGATGTCCTTGCAGTCGTACTGCATCTCTCGATTCCTTTCTCCGTTGTGATTCCTCAGCAGGTCTTCCCGCCGACGCCCGCCTTCGATTTCAGCATTTCGACCATGTCGAGCGCTTCCCAGGTGAATTCGGGCTCCGTCCGGCCGAAGTGCCCGTAGGCCGCCGTCTGCCGGTAGATGCCCCGCCGGAGATTGAGCCGCTCCATGATGCCCCGGGGCGTGAGGTCGAAAACCTCCCGGACGATCGCCGTCAGCTTCGCGTCCGTGAGCTTCCCCCTGCCGCCGGTGTCGATCATGACCGAGATCGGCTCCGCCACGCCGATCGCGTACGCGAGCTGGACCGTGCACTCGTCGGCGAGCCCCGCGCCCACGACGTTCTTCGCGACGTGGCGCGCCGCGTAGCAGGCGGAACGGTCGACCTTCGTCGGATCCTTCCCCGAGAACGCGCCGCCGCCGTGGCTCGCGTAGCCGCCGTACGTGTCGACGATGATCTTGCGGCCCGTGAGCCCCGTGTCGGCCGCCGGGCCTCCCTTCACGAAGCGCCCCGTCGGGTTCACGAGGATGCGGTAGTCGCTCGCGTCCACGTTCATCCCCGAGACGACCGGCCGGATGACCTCCTTCGTGAGATCCTTGCGGATCCGGTCGATTCCGACTTCCGCGCTGTGCTGCGTGGAGACGAGGACCGTGTCGATCCGCTTCGGCACGTGGTCCTCGTATTCGATCGTGACCTGCGATTTGCCGTCCGGCTTGAGGTAGTCGATGACGCCCTGCTTGCGCACCTCGGCGAGCCTCCGCACGAGCCGGTGCGCGATGAGGATCGGCATCGGCATGAGCACGTCGGTCTGCGTGCAGGCGAATCCGAACATCATCCCCTGGTCCCCCGCGCCCCCCGTGTCGACGCCCATCGCGATGTCCCCCGACTGCTCGTCGATCGAGGTGAGCACCGCCGCCGCCTCGAAGTCGAACCCGAGGTGCGGGTCGGTGTAGCCGATGTCCCTGATGACTCCCCGCACGGTCGAGGGCACGTCGACGTAGGCGTCCGTGTGGATCTCCCCGGCGACGAACGCGAGCCCCGTCGTGACGATGCATTCGCACGCGACGCGGCCGTTCGGATCCTGCGAGAGGATCGCGTCGACGACCGAGTCCGAGATCTGATCCGCGACTTTATCCGGATGCCCCTCCGTGACCGATTCGGAGGTGAACAGATGCTTCTCCGCCATACATCAACTCCTTGCGCTCGCGGCAGTAACCCTGCCGGCACTGGGAACGATTGTTCGCCGGACTCGAAAAATCAAGCGAAAAACCCCGAACCGTTCTTTCAGCGGTAGTCGATCTGCGAATAGTCGCTCACGTTGACGCTGCCCTTGCGGCCGGTGACCTCGGCGAAGGCCCCCACGACCGATCCCTCGAGGATGACGTTCTCGATGACCGACTCCTCGTTCAGGATCGAGTTCTCGATGATGGCGTTGCGGATCTCGCACCCCCTGGCGACCGAGACGTAGGGCCCGATGATCGAATTCACGATGGTGCTCCCCTTGTCGATCGAGCAGGGAGGGATGATGATGCAGCCGTCGCGCTTCCCTCCCGTCTTCGCGTCTTCGAGGAGAATGCGGTTCGTCTCGAGGAGCGTCTCGACCTTCCCGCAATCGTACCAGCCGTCGATGTGGTACGGGTGAAATTCGGTTCCCCCGTCGATCATGAGCTGAAGGGCGTCGGTGATCTGATATTCCCCTTTGGTCATGACGTTTCGGTCGATGATTTCCCCGCACGCCTTGAAGAGCGGCGCCGAATTCTTGAAATAGTAGAGCCCGATGAGGGCGAGGTTTCCCTTCGGATGCTCGGGCTTCTCGACGATCTTCCGCACGATCCCCTTCTCGACCTCGCAGATGCCGAACCGGGTGGGGTCGGCGACCTCGCGGACGCCGAGCACGCAGCCGCCGGCCTTCGGGATGCGCGTGAAATCGGTCTTGATGATCGTGTCGCCGAGAATGATGATGAGCTCGCTGTCGTCCGCGTATTCGCGGGCGAGAGAGACGGCGTGCGCGATCCCCTTCTGTTCCGTCTGCTCGACGAAGGTGATGGGGACCTTGTACGTGGCCGTGAGATACTCGCGAATGAGATCCCCCTTGTAGCCGACGATGGGGATGAGGTCCTTGACGCCCATGCCGAGCAGGCTGTCGACGATATGGCCGAGAATCGGCTTTCCCGCGACGTTGAGCAGAGCCTTCGGAATATTCAGCGTGTGGGGTCTGAGCCTCTTTCCGATTCCCGCCACCGGTATGATCGCCTTCATGCATCCTCCATCGTGAGCTCGTTCTTGATACGCTCTATGTTCTCGATCGGCGTCGGATCCTTCCCGTATTCGACCGCGAGATAGATGCTCGTGAAATCCCCGAGGAGAACGATCGAGAGGAGGCGCGCGAGACGCCCCTCGCGCCCCCGGTCCCCCTCGCTCTCGACGAGGATCGCGCCGCCCGCGAGCGGCTCGAGCATCCGGTACGCGGCCTCCATGCCGCGCTGGACGCGCGCGTGATCGTCGACGTCCCGGAGCATGACGAGAAAGAAATCGCTCCTGAGACGCTCGGGACATTCCCAGCCCATGATCTCGTTGTGGCCGAGCTCCGGGAAACTGTTCGCGAAGGCCATGCTCTTCGCGTTTTCGTTGAACTGGCATTTCCAGCGGTACGCCGCGGAATGCAGGAGCCCGTCGCCGCAGTATACGAGCGGCGTTTTTCCGTACAGACGCTTCGCGAGCTGGAGGGCGCGGCTCTCGACGGGATCCCCCTCGAGCGAATATTTCTCGACGAGCTTGCGGCTCCTGCGCACCGCCGAATCCACTTCCTCGTCGGTGATCGCGCACACGCCCCACTTCGAAACGAGCGCGAGGAGCGGCATAAGAATGTATCCGAGCGCGGCGCGGGGCGCCATTCCCCCGGGAACGCGCAGCACCTGCACGCCGGCCGCCTCCGCCTCTTCGGCCAAGCGGCCGCCGGACGTGACGACCACCGTCGGGCACTTGCGCATGAGCGCGTTCTGGAAACAGCTCAACGTCTCCTCGGTGTTGCCGCTGTAGCTGATGCATACGACCGGCGTCGACGCGTCGGCGAACGCGGGCAAAGCGTAGCCCGATTCGAGGACGATCGGCACGGCGGCCTCGGGACGGATCAGGTCGAGCAGCAGCTTCCCGCCGATGGCCGATCCCCCCATCCCGCAGAATATGACCGACGCCTTGCGCCGCACCGGCGTGATCTTGAGCGATCTCATCATGCGCCAGGCTTCCTCGACGTGATCGGGCATATGCATCGCGAGATCGAGCATCTTGCTCGCATCGACGCGGTAATGTCTCGCGAAATCTTCCTGGCTCATACACCGGCCTCCGGGTGAAATTCCTTGAGCTCGGGCCGTTTCTCGTGAATGAAACGATCGATCAGCTCGCGAACCTCCCGCGCGGTCCCCATCGTGAGCGCCTTGCGGACGAGGGATCGCGTTTCGTCGTAGGTGACCGACCGGACGATCTTCTTGATGGTCGGAATGAGATACGATCCGGCGCTGAACTCGTCGAGGCCGAGCCCGAGGAGGAGGAGCGCGCCGTGAATATGCCCGGGCATCTCGCCGCAGATGCCGACCCATATCTTGTTCTTGTGCGCGGCCGCCACCGTATCGCGGAGCAGCCGGAGGATGCTCGGATGGAGCGGGTCGTACAGGTACGATATCTTCGCGTTGCCCCGGTCGACCGCGAGCGAATACTGGATGAGATCGTTCGTGCCGATGCTGAAGAAGTCGACCTCGCGGGCGAGAATGTCCGCGATGGCGACCGCCGAGGGGGTTTCGATCATGACGCCGATTTCCGTGTTCTCGCCGATCTGGTAGCGCTCCCGCTTGAGATCCTCCTTGACCTCCTCGCAGATCTCCTTCGCGAGGCGTACCTCTTCGAGCACGGAGACCATGGGGAACATGATCCGCACGTCGCCGTGCGCGGCGGCCCTGAAAATCGCCCGGAGCTGCGTCTTGAAGATATCCTTTCGCGCCAGCGTGAACCTGATGCCCCGCCAGCCCATGAACGGATTCGATTCCTTGAAATCGCCGGCCCAGCGCGCGATCTTGTCGCCGCCGACGTCGAGCGTGCGGATGATCACGGGATCCGCGGGCATGCGCTTCACGACGCTCGCGTAGTACCGGTACTGCTCTTCCTCGCTCGGAAGCGTGTTCCGGGTGATGAAGAAGTATTCGGTGCGAAAGAGCCCGATGCCGCGCGCCCCGTGATTGATGACCTCGTCGACCTCGTCGGCGATCTCGATATTCGCCGAGAGCTCGATCTGATGCCCGTCGAGGGTCACGGCGGGATAATCCCGCAGCGTGAGGAGCTCCTTCTCGAGGTCGCGGTATCGCGCCTGCGCCTCGCGGTAGGTCTCCACCGTTTCGCTCGTCGGGTGCAGTATCACGTGCCCCGTGATCCCGTCGACGATGAGCCGGTCGTGGGGTTTCACGTGCCTGCTGATATCGTTGAGGCCGACGACCGCGGGAATGCCCTGCGATCGCGCGAGAATCGCGGCGTGCGACGTGCTCCCTCCCGAATCCGTGATGAATCCGAGGACGTATTTCTTGTTGAACCCGGCCGTATCGGACGGCGTCAGCGTCTTCGCGACGACGATCGCCTTCTTCCGCAGATTCGTAATTCCTTCATCCTTCTGCCCCATGAGATTCCGGATGATGCGCCTGCGCACGTCGCGAACGTCCTCGCCGCGCTCCTTGAGATATTCGTCCTTGATGTTGGAGAACGTCGTCAGCACTCTATCGAGAACGAGGCTCAACGCGTACGCCGCGTTGACCTTCCGCTCCCTGATCATCTTGATCGTTTCGCCTGGACGAACTCGTCCTTGAGTATCATGAGATGCGAATCGAGGATCTTTCCGTGCTCTTCCCCGATCTCTTCCTCGAGCGAGCTGACGAGCTTCTGCAGCTCCTTCTCCGTTCGCGCGAGAGCGTCCCGGTACCTCTTGATCTCGGCGTCGATCCGGTCGGCGGCTATATGCTCCTCTTCGACGGGAAGATCCTCGACGTTGACGACGAACGCTTCGCCGAAGGCGATGCCCGAAGAAGCGGGGATGCCGCTGAAGGTCATCTCTCTGGTATCGCTTTTCGAGTCGTTCACTAGTTGGTCTCCCGCGAGAACTGGTTGTCGACGAGGTCGACGAGGTAGTCGATCGCCTGCCGTTCGTCCTCGCCCTCCGCCTTGAACGCGAGCTCCGCCCCGTTCTCGGCCCCGAGGCCGGCCACTCCCAGTATGCTCTTCGCGTCCACTTCCTGGCCGTCCTTCGCGACGGTGATGTGGGAATGGAACTTCGCGGCGGCCTTGACGAGCTCGCCGGCGAGCCTGAGATGAATTCCGTTCTTGTTCTTCACCCGGGCGCTTCCTGTGATCATGATACGATTCTCCCAACGATCAGATAGATCGCCGTCGAGACGGCCAGAACGGCGACGGTCCTGACGAACCCGAGCCTTCTCGCGAGGGCCGCCGAGGCGGCGCACGCGACGGCGCCCCATGCGACGAAACCGGCGCCGCCCGCGTCGCGGGCCCTTACGAACAGCAGCGCGGCGAACACCCCCGCCGCGAAGGCCGCGCAGCCGCCGATCAATCGCTCTTCCCGGTAGAGCCGGGCGACGAACGCCCCTCCCACACCCTCACCCAACTCGACACCCCTGCAATATCCGCCAATCCGGGATTGGAAGTGATAAAAATTATAAAGCGCGAGGAAGGCTATCAGTCCGGCGTACGACCCATACATAGCAGATACGCACGCGATTGTCAATCCGAGGGGAACGAGGAGCGCGTCGAAGAAATAATTGGCGCGAGCGGCGAGGGCGGAAGAAAGGGCCGCCTTGACGCTCTCGATCCGCTCGACGGCGACCGGTTCGCCGCGGGCGCGCCTCCGCTCCAGATTGACGACGACCCCCGCGACGGTGGAGGAGAGGTAGAGCCCCGCGTTGAAATACCCGAGGTGACGGCGCGCGAAACCCTTCGCGTCCTCCCCGGGCCGGGAGCATTTCGAGATGAACGGCTCGACGATCGAGAAGAATCCGAGCCCGTCGAGCGTCCGCTCGTTGCGGGAGCTCTGGACGAAGAAGAGCCTCCAGATCGCGTTTCCGTGCTCCCGCGCGAACGCCACGCGCGAACGGCGCCGGGCGGGGGACGCATCCCCCGTCTCGACCCAGACACCCTCGCGCAGCCGATCCTTTTCCATATCAGCTCCTGAACACCAGCACCAGCATCACGGTGCAGAATCCGGCCAGGAACATGAACCCGCGCACTTTTCCGGAATTGAGCGCGAGAAGCGAGCCCGCTCCGATGAACGGCAGCAGCACCGGGAGCCCCGCGAGCGGCTCGGCCCATTTCCCCCCGACGGCCCCGGCGATCCACGCGACCGCCGGCACGCCCGCGAGCACGACCGCCGCCGTGACGGCGAACCCGACGGCGAAATGTACGCCCACGGTCGAGAAATGGAGCGCGGAGGCGAGAGCGAAACGCCCTTTGCCGGCGAGCCCGAGCGCAGCGCGGGTGAAAACGTGCGACCGGCTCTCCCAGAATCCGTACAGCGAACGTCCCGCCGCCGCGACGCCGAGAGAACCGGCGAGCGAAAGAAGGAGCACGAGCCCCTTCGCCGCGGGATCGACGGCCGCGGACCGCAACGAGAGGATATAGAGCGAGGAGACCGCCACGCCCCCGAGCGCGAGGTCGCTCATGCCGATTCCGCGCACCGGGACCATGCCGAGAAACATCGCCTGGAGAACGGCTCCGGCGAGAAGACCCTCGCCCGGGTTCCCGAGCGCGAGCCCCGCGAGGAACCCCGCGCACACGGGCTGGGAGACCATGAGCCGGAGCGACGACCGGTTATCCAGCGCGAGCGCGCCGGCGAGGAGCGATGCGGAAAGGACTGGATTCATGGTCGCTCGGGCGCTCCTTTCAAAGCGGCGGTTACACGACTCATCGCAAACGGCTATACGACCCGGGAATTGAGCGTCACCGTCTTGCTCGACGGAAGCGCTCTCCCGTCGAGCGTCACCCCCCGTTTCACGAGCTCCCGCATGACGCTCCGCTCGTCGGCGTCGAGATAGACGTTCTCGAGAACCTTCTCCTTGCCCTCGCGGTAATGGATCCCGCCGACGTTGACCTCGCTCACGGGAAGGCCGAGGTCCATGAGGGAAAGTACGTTCTTCGGATGCTTCACGAGGAGAATCACCTTTTCCCCGTCGAAGATTCCGGTCTTGATCTGCCGCGCCGCTTCGGTGAGGGCGAGTATCGAAACCTTGATCTCGGGAGGCGCCGCGGCGGCGTAGAGATCCCGCTCCCATTCGTTCGAGGCAACGAGGTCATCCGCGAGAATGATCCTGTCGGGCTTGAGGAAGGTCCCCCATCCGAGAACGACCTGTCCGTGGATGAGGCGATCGTCGACCCTGAACAGCACGATCATGCGTGCCTTCGCTTCCTTTTAGAGATCGATCACTTTCATGCTCTCGCGGCCGCGACGGATGATGTGATCGATCATCTCATCGAACGGCATCGTGCCCCGCTTCGTCGCGAAGGCGAGCAGGACGGGCAGGTTGACGCCGCTCATGACCTTGATCCCCGTCTCCCCGCCGACCGCGCGAACGCTGTTGATGCAGCAGGAGCCTCCGAAGTAGTCGACGAACACGATCACCCGCGCGTCTTCCCGCGACGCGAGGATCTCGCGTATTTTGCCGATGACGCTCTCGTCGCACATATCGGAGCCCGAAACGGCGTAGAGATCCTCCTGCGCGCCGACGATAAGCTCCGCCGTTCGCACGAGCTCCTCGGCGAGCTTCCCGTGCGTGACGACGATTCCCGTGATGCGGCCGCTGTGTTTTTCGTCGCTCATTCCGTGTCGTACTTGAGGTATCGCCGTGTCTTGCGATCGCTCTCCATCATGTCGATGAGCTGCTTGTTGAACCGTTTCGCGGCGTCGATGCCGTACACCTTGAGCATGTGGTTGAGGGAGATGCTCTCCGCGATCACCGTGATGTTCTTGCCGGGATAGATCGGGATGACGACCTGCCGGATCTTCGTTCCGAGGAAATCGACGTATTTCTCGTCGAGGCCGAGCCGGTCCCAATCCTTCTTCGGATCCCAGACCTCGAGGCGCACCTCCACCTCGATGCGCTTCTGAACGCGCACCGAGCGGATGCCGAAGATGTCCATGACGTTGATGATCCCGATGCCGCGAATCTCCATGAAATGCCGCAGGTGCTCGGAGCCCTTCCCGATGATCACGTTCCCTCGCCTGATGATCTCGACGACGTCGTCGGCGACGAGCCGGTGGCCCCGTTCGACGAGGTCGAGCGCGATCTCGGACTTGCCGATTCCGCTCTGCCCCGAGAAGAGGAGCCCGACTCCGTACACGTCGACGAGAGAGGCGTGAACCGACATGCGGGGCGCGAAAACGTCCTCGAGGTGATCGGCGAGCATGTGGAGAAACGGCGTCGTCGGGAGCGCCGTGCGGATCACCGGAATACCATGCTCGGTCGCGAGCGGGACGAGGTCCGGCATCGGCTCGAGCCCTTTCGTCATGATGATGCAGCAGAGGGGCTTCGAAAAAAGCCTCGTCAGGGCCTCGCGCTGCTGTGCCCGGTCGAGCGACGACAGGTACACCGTCTCGGTTTCGCCGATGAGCTGGATCCGGTCGTGGAGAAAGAACTCCATGAATCCGGTCAGGGCGAACGCGGGCCGGTGTATATCGGGCACCGAAATCTGCAACGGGCTCGCAAGGCTCGGGGTCAGAACCTCGAGCTTGAACTCGTCCTTGCATTCGTTGAAGAACTGATCGACCGGGTACACGTATCGAAGAGAATCCTCCATACTCACCGCCTGGGATTCGAAACCGCCCTAGAACTTCTCGAGCAACCCGTAATTTCCGTCGGCCCGCCGGTACACGATGCTCAGTTTACCCGATTCGGTGTTGTTGAACAGCATAAAGTTATGCTCTTCGTCCTCCATCAGAACGATGGCCGTCTCGACGTTCACCTCGCGAATGCCGTGCGCGACCTCTTCGACGATCTCGAGCCCCTTGATCGAGCCGACGCTCGCCGAGCCGATCACCTTCTCGAGGGTCTCCGATTTGTAGACCCCCTTGCGGTGCCCGTGGGCGTTGATGACGACCTTGCCCTTGAACTTCTTCATCTGCCTTTCGAGATTCTTCACCGTCTTCTCGATCGAGGCGTACATGTCGTCTGATTCTTCCTTGGCGGAAAAGTCGTGGCCGTTCACGTGAACCTTGATCTCGGCGATGTGGCGGAATTTCTCCACCGACATGATCGCTTCGACGTTGAGTATCTGGTCCCAGAACCGTTTCAGCTTCAGTATCTTGGCCTCGGCGAACGTGACGAGCTCGGGAGTCGCTTCGAAATGCCGTGCCGTGGTCGTGAGCTTCATACGATACCTCCTCGCATCTTCTACCCTTCGTTCTGCCGTGTTATCCCTGTCGGAGACCGGGACGGACCTCCTGGTACGAGCTCCGCACGAGCGGCCCGGCGGCCACGTCGCGGAAGCCCATGGCGAGCGCCTCGTCCCTGAACCGGTCGAAGCGTTCGGGCGGGATATAGCTCCGAACGCGGATCTGCTCGATTCCCGGACGCACATACTGGCCGACCGTCAGGCAGTCGACCGACGAACTTCTCAGATCCCGAAAGGCCTCCAGCACCTCCTCGGTCGTTTCGCCCAGTCCGAGCATCAACGAAGACTTCGTGATCACCTCCGGACGAATCAGTTTCGCTTCCGAAAGAAGGAACAACGATCCGTCGTAATCGGCGCCCTTGCGCGCTTCCGCGTAGAGACGGCGAACCGTTTCGACGTTATGAGCGAGAATCTCGGGACCCGCGGCGAGCACCGTCGCGAGCGACTCGAGGCTGCCGCCGAAATCGGGGACGAGGACCTCGACGACGGGCGGCTTCTCGAGACCCTTGAGCGCGCGCACCGTTTCGGCGAAGGCGTGCGCCCCCCCGTCTTCGAGATCGTCTCTCGTGACGGACGTCACGACGACGTTTTCGAGACGCATCGTCTCCGCGGCCCGCGCGATCCGCGCGGGCTCTTCGGCATCGAGGGGACGCGGCGCTCCCCGCGAAACCGCGCAGAAACCGCACCCGCGCGTGCACACGCCGCCCAGAATGAGAAAGGTCGCCCGCCGCCGCGAGTAGCACTCGGTCCGGTTCGGGCACAGGGCCTCGCGGCATACCGTGTGAAGATCGTTCCCGCGGACGACGCTCTCGACAGGGCCGCATTCGCCGAGCAGGGGAATCCTCCTCTGCAGCCAGGCGGGAAGGCGCTCGGATCGGCGGGACTTTGTCGATACAGTCATGTATTATCGATAACCCTGCGTTCGGTTATGCTCAATACTGCTTCCGATGCCGGGCCGGAAGTATGCCGAGCTGCTCCCGGTACTTCGCGACGGTCCGGCGCGCGATGATGAGACCGTCCTTCTTCAGTATATCCGCGATCTTCTGGTCGCTCAAGGGTCTTCGCGTATCTTCCTTGGCGATTATGCCCTTGATCTTCATCTTGGCGCTCTTCGCGGACACCTCGTCGCCGTCCTCGGTGCTCAGGCTCGAGCTGAAGAAATACTTGAGCTCGTAGACGCCGCGGGGCGTCTGCACGTACTTGTTCGTCGTCACACGGCTCACGGTCGACTCGTGCATGTTGATCCTGCTCGCGACCTGCTGGAGGGTCAGCGGCCTGAGAAACGCCGCTCCCTTCTCGAAGAACTCCTTCTGCTCCTCGACGATCGCCTCCATCACCTTGATCATCGTGCGCCGGCGCTGCTCGATCGTCTGGATGAGCCATTTCGCGTTCTTGAGGCGGCTCTGGATGAAATCCTTCGCCTCGGTGTCGAGCTCGACGTTCTGCTGGAGCTCGTCGCGGTACGACTGGCTGATCCTGAGGCGGGGAATGTTCCGGTCGTTGAGCGAGATGATGTAGCGATCGCCGATCAGATCGACGACGAGGTCCGGGATGACGTATTTCGGCTCGTCGACGAGAATGTCGAGCCCGGGTTTCGGGTTCAACTTGCCGATGACGTGCGACTCTTCCTGTATCTCCTTTATGGACACCTTGAGCGCCTTGCTCAGGTCCAGGTATTTCTTCTGCTTGAACTCCTCGAAATGGTCGCGAACGATTCGTGCGGCGAGGGTGTCGCCCATGCCTTTGGCCGTGAGCTGGATAAGGAGGCACTCCTTGAGATCGCGCGCGCCGACCCCGATCGGATCGAAGGTCTGGATTATCTTGATCACGCGTTCCACTTCCTCTTCGGTCGCGCGGCACGAATCGGCGATTTCCCTGAGACCGGCCGTGAGGTAGCCCGAATCGTCGAGGCTCCCGACGACGTACTCGCCGATCTCGAGCGTCTTCACGTCCTTCGTGAGGAGGCGCATCTGGCTCATGAGATATTCGACGAAGCTCTGCTTCGCGATGGGCACGCGCTCGACGAAATCCTCCCGTTCCTCCTCGTTCGCGAAGCCGTCCCCCAGGCCGTAGCTCGACTCGAAGTAGTCGTCGAAATCGACGCGCTCCTTCTTCGCCTCTTCGCTCTCCGCCTCGGTTTCGGCGATCTTGGCCTGCTCCTCCTCGGTCTTTCGCTCGGCGAGCTCTTCCGTCGCGGGCTCTTCCTCGTCCGCTTCCATGTCCGCGTCGTCGATTTCCTCGAGGAGCGGATTCTGGAGGACCTCCTGCTTGAGCACCTGCTGGAGCTCGAGGGTCGGCATTTGCAGCAGCTTGAGCGCCTGCTGGAGCTTCGGCGTCATCACGAGACGCTGCTGCAGCCCGATGTTGAGTCCGATTTTCATATCCATGGCAGTGCCGTCCTGTTCTTATTTAGAGTCGAAACGCCTCACCGAGATATATTTCGCGGATGTCCGGGTCGGCGGCGAGCTGATCGCTCGTTCCCGAACGCAATATCTTTCCGTCGTACATGATATAGGAGCGGTCCGTGATCGAGAGCGTCTCACGCACGTTATGATCGGTAATGAGGACCCCGAGGCCGCGCTCCCTGAGCGTCCGCACGATCCCCTGGAGATCCTGCACGGTGATCGGATCGATCCCCGCGAACGGCTCGTCGAGCAGCATGAAAGACGGCTCCGTGACGAGCGATCGCGTGATCTCGACGCGGCGGCGCTCGCCTCCCGAGAGCTGGTAGCCGAAGCTCTTGCGCAGGTGCGCGATGCCGAGCTCCTCGAGAAGCGCCTCGAGCCTCCGCCTGCGCTCCGTCTTCGAAAGGGGAATCGTCTCGAGAATCGCCATGAGGTTGTCCTCGACCGAGAGGCGCCTGAATATCGAAGCCTCCTGGGGAAGATACCCGATGCCCTTGCGCGCCCGTTTGTACATGGGGAGCTTCGTGATATTCGCGCCGTCGAGATTCACCGAGCCCGCGTCGGGGCGGATCATCCCGACGAGAATGTAGAAACAGGTGGTCTTGCCGGCGCCGTTCGGGCCGAGGAGCCCGACGATCTCTCCCTTCGAGACCTTGATCGAGACCTCGTTGACGACGCGGCGTTTGCCGTAGACCTTGACGAGGCGATCGGAGGAGAGCCCCGTGGCGTCGATCGACGGCGCGATATCGAATCCGCCCGCGGCCGGAATCGTCTCCTCGTCGCTTCTCAAAGGCTCGCGCCTGGCTTCATTCACCCCGTGCACCCCCCGAGCCGGCATCCTTCTCCATCTCTTCCTTGATAAGACCGCCGTCGTCCCGCAGATACGCCTTGACGTCCCGCTTGATCTCGACGTCGCGGAGCCCCGGATCCCCCCGGAGCCCGTAGCCGGTGAGAACGTCGGCGCCTCTCGTGAATTTTACGAAATCTTCCGAATGTATCTCGCCGAGCTTTTCGACCCAGACGAGAGTTTCCGTTTCGAGAACGTAGCCCTCGACGCTCGTGACCACGACGTGCCCGAGCGCGGTAAGATCGTGCGTGACCTGGTTGTACTCCCCCTTGTCGGACGTGAGGATGGAGGCGAGCTGCCCGAACTCGTCGAAGAACTCGATGCGCGGGTCGTCGGTTACGAGAAGCTTCCGCGCGTTATAGACGCGGGCGACGGGGGACTTGAGCGCCCAGCGAACGAGCGCGGAATCGCTTTCGAGCGTCGTGAAGTCGGAGAATTCCTGATCCGGAACGTCCGCCGTCGCGATCGATCCCTTGTCCCTGTCCCTGCCCTCGCACGACACGGCCGCCGCCGCCAGGCCCAGGGCCAGGACGATCAGCGCGCCGCGGCTCATTGTCCCGAAACGATTCATATCAATTACCCTTCGACTCCCCTTCACGTTTTCTCCAGCGGTCGTGGAACCACACCCACTGCTGCGGATATATCCTGACGAGCCCTTCGATCGCCCGGGAACAGCTCCTCGTGAGCTCGTCGATCCGCTCCCCCTCGGGGAGATCGACGGGCGGCTTCTCGAGCTCGGGAAGCACCGTGATGTGATGGCTCCCGTCGGGCTGCATGTGGATCGCGAGCGGCACGATCGCCGCGCCGCTCCTCAGCGCGAACGCGGCGGCCCCGCGCGGCGTATGCGCCGGAACGCCGAAGAACGGAACGAAGAGCCCGTCGACGTCGATATCCTGATCGATGAGCATCGCCAATATCTCGCCGCGCTTGAGAACCTTGTAGGCGGACACGGCGCTCGTCCCTCGCGGAATCGACGAGACGCCGTTGCGGCGCCTCATTCCCACGAGCATGGATTCGAGCTTCCCGTCGCGCATGTCCCTATAAATAACGCTCACCGGATACTCCTTGCACGAGAAATAGGCGGCCAGGAGCTCCCAGCATCCGATATGCCCCGTCACGGCGATGACGCCCTTCCCCGAACGGATCGCGCCGGCCAGGTGCTCTTCCCCCTCGACGGCGCACAGCCGGAGGATTTTCGCCTTCGACATATGAACGAGCCGCAGCGCGTCGTACGCGTTTCGGGCGATAGCCGTGAAGCACCCTCTCGCCATCGCGGCGACAATCACCGGGTCGCTCTGCGGAAAGGCGAGGGCGAGATTTCGAATCGCCCGCTCCCGGTCTGTGCGATAGAACCGGTAGGCCACGCCACCCAAAAACGCGAAGAACGCGAGCCCCCTGCGCCGCGGCAGGAGCCGCGTGCACAGTATGAGCGCTTGTATAAAAAGATATGCTGCCCATCTTCGAATCTTTCGCTTCACTTAAGGTTTTATAATCCAAGAATCTGCATCTGTCAAGCAACAATTATGCCAAAGTGGCGGAACAATAGGGAATCACGAGTAACTTCGAGGAATAACAGGGAGTTAAGAGGAATCCAGGGGCCGTTCCGCGAATCATCGAGCCCCAAAGGGAACGATACTGGCTAACTTATTATCACAATTTCAGATAAATCAGACCCGCCCGAACGCCGCCCTATTTCAGCCCCTCGCGAATGATGTCGTGAATGTGTATGATGCCGACCGGGCGGCCGGCGTCGTCGACGACGAAAAGCTGGGTCACGGCGCCCCGCGGATCCAGCTCCATTTCGGCGAGGGCGTCGACCGCGAGCGCGGCCGCGCGCGTCGTGCGCGGCGGGGATGTCATGAGACCGGAGACCTTCATCTCGAGCGCGAGCGGGTTCTTGAGGAGGATGCGCCTGAGGTCGCCGTCCACGACGATGCCTTCGAGCCTTCCCTCCCCGCCGGTGACGCCGGTGCAGCCGAGCCTCTTGTTCGTGATCTCGAAGAGCGCCTCGCGGAGCGGCGTATCCGCGCCGACCAGAGGCATCGCCTCCCCCTTGTGCATGAGTTCCCCGACGGTGAGGCTCAGGCGCTTGCCGAGGACGCCGCTCGGGTGGAGCCTCGCGAAGTCCTCCTTGCTGAAGTTGCGGCTCCTGAACGCCGCGACGGCGAGGGCGTCGCCGAGGACCATGGCCGCCGTCGTGCTCGTCGTCGGCACGACATCCATCGGGCAGGCCTCCTTCTCCGCCATCGTGAGAAGGACGATCTCGCTCTCCCGGGCGAGAGGACATTCGGCCTTGGCCGTGATGGCGATCATCCTGACGTTCATCCGTTTGAGGTACGGGAGCAGCTTCATGATATCGTCGTTCTGGCCGCTCTTGCTCACGGCGAGAAAGATATCGTCCTTCGTGATCATCCCCATGTCGCCGTGGACCGCGTCGCCGGGATGGAGATAGACGGCGGGGGCGCCCGTGCTGCTCAGGGTCGCGGCGATCTTGCGCGCGACGATCCCCGACTTGCCCACTCCGCTCACGATCGTCTTGCCGCGGCACTCGAGCAGAAGCGCCACGGCCTTCCCGAACTCGGCCCCGATCGAACGCCGCAGATCCTCGAGCCCCTGGATCTCGGCGGCGACGACCTCGCGGCCAAGCTCCTCGACGTCGCGGGGCTTCGACTGCGCCGCGTCTGATTTCTGCTTATTAGCCATTTTCGTCCGCGCTTTCATGGATTGGTCAATCAAGAATCGCTGATTCGTCCCGGCGAAATCAACTACTTTGTTCGCCGCTTCGCGCCGCTCTTGGTTCGGTACCTCGCGAGCTCCTCCCGAACGACGTGCCGCAGCTTCTCCTCGATCGCCTCGTCCCGCCGCCGAATATAATCCCACAGAGCGTCATTTATCATGGTCTGGTAGCTGCCGCCGCCCTGCTCGTCGGCCTTGTCGCGGAACCAGTCCAGAATCTCATCATCGATCCTGATGGTAATGCGGGACTTGCCGGGAGGCAGTGGATCGATGGCTCCCCGCACGCCTTTGCTGAAATCATAGTGTTTCTTCATAGTTCAACCTTCGAATTGCCGGCGTTCCCTCCGGTTCGCCACTCGTACCGCACACATCAATTGTATGCACAATTGTACATACTGTCAATAGAAGAATTTGGGATTATTCTGACTATTTCCCGAAGCCGCGCACGAGATCGAAGAGCCGCTTCGTCTCGGCGAGGAGCTTCTTGAGCTCCCTCAGCGGCAGCATCGCCTCGGCGTCGCATTGGCAGTCGAGGGGCGCGAAGTGGGTCTCGATGAAGAGCCCGTCGCAGCCGGCCGCGACCGCCGAGCGCGCGAGGGTGGCCACGTATTCCGGCCGCCCGCCCGAACGCTTCCCGAGGCCGCCGGGAAGCTGCAGCGAATGGGTCGCGTCGAAGATGAGCGGCACGCCGAAGGGGCGCATCCGCGGGAACGCCGTGAAATCGACGACGAGGTTGTTGTAGCCGAAGAACGTCCCCCGCTCGGTGACCATGACTCCCCCCGCGCCCGAGGCGCGCGCCTTCTCGACGGCGTTCGCCATCTCCTCGGGGGAGAGCATCTGGCTTTTCTTGAGGTTCACGACGAGGCCGGTCTTCGACGCCGCGACGACGAGGCGCGTCTGCCGCACGAGAAACGCCGGGATCTGTATCACGTCGGCGATCGCGGCGACCTTCGGGATCTCCTCGCGGCAATGCACGTCGGTGAGAATCGGCACCTTCGCCTTGGCTTTGATCGAGGCGAGCATATCGACGCCCCTGTCGAGGCCCGGCCCCGTGTACGAGCCGAGAGAGGATCGATTGTCCTTGAGGTAGCTCGACTTGAAGATGTAGAAGAATCCCTCGCGCGCGGCCGCCTCCGCGCATTCATGCGCAACGCGCTCGGCGTCGTCGAGATTCTCGAGAACGCATGGACCGGCGATGAGAATGGGGGTCTTACCGGGCTCCGCCGCGCGGCCGCCGATTCGAAGGGTTTCCATTCACCGCTCCTCCCTCCAATCCTCCCCGTGGATCACGCTCTGCTCCCCCTGCCCGGTGTCGTGCTCCCGCTTGTACGCCTTCGCCGCGCCGACGAGCCCCCTGAAGAGCGGATGCGCGCGGTTGGGCCGGGACTTGAGCTCGGGGTGGAACTGGCAGCCGATGAAGAACGGCAGATCCGGGAGCTCGATCATCTCGACGAGCTCGCCGTCGGGGGAGACGCCCGAGATGACCATACCGGCGTCCGTGAGCGCCTTGCGATAGGCGTTGTTGACCTCGAAGCGATGGCGGTGGCGCTCGTCGATGTCGAGCTTGCCGTAGAGGCGATGCGCGAGAGAGCCCTCCGTGATGCGGCACGGATAGGCGCCGAGACGCATCGTGCCCCCCATCATCGTGCGGCTGCGCTGCTCGAGCATGAGGTCGATCACCGGGTGCGGGCTGTCCTCGTCGAACTCCGAGCTGTTCGCGCCGGCCAGGCCCGCCACGTCTCGCGCGAACTCGATCACGGCCACCTGAAGCCCGAGACAGATGCCGAGGAAGGGAATGCCCTTCTCGCGGGCGTAACGGATCGCCAGCACCTTGCCCTCGATGCCGCGGTCGCCGAAGCCGCCGGGAACGAGGACGCCGTGAACCCCTGAGAGATGCGCCTCGGGACCGTCCTGCTCGACCTTCTCCGTATCGACCCACCTGATGTTCACGTGAACGTCGTTCGCCACGCCGCCGTGCGTGAACGACTCGACGATGCTCTTGTATGCGTCGTGCAGGTGCACGTATTTCCCGCACATGGCGATCTCGACCGACTCCGTCATCGAGTATATCTTCTCGACCATCCGCTCCCATTCGGCGATGTCGGGGGCCGGGCGATCGAGATGGAGCTTCTCGCAGATAATGTCGTCGAGCCCCTCCTTGCGGAACTGGAGCGGCACCTGGTAGATCGACGGCACGTCGCGCGCCTCGATCACCTCGCGCACGTCGACGTTGCAGAAGAGCGCGATCTTCGCGCGAATGTCGTGGCTGAGGGGCCGCTCGGTGCGGCAGATGAGGATATCGGGCTGAATGCCGATCTCGAGGAGCGCTTTCACGCTGTGCTGGGTCGGCTTGGTCTTGAGCTCGCGCGCGGCCTTGATGTACGGCACGAGCGTCAGGTGAATGTTGAGGCAGTTCTCGCGGCCGTGGTTGAGGCGGAACTGGCGCACGGCTTCGAGGAACGGGAGCCCCTCGATATCGCCCGTCGTGCCGCCGATCTCGGTGATGACGACGTCGACGTCGTCGCCGTTCTCCGCGGCGAGGCGGATGCGCGACTTGATCTCGTCGGTGACGTGCGGCACGACCTGCACGGTGCGCCCGAGGTAGCCTCCCTCGCGCTCCCGGTTGATGACCGTCTCGTAGATCTGGCCCGTCGTGACGTTCGAACGCTGGCTCAGGTTGTGGTCGATGAAGCGCTCGTAGTGCCCGAGATCGAGGTCGGTCTCGGCGCCGTCGTCCGTCACGTAGACCTCGCCGTGCTGGAACGGGCTCATCGTGCCCGGATCGACGTTGAGATAGGGATCGAATTTCTGGAGAACGACGTTCAGCCCGCGCTGTTTGAGGAGAAGTCCGATGGACGATGCGGCGATGCCTTTACCGAGGGAAGAAACGACCCCCCCCGTCACGAAAATGTATTTGGTCTTCCCGCCCACTCCGTCCTCGTGTTCTCGGACCCGATCGATATGAGAGAATCAAACACCGCGCATACTCTAGCGGGTGCGTTTTCTTTTTTCAACTTTTTTTCTGCGCGAAGCGGGTTTCGCGCGAAGTATTTTTTGAACTCTCGCGACGTCCTCGGGACGATCGACGCCGATCGAGGCCGAACGGCAAGCGACGACGCCGATACGATACCCGTTCTCGAGGGCGCGGAGCTGTTCGAGGCGCTCGCGCCTCTCGAGGGGACCGCGGCGCAACCTGTTGTAGTCAAAGAGAAATTCGCGTCTGAAGGCGTAGACCCCGATGTGGCGGAGGTAGCTCGGCCCGGCGGGGCGCTTCTTCGAGGCCGCGCGGCCCGCGGCGCGCTCCGCCCCGGCGGCGTACATCGGGTACGGAATCGGCGATCTCGAGAAATAAAGGGCGTCCCCCTCCGCGTTCGTGACGACTTTGACCACGTCGCCGCGGAAGAGATCGTCGAAGTCGCTCGCGGGAGAGGCGAGCGTTCCCATCCCGAGCAGGGGATCGGCCTGCATACCGGCGATCAGATTCTCGACGGCGCGGACGGGAAGGAGCGGCTCGTCGCCCTGGACGTTCACGACGATCCCGTGGAGAAAATAGCCCGCGGCCTCGCAGACGCGCGAGGTGCCGGTCGGGTGCGTTCGCTTCGTCATGACCGCGATACCCCCCGCCGCCTCGACGACGCTCTTGATCCGCTCGTCGTCGGTGGCGACGATGACGGCGTCCGCGTTCCGGATCTTCGCCGCGCGGTTCATGACGTGCACGATCATCGGCACGCCGGCGATTCTGGCGAGCGGCTTCCCCTCGAAGCGCGTCGAGCCGTAGCGAGCCGGAATCACCACGAGCGCCTTGTCTTTGTACGCCGCGAGGAGCCGCAGCGAGGGCTTTGTGCCGGCTGAGGACTTTGTGCGGGCGGCGGCCTGCTTTTCAGCTTTTGTTTTCATCGCGCGTACCGCTTCTGTCCTTCCTGGTAGATGTTCCCGCCGTGGCGGTCCTGCGCCACGATCACCGGGAAATTCTCCACGGTGAGCTTGCTGATCGCCTCGGCGCCGAGCTCCGGATAGGCGATGATCTCGGCCTTCACGATGCGCTTCGAGAGAAGCGCCGCCGCCCCGCCCGTCGCGGCGAAGTACACCGCGCCGAACTTCTTCATCGCTTCGACGACGCCGGCCGCCCGCTCACCCTTCCCGATCATCCCGCGGAGTCCCCGCTCGATGAGGAGCGGCGCGTACGGGTCCATACGAAAGCTGGTCGTGGGGCCCGCCGAGCCGATCGGCTTTCCCGGGGGGGTCGGCGAGGGCCCGACGTAGTAGATGATCTCGCCGTCAAGCGGGAGCGGAAGCTCCTTCCCCTCCTTGATGAGCTCGACCAGCCTCTTGTGCGCCGCGTCGCGCGCCGTGTAGATGAAGCCGTTGAGGTTCACCGTGTCGCCCGCGCGGAGCTTGTCGACGTCCTCCGGCTTCAGGGGGGTCGTCATCGAATATTCAGCCATTGTCCACCTTCCTGTGAATCAGAGCACGCTTCCCAGCGTGTATCAGAGCACGGCCGTTTTGTGCCGCGCCGCGTGACAGTTGATATTGACCGCGACGGGGAGCGAGGCGATGTGGCACGGAGCCGCCTCGATGTGCACCGCGAGCGCCGTGATGCGCCCGCCGAGCCCCATGGGACCCACGCCCAGGTCGTTGACTTTCTTGAGAAGCTCGGCCTCGAGATCCGCGTAATACGGATCCGGATGCCGGCTCCCGATCTCGCGCAGCAGCGAGCGCTTCGCGTTCATCGCGCACTGCTCGAACGAGCCGCCGATCCCGACCCCGACGACGATCGGCGGGCACGGATTGGCCGAGGCGACCCGCACCGACTCGACGACGAACGACTTGACGCCTTCGACGCCGTCCGCGGGCTTGAGCATCGCGATCTTGCTCATGTTTTCGCTGCCCCCGCCTTTCGGGACGACCCAGAGCGCGAGCTTGTTCCCCGGCACGATTCGCGTGTGAATTACGGCCGGAGTATTGTCCTTCGTGTTCACGCGCTTGAGCGGATCGCCGAGGACGGACTTCCTGAGATAGCCTTCCGTGTAGCCGCGGCGCACGCCCTCGTTGATCGCCTCGTCGAGGGCGCCCCCCGCTATGTGCGCGTCCTGGCCGATATCGACGAACACGACCGCGAGCCCCGTGTCCTGGCAGATCGGCATACGCTCGGCGCGGGCTACACCCTCGTTCTCGAGGAGCTGGTTGAATATTTCCTTCCCGACCGGGGACTCCTCGGCGCCGAGCCCGCGCTCGAGCGCGGCGTGGACGTCCTTCTCGAGATCGAAATTCGCCTCCTGCGCGAGGCGCGCGACGGCGTCGGAAATCTCCTTCGCGTCGATCTCACGGACCGGCGCGGCAGGTTTGGCTTTCGGCATTCTCCACCTCACTTCGAAGATTCGTCGTCGGGTTCGCTTTTCTCGGAATCATCGGGTTTAAAAAGATAAAAGGACAGGTCGAGATCCTTCAGCAGTGCCACCGCATCCTCGGCACGTTCCTTCACCACCAGGACGTTCGCGGGATCGACGAGGGGACGGATGTGAATCGTTTCCTCCCCCTGAATGTAGTACTCGATCCCCGAATCGTCGAGAATGCTTCTGATGATCGCGACGTCCTGCGGGTTGAAGGTGCGCACGACGCTGACGAACGCGATTTCCTTCGTCGGTTCCGGGCCCTGCCCCGGCGCATCGGCGAGGTTCGCGACCAGAGGCGCCTCGCATTGCTTGCACATCGTCACGCCTTTTACGTATTCGCCTTTGCACTTCGGGCAAAACATGCGTCCCCTCCCGCGTTATGCGCCGCAGACGATCAGTTCGCCGGCTCGAGCACGACGACCTTCATCTTCTTCGGGAGCTTCTCCTTCGTCACTTCGATCTCGCTCCCGTCCGCCAGCTCGACGGTCTCCATCAGCTTCGTGAAATTCTCAACGGGCGTGATGGGGAAATCGACCTTCGGCGTGAGGTAATGCATCGGGATGACGATCTTCGGCTCGAAGCTCTTCGCGAGCGCCGCCGCCGCGGCCGCGTCTATCGTGAAATGCCCCCCGACGGGGATCATCAGCACGTCGAGCCACATGAGCATGGGAAAATCCTTCGGCGCGATGGCGTGCCCGAGATCGCCGAGATGCGCCACGCGCAGCCCCTCCGCCTCGACGACGGAGATGAGGTTCTTGCCCCGCGACGAGCCTTTCGATTCGTCGTGATACGTCATGAGCGACTCGATCGTGACGGCGCCGATCGTGACCTTGCCCGACGTATTGATGATTTTCATGCAGTGGGAGAGCACTTCCCGGCTCACGTGATCCTCGTGATTGTGGCTCACGACGGCCACGTCGAAGTTCCCTTCGATCGGGCCGTACTTGAGCGTGCCGAAGGCGCCCGTGGTGTACGGGTCGATCACGTAGCGCTCGCCGCTCGCGAGCTCGAGCTCGAACGCGGCATGGCCGAGATATTTGATCTTCATCGTCTTGCCTCCGGAGATTACGGGACTCGCTTCACGAGAGTATCGCGGGCGGGCGGGCAGCGCCATAAAAAAATGGAGAACCGGGCGGAACATTTCCTGTTCCCGGTTCTCCATTCGCAGCCGTTCTATTTCGCGAAAAGCTATTCGGCTTTGGCGTAAACGCTGACGCGCTTCTTGTCCTTGCCGAGACGTTCGAACTTGACGACGCCGCTGATGAGAGCGAACAAGGTGTCGTCGCGACCCTTGCCGACGTTCGTGCCGGGGTGGATCTTCGAGCCGTGCTGACGGACGATGATCGTACCCGCGTTGATCGTCTGGCCGGAGTAGCGCTTCACGCCGAGTCGATGCGACTGGCTGTCGCGCCCGTTTTTCGAACTCCCGACTCCCTTTTTATGTGCCATGACGCTGCTCCTTGAGTCCTACGCGGTGATCTCTTTGATTCTCACGCGGGTGAAATGCTGCTTGTGTCCCTGTTTCTTGCGATAGTTTTTACGGCGTTTCATCTTGTACAGCATGACCTTGGCCTCGCGGCCGTGGCTCACGACCTCGCCGACGACCTTGATGCCCTCGACGAGCGGCTTGCCGACCCGTACGTCAGCGCCGTCCGAATATGCGAGCACCTCGTCGCAGCTGATGAGGGTCCCCGGTTCGAGCTCGAGGAGCGGGACGTCCAAGAGCTCGTTCGGCTGTACCATAAATTGTTTGCCTGCAAGGCGTACGACCGCGTACACAGCTATACCTCCTGATAGATTCACGAACGAACACTATTGATAACAAATCAAATGGGGCAAGTCAAGGGCAAAAACGGGACCAGAAAGAATGACCCTTTGCGTGGATTAGCTTATTGGGGGGAAGTCAATTCTCCAGTCTCGGGGTTCATCCGGGAATCTCCCGCCGGCTTCGCTCCCTTGATGAGAAGCCAGAAGATGATCGGGATCTCTCCGAAATAGAGCGGCAGCAGGATCTTGGAAATGACGCCCATGTGCGCCGGCAGCACAATGGACATAACGCTGCCCATGAGATAGGCGAACCCGGCGACGAACAGCAGGTAGCCAAGGATCCGGGGAAAGAATCCCGACTTGATGACGAGGATGCCGAACGGAAAGAGCCAGAGACCCCAGAATGTCGTGGTGACGGCGGCTGCGCTGGTGTGGAATTCGAGCAGGCCGAGCGCCAGAGCGTCCAGCTGCGGCTTGGCGAACGCCGACAGGTAATCGGCGCCGCTCAGGAGCGTGAGCGGCGCGAACTTCGCGAGCAGGTTGGCGAGGCCGACGGCGACGCCGATCGACACGAGCAGCACCATGAGCCTGGCCTGGCTCTTGTCGACCTCCTCGAACAGCTTGTACAGGACCACGACGAGGAATATGAAGATAAGGAGAGTGGCGAAGCCGGCCAGAATGCTCAATCGGTACATGAGCCCGGCTGCGGCGATGTTGCCGGCCGTGGCCGCGGCGTCCCCGGGGATCACGAAGGCGGGAAAGAGAAACTCGCTGATGATCGCCACTATCATGAACAGGAAATAGACCGCTCCCGCCCGCCGGGCCGTCGCTTTGATCGTATCCATGTCCTGCCTCCTCGTTATCGTCGACTCCGGGCCGCAGTCGCATGTGAAGCCGGATCGCTACTTCTTGCGATAGCGATCCTTCTGATTGAAGAACGTGACGTCCGCATACCCGGCATATATCCTGGCCGAATGCTTCACTCCTCTGGGAACGAAGTACTGGTCGCCCTTTCCGAGCGCCAGCTTCTCCCCCCGATCACGATATCGATTCTGCCCTCGAGCACGACCGCCCATTGGCTCTCAGGCGAGCACGCCGCCGATCGGCGCGTTGATAATCACGGGCAGCCTTCCCTTCCAGTCGTCCCATGTCTTCGAGTTCACCGCCAACTCGCACATGAAGTGCGCGACGTTGGCCATGTTGGTGCTGTCCGGGGCGAAGAGACTGCTCACAAGGCCGTCGTGCAGCGAGTACTCCGAAACGTCGCCTTCCCGAAGCGTGTCCGGGCGGACCGCCGCCCACTGCACGTATGTATTGTTCATCCCGATCTCGCGAAAGAGGAAGTCCGCCGCTCGCTGGTTGTCGCTGGCTGCAGGGACGAGGCCGCGCAGAATCCACATGACCGCCTTGTCGAACATCCCGCGGCGCGTGTCGAGACCCCCCGGGCGATTCACCGAGACACTGCTCATGAGAATAAACCTGACCGGCTGTGCGGGCCGAAGCGTCTCGATCGCCCGGCACAGCCTCCTTGCGGTCCGCGTGACGAGGTCACGAGGCGGCCCGAAGATGCCCTTGAAGTCGGGTGTATGCCCAAGGCACGAGATTATAGCGTCGCAGCCGCGGATTTGGCTCAGAAGGTCATCGTCGCCGAGAGACAGGAGATCGGCCTCGACCACCGTCAGGTTGGGGTCGTCCGCAGCGCCCGCCGGGAGCTTCCGGGCGGATCGCACGACGACGCGGACACCGATGCCGCCGTCCAGAAGCCGCTTCAGAACGCGCCGGCCGGTGCGTCCGGTGCCGCCGACGAGAAGAACAGTGTGCCGCGCAAGCATCGCAGAGCTCCCTCGTTAGTGCCTTTTGGACCCTCAATGCTGTATAGCGTTGCTGCATTTCCAGAGAATCGGATCGATTTTACAATGATTCAGCGCGCTTCTTCAAGGTAATTGAGGCATACCCGGTTGACTCTTGCGCGCTTCTCTGATAACCTGTAAACGATATTTGACATCTTTGAAAATTGTTTTACAGGACGATAGAGGCCTCGTGCAAAGAGCGAAGCGCCGATCCGCCGGTATCTACGGACTGCTGGGATCGATATTCCCGCCGATCCTGTTGCTTCTTCTTGCCATGCTTTCCGTGACGTCATCCCCCGCCGTCGCCCAGCGGTACCACGTCAAGACGTATTCCGAGGGGGATGGCCTTCCCAGCGCCGCCGTAAACTGCATCGCCCAGGATCGCTCCGGACTGATGTGGTTCGCCACGCGATCGGGCATCGCTTCGTACGACGGGTATGAATGGAAGGTGTACGGTCTTACCGACGGGCTTCCTGCTCTCAATCACGTCTCCGTTCTGGTAGATCCCGCGGGCTCCATATGGGCGCTGTCGGTCGAGTCTGAGCTATCCGTGCTGGAAGGCGGAAAATGGAGGATGATCGCGAGGCTTCCGCTGGCGAAAAACCCCGGCAGCCCCTTCATCATGGCTGCGTCCGTCATGAGCGGCGGTCGGCCGGCGATCGTCCTGGCGGCGATCGGCAGGGAGCTGGAATATTTCGACGGCACCGAACTGCGACCCCTTTCCGTGCATGGAGCTTCATCCCCTCCGGCCTGCAACGCAGTCGCGGTAGTCGATAGCTTCGTGTTTGCAGCCACATCCGATGGGCTCTTCGGCGTTCCAGGAGATTCCCTGGCGCGCGGGCTGAAACACGTCGAGGGCACGCCGCAAATACCGATAGTCAGCCTCGCCTACGACGAGCTCCGGGGCATTCTATGGCTTGTCGGGGTCGACTGGATCGGCACGTTCGATCGAGGCAGGATCGAGATACTCCACCGTATTCAGGCGCTCGATCCGAACCTCAACTATGGCTTCTACCGCAGCGTTCCCGACGACATCGGCGGACTCTATTACGGAAATCCGAACTACCTCCACAGGTTCGACGGACGGGGCAGCATCGAACCGATAGGAAGAGACAGCGGCATCGTCGATGAGGGGGTCTCGTCGCTGTTTCGCGACCGCGAGGGGAACATCTGGGTGGCGGGATTGCGCGGGATTTCCAGGATCGACGACATCCGGTTCGCGAGTTTCTCGAAGAATACCGGGCTCTTCGACGACGAGGTAACCGCCATCCTCGAAAGAAAAAGAGGCGGAATCGTGCTCGGCCATCCGAACGGCCTCACTTTCATCGACGGCACGATGCGCAAAATGACCCTGACCGACGACAAGCAGCTCAAGAGGATCCTCGATCTGGCCGATGATGGAAAGGGAGCGCTCTGGGTCGCCGCGAACGAAGGGGGGCTCGTCAGGATCGGCGCCGATGGCCGCAAGACCGTATTCGGCGTCAAGGATGGGCTCGATGAGCAGATCAGATCCGTGCTCGTCGACAGAAGCGGGCGCCTCTGGGTCCTGGGGCACAAGAGAATATTCATCCGCGCGGGCGATCGATTCGAGCCCGTTCAGGTCGAGATCCCCGGAATCTGCCGGTATCCCGGTTTCAGGATATTATACGAGGCCTCGGACGGAACCATCTACGCGGGCACATCCCTGTGCGGCGTAGTCGCCCTGGAGAAAGGGAGAAATCCGAGGGTCTTCGCGGCCGGCGCCGCCGCGGCCGATAACGTCTACTCAATATACAGGACCGCGGACTCCACGCTCTACGTCGGCACATACGACGGGCTCTACCGGGAGTCGAGGGGCGTTCTGGAACGGTCCGCGTCCCCTGGTCCGGCGATAGACAGGCCCGTATATTTCATAACCAAGGACCACAAAGGACGGCTCTGGTTCGGAACCGATAACGGGGTCTACCGGTGGGACGGGGACAACCTTTCGCATTTCACCGTGGAAAACGGACTCCTCGGACGAGAAACGAACCGGGCCGCCGGTCTGGTGGATTCAAAGGGGCACGTATGGATCGGGACTGACCGGGGCGTGTCGGTATACCGCGAAGAATACGACGTGAGAAGGAAGGTCTTTCCCGCGGTGGCCCTCGTCTCTCTACAGACGGCGGGCGCAATCTTCTCTCTCCAGGACACCGTCTCGCTGAGCCACGATCGGAACTCTTTCACCGTGAACTTCAGGACCATTCTCTTCTCGTGCGCGGAGAAGACAAGAATCAGGAGCCGGCTGGAAGGGTACGAGGCGGATTGGTCCATTCCATACGTCTCCCCTGAACGGCAGCTCCGCTATACCAACCTCCCGCCCGGAGAATACGTCTTTCATCTGCAGGCCGCGGCGGAGGGAGGGCCGTGGAGCGAGACCGTTTCGTCGCAGCCGATAGTTATCCGCGGACCTTTCTGGATATCCTTCTGGTTCAGGATTCTCGTCGTCGCCGTCGCCGCTCTCTTCGCCTGGTGGGTGTTCGCGTTCTTCTCGCAGAGAAGGTACGCCTCGCGCCTTCGCAGAGAGGTGGAGATAAAGATCGCGGAGAACCGCGAGATGGAAAAGGAGCTGGCCACGGCGGGAAAGCTGAAGTCGATGGGAATACTCGCGGGCGGGATCGCCCATGACTTCAACAATTTCCTCGCCGCGATCATGGGCAATCTCTCGATGCTGGAAACCTCCAGGCATCTCTCCGGCGAGGACAAGGATCTCGCCTCGCATGCCCTGGCCGCGGCGAATGGGGCGAGATCGTTGACGCGGCAGCTTCTTACCTTTTCCAAGGGGGGCGCTCCGCTTCGCGAAGCCGGCGATATCAGGAGCGTCATCAGGGAGATTGCGGCGTTCATCATGAGGGGATCCAATTCAAGCTGCGTTTTCGAACTGCCGGACGATCTGCGGAACGTCGAGATGGACGCCGACCAGATCAGCCAGGTGATAAACAACCTTCTCCTCAACGCCCGCCAGGCGATGCCGACCGGCGGCGTGATCGAAATCAGGGCGAGAAATTACGAGTACAGCCTTTCGGGAACAGGTCCCCGCCTGCGTGCTCCCGGCAACTACGTGGTTATCGAGATCGAGGATCATGGCGAGGGAATCTCCGCCTCCATATTCGAGCACATCTTCGATCCCTATTTCACGACGAGGCCCGACGGAACCGGTCTCGGTCTTACCACCGCGTATTCGATAGTGGAAAAGCACGGCGGCAGGATCGAGGTGCGCTCCGAGGAGGGCAAAGGGACCACGGTGATCTTCTATCTGCCCGCCGCGGCGGAAACGGCGTCGGAAAAGCCCCCGTCGCCGCCGGAGATCGTCGCCGGGTCCCGACGGGCGAGGGTGCTCGTTATGGATGACGACGACGCGGTGCGCGCCATCACCGCCAAAATGCTCGGAATGCTCGGGCACTCGACGGGGGTCGTTCGAAACGGGCGCGAGGCGCTCGATTTGTACCGGCAGGGCATGAAGGACGACGAGCCATGGGATATCGTCATAATGGATCTGACGATTCCGGGAGGCATGGGGGGAAGAGAGACGATCGGTCCCCTGCTGCAGATGGACCCCGGAGCGCGGGTCATAGTCTTGAGCGGCTATTCCAACGACGACGTGCTCGCCAACTTCGGCGAATACGGATTCCGCGCCCGTCTTGCCAAGCCGTTCACGAAGGATGACCTCTCCCGGACGATAGACGCCGTGCTGCAGCCCGCGAGTTAAGGCGCGAACATCTCCGATAGCCCCGGCGATATCGCTTCGACCGCGCGTCGATCATCCTCCAATTCAATGAGCGTTTGCGGTGGTCCTGGCCCGGCGGAAAATGACGGCAAGCGCCCATGTCGATCCCGGGAACGTCACCGCCCAGAGGGCCGCGATCCATATCAGCCAATGGACGTACATCTGGAGCGCGATGAAGGGAATCAGGAGCCCGTTCGCGATCAGGAACACACGCGCGACCCGTTCCACGCCATTTCCCGTGAACACCTTCGCGGCGAAGAGCGTCGACAGACTCATGAAGCTGTATCCGAGAATATCCACGGCGTACAGGAACGAATCGAACGGCGTGAAGAGAAACATCTCGATCCCCTGAGTGCGGCCGGCGGCGAGCCGGGGCATGACCCAAGTGAGCTGCACGTAGTAGTTAATGCTGATGAGCACGGCATAAACGGTGGCGAACGCAACGGCCGCATGGCTCCAGACCTTTCGATCCGGAGGCGACATTTGGTAAATGCTCACCATGAGCACGAGAAACGAGGAGCCGAGGAACAACGACGGCGTGAGAAGCACCACGATCCCGAGCGGCGTGCTGAGATTATCCGCCCCTCCCCCGGACCCCATCAGACCCATCCACTCCGCCAGCTGACCGACGACGTACACGAGGCTGAATACGGTAGCGAGCGCGGCGGACCAGAATCCGACTGCCTTTGTCGACGGCGATATTTCAGTAACCATTGTTCCTCCTGGTTAAGGAAAAGGCGCTGCCTGACTCCGCGCTTCGCCGCCAAGCCGCGAAACGGACTGATAGGTGCGGCGCGATGTTATAATGCGTCGTTCCTAACGGAAAAGCTCTCTTATTCCGCCCCATGTAGTGGGCTCCACCGCCAGCAGGAAATAGCCCTCTACCTCGAGCACCGCGCTTATTATCGTTGCGGGCGCCGGGTTATAAACATTCAAGTCCTCGCCGGAGCAGTGCATCGGCGCATGCCAGGCATACATGACGATTTCCGCAAAATTCGACAGAAAGAAATCCCACGAAGCTCCGTCCTTCGATACGAGTTCGATCGGCGTTCCCAGGCTCTGCTCAATAAGCGCCTCCCAATAACCTCCGGTCGCGGGATCAGGTATGATGGCGGTAAACTCAAGGCTATAAGGATAATCTGCCGGCATGAAAGTGCCGGGGCACGAATACAATCCGTTGCCTATCGAAGCATCGATGGTAACCGAAGCACGATATATCGTCTCCGGCATCCACACTTGCAGAAAGAGAATGTTCGAGCGATTCTCCACTTGTGTATCGCAATAGTAACCTTGGAGATCGAGCAGAGATATTTGCACTCTTTCCGCCGCACCCGCGCACGTGACGAAATGCGTCACAAGCAACAACGAGAAGAGAAGCCGACGCAGCGCGATCACCGCCTTTCAAACGAGCGTCGAAAAACGCCTCGATAGACGGCTTTGTGCGGCACAGACAGGATTGAGATTCCTCGCCGCATGGCAATACCGTTATAACGGAGAATCGAGTCTATTATGCCGCGATTCAACACGTTTCTTCAAGGCAATTACCAAGCGAGCCGTTTCACGATCGGATACGCTACAAGCCAGAGCAGAAGGAGCCAGATGCATATGACGACGGCCGTCCCGATCCATCTCCGCGGCACTCCCTCCGCGAGCCTTCCTTCCGCCTCCCGCCGGTGCTCATCCATCACCTCGCGCGGGATCATCTTCAGCGCGAGCGCGAGCCCCAGCGGAACGATGATCATATCGTCGAGAAGCCCGATCACGGGAATGAAGTCCGGGATGAGATCGACGGGGCTCACCGCGTAGGCCACGACGACGGCTGCGAGGAGCTTCGCGTACCAGGGAACGCGCGGATCCCGCGCCGCGAGGTAGAGCGCGAACGAATCCGCGCTCAGATCGTGCGCTCGCTTGGACCATTTCTCCCTGATTCGCGATGGCGTCAAATGCGCGCAGCCCCCGGCGCCTGTCGATACAGATCGTCTTGCAGGTATTTCAACCCCGAGTCGCAGATGATCGTGACGATGCGGCGGCCGGATCCGAGCTTCCGCGCCCGCTCGAGGGCGGCCCACACGTTCGACCCCGACGAGATGCCGCCGAAGATCCCTTCCTCGCGCGCGAGGCGGCGTGCGGTCGCGTAGGCGTCCTCGTCGCTCACCGCGACGATCTCGTCCGCGAGATCGAGCCTGCATATGGACGGCACGAACCCCGCCCCCATCCCCTCGAGCCTGTGCCCGCCATAGGGCCCGTTCCCGGAAAGCGCCCGCGAGTTCAGCGGTTCGATGGCGACGCATCGCACCCCGGACACCTCGCGCTTGAACACCTCGGCGTTCCCCGAGAATGAGCCGCCGGTGCCGACTCCCTGTATGAATTCGTCGAAGCGCCCGCCGAGCGCCGCGATGATCTCCCGGGCCATGGGCGCATATCCCGCGCGGTTGTCGGTGTTGTTGAACTGATCGGTCCAGTAGGTGTTCGGCTCTTTGGCGAGCTCCGCCACGCGCTTGATGAGCGACTGGATCAGCTCCGGCGTGACCATCCTGTTCACGCTCGGCGCCACCTCCACGGTCGAGCCGAAGGCGCGCATCGTCCGGATCTTCTCCTCCGCGAAGGCGTCCGATGAGACGAAGTACCCGCGGTAGCCCTTGGCCGCGCATACCATGGCGAGCGAGCTTCCGGTGCTTCCGCCGGTGTAGTCCACGACGCGGTCCCCCGGCTTGAGGGCGCCCCTCTTCTCGGCCCCCTCGATCATGGAGAGCGCCATGCGGTCCTTCATGCTGCCCGTGGGATTTGCGCCCTCCCACTTCACGAAGATATCCGCGGCCCCCTTTTCGTGGAGGCGAGTCAACTGTATGAGTGGCGTATTGCCGATCGCCTGCATATCCGTCCTTTCGCTAATCCGTCGCGAGCGCCCCGCGGCGCCATACGAAGGCGGAGATATTCGTCGCCCCGCGGCAGAGCTCGATGGCCTTCTTGAGCTCGTACTGGGACAGCTCGCTTCTCTCGTCCGATTCCTTGCCCGTGTAATGCTTCTCCAGCAAGGGCAGAGCCCGCGCGGCG
The DNA here is from genome assembly GCA_963747385.1 of uncultured bacterium. Taxonomy (GTDB): domain Bacteria; phylum Krumholzibacteriota; class Krumholzibacteriia; order Krumholzibacteriales; family Krumholzibacteriaceae; genus SSS58A. The sequence continues at coordinate 13,157 of CAVVEY010000017.1, read as the reverse complement.
CCGAGCTGGCCGAGCGCCCAGATCGCCCGATTCCTGTCGCGAAAGCCGGCCCGCTCGAATTCGACGAGAGCCATCAGGGCGGGGACCCTCTCGCCGGGGAATTCCCGAAGGGCAGTCTCGCTGATGGACCGCACGCCCCTCCCGATCACCAGGGAAATACTCACGTACGCGATCGCGAGGAGAACTACTCCCGCGACCAGAACAGATTTCAATCGTCTCAGCATGACATCCTCCTCTGGCCAAAGCGATGAAAGCGTCGTCTTCATCGCCGTCGATCTCGCCCCGCGGCTCAAGCGATGAACTCCATCCCGTCGCGTATCGTCGGCCCGTCCTTGCCCGGTGGCTGATACTCGAGTATATCCCCCGGCTGGCAGTCGAGCTCCCGGCATATCGCATCGAGCGTCGAGAAACGTACCGCGCGCGCCTTCCCCTGCTTGAGGATCGAGAGGTTCGCGATCGTTACGCCTACGCGCTCCGCGAGGTCGGTGAGCCGCATCTTTCGTTTCACGAGCTGCATATCGAGATTCACTATAATAGGCATAACGACCTCACACCGTCAATTCCTGCTCTTCCTGGAGCTTGTTGCCGAGGCGGAACACCTCGGAGATCGCGAGCACGACGAGACCGCCTGCGAGAAGCCCCCAATTGAGCGTCTCCCTGAGAAGCCAGAGCCACGGGATCTCGGTCCCGCTCATCGCGATCTCGTCCTTGAAGAGAAAGAACGTTCCCATCTGAACGACGAACTTGAAGATCGCGCCGCCGGCCATCGCGTAGCCGACGATACGAAGACGCGCCGCGTTCTCGCGGGCGAACGGCTTCCCCGCGCCCACGTCCTCGAAGATGTTGGCCATCTGTACGACTCCGATGAAGAAAAGCCCGCAGAGAACGAGGATCCTGAAGAATACGGCGAGCACGAGCGCGCGCGGCATGCTGAGGTAGGAGAACTCGCCGTAGATCTTGTGGAGCCTGAACCTGATCGCTCCGTTCTCCGTCGCCCAGACGTCGGGCGACAGCTCCTCGGCGAGCGCGGGGAGCTCGTACATGTTGGTCGCGGCGACCTTGCTGAGATCGTCGGCGTTCGACATCGTGTAGATGAACGACCCGAGCGAATAGAGGGTCACAATCAGGGAGGCCCCGAAAGCGAGATAGATCACCACCTTCGCCAATCCCGTGAGCGAAGAAAGATTCGAGACTCTCATATCGACCTCCTGTTACCGACCGGGCAGCGGGATATTCGTGCCGTTATTTCAGGCACCGACCACAGGAGGATCATATCCACAATCTCATCGATTGTCAATGAATATTTATTGATTATCGATAAATAGCAACCAATTAACGAGGCGCCTTCTCGATCGGCACGACGATCTCGACGGCTCCATACAGCGCGCCGCTTTCATCCGGCGACGGGGCGTTGAGGAACACTTCCATCATCGGTCCCACAGCCAGATAGCCGTTATCCGCGATCCACTGGAAGAGACGTCCGTATGCCTGGTCCATATCCACGCCGCCGAACACGCCCCGGTACCTGAGCGAAGCCATCGTCGTGAAATCCCACTTCTTGATCGCGAGCGGGGGCTTGGGCGCGTTGCCGGCCGGCAGCGCGAAACCGACGTCCCACTTGAGCTGCTCGACGGGAGTGTCGGCGGGGCTGTTCCAGTAGATCCCGAAGGGCATGCCGCCGTAGATCCCCTGGTTCATGGCTTCTTCGAAGAGCTTCGTGAACGCCGCCTCGTGCTGATCGTAGCTCCCGGTCATCTCGACGGCGCAGTAGGCGAAGGCCGTGTCCGTCTTGAGTTCGACCTGCGGCCCCACCTCTCCCCCGCCGGCAGTGTCCGCCGGAGCGACGGGAACCGAGCACGCATCCTGCGCCAACGAAGCCGTCGCGACGAGCGCAGCGAGGACGAACATCGCGAGAATGCTGCAGAGTTTCTTCATCGTCTTCTCCTCTGGATCGTGTACGAACAATTACGCCAAGAGTTCCGGATGGTCTTCTCGAAGCCAATCTCCAATATTCTTCCGCAGAACCCGCGCGCCCGCGATTATCTCGCGCACCTCCGTTGCCGAAACCAGCCCACCCCGCTCATAATTGGCGACATTCCGTTTCTTCCGAAACGCGTCGAGTCGGAAAAGCATTTCGTTGTCGGCGCCGATTGTGTGAGCCAGGCTCTGAATCACCCGGTAATGATGGGCTTCCCGGGCTGCGCGGAAACCGCAGGCCGCCACCGCCGCCGTAGCGCAGAGCAAAATCGCATTGTAGGCGATCGCAAGCTGCCAATCCTCGCTCAGGCCGTTGGAGCCGCAGTCCCGCAGATCCCGGTCGGCTTTGCCGAGCAACTCCGAAATCTCGGTCGGGCTCGCATGGTGCTCAACCAGCCGGCCGTCATGCGCCCAGTCGCTTAAGCTCACGCTCGCCTCCGATGAGGAACAGCTTCGGCGCAGCGATTACCGCTGTCAGAAAATGATGCCGAGCATGCAGTTTTTCTCGAAATTCCTTTTCCGAACACACGGTCGGGTTCACCTCGCGCCCGATGTGCGCATGCGCCTCTTGAAACGCGGCGACGACCTCGCTGAAGGTCACCTTGCCGACCACGATCACATCGACGTCGCTATCCGCTTTCTCGGCGCCTCGAGCCATCGATCCGTGAACGAATGCCGCCGTGATCCGCTCCGCCAATTCAGCCAACGACTCCCGCAGCACATCCGCAACGCCGGCTGTCTTGACCGTCAGCGCCTTCAGCTCGGAAAACACGGGCGACTCGTTGTTGGCCTGATAATAGATCAGATTCCCGCGCCTCGTCCGAACCAGCAATCCGGCCTCCACCCAATGCGCGAGCTCTCGCTGCGCGGCGCCCTGGCCGATTCGGGCAGTTCGCACGATCTGCCGCAGATAAAACGATTGCTCCGGCCGCATAAAAAAAGCGCAAGCAAAGCCCGCTGCGTCTTGCCGAAGAGCGCCGTCGCTACCGTGAGTCTTAATTCTCCCGTACTCATATTGGGTACGATCGTACCCATACTGGGTTCGATCTTCAAGCGCGTTTTTCTCCACCGTTCGGCGATATTATCGGTCATTCCTCTGCGGCGCCGACGAACCGGCACACCTCCGCGAGCGCCGCGCTCCCGCGCCCGCCGAGAACGAGCCGGAAGGTCCCGAAGAATTCCGCGCCGTATCTCTTTATGTTCTCTTCCTTGCCTACACGCTTATTCGAAGGCCGCCTTGAGGTTCCGCTCCCCGTCGAGAGAGAAGATTTCGAACTCCTCGCGGTGCAGGCGCGGGTCGTCGATGATCTCGACACGGACGCGGTACGTGTTCGCGAGCTCGTTCATGTTCTCGGAGCGCTCCTCGCGGAGAAAAACGCCGAGCACGGGATTGAGCCTGAACATGATTCCGCTTTCTCTCTTCTTCGCGCCGCCGATTCGCCTGATCCAGTGCTCGACCTTCATGGCCATCGACTCGAGGCTCAGCACCTTGCCGCGTCCCGTGCAGTACGGGCACTCCTCGCTGTAGTAGTGAAGCAGGCTCGGCCGGACGCGCTTGCGGCTCACCTCGATGATCCCGAGATCGCTCATCGGATAGACGCGCACGCGCGAGCGGTCCTTGCGCAGCAGGTTGCGGAACTCGTTGTAGACCTTGCGGCGATTCTCCTCGACCTCCATGTCGATGAAATCGATGACGATGATCCCGCCGATGTCGCGGAGCCTGAGCTGTCGCGCGACTTCCTTCGCGGCGATCATGTTCGTCTCGAGGATCGTCTCTTCCTGGTCGCGCTTCCCGACGAAGCGTCCCGTGTTGACGTCGATCGTGACGAGCGCCTCGGTGTGCTCGATGACGATGTAGCCGCCCTTCTTGAGCCAGATCTTGCTCTCGAGGATCTTCTCGATATCGCCCTCGATGTCGTAGAAATCGAAGATCGGGGTCTTTTCCTCGTAATGCCGCACGCGCGCGGCGAGCTGCGGGGCGAACGACTTGAAATAATTGCGGAGCCGCTCGAACTCCTCCTTGTTGTCGATGATGATCGATTCCACGCTCTCCGAGAAAAGATCCCTGATGGCGAAGATCGTGAGATCGACGTCCTCGTGCACGAGGGCCGGGGGCGTGGCGGCCTCGCTCTTTTCCTTGATTTCCTTCGCGACCTTCTCGAGGTATTTGATGTCGTCCCCGAGCTGGTCGTTGTCGACGCCCTCGCCCGCCGTGCGGACGATGATCGCCGCCCCCGCGGGGCGGTACTTCTTCACGATGGCCTTGAGGCGCGCGCGCTCGCGGCGGTCCTCGATCTTCTTGCTCACGCCGATATGATCGAGACCGGGCATATAGACCGCGTATCGGCCGGGGAGCGAGATCTCCGACGAGATCCGCGGGCCCTTCGTGCCGATCGCCTCCTTGCGCACCTGGACGAGGATGTCCTGCCCCTTCTTGAGGAGGTTCTCTATCGGCGGGAGATCCTTGTCCTTGCGACCACGGGACTTGTCGTCCTCCTCGTCGAGGAGCTCGGGATCGATCGCGCCCGTCGAGACGTCGCTCACGTGGAGAAACGCCGCCTTCTCCTGGCCGATGTCGACGAACGCAGCCTGAATGCCAGGAATCACGGCCGTGACGCGGCCGAGAAAAATGTCGCCGACCGTGTGGCGGCTGTCCTCGCGCTCGATGAGGAGCTCGACGAGCTCCCGTTCCTCGAGAATCGCGATGCGCACCTCGCGGGCGGTGTAGTTGATCAGAATCTGGGTTTTCAGATTTCGGGGAGCTTCGCCCCGATCGCTTCTACGGGACCTTTGATATCTTCTCCGCATTTGTACCGTATCTCCAGCCTTTGAATTCTTACGAGCGAGGCGATATTTTTCGGCATGAATGCCAGCAGCAAATCCTGGGGCCGGGGGGCGCCCTCCGCCCCGGGAAGAACGAGTTCGAGAGAAGCGCCTTCCGGCGCGCCCGCGCTATCGCTCGCGGCGATCCCGACGAGCCGCACGGCGCAGCCGGCGCACGAGCGCTCCTTGCCCTTCTCGTTCTTGACGGAGGCGCCTCGCTCGAACATGCGCCTCCACTCGGCCTCAAACCATGGAGCCGGATCGATCGGGGCTCCGCATTCGAATATATCGAGGCTCCCGGCGATTCCAAGCTCTTTCGCGAGAAGATACCACATGCGCTCCGCCGGGGACAACATTTCGCTGGGGGAGCACGAGGATTTCAGAAGCGCCCTCAGGCCTCCGAAATGAAGCGCATAGGTGAATCTCGCTTGTTGGGGAAGTTTCCCCTCCTTGCGCGAAAACGGCCCGGCGCAGGCCTTTATCGACAGGCCGGGCGGCAGGAACCGGTTCAGAAGCTCCGGCGTCGGCCCGGCCGGCTCGAGGAGCTCGACGTCGAAAAACTCGCCGAAGCCCTCCATCCCGACGGCGAGCGAGGGGCCCGCTGAAATCTTCGGATGCGGGTGAAATCCCTCCGAATAGCTGAGAGGCAGGCCCGAGCGGCGAAGCGCCCGCTGGATCACGTTCAGGAGCTCCAGGTGCGAGAGGAACCTCGCCCGGCCCCTCTTCTCGAACATCACGCGGTACCGGAACACCTGGTGGGGGGCGGACATTTCCGATCGGAGTCCAGGACTGGGTGCGGACATTCCCGCTCGGAATCCAGTCGCAGAGCCTCCAATGGATTCCTCCGCGGGAATGTCCGCACCCGACGCCGCTGGGGGGGCTGACGCTCTCGCGCGCGGACCCATTGGAGGCTCTGCGACTGGGTCCGAGCCGAGAGCGTCAGCCCCGTATGCCCGGTCGCGCTCCTTGCGAAGCAGGCTTTTCGTGCCATGCAGCTCGAAGGCGTCCCACGGAAGCGGTTCGTCGAGGGGCCGCGCCGCGATCGCCGCGACGGTGTCGAGGCCGCATTCGGCGAGAGCCCTGTCCCAGAGCTCGATCTTCAGCTCGTCCCTCCACCCGTCGAACCGGCAGCCGAGCTCGTACGCCCTGCGCAGCACGGGCCAGAGACGCCGGTCCCCCCGGGCGAGGATGCCCTCGAGGACGCTGATCTCGGGTTCACGAAGGCTCAGATTCACGAATCTGCTCCTGATGCGGCGCGCGAGATACTCCTCCTTCGCGCGAAACTCGCTCGTCGAGCATTGCCGCTCCCACTGGAACGGAGTGTGCGGCTTCGGGACGAACGGGGAAATCGACACGCCGAGGCTGAACCTCCCCTGCCTGCGCGGCAGGGCGAGAATCCGCTCGATGAGCCCGGCGACGCCGTCGAGATCCTCGTCCGTTTCGGTCGGAAGCCCGATCATGAAGTAGAGCTTGAGCGTCTGCCAGCCGCCCGCAAGAATCTTCGAAACGCCGCGAACGATATCCTCGTCGCTGAAGTCCTTCTTGATGACGCGGCGAAGCCGCTCCGTCCCCGCCTCGGGCGCGAGGGTAAAGCCCGACTTCGTCACGGTCGAGGAGGCCGAGACTATCGCGCTCGTGATCGTCTCGGGCCTGAGACTGGGGAGCGCGAGCGACACGCGCCGCCGCTCGAGCTCGGGGACGAGCCTCGCGAGGAGCTCGTCGAGCCGCGAGTAGTCCGACGTCGAGAGGGAAAGGAGCGACACCTCGTCCCATCCCGTCGCGGCGAGCCCCTCGACGACCGCCTCCATGATCTCGTCGACGCTTCGCTCGCGGCAAGGCCGGTAGAACATCCCCGCGTGACAGAAACGGCAGCCCCGCGAGCAGCCTCGCATGATCTCGATCGCGAGGCGCTCGTGAACGACCTCCGAGGACGGCACGATCGGCCGCCGCGGCAGATCGCCGCTCGCGAAGCGGTGCGCGCGGGCCGTGACGGACGTGCTGACGCCGTCGACGTAGACCCCTTCGATTCGCGCGAGCGCTTCCCGTTTCGCCGCGCGTCCCGCGCGGGCCGTCTTGAGCCGCGCGAGCGCCGCGACCGCCTCGGCGAGCGAATCCTCCCCGTCCCCGAGAAACACCGCGTCGATCGCGTCGACGAACGGGAGCGGATTCGAGCAGCACGGCCCGCCGGCCGCGACGATCGGATCGTCGTCGCGCCGCGCGGCGGCCTCGAGCGGTACACCGGCGAGGTCGAGCATCATGAGCAGATTCGTGTAATGGAGCTCGTAGGCGAGGGAGAATCCGACGAGGTCGAACCTCGACGCGCTCGTGCCGGTCTGCGACGACCGGAGCGGCTCGCCGCAGGCGCGCATGAGATTCCCCGCGTCGGGCCAGGGCGCGAAGGCGAGCTCGACCCCGATTCCCTCCATCGAGGCGAGCGCCTGATAGAGAAAGCGGATCCCCAGGTGGGACATCCCGATCTCGTAGGCGTCGGGAAAGACGAGGAGGACGTTGAAACGCCCCTCGACGAATCCGTCGTTCGAGAGGTTCATCTCTCCGCCCGCGTATCGCGACGGCCGCTGCACCAGCGGAAAGATCGCCGCGGTCGTGAAAGATTCGAACCTGTCCGGAGCGCCCTCGCGTTCAGCCGCGATCCTCAACGACCCACATCCTCCCTCACGCCGAACCCCTCGCCGCATCCGGTCCTGTCCTCGAAGACGTCCTTGTGCAGGCATCCGTCCGGAATCACGGAATAGTCGCCGCTGAAGCACGCGACGCAGTAGTTGTGGGGCTCCTCGACGCAGGTGAGCAGCCCTTCCCGGGAGAGGTAATGAAGGCTGTCGACGCCGAGATACTCCCCGATCTCGCCGACCGTATGGCTCGACGCGATCAGCTCGCCGCGGGTGGGCGTGTCGATGCCGTAGTAGCACGAATGCGTGATGGGCGGCGAACCGATCCTGAGATGGATCGTGTCCGCTCCCGCCTGGCGCAGGATCGAGACGAGCTTCCGCATCGTCGAACCGCGCACGATCGAATCGTCGACGACGACGATCCTCTTTCCCTTGAGAACGCCGCGCACCGGGTTGAACTTGATCCGCACGTCCCAGTCGCGCATGCTCTGGCGCGGCTGGATGAACGTGCGCCCGACGTAGTGGTTCCTGATGAGGCCGAGCTCGAAGGGGATATTCGAGGCCTCCGCGTAACCGAGCGCGATCGTGTTGCTCGAGTCGGGCACGGCGATGACGATATCCGCGTCGACGGGAGATTCTTCGGCGAGGCGCCGCCCGAGCTTGCGCCGCACCTTGTCGACGTTCTCGCCGAAGACACGGCTATCGGGACGCGAGAAATAGATGAACTCGAAGATGCAGCGCTGGAGCCGCTCTTCGGGCTCGGCGAAACGCATGAACTGCGGCCCGCCGGGGCCGAGGATGCAGAGCTCGCCCGGGGCGATCTCGCGCAGGTACTGCGCGCCGATGATGTCGAAGGCGCAGGTCTCCGAGGCGAACATGTAGGCGTCGTCGAGCCGCCCGAGGCACAGCGGGCGAAAGCCCCGCGTATCGCGCGCCGCCATAACCGTATCCACGGTGAGAAACACGAGCGAGAAAGCGCCCTGCACCTTCTGGAGCGCTTCCATGATCATCTCCTCGCGCGTCGATTTGCGGCTGCGGGCGATGAGGTGCAGGACGACCTCGCTGTCGGTCGTGCTCCTGAATATCGAGCCGTCCATCTCCATCTGGCGCCGCAGCTCGATCGCGTTCACGAGGTTCCCGTTGTGAGCGACCGCGATCTTGCCGATCTTGCAATCGACGAGGAGCGGCTGGACGTTGGCGACGCTCGAGAGCCCCGTCGTCGAATATCTGTTATGGCCGATGGCGAGGCGTCCGGGGAGATTCTCGAGAATCTCCCGGTCATAGACCTTCGCGACGAGCCCGATCGCGCGGTGCTCGTGGATCCGATCGCCGTCCGAGGTGACGATGCCGGAGCTCTCCTGCCCGCGGTGCTGGAGCGCGTAGAGACCGAGGTAAGCGATCTCCGCCGCGTCCGCGGCGCCGTACACGCCGAATATCGCGCACTCTTCCTTGAGTTTCACGCCGTTCACTCCTTCGCCCGGACGGTCGCGGCGCTTCCTCCCGCGCCGAGGCGCGTCGTCGCGAGAATCTCCCAGGTCTGGTAATGCGGATTGAGGAGCAGGCCCTCGCGCCGCGAACGGCTCACGAGCATCTTCTCGGCCGCCGCGAGAGCCGAGCCCTCGTCGGGCGCGCTCACGACGAGCCTCCATACCTCTCCGCATTTCATATTGGAAACGGCGACTCCCTTCAGCCGCCCGTTGAGACGCTCCGCGAATCCCTTCTCCCGATCGGGCCGCCTCTCGCGCACAAGGCAGTCGAACGCATGGAGGGCTGATATTCCCGCTCGGAACCCAGCACTGGGTGCGGATACTTCCGCTCCGGGCCCAGTCGCCGAGCCTCCAATGGGCCCGTACGCGGAAGTATCCGCACCTGCAGCGCCGGGCTCGGACATACCCGCGGAGGAATCCATTGGAGGCTTTGCGACTGGATTCCGAGCGGGAATGTCCGAGCCCAGTGCATAGTCCTTCTCGAGCGGGAGATCGCCGAGGACGAGCCCCGTCCCCGCCGAGAGACGGTAGAGATGCTTGTTCTGGTTCGTGAACGCGCTGTCGAGCCGGATCGCGCGGTCGATCCCCTCGAGGGCGCTCCGCGCGTCGGCCGCCTCGGCGTCCATCCCCCAGTACCAGTAATGCGTCATTCCGCGGAGCGTATCCGCGAAGTCGAGTTTCTCCGTCAGCGTGATCCGAGCCGTCTGCGTGACGAGATCGATCACCTTGAGCCTTACCCAGAGCTGCACCGGCGTCTTCATCGCGGATCCCCCCCCGTGTCGCCGCGAAGAGCGGCGAAAAAAGCCCGTCCCGGTCCCGCGCTCTCCATTCGTCCGGATTCGCCGGCCGCGGCGCGCCGATCGCGCCCCCAGCGGCCGGAGAGGTCCTCGGGCACCTGGCGAAGCCACGTCGCGCGCTCGGGATGCGGCATCATCGCGAGCACGTTCCCTTCGCGGTTCGAGACGCCCGCGACGTTCTCGACGGAGCCGTTCGGATTCACGGGGAACGACGCGACGGTCGCGCCCCCGCTGTCGCAATACCTGAGCGCGATTTGCCCGTTCTTCTTCATTTCGTCGAGAACGCCGGCGTCCTCCGTCACGAAGCGCCCCTCGGCATGCGCGATCGGGATCGGAATGACCTCTCCCTCCGCGTAACGGGCCGTCCAGACGCAAGCGCTCTTTTCCTTTCTCAGATGCACCCAGTTGCAGTAGTACCCCTCGCGGTCGGCCATGACGTTCGGCGCGAGCGCGAGATCGACCTTCTCCCAGTGAATGCCCGGTATGAGCCCCGATTCGACGAGAACCTGCGCGCCGTTGCAGATGCCGAGCACGCTCTTCCCGCCGCGCGCGAGCTCCGAAACCTTGTCCATCACGCGATCCTTCGCCGCGACGACGCCGGCGCGGATACGATCCTGATAGGAGAACCCGCCGGGGAGAATCACCGCGGCGCACTCGTCGAGAAGCGCCGGATCCTCGTTCCAGCGGAATATCCCCGCGTCGAGCCCGATCGTCCGCACCGCGGCGGCGGTCTCGTATTCGCAGTTCACGCCGGGGAACTGGATGACGGCGACGCGATCCTTGAAGGAGCTTTTCACGCGCGCTCACCCCCCTTCTTTCCGATGCCGAATATCGACCGGCAGCCCGAGAGGTGCGCTTCGCGGAGCTCGGCGACGTCCCACGCGGCGAGGCTTTTCCTCCCCCGGACGATCTCGAGCTTCGCGCGGCCCTTGAGCTCGCCCAGCCGCGCGAGATTCACGCGATTCCGCGCGCAGACGCCGAGGATTTCCCGCTCCTTCACCGGAGAGAGCTCGACGACGAAACACCCCGTTTCCGAGAAGAGAAGCTTCTCCGGCGGGAGCTTGAAGTTCGCGAGAGCGTCGATATCGAGCGTGAACCCGAGATCCCCCGCTCCGCGGCCGCCGATCGCCATCTCGGCGAGCGCGGTGAGAAGCCCTCCCTGGCTCACGTCGTGGCACGCGCGCACCCACCCGAGGGAGTGCATCTCGACGGCGGTGCGGATAAGCCGCCGCTCCCTCAGGAAATCGGCCTTCGGCACGTTCGCGCCGGACGCGCCGTATATGACGCGGTAGTATTCGCTGCCTCCGAGCTCGTCGAGAATATCGCCGAGGAGATAGAGCGTGTCCCCCTCTTCCTTGAACTGGATCGACCGGCATTTCGAATAATCCTCGACGACGCCGACGCAGCAGAGAATGGGAGAGGGCGGAATCGATTTCCCGCTCTCGCTCTGATTGTAGAAGCTCACGTTGCCCGAAACGACGGGGAGCGGATGGCCCTCGTGCGCGAGGTGCCCGATCCCGCGACAGGCGTCGCCGATGCCGCGCACCCCTTCGGAAAACTCCCAGAATACCTCTTCGACCTCGGGGTTGCCGTAGTTGAGGCAGTCGGTGATCGTCGCGGGCACCGCGCCGACGGAGGCCACGTTCCGCGCGGCCTCGCACACGCCGAGCGCCCCTCCCTGGTACGGATCGATCAGCCCGTAGAACGGATTCCCGTCGACCGAGAACGCGAGCCCGGTCATGCGGCCGGGGATCGGCGCGATGACCGAAGCGTCGGCCTCCCCCGCGCGAAGCACGGCTCTCCCCTGCACCTCGGCGTCGTAACGGCGGAACACATAGTCCTTCGAAGCGCCGTTCGGCGAGCCGATCATCGCGAGGAGATCGTCCCGGATCGAGCGCGCGGGATCGAGCTTCGGCTCCTCGAAGAGGCGCCTGCGCGGCGTGCCCTTTCTGTCGTACTTGATGCCGGTGGTGATCACGTCGACCGGCGCGCTGCAGACGACGCTCCCTGCGGTTTCGATCGTGTACTCCGGCTCGAGCGTGATGTCGCCGATGACGACGGCGCCCGCGCCGTGATAGATGTGGGGCAGGTCGAAATCCTCGTTGAATATCCTGAGCACCTCGCCGGCGAAATCGGCGGGCACCGCCATCGCGAAGCGCTCCTGCGTCTCCGAGCAGGAGATCACGGCGCTCGGATACGTGCCCATGGCGAGGTTGACCTTGTCGAGGTCGATCTTCACGCCGAATCCCCCCGCGTGCGCGAGCTCGGAGGTGGCGCACGCGATGCCGCCGGCGCCGAGATCCTTGAAGCCGATCGCCACGCCTCGATTCGCGGCCGCCTCGAACACCTTCTTCATCGCTTCAGAGAGAACGCGTTTGAGAAACGGATCGGGCACCTGCACGGCGCCCCGATTCGCCTTCTCCTCGCTCGCGAGATCCTCCGAGGCGAACGCGGCGCCGCCGAAACCCGAATCGTCGGTCGGCTTTCCGATGAGTATCATCTTGTAGGGGGTCTTCCGCGCCTCGGCGGGGACGCGGCTCCGGATGACGCGCGATTCCTTGACGACGCCGACCGCGACCACGTTGACGAGACAGTTGTCGTCGTAGCCCCGGTCGAACACGACGTCGCCGCCGAGATTCGGCACGCCGAGGGCGTTGCCGTACTGGGCGATTCCCTCGACGACCCCGCGCGCGATCGAGATCGCCTGCTGAGCCTTCGGGCCCGCCGGATCGCCGAAGCGGAGCGGATCGAGGCTTCCCACGACGTCGGCGCCCATGCAATACACGTCGCGCACGATCCCGCCGATGCCGGTCGCCGCCCCCTCGACGGGGAGCACCTGCGACGGATGGTTGTGGCTCTCGTGGCTGATGACGAGGCACCAGAAGTCGCCGTTCTCCGCCGGAGCGAAACGGATGATTCCCGAATCCTCCCCCGGGCCGAGCACGACGTTCGGCGCGTCCGTCGGGAGAAATTCCTTGAGGACGGCGCGGCTGCTCTTGTAGCTGCAGTGCTCGCTCCACATCGTGTTGAAGATCGTGAGCTCGACGACGGTCGGGTCGCGCCCGAGAAGCTCCGTCACGCGGAGCGCCTCCCCCGTCGTGATATTGAAGCCGTGCTGCTTGAGAAGCGCGGCGATCTCGGCGTCCGATTTTCCCCGTATCGGGACGATTCCCTTCAATGCCAGGCCCATGCGTCAGTTCCTTTCTCCCGAGAGTGCGTTTGAAGATGAAATCTATTTTCTTGAAATGCTCGTCGAGGTCGAAGAGCGCGTCGATCTCCCCCTTCGTGAACCGCTTCCGCAGCCGCGCGTCCGCGGCGAGAAGCTCGCGGAAGCTCGCTCCCGTCCGCCTCGCCTCCATCGCGGCGTCCTGAACGATCTTGTACGCCGCCTCGCGCGCCAATCCCTTCTCGACGAGCGCGAGGAGCACGTGCTCGGAGAACACGAG
>CAVVEY010000016.1:0-32323 GCA_963747385.1 uncultured bacterium | reverse complement strand
AATCTGCGCGCTCGGAAGGATCGCCGCGCACGGTCTCCTCAAGAACACGACCGCGCTCGGGATCCTCAGGCAGGGCATGCATTACTATAACGACATTCCGGTCGCGGTGACGTATCACCCGGCCGCGCTGCTCAGGAATCCGAATCTCAAACGCGACGCGTGGGAGGACCTCCAGAAGATGAGGAAGCTCTACGACGAGGCGGCCGGGGAGGGCGCATGACGGACACCAGCACGAATACGCGCATCGAGTTCAAGGGCATCGAGCGCATTCCGCCGCAGAACCTCGAAGCGGAGCGCGCCGTCCTCGGCGGCATGCTCCTCGAGCCCGAGGCTTCGACGCGGGCGGTCGAGATCGTCGCGGCGGAGAACTTCTACCGTCCCGCGCACGGAAAGATCTTCTACGCGATGCTCACGCTCTTCAACAAGCGCGAGCCGATCGACGTCATGACGCTCTCGGAGGAGCTCCGGAAGGCGGGAGATCTCGACGCGGTGGGCGGCATCGCCGCGCTCACCGATCTCGTCGACAGCACGCCGAGCGCGGCGAACATCGAGCACTACGCGCGCATCGTTCTCGACAAGTACATACTCCGCCAGCTGATCCGCGCGTCGACCGACATCGCCGAGGACGCCTACGCGGCGAGCCGCGAGGCGGACGCCATCCTCGACGCCGCGGAGCAGAAGATATTCAAGATATCCGAGTCGCGGGTGAGCCAGGGGTTCGTGCACATCAAGGACGTTCTCAAGGAGCGGTTCGAGGAGATCCAGCGGGTGCACGAGACGCGGGTGAGCGTCACGGGGCTCGCGAGCGGCTTCATCGATCTCGACAAGTACACCGCCGGGTTCCACCCGAGCGACATGGTCATCATCGCGGGGCGTCCCTCGATGGGCAAGACGAGCTTCGCGCTCAACATCGCGCAGCACGTCGGGCTCCTCGAGCGCAAGCCGGTCGCGATCTTCAGCCTCGAAATGTCGAAGGAGCTCCTCGTCCAGCGGCTCCTCTGCTCCGAGGGACAGGTCGACGCGCAGAAGGTGCGCAGCGGATTCACCTCGTCGAAGGACATCGAGCGCCTCACGAACGCGGCGGGGCTCCTTTCCGAGGCGCCGATCTTCATCGACGACACGCCGGCGATCTCGACCCTCGATATGCGCGCCCGCTCGCGCAGGCTCAAATCGGAACACGACGTCGCGCTCGTCATCATCGACTATCTTCAGCTCGCCCGCTGCAGCGAGCGATCCGAGAACCGGCAGCAGGAGATATCCTCGATCTCGCGTTCGCTCAAAGCGCTCGCCAAGGAGCTCTCGATACCCATCATCGCCCTTTCGCAGCTCTCGCGCGCCGTCGAGGCGCGGGGCGGGGACCGGCGGCCGATGCTCTCGGATCTTCGCGAGTCGGGCGCCATCGAGCAGGACGCGGACCTCGTCCTCTTCCTCTACCGGGCGGAGTTCTACGATCCGGACGATCCCGACAAGCAGGGGAAGGCCGAGCTCATCATCGGAAAGCAGCGGAACGGCCCCACCGGCATGGTCCCGCTCGTCTTCGAGAAGACGTACACGCGCTTCCATTCGGCGGCGCAGTCCGGCGTCGCGGAGCAGCCGGAGGTGTTCTAGGTGGCGCCGTTCGTCATTCTCGGCAGATTCTTTCTCGAGTTCGTTCAGGATACGGGCGGGGTGTTCATTCTCATCGGGCGCCTGTTCCAGACGATTCCCCGCACATTCGCGAACGCCCGGAGCGTCTTCCAGCAGATGGACCGGATCGGGATCGGCTCGATCCCGCTCGTGCTCGTGACCTCGCTGTTCGTCGGCGCGGTGACCTCCGTTCAGGCGGCGTACCAGTTCCACGGATACGTGCCGCTCAAGTATCTCGGCACGGTCGTCGGCAAATCGGTCATCCTCGAGCTCGGCCCCGTGCTCACCGCGCTCGTCGTCGGGGGGCGCGTGAGCGCCTCCATCGCCGCGGAGCTCGGGACGATGAAGGTCACCGAGCAGATCGACGCGATGGAGATGATCGCGATCGACCCGGTCGAGAATCTCGTCCTGCCCGCGGATCGTCGCCGCGACGTTCATGCTCCCCGTTCTCACGATATTCTCCGACTTCCTCGCGATTCTCGGCGGCATGATCGTCGCGAACGTATCGCTCCACGTCGGTTTCAACACGTTCGGGAGCGGCCTCAAGCTTCTCTTCCGGACCCAGGATCTTTACGGCGGGCTCATGAAGACCTTCGTTTTCGGTTTCATCATCGCGCTCATGGGATGCTATCACGGTTTCGAGACGAAGGGCGGGGCGGAGGGCGTGGGGCTCGCGACGATGAAGGCGGTCGTCTCCTCGTGCCTCCTCATCCTCATCTCGAACTATTTGCTCGCGTCCCTCATTTTCCGCATTCTCTTCGCGCCCGCTTCGTAGGAGGCCCGGTTTGGAGCAGCACGGCGGCGACGCCATAATCGGAATCCGCGGCCTGAGGAAATCGTTCGGCCCGAAGCTCGTGCTCGATTCGCTCGACCTCGACATCGAGCGCGGGGAGACGCTCGTCGTCATCGGGCGGAGCGGCTGCGGAAAGAGCGTGCTCCTCAAGCACATCACGGGGCTCGTGAGGCCCGACGCGGGGGAAATCCTGTTCGAGGGCGAGGATATGACCCGTTTCGACCGGAAAAAGCTGTTCCAAATGCGCATGCACTTTGGTATGCTTTTCCAGAGTTCCGCGCTCTTCGACTCGATGACGGTGGGCGAAAACGTCGCTCTTCCGCTGCGGAAGCATTCGGGCAAGAGCGAAGACGAGATCGCGCGGATCGTCGACGCGAAGCTCGAGCTCGTCGGCCTGACCGGCGTCCAGGACCAGTATCCGGCGGAGATGAGCGGTGGGATGAAGAAGCGGATCGGTCTCGCGCGCGCCGTCGCCATGAACCCCCAGGTGGTGCTCTACGACGAGCCGACGACGGGGCTCGATCCCATCATGGCGGACGTCATCAACGAGCTCATCAGGACCCTCCAGCGGGAGCTCGAGGTCACGTCGATCGTGGTCACCCACGATATCAAGAGCGCATACCACGTGGGGGATCGCATCGCGATGCTTCACGAGGGCGGAATCATATATTCGGGTACGCCGGACGAGGTTCGCCGGTCGGACGATCCGGTGATCCGGCAGTTCGTCGAGGGAAGGGCCGAGGGCCCCATCAAGCCGATCTGAAGCGGAACGGCGGGGGAATCGATGGAATACAAATCGCTCGAGATCAGGGTCGGATTCACCATCTTCATAGCCTCTCTCATCCTCATCGTCGGGCTCATGTGGTTCCAGGGCTTCAAGGTGGGGCACGGCAACTACCAGATCCACGCCGTGTTTCCGATGGTCGGCGGCATCAGCCCCGGGGACAAGGTCAACCTGAACGGAGTCGAGATGGGGAGCGTGAAACGCGTGCAGCTGCGCGACAACGACGTGCTCCTCACGATGGATATCAGCAGGCAGGCGAAGATTCCCGACGATTCGCGCATCGTTCTCCAGACCGTCGGGATCATGGGCGAGCGCATCATCACGGTGCTGCTCGGAACGTCGGAGACGTTTCCTCGAGCCGGGCGCGACCATGCAGGGAGTGTACGAGCCCGGGATCACCGAGGCGCTCGCCTTTCTCGGCGGCATCATGAACGAGCTCACCCAGCTCACGAAGGACATGCAGAAGATCGCCGGCACCCTCACCCAGGGCGACAAGCTCAAGGCGATCGTCGAGAATCTCTCCGAGGTCAGCGGCCGGCTCCGCACGCTCGTCGAGCGCGACGCCCCGGGCTTCGAGGCGGGAGTGCAATCGTTCCAGCGATCGGCGGCGAAGGTGGACGGGCTCCTCGAGAGAAACTCGGGGAACATCGACACGCTGATGACCTCGTTCGCCGCGGCGAGCAAGGATTTTCCCGAGCTCGTGCGGCGCATGCGCGACGTCACCGACACGCTCGCCGAGATCGCGGACAGCCTTCAGAAGAACGACAACACGCTCGGCGCTCTCATGAGCGACCGCGCCCTCATGGACAAGCTCGAAAAGACGGTCAAGAACCTCGACGACCTCGTCACCGACGTCAAGGCGAATCCCAAGAAATACCTGAAGGTCGAGATATTCTGACGGCGGAAGGGAAGTCGTTCGCATGAAGGAACAGATCGTATGCCTCGTCGCCGCCGCGGGCAGGGGCGTGCGTTTCGGGCGCGAGATGCCGAAGAGCTTCTATCCCGTCGAGGGAAGGCCGCTGCTGGCGTGGTCGCTCCGCGCGTTGAACGCGTGGGGGGGCATCACGCGTTACGCCGTGATGGTCCCGGCGGGCTGGGAAGAAGAAGCGGAAAAGGAGCTCGCGGCCGAGGTGCCCGGCGTGCCGCACGCGGTCGTCGTCGGCGGCGAGACGAGACAGGAATCGGTCGCCATCGGGCTCGCGTCGATCGATCGCGCGGACATCGTGATCGTGCACGACGCGTGCAGGCCGATCGTCTCGGTCGATCTCATCGGTCGCGTCGTCGACGCGGCCCGCTCGCACGGCGCGGCGGTTCCCGCTCTCGGCGTGACCGAAACGCTCGGGCGGCTCAGGGACGACACGCTCGAGGGGATCGTCCCGCGCGAGCGTGTCGTCGGGATACAGACGCCGCAGGCGTTCGCGTTCGACGTGCTCTCGAAGGCGTTCGGCGCCGCGGGCGAGGCGATCCGCGTCGCGACCGACGAGAGCTCCCTCGTTCTCTCCGCCGGATTCCCCGTGAAGGTCGTCGAGGGAGAGGTATGGAACATCAAGGTCACCGTGAAGGAAGACCTCGAGATCATGGGGAGCTTCCTTTCGGGACGAAAGCTCGTTCTTCCCCCGTGCCCGGGGGATTCATGACGGGATCTCCAGCGAGGCTCCATTGAAAAAAACGCGCGGATCGTTCAGGGTAGGAATCGGCTACGACATCCATCCGCTCGTCGAGGGAAGGCCGCTCGTCCTCGGGGGCGTGCGGATCGAGCACGGCGCGGGGCTCGCGGGGCATTCGGACGCGGACGCCCTGATCCACGCCCTGTGCGACGCGCTCCTCGGCGCCTTGAATCTCGGCGATCTCGGCGAGCATTTCCCCGAGACGCCCGAGTGGAAGGACGCCGCGAGCACGAAGATCCTCGGCGCGGTCGCCGGGATGGTCGAGCGCGCGGGCTACGCCCTCGTGAACGCCGACTGCGTCGTGAACGCCGAGGAGCCGAGGCTCGCGCCGCACCGCGCGGCGATGGCGCGCTCGATCGCCGCGGCGCTCGGCGTCGACGCGGAGGATATTTCGATAAAGGCGACCCGGGGAGAAGGGCTCGGTCCCGTGGGCGAGAAGCGCGCGATCGCGGCCGAGGCGATCGTTCTTCTCGAAAGGATCGAATGACGATCCCGTCCGCGGGACGACGGGGAAAGGGTTCGCGAGTGAAAGAAGTTCGCGTACGGTTCGCGCCGAGCCCGACGGGGCATCTCCACGTCGGGGGAGCGCGGACCGCGCTGTTCAACTGGCTCTTCGCGCGCCACGAGGGCGGGCGTTTCATCCTGCGCGTCGAGGATACGGACGTCGAGCGATCGAGCGCCGATCTCGAGTCGGGGATCCTCGACGATCTCCGGTGGCTCGGCCTCGCCTGGGACGAGGGCCCGGATCGGGGCGGAGCGTTCGGGCCGTACCGGCAGTCCGAGCGCGTCGCGATCTACCGCGACGGGGCGGAGCGGCTCGTCGCGCAGGGAAAGGCGTATCCCTGCTTCTGCACGGACGAGGAGCTCGAGCGGAAGAAGGAGGATCGCCGCCGCGCGAACCTCCCGCCGCAGTACGACGGAACGTGCCGGCGTCTCGAGCGAAGCCGAACGCGCGCGCAAGCGCGCCGAGGGAAGGGCAGAGAGCGTGCGCTTTCGTCGTTCCCCCCGACTCCGAGCGGCGTCTCGACGATTTGATTCGAGGCGAGGTCGTTTTCCCCGCCGGGATGGTCGGCGATTTCGTCATCCTGCGCTCGAACGGGCTTCCCACCTACAATTTCGCCGCGGCGATGGACGACTCGGCCATGGCGATCACGCACGTGATTCGCGGGGAGGAGCACCTCTCGAACACGGTGCGGCAGATCATGATCTACGAAGCGCTCGGCCTCGATCCGCCGCGATTCGCGCATATCCCGCTCATTCTCGGCCTCGACCGATCGAAGCTGAGCAAGCGCCACGGCGCCCCGAACGTCGGGGATTTCCGCGAGCGGGGCTATCCGGCGGAAGCGATCGTCAACTACCTCGCGTTTCTCGGATGGTCGCCGCCCGGGGACCGCGAGATGCTCTCCCTCGACGAGCTCGTCGGCGTGTTCGATCTCGATCGCGTGTCGCCGTCGGGGAGCATATTCGACGAGGTGAAGCTGAACTGGTTTTCCGCCCAGTACGTGAAATCGCGCGGCGCCCGGCGCTACCTCGACGACGCGCTCCCGTATTTTCCCGGGGACGTCAGGGAAGCCTACCCGCGCGAGCGGCTCGCGGAGATATTCGAGATACTGGCGGAGAATCTCCCGAGCTTTTCGCGAATCGAGGAAGAGATAGCGCCGTTCAGGCCGGGGATTCCCGCGCTCGCCGGAGAGGCGCGCGAGGCCGTCGCGGGGGCGCGGGAGCTCCTCCCGGCGAGTCTCGCCTCCCTGGACGAATGCGAGGAGTGGAGCGCGGCCGCGATCGGCGGGCGCATCAAGGAATTGGGAGCGCGGCTTCAGGTCAAGGGCAAGGCGCTCTACATGCCGCTCCGCGCGGCCGTCACGGGGTCGCTCCACGGCCCCGATCTTTCGCGGGTCATGGAGATCCGCGGCAAGGAGAGCGTGCTTCGGGCCATTCGGAGCGCGCTCGCCGGAACGGAGACGCCGTGAGAGGCGCACGGGAGCGAAGGTGCGGAAATGAAAGTGACGGTTCTTCTCGGCGGGGATTCGCCGGAACGGGACGTTTCGCTCGCGAGCGGCGCCGCGATCCTGAAGGCGCTGCGCGCGCGCGGGCACGAGGTCCACGCGGTCGATCCGGCGCTTCCGGCCGGCGCGAACGCGGAACCGCGGACCGCGAAGATCGGCGAACGTCCGCCCGGCGATCTCGCGCCGCTCGCGGCCGACGAGAGGTTCGCGTGGCTGAACGCGAAGCCGGTCCGCTCCGCGGACGTGGTCTTCGTCGCGCTGCACGGGGGCGCGGGAGAAGACGGCACGATCCAGGCGCTTCTCGAGAGCGCCGGGATCGTTTACACCGGCTCGGGAATACTCGCGAGCGCGCTCGCGATGAACAAGGATCGCTCGAAGGCGCTCTTCCGCGAGGCGAGCGTCCAGACCGCCCCGCATCTTCTTCTCGACGGGTCGTCGGAGAAGGAGCGCGCGGGAGCGGGAGCGGCGGTCGAGCGCGCGTTCGGATATCCCGTCGTCGTGAAACCCAACTGCCAGGGCTCGAGCGTCGGATTCTCGTTCGTTCCCCGCGCGGAGGATCTCGACGAGGCGCTGCGGCTGGCGGGGCGCTTCGGCGGCGAGTGCGTCGTCGAGCGCTACGTCCCGGGGCGCGAGGTCACGGCGGCGATCCTCGAGGGGGAAGCGCTTCCCGTCGTCGAGATCGTCCCCGAGGGAGGTTTCTACGACTACAAGCGGAAATACACGAAAGGGACGAGCCGCTACGTCGCTCCGGCGGAGCTCGACGCGAAAACGTCGGCGCGCGTGCAGCGCGAGGCCGCGCTCGCCTTTCGGGCGCTCGCGTGCAGGGACTACGCGAGGATCGATTTCAGGCTGTCCGGAGGAAGGGGAGCCGTACTGCCTCGAGGTCAACACGCTTCCCGGGATGACGGAGCTCAGCCTCGTTCCCATGGCGGCGAAGGCCGCTGGGCTCGGTTTCGAGGATCTCGTCGAGCGGATCGTGAGCGCGGCGGCGTCGAGAAGAAAATAGAACAAGGAGCTGATGATGGATCGCATTGAAACGTTGATGAAGGAATTTACCGAAGCGACCGGCGTCCCGGGTTTCGAGGGGGAGATCTTCGCTCTCATGGAGCGCCGGCTCGCCCCGGTCGCCGTCATCGAGAAGGACCGTCTCGGCTCGTGCATCGCGCGGCTCAAGGGGCGCGCGGAGCGCCCGCGGGTCATGCTCGCCGCGCACATGGACGAGGTCGGATTCATGGTGTCCCATTTCTCGGGATCGTTCGTGCGGTTCAACCCGCTCGGCGGATGGTGGTATCCGCGCATGATCGGGCTCCCCGTGAAGATACGCACCGCGAAGGGGGAGGTGCACGGGGTCGTCGCGACGAAGAACCCGTACGAGATGGAGGAGGAAGAGCGCAAGGGCCCCTTCAAGGCGAAGGACCTCTACATAGACGTCGGGCTCTTCGGCAAGAAGAGCCCCGAATCGCTCGGGATTCGTCCCGGGGATCCCGTGGCGCCCTGTTTCCCCTTCACGATTCTCGAAGGGGGTCGAGCCTACATGGCGAAGGCGTGGGACGACCGGGCCGGCTGCATCATGCTGATCGAGGTGCTCACGGCGCTCTCCCGCGCGAAGCTCCCGAACGCCGTTTTCGGGGTCGGGACCGTGCAGGAGGAGGTCGGGATCCGCGGCGCCATGACGAGCGGCTTCCGGACGAATCCCGACGTATGCCTCGTCCTCGAGGTGGACATCGCGCAGGACACCCCCGGTTCGTCCGAGGGAAGCCCGGGCAAGCTCGGCGGCGGCGTTTCGATCTGCGTCTACGACGCCACCCTCATCCCCAACTCGAAGCTGCGCGACCACGTCGTCGCCGTCGCGAAGCGGAAGAAGATACCGTTCCAGTACAGCGCCGTCGCTTTCGGCGGAACCGACGGGGGAAGGGTCCACACGACCGCGGCCGGCGTGCCCACGCTCGTGATCAGCGTGGCGACCCGCCATATCCACAGCGCCGCCGGGATCATATGCCGGAAGGATTTCGACAACGCGGTGAAGCTCGTCACCGAGGTCGTGAAAACCCTGGACGAGAAGACCGTCGCGGGCCTCGTCTGACGGATCGATAGGGAGAAAGGACTCACGGATGGCTCTCAAGGTCTACGATACGCTCCGCGCGCGGAAGGAAGAGTTCGAGCCGGTGAGCCCCGGCAAGGTCGGCATCTATTTCTGCGGCATGACGGTCCAGGACCGGCCGCATATCGGGCATATGCTCGCCTTCGTCGCCGGCGACATGATACGGCGGCACCTCCGGTTCAAGGGGTACGACGTGAAGTACATCCAGAATTTCACCGATATCGACGACAAGATCATCGCCAAGGCGAACGAAGAGGGCGTCGACTATCGCGTCATCGCCGAGCGGAACATGAAGGAGTATTTCCGCTACGCCGACGAGCTCAACATCCTGAAGGCGGACGCATACCCGCTCGCGACGCAGCACATCGCGGAAATCGTCTCCCTCATAGGCGCCCTCGTGGACAAGGGGTTCGCGTACGACGCCGGCGGAGACGTCTATTTCCGCGTCCGCTGCCTTCCCGCAGTACGGGAGGCTCTCGAAGCGCAACGTCGACGAGCTCGTAAGCGGCGCGCGCATCGAGGTCGAGCGAGCGGAAGGAGGATCCGCTCGACTTCACCCTCTGGAAGGGGGCGAAGGAGGGGGAACCCGCCTGGGACAGCCCCTGGGGTCCCGGCCGACCCGGCTGGCACATCGAGTGCTCGGCGATGTCGATGAAGTATCTCGGGACCACGATCGACATGCACGGCGGCGGCCAGGATCTCATCTTTCCCCATCACGAGAACGAGATCGCGCAGAGCGAGGCGGCGACGGGAAAGCCGTATATCCGCTACTGGATGCACAACGGCCTGCTGAACCTCCGCGGCGAGAAGATGTCGAAGTCGACGGGGCATTTCTTCGCGATCGAGGACATCAACCGGGAGTTCACGGGCGAGGTGATCCGGTTCTATCTCCTTTCGACGCATTTCCGCAGCGGCACCGAGTTCAGCCGCGAGCGGCTGAAGGAGGCCGAGGCGGGCCTCGAGCGCATCCGGAACGCGTGCGTCTACGTCGACGAGCGTCTCTCGGCGCTCGGCGCCGCCCCGCCGCGGCCGACCGCCGGCGAGGCGGAGAAGCTCGCCGGGCTCGTCGACGAGGTGAAGAAGAATTTCGTCGAGGCGATGGACGACGATTTCAACAGCGCCGAGGCGATCGGGCACGTATTCCTGCTCGTTCGCGAGATCAATCGCATCCGCGCCGAAGGGGACGAAGGCCCCGCTCAGCGGGCGGAGACCTTCGAAAAGCTGCATGAGGCGCTCGGGGTATTCGATTCCGTTCTCGGCCTCTTCAGGGGAGGGCTCCCGAAGGCCGGGCTCGAGATCCCGCGGGAGGTCGCCGGTCTCGTCGCCGATCGGGAGCGCGCCCGGAAAGAGAAGAGATGGGCGGATGCCGACACGCTGAGGAAACAGATCGCCGGGCTCGGGTTCGTCGTCGAAGACCGGCCGTCGGGTTCGTTCGTCAAGCCGGCGAAATAGGATGCCCCCGGAAAGGGTATCCCGTCGAGCCGAAGAAGGGCGTCATCCCGACGCATTCGCCCGCGCCGGGTCGCGTCGAGCTTCCGCGGGCGGGCTTCGCCGATCGCGCCGGGCGCCACGCGACCCTTCATGCGCTATTATCCCTGAAAAACGGAAAACGCCGACCGGATCGGCAGGAGCACGAGCCAGAGCAGGATCGGCACGAAGAAGTTGATCGTGAGGCTCAGGAACTCGGTCCCCGTCCAGAGGCGCTCGCTGTTGCCGTAGAAGCTCACGAACGCGAGGAATATGGTCAGCGAGTTCAGGGCGGTCAGGATGACGACTCCGATGACCGCCGCCTTGAGCTTCGCGCGCCAGGGGATCGCCCCGACGGCGATGACGAGGGAGAGGAACACGACCGGATTGAGAGAGATATCCTCCGTGATCGCGTTCGCCTTGTCCATGACGAGCTCGTATCCGAAGGCGGACAGGAGCGGCTTCGCGATGAGGGCGATGAGCCTGACGTAAAATCTTCCCGCGGCGAGGTAGACCAGGTACAGGGCGATCGAGGCGGCGAGAAACCGGAGAAAGAAGAGGAGCATCTCGCGGGCGGGCCCGCGCGGTGGCCGGCTTCTTTTCGAGATCTTCGCTCATGGTGTCTGTCTCCGCGGATCTCGGCTTCACGATCTTCCACATCCACCAGATGACGAGGAGCAGCATGAAGATGGCGAAGCCGACCTGCCACAGGTAGCCGTGGAAGAAATCAAAAAGCTTCGGCTTGTGATACAGGATGAGAGCGACGAAAACCATTCGCGCGAGATTCAGGAGATGAATCGCCGGAACGCCGACGACGAGCCCGATAAGCTTCTCGCCGATCCGCGCCGGGTACGCGCCGATGATGGAAAAATAGATGATCGTCGTGTAGAGCCCGGTGCATTCGGGAATCACGAGGAGGCTTTCCCCGCCGTGGGCCGTGTAGAAGACGATAGCCGATCCCTTGAGAACGTAGGTGTAACCGAGCTGTTTCAGGCAGAACGCGACTTCCCTGGCGACGGCAACCTGCAGCCAATCGACGACGCCGGGAAGCATCTTGAACAGAAAATAGGAAAGAAGCCAGATGATGAAGAAGAGAACAAGGAAGAGCAGGAACTCCACCCGGAAGACCGGGCCTCCCGGCTTCTTCTTTTCTCCACCTTCTGGCTTCTTTCCTTGGCCCAATAACTCACTCTCTACGAGTTACTCTCTACCCCGCATCATCTAGGCTCTGCTCACTTCGCGTCTCCGCATGAAAACGGCGGCGGCGAGAATGAGGGCGAGCACGAGAATCGTGACAACGGGCACCGTGAATAGCGGCACTTCTTCAGGCTCGATGACGTGAATGACCTGAACGCATGTGTCGTACACGACCGGCGCCGGCGTCCAAACGATGATCGTCAGGGTATCGTAATCGCACGCGAGCGCGAGGCCGGCGTCGATGACACCGTACACGTCCTTGCACGCGCCGCCGTCGACCGTGACCGATGCCGTCTGGTTGATGACGGGGATGCGGCCCACAACGCCCTTGTTCTGGATGTTGTAGCCGTAGGGCGTCGCAGGAGCGCAATCATCCTGGTTGCAGATCGTGAACGGAACGTACGCCTGGGTCTGTCCGCGATCGACGAGCGTCAGGGTGTCCTGAAGGACGCCGAGCGCCGGGGGCGCATCGATGACCGTGACGATCAGGGTGTCGGCGTTGTAGTACGCGACGCCGGTCGACGGACGGATGTCCGGATCGGCGCAGTCGCCGCACTCGGGGGCGCACACGCCCGCGATGTTCGCGTACGCGGCGATGCCGATGAGGGTGTCCTTGTCGCCGGGACCCGCGCTGCACGGAGCCGTAAGAGAGACTTCCTGATACCACAGGTAACCCGGAGGAAGCTCATAGAGATCGCCCATCGGCGGATCGCAAGCGATGGTCCAGCCCTGGAGGCTTATCGCATGGAAACAGAGGGTGTCCGTTGCCTTGCAAATCGTCGGCAGGTACGTGGGATGGCTGTTGTACGGAGCCAGAACGTAGGTCACGGTTCCGCCCGGGAAAATGGTCGCGAAATCGTTGCCCGGCTGGTTGAACGGCAGGCCGTCGTACTGACCGAACCCGTAACGCATACAGGGATCGCCTTCCCAGAGGCAGCCCGCGGGCTGCGCGACGGCGATTGCGGGCACAAGCAGGAGAGCGAGCGCCAGAATTGCATAGAACTTCTTCATTTGTAATTCCTCCACACGTTGAACAATCGTGTCTTGTAATTGATAGGCCCGATGCCGATTCAGCGTCGGCTTGCAGCAGCCGGCAACCGTTCATCAGGGTTCATTGCCCTTGATTCCCGTTGATTTATATTGCGGTTTCCTCCCCCCTTTCCTCGTCTAACCCCGCCTTTCGGCATCCCCGGTGATGAATAAAAAAAGGCATAAGCGTACAACCGCACACCTACACCATTCTACACTCTTTCATCACCATAGGTATCCTGCTTTACCTATGCGAGGTTATTTGCGCTCGATCTCCCTGGGCCTGGGAGACCCTCACACAGGAATCATACACCAAACCCAGGCAGAAAGGTCAAGTCTAAATTCGCTGCCGGCGGGTGGCGGCGGGCGCAGGACATTCGCGCTCCGAGCCCAGTCGCAGGGCTCCAATGGGCTCGTTCGCGGGAATGTCCGCGCCCGCGTCCTTCCCCGGGCGACCCACCGCGTCCGGGCATTTTTCCCTTGACAGCACTTTAAGTTGAACGTAATATTACTCTTTTGAAAAAAGCACGGGAGATATCCCGGGCTGGCGTAGCTCAATCGGTAGAGCAACTGATTTGTAATCAGTAGGTTGGGGGTTCGATTCCCTTCGCCAGCTCCAGAAAGCTCGATGAGGCCGGGTAGGCGTTTTTCTTCTCTTAATTGAGAAAAAAACAAAGCGAGAAAGGCCCACAAGGGAATTTTTTGCTTTTGAGGGCCGTTTTTTCTGTTGAATGGGAGATCCTGGGGAGGTTCCCGAGCGGTCAAAGGGAACAGACTGTAAATCTGTCGCCGAAGGCTTCGGAGGTTCGAATCCTCCCCTCCCCACCAGGAACTGCTGAGCGGGATGAGCGACCGATCGTTTTTGCCTGGAGCGGGAATAGCTCAGTTGGTAGAGCATCAGCCTTCCAAGCTGAGGGTCGCGGGTTCAAGTCCCGTTTCCCGCTCCAATATGTGGACCATATATAGCGAATAAGACAGTGGCCCACGTAGCTCAGTCGGTGGAGCACTTCCTTGGTAAGGAAGAGGTCACCGGTTCGATTCCGGTCGTGGGCTCCACAAAACCTTGCGACGAGGAGGTTCAGGTTCCATGGCAAAGGCTAAGTTTGACAGGAACAAGCCGCACGTGAACGTTGGGACGATCGGGCACGTGGACCACGGGAAGACGACGTTGACGGCTGCGATCACGAAGCAGCTGGCGAAGAAGGGACTCGCGAAGTTCATCTCGTACGACGAGGTGGCGAAGGCGTCGGAGTCGCAGGGGCGCAGAGACGCGACGAAGATTTTGACGATAGCGACGGCGCACGTGGAGTATTCGACGGCGAACCGGCACTACGCGCACGTGGACTGTCCCGGGCACGCGGATTACGTGAAGAACATGATCACGGGAGCGGCGCAGATGGACGGGGCGATATTGGTGGTGTCGGCGGCCGACGGTCCGATGCCGCAGACGCGGGAGCACATACTTTTGGCGCGACAGGTGGGAGTGCCGTACATCGTGGTATTTTTGAACAAGGTTGATTTGGTGGACGATCCGGAGCTGCTGGATCTGGTGGAGCTGGAGTGCCGGGAGCTGTTGAGCGAGTATCAGTTTCCCGGGGACGAGGTGCCGTTTGTGCGGGGGAGCGCCAACAAGGCGTTGAACAGCGAGGACCCGGACGGTCCCGAGGCGAAGTGCATCTGGGAGCTTATGAACGCGATCGACACGTACATTCCGATGCCGAAGCGCGACGTGGACAAGCCGTTTTTGATGCCTGTTGAGGACGTGTTTTCGATCACGGGACGCGGCACGGTGGGGACGGGACGAGTGGAGCGGGGGAAGGTGCACGTCGGGGACAAGGTGGAGATCGTGGGTATCAAGGACACGCGCGAGAGCGTTGTGACGGGAGTGGAGATGTTCCGCAAGATGCTGGACGAGGGGATGGCGGGAGACAACGTCGGGTTGCTCCTGAGGGGAGTCGAGAAGGAGATGCTGGAGCGGGGCATGGTGGTGGCGGCTCCGAAGAGCGTTCTGCCGCACCGGAAGTTTACGGGGAAGGTGTACGTGTTGAAGAAAGAGGAAGGCGGGCGTCATACGCCGTTCTTCAACGGGTATCGTCCGCAGTTCTACTTCAGGACGACGGACGTGACGGGTGTGGCGACGCTTCAGGAAGGCCGGGAAATGGTGATTCCGGGTGACGATGCGGAGCTGTCGATCGAGCTGATCACGCCGATCGCGATGGAAAAAGAGCTTCGGTTCGCGATCCGCGAGGGCGGCCGCACCGTGGGCGCAGGCATCGTGACCGAGATCATAGAGTAGCGTTCGGGAGAGAGGACTCGGTAAGCCATGAGAGAACTTGCGATTCTAGCGTGCAGCGTCTGTAAAAACAGAAACTACACAACGATGAAGAACAAGCGGCAGCATCCGGACAGGCTCGAGCACAAGAAGTATTGCCGTTTCTGCCGGAAGCACACCATTCACAAAGAGACCCGCTAGGCGGAGCGCGATATGTTTGAGAAAATAAAACACTTTTTCAGCGAGACCCGGGTGGAGATGCGGAAGGTCACCTGGCCGACCCGAGACGAGCTCAAGGAATCCACCAAGATCGTGATCGTGGCCACGTTCGTCGTCACGGTGTTCATCGGAATCATCGACCAGATCCTCACGCTCATCGTGAGGCGTCTTCTCGGGTGGTGAAATGGGCGAAGATATTTTCAAGAATCTGAACGGGGAACAGGAAGAGGAGATTCCCGCCGTGCAGGAAGCCGCGATCGCGCCCCCGGCGCCGCAGGGAGCCAGGGCCGCGCTCGAGCCGGGAGAGGCGGGGAAGAAGATGCGCTGGTACGTCGTCCACACCTACTCGGGCCGCGAGAACAAGGTGCGGGACACGATCGAGCGTCTCATCAAGAATTCGGGAATGCAGGAGCGGTTCGGAAAGGTTCTCGTGGCCACCGAAGAAGTGGCCGAGATGAAGAAGGGGAAAAAGAAGGTTTCCCACCGGAAGCTGTTCCCGAGCTATATCCTCATCGAGATGGAAATGAGCGAGGAGGCGTGGGGGCTCATCGAGAACGTGCCCGGCGTCACGCATTTCGTGGGAAACGTCAAGAAGCCGTTTCCGATCCCGAAGAAGGAAGTCGATAGAATTCTCGGAAGGATGGAGAAGAAGGAAGGGATCGTGCCGGAGGTTCCGTTCACGCTCGGCGAGCACGTGCGCGTCGTGGACGGCCCCTTCGCGGATTTCACCGGCGTCGTCGACGAAATCAATCCGGAGCGGGGCAAGGTCAAGGTCCTCGTCAGCATCTTCGGCAGAGAAACCCCGGTCGAGCTCGATTTTCTCCAGGTAAAGATCATTTAACGATTCCCGGTTCCCGCGCGCGGGTCAGCACGAAGGAGCGCTGGTTCGAATGGCCAAGAAGTCTAAAAAGAAGATCATGAAAGTCGTCAAGCTGCAGATTCCGGCGGGCAAGGCCACGCCGGCGCCGCCCGTCGGTCCGGCGCTCGGCCAGCTCCAGGTGAGCTCGATGGAATTCTGCAAGCAGTTCAACAACTCGACCCAGAGCATGGCGGGCTGGATCGTTCCGGTCGAGATCACCGTGTACGCCGACAAGACCTTCGTTTTCGTCGTCAAGGCTCCGCCGATGTCGGAGCTTCTCAAGAAGGCGGTCAATATCGCCAAGGGTTCCGGCGAGCCGAACAAGGACAAGGTCGCCAAGGTCACGAAGGACCAGGTGCGCGAGATCGCGAAGGCGAAGATGAAGGATCTCAATTGCGCGACGATCGAAGCCGCGATGAAGATGGTCGAGGGAAGCGCCCGCAGCATGGGGATCATCGTCGAGGAATAACACCGAGAAAGTGGTGAAGCTATGAAGCCCGGCAAGAGATATCGTGAGAGCGCGGCGAAAGTCGACAACGCGCGCCAGTATCCGATCGACGAGGCGGTGGAAGTGCTCAAGGGTTTCCCCCCCTCGAAGTTCGACGAGACGGTCGAGTTCTCCGCGAACCTCGGCGTCGATCCGAAGCACGCGGACCAGCAGGTCCGCGGCACGGTCCTCCTCCCGCACGGCACGGGGAAGACGATACGCGTCCTCGTGCTCACGCGCGGCGAAAAGGAGCAGGAGGCGAAGAACGCCGGAGCGGACACCGTGGGCTCCGTCGATATCATCGAGAAGATCAAGGAGGGCTGGTTCGACTTCGACATCGCGATCGCCACGCCCGACATGATGGGGGAGGTCGGCAAGCTCGGGAAGCTGCTCGGTCCCCGCGGCCTCATGCCGAACCCGAAATCGGGTACGGTGACCTTCGACGTCGCGAAGGCGGTCAGGGAGGCGAAGGCCGGAAAGATCGAGTACCGCGTCGACAAGGGCGCCAACATCCACGTGCCCGTAGGCAAGATGTCGTTCGAGAAACAGAAGCTCGTCGATAACATCAAGGCGCTCGCGCAGGAGCTCATGCGCGCGAAGCCTGCGACCGCCAAGGGCAAGTATGTCAAGAGCATGTACATCTCCTCCACGATGGGCCCGTCGCTCGCGATCGACCCGGCGTCGCTCCTCGGAGAGGCTCACTAGGAGAAGGGAAAGCGGTTATGGTTCAAGCAGCGAAAACGAAGAAGATCAGCGATCTCGAGACGATTCTGAAGGGCGCCAAAGCAATCGTCCTGAGCGACTTCACCGGTCTCAACGTCAAGGACATCTCGGAGCTTCGCCGGGTCTGCCGCGAAAAAGGCGTCAAGTTCCGCGTCGTCAAGAATACTCTGGCGAAGCGGAGCTTCGAGGACCTCGGATTTGCCGGCGTCGCTCCCATGCTCGAGGGTCCGACGGCCGTCGCGATCAGCGCGGAGGACGAAGTAACCCCCGCGCAGGTCATCAAGAAGTTTTCCGATGATTACGAGCTCCCCCGCGTCAAGGGGGGGTACGTATCGGGTCGCATCCTTTCCGATAAGGAAGTGATCCGTCTCGCCAC
Source organism: uncultured bacterium (assembly GCA_963747385.1). Lineage (GTDB taxonomy): Bacteria > Krumholzibacteriota > Krumholzibacteriia > Krumholzibacteriales > Krumholzibacteriaceae > SSS58A. Next base: position 14,717 of record CAVVEY010000016.1, on the reverse strand, counting down.
GCTTCCCGGGAGGGACGTTCTTCTCGCCCAGGTGGTCGGCACGACTCAGGCCCCGCTGCGAGGTCTTATCAATTGCCTCAACGCTTCCCTGCGGGACCTCGTGAACGTCGTGAAGGCCATCGAGGACAAGAAGGGCGCCGCCGCGTAGCGCGGCCCCGGTTTCCGCAGGGAGACCGGTCATGTGCAGGGGCTTCGTTCCCCCCGGGGGGCGAGCCCGTCGTTCGTTCATAAAGGAAAGAAAGAGAGGTCGGACAATGCCCACGAAGAAGAAAGACGAAGCCGCCGAGATCAATGACGGCGCGATCGAGACCGCGGAAGGACATGAAAAGGCGAAGCCGGTCGGCGGAGCCGTCGGCAAGATCGTCGGCCAGATCGAAATCCTCAGCGTGCTCGAGCTCTCGGAGCTCGTCAAAGCGCTCGAGGAGCGGTTCGGCGTCACCGCCGCCGCCCCGATGGCGTTCATGCCCGGCATGATGGCCGGCGGCGCGGGCCCCGCGGCCGAGGTCGAGGAAAAGACCGAGTTCACGGCGACGCTCAAGGACATCGGCGCGAACAAGATCCAGGTCATCAAGGTCGTCCGCGCGATCACGGGCCTCGGCCTCATCGAGGCGAAGAAGCTCGTCGAGGAGGCCCCGAAGGCGATCAAGGAGGCCGTGAGCAAGCAGGAAGCCGAAGATATCAAGAAGAAGATCGAAGAAGTCGGCGGCGTCGTCGAGATCAAGTAGCATCGCAAAGCCGGGATTGGCCTGTAACAGAAGGGGTCATTTTAAATGATCACGGTGCCTGAGCGAATCGATTTCGCGAAGATTCCGCAGGTGGTGGACATCCCGCATCTTCTGGAAGTCCAACTCGCGTCGTACGAGCGTTTTCTTCAGCGCAGCGTCCCGATGGACAAACGGGAGGTCATCGGTCTCGAATCGGTGTTCCACTCCGTTTTTCCCGTGGTTTCGGCGCGGGGAGAGTTCACGCTCGAATATCTCGGGTACTCCATCGGCGAGCCGAAATACGGCGTCGAGGAATGCAAGGAGCGCGACCTCACGTTCGCGGCTCCCCTCAAGGCGGCGCTCCGGCTCGTCGTGCGCGAGAACCAGGACGGCGAGCAGGTTATCAAGGACATCATCCAGAGCGAGGTGTATCTCGGCGAGATTCCCCTGATCACCGACATGGGGACGTTCATCATCAACGGCGCAGAGCGGGTGATCGTGAGCCAGCTCCACCGTTCTCCGGGCGTCGTCTTCGACGACGACTACCACCCGAACGGCAAGCGCCTCTTCAACGCCCGCATCATCCCGTACCGCGGATCGTGGGTCGAATTCACGATCGACGTGAACGACATCATGTACGTGTACATCGATCGCCGGAGGAAGATACCGGTCACGGTGCTTCTCAAGGCGATGGGATTCGAGCCCAACAGCGCCATCATCAAGCTGTTCCACCGGACCGAGGTCGTCGATCTCTCCGGGCGGGCGAGCAAGAAGGACGGCGGGCTCGTCGGGCGCTACGTCGCCGAGGACGTCGTGAGCCGCGAGACGGGAGAAGTGATCCTCGAGGCGGGAAAGCCGATCGCCGAGACGGACATCGAGAAGATGAAGATGTCGAAGGTCGCGAAGATCGTTCTCGTCGAGAAGGAAGGGAACCTCGAGGAGGACGTGATCATCAAGACCCTCGACAAGGATTCCACCTCGAACTCCGAGGAAGCGCTCAAGCGTCTCTACAACCTCATGCGTCCGGGGGATCCGCCGAACGCCGACACGGCGAAGGCCCTCCTCGACAGGCTGTTCTTCAACCCGAAACGCTACAATCTCGAGAAGGTGGGCCGCCACAAGATGAACCGGCGGCTCCAGATCGACGTGCCCATGGACACGTCGACCCTGACCGAAAAGGATTTCGTCGCGGTCGTGGCGAACCTCATTCAGCTCAAGGAGCTCGACGGGCCGGTCGACGACATCGACCATCTCGGCAATCGCCGCGTGCGCTCCGTCGGCGAGCTCCTCGCGAACCAGTTCTCCGTGGGGCTCGCGCGCATGGCGCGGATCATCCGCGAGCGCATGACGATCCAGGAAACGGAAAGCCCCACGCCGTACGATCTCGTGAACGCGCGCACGATCAGCGCGGTCGTCCAGTCGTTCTTCGGCTCGAGCCAGCTCTCGCAGTTCATGGACCAGACGAACCCGCTCGCCGAGCTCACGCACAAGCGCCGCCTCTCGGCGCTCGGCCCCGGCGGCCTCACGCGCGAGCGCGCGGGGTTCGAGGTCCGCGACGTGCACTACACGCACTACGGGCGCATGTGTCCGATCGAGACCCCCGAAGGTCCGAACATCGGCCTCATCACGTCGCTCGCGACGTACGCGCGGGTCAACCAGTACGGATTCCTCGAGACCCCGTACCGCAAGGTGAAGAACGGCCTCGTGACGGACGAGTCCGAGATGCTTTCGGCGGACCAGGAAGATAATTACGTCATCGCCCACGCGAACGCCAAGCTCGACAAGCACCGCAAGTTCGTCGAGCCCGTCGTGATGGCGCGGTACCGGGGGGATTTCGTTCTCGTCGATCCGAAGGAAGTCCATTTCATGGACGTTTCTCCGAACCAGCTCGTGAGCGCCGCCGCGGCTCTCATCCCGTTCCTCGAGCACGACGACGCGAACCGGGCCCTCATGGGATGCAACATGCAGCGGCAGGCCGTGCCTCTCATCAGGGCCGAAGCGCCGCTCGTCGGAACGGGCCTCGAGGGCAAGGTCGCCTACGATTCGGGCGTTCTCGGCATCGCGCGGCGCGCGGGCAGGATCGAGGCCGTGACCGCGAATCAGATCCTCATCAGCTACGGCGGGAAGAAGGAAGACGAGGATCTCGACGATTTCTCCGGATTCGGCGGCGTCGACGAGTACAAGCTCATCAAGTTCCAGCGTTCCAACCAGGACACCTGCGTCAACCAGAAGCCGATCGTCGAGGTCGGACAGAAGGTCAAGAAGGGCGAGGTGATCGCGGACGGCTCGGCGACGAAAGCGGGCGAGCTCGCGCTCGGCCGCAACGTGCTCGTCGCCTTCATGCCGTGGCGCGGGTACAACTTCGAGGACGCGATCATCATCAGCGAGAAGCTCGTCAAGGAAGACACTTTCACGTCGATTCACATCGAGGAGTTCGAGACGCAGGTCCGCGACACGAAGGCCGGCATGGAGGAGATCACCCGCGAGATTCCGAACGTGAGCGAGGAGATGCTGGCGAACCTCGACGAAGACGGCGTCGTTCGCATCGGCGCCCACGTGAAGGCGGGGGACATTCTCGTCGGCAAGGTGACTCCGAAGGGAGAAACCGAGCTCACGCCGGAGGAACGGCTGCTGAAGGCGATATTCGGCGAGAAGGCCGGAGACGTGCGCGACGCTTCGCTCAAGGCGCCCCCGGGCATGGACGGCATCGTCGTCGACATCAAGCTGTTCTCCCGCAAGGAGCGGGACGACCGGGCGAAGAGCCACGAGAAGAAGAAGCTCGTGGAGCTCCAGCACCAGCGCGATCTCGAGATCAAGCATATCAAGGAAAAAAGGCGCGAGCGCCTCGCGAAGCTCATGGTCGGCCAGACCTCGGAGAAGCTCATCCACGCGGAGACGGGCGAAGTGCTCGCCCGCGGGGGACGCAAGATCACCGACAAGATGATCGAGGGACTGGACATCGATCATCTCCACTGGGGGCTTCCGGTCGTCAAGGACGCCAAGATCGACCGCAGGATCCAGTCCCTCATGGAGGCGGCGGCGCGCGCGATCGAGAAGGTGGAGAGCACCTACGAGAAGGAAAGCGAGCGCGTCATGCGCGGGGACGAGCTCCCGCCGGGCGTGAGCAAGCTCGTGAAGGTCTACGTCGCGCGCAAGCGCAAGGTGTCGGTCGGCGACAAGATGGCCGGACGCCACGGCAACAAGGGAGTCGTCTCCCGCATCGTGCCCGAGGAGGATCTGCCGCATCTTCCGGACGGAACGCCGGTGGAGATCATTCTCAATCCGCTCGGCGTGCCGAGCCGTATGAACGTCGGCCAGATCCTCGAGACGCATCTCGGCTGGGCCGTCGAGAAGCTCGGATTCAAGGCGTCGACGCCCGTTTTCAACGGCGCGACGATCGACGAGATCAAGAAGCTCCTCGCGGACGCGGGGCTTCCCGAGAGCGGCAAGATCGAGCTTTACGACGGGATGACGGGCGAGCTTTTCGACGCGCCGGTCACGGTCGGCCAGATCTACATAATGAAGCTGTCGCATCTCGTCGACGACAAGATCCACGCACGCTCGATCGGACCCTACTCGCTCGTTTCGCAACAGCCGCTCGGCGGCAAGGCGCAGTTCGGCGGGCAGCGCTTCGGAGAGATGGAAGTGTGGGCGCTCGAAGCGTACGGCGCTTCCTACACGCTCCAGGAGCTCCTCACGGTGAAGTCGGACGACGTCGCCGGCCGGAGCAAGATCTACGAGGCGATCGTGAAGGGCGAGAACGCGCCGGAGCCGGGACTTCCCGAATCGTTCAACGTGCTCATCAAGGAGCTTCAGAGCCTCTGCCTCGACGTGCAGCTCGAGAAGCTCGAAGGATTGAGCGGATCGGACTGAGGCCGCGCACGACGCGCCGCGCGGCCTGCGATACGAAGCATTGAGCCGCAGAGATATCGGCGAGATTGGTGAACGGTTTCCGCCGGAGGTAACCATTGTATACCACGCTTTTCGAAAAGGATCGAAACAAGCCCACCGACATCAAGGCGATGCGCATCCAGCTCGCCTCCCCCGAGGTGATACGTCAGTGGAGCTACGGCGAAGTCACGAAGCCTGAAACCATCAACTATCGATCCTTCAAGCCCGAGAAAGACGGGCTTTTCTGCGAGCGCATATTCGGTCCGGTCAAGGACTGGGAGTGCACCTGCGGAAAATACAAGCGCATTCGCTATCGCGGCGTCATCTGCGACCGCTGCGGCGTCGAGGTCACGCATTCGCGCGTGAGACGGGAGCGGATGGGGCACATCGAGCTCGCCGTCCCCGTCGCGCACATCTGGTTCCTCAAGGGAGTTCCGAGCCGCATCGGCTACATGCTCGACATGACGGTGCGCAACCTCGAACGCGTTCTCTACTACGAATCGCACCTCGTCATCGATCCGGGGGACACGGACCTCAAGCCCAAGGAGCTCATCGACGACGATACCTACACCGAGCTCGTGGACCAGGGTAAGGAACTTCGTCGCCAAGATGGGCGGCGAGGCGATCCGCGACATGCTCAAGACGATCAACGTCGAGGAGCTCTCGATCAATCTTCGCGCCCAGTCGAAGATCGAGACGTCGGTTCAGCGCAAGAAGGACGTGCTGAAGCGCCTCAAGGTCGTCGAATCGTTCCGGCAGAGCAAGAACAAGTCCGAGTGGATGGTCCTCGACGTCATCCCGGTTCTTCCGCCCGACCTCAGGCCGCTCGTTCCGCTCGAGGGCGGACGTTTCGCGACGAGCGACCTGAACGACCTCTACCGGCGCGTCATCAACCGCAACAACCGTCTCAAGAAGCTCATCGAGATCCGGGCGCCGGAGGTCATTCTCCGCAACGAGAAGCGCATGCTCCAGGAAGCGGTCGACGCGCTGTTCGACAACAGCCGCCGCTCGCGCGCCGTTCGCGGCCAGGGCAACCGGCCCCTCAAGAGCCTGAGCGACATGCTCAAGGGGAAACAGGGGCGCTTCCGCCAGAACCTCCTCGGCAAGCGCGTCGACTACTCGGGCCGCTCGGTCATCGTCGTCGGCCCCGAGCTCGAGATTCACCAGTGCGGGCTGCCGAAATCGATGGCGCTCGAGCTCTTCAAGCCGTTCATCATCCGCAAGCTCGAGGAGAAGGGGTACGTGCAGACGGTGAAGAGCGCGAAGAAGCTCGTCGAGCGCGAGCGCCCCGAAGTGTGGGACATCCTCGAAGAGATCATCAAGGATCACCCGGTGCTCCTCAACCGCGCGCCGACGCTCCATCGTCTCGGCGTCCAGGCGTTCCAGCCGCTCCTCATCGAGGGCAAGGCGATCCAGATTCACCCGCTCGTCTGCACGGCGTTCAACGCCGATTTCGACGGCGACCAGATGGCGGTGCACGTGCCGCTCTCGTACGAGGCCCAGCTCGAGGCGCGCACCCTCATGTTCGCCTCCAACAACATTCTCTCGCCGGCGAGCGGCTCTCCGCTCGCGTCTCCCACGCAGGACATGGTGCTCGGCCTCTACTACATCACGATGTTCAGGGACGGGGCGAAGGGGCAGGGCAAATCGTTCTTCAGCGTCGGCGAGCTCATATCGGCCTGGGACAGCGGCGTCGTCGATCTCCACGCGAAGGTCAAGGTGCGCATCGGCGGCGAGACGGTGACGACCACCGTCGGGCGCGTCATCGTGAACGAGATCGTTCCCGAGGAGCTCGGCTACGTCAACGACATCCTCGACAAGAAGACGCTCGCCGGGCTCATCGGCACGTGCTACAAGAAGCTCGGCAACCGGAAGACCGTTCCCTTCCTCGAACGCCTCAAGGATCTCGGCTTCCGCTACGCGACGCGCGCCGGCATCACGATCTCGATCGACGACATCGTCGTGCCCGAAGAAAAGCCGCAGCTCATCGGCGTCGCCCAGAAAGCGGTGAACCAGATCCAGAAGCAGTACAAGGAAGGCATCATCACCGACGGCGAGCGGTACAACAAGATCATCGACACCTGGACCCATACGACGAACAACGTCGCGGACGCGATGCTCGAGACGCTCAACCGGGACCGCGACGGCTTCAATCCGATCTACATGATGGCGGTCTCGGGATCGCGAGGCAACAAGGAGCAGATCCGCCAGATCGCGGGCATGCGCGGCCTCATGGCGAAGCCGCAGAAGCGCATCACGGGAGGCATCGGCGAAATCATCGAGATGCCCATCACGGCGAACTTCAAGGAAGGCCTCACCGTGTTGCAGTACTTCATCTCGACGCACGGCGCGCGCAAGGGTCTCGCCGACACCGCCTTGAAGACGGCGGACGCGGGCTACCTTACCCGCCGCCTCGTCGACGTCGCGCAGGACGTCATCATAACGGAATACGACTGCGGCACGATCATGGGAATGGATACGCAGGCCCTCAAGGAAGGGGAGGAGATCATCGAGGCCCTCAGCGACCGAATCCTCGGCCGCGTGGTGGTCGATGACGTCATCGATCCCCAGTCGGGCGAGACGATCTGCAAGGCGAACATTCTCGTCGACGAGGACATGGCCGCGGAGATCGAGGAGCGCGGCGTCGAGAAGGTCAAGATCCGGTGCGTTCTCACGTGCGAGGCGAAGCGCGGCGCGTGCGCCTACTGCTACGGCCGCAACCTCGCCACCGGCAAGCTCGTCGATCTCGGCGAGGCGGTCGGCGTCATCGCCGCCCAGTCGATCGGCGAGCCGGGAACGCAGCTCACGCTCCGCACCTTCCACGTCGGGGGCACCGCGTCGCGTATCGCCGAGCAGACGCAGAAGACGACGAACCACCCCGGCGTCGTCCAGTTCAAGTCGATCAAGACGGTCGTGGACCGGAACAAGAACGTGATCGCGGTCGGCCGCAAGGGCGAGATCCTCATCCGCGACGAGAAGAGCGAGCGCATCCGGGCGCGCCTCGGCGTTCCCTACGGCGCCGCCCTCAAGGTGCGCGAGAACGATCGCGTCGAGAAGGACGCGATCGTCTACGAGTGGGATCCGTACTCGGACAGCATCATCGCGGACAAGACCGGACGCATGCGCTTCGTCGACGTGAAGGAAGGGATCACCCTCAAGGAGAAGACGGACGACAAATCCGGTCTCCGGCAGATGGTCATCGTCGACGACCGCGACAAGAAGCTCCATCCGCACATCGAGCTCGTCGACAAGAACGGCAAGATCGCGGGGAACTTCATCGTCCCGACGGGCTCGCACATCATGATTCACGACGGGGCCGAAATCCTCCCCGGCGACATCATCTGCAGGATTCCGAAGGACATCTCGAAGACCCGCGACATCACCGGAGGCCTTCCGCGCGTCGCCGAGCTCTTCGAGGTCCGCAAGCCCAAGGAAGCCGCGGTCGTTTCCGAGATCGACGGAATCGTCGAGTTCGGCGCGGTCCTCAAGGGCATGCGCAAGATCAACGTGATCTCGGACGGCGGCGACAAGCGCTCCTACTCGTTCCCCAGGGCAAGCACCTGCGGGTATACGAGGGGGACCGCGTCGAGGCGGGGGACAACCTCACCGAGGGCCCCGTCAACCCGTTCGACATCCTGAGCATCAAGGGCGTCAACGCCGTGCAGAACTATCTCGTGAACGAGATACAGGAAGTGTACCGGCTCCAGGGCGTGCGCATCAGCGACAAGCACATCGAGGTCATCGTGCGGCAGATGCTCCAGAAGGTCGTCGTCGAGGATCCGGGGGACACCCGTTTCCTCGAAGGGGATATCATGAGCAAGGCCGAGTTCCGGGAGGAGAACGAGCGGGCGATGCGCGAGAAGGGAAGCCCCGCCACCTTCAAGCCGCTGCTTCTCGGCATCACGAAGGCCTCTCTCACGACGGAGAGCTTCATCTCGGCCGCGAGCTTCCAGGAAACGACGCGCGTGCTCACCGAGGCGGCCGTTCAGGGCAAGATCGATTACCTGCGCGGGCTCAAGGAGAACGTCGTCATGGGGCACCTCATCCCGGCGGGGACGGGTCTCCAGAAGTACGGCCAGATCAAGATCGCCGAGGACGTGAGCGAGGAAGAGCTTCTCGAACGGGAATTCGGCGACGAGGAGCTCGTCGAGCTCATCAATAAAATGAAGGAGGAAGTCTCTTAAGCCTCTAATAAATATTTACTTGACATAGATGAATAATGTTGTTAAATTGCACTCTTGCGCCCCTATTTTTGCCTCTCGTCCGGGTGCGCAAAAGGTTCGTAACTAGTTGTTGTTATTAGAATTAAGGGGTAAACGGTGCCGACGATAAACCAGCTCATTCGCAAGGGACGCTCCGCGGTTCGCAAGAAAACGCACGCCCCTGCCCTCAAGAGCTGTCCGCAGAAGCGAGGCGTGTGCACGCGCGTGTATACTTCGACGCCCAAGAAGCCGAACTCGGCGATTCGCAAGGTGGCCCGAGTGAGGCTTCAGAACGGCTTCGAAGTCACCTCGTACATACCCGGAGAAGGCCACAATCTTCAGGAGCATTCGATCGTCCTCATTCGTGGGGGGCGCGTGAAGGACCTTCCCGGCGTTCGTTACCACATCATCCGCGGCGCGCTCGACGCGACCGGCGTCGAGGGAAGAAACAAGAGCCGTTCGAAGTACGGCGTCAAGAGGCCGAAAAAGACCGCCGCATAACATTCAGGGAGATTAATGCGATGCCACGCAGGCGTGAAGTAGTAAAAAGAGATGTCATATTCCGATCCGAAGTACAACGACGTCCTCGTTTCCCGGGTCATCAGCTACGTTCTCAAGGGGGGCAAGCGGGGTACGGCGGAGAGAATCGTTTACGGCGCGCTCGACCTCATCGAGGAAAAATCGGGGCAAAAGGGTCTCGACGTCATGCGCAAGGCGATAGAGAACGTGAAGCCCGTCCTCGAAGTGACGAGTCGCAGGGTCGGCGGCGCCACGTACCAGGTGCCCATCGAGGTCCGCTCCGACCGGCGCCTCGCGCTCGCGCTTCGCTGGATTCTCGGCTACGCGCGCGTGCGGCCGGAACATACGATGGCGGAACGGCTTGCGTCCGAGCTCATGCTCGCGTACAAGCACGAGGGACCCTCGATCAAGAAGCGGGAAGATACGCACAAGATGGCGGAGGCGAACAAGGCCTTCGCGCATTACCGCTGGTAGCGCAGATCGGCCGGCTGGCCGCAGCCGGTTCGGATAGATCTTTATTGGCTGGGTGGTTGGGGCAAATCCGGATTGGGGCCCGTTTGCGCGGGTTCCGACGAGGGTGAGGGACACAACTGATGAACAAGCAGACGTTGCTTAACGACACCCGCCGCTTACGGCTCACCTGACGCTTCTCGCCTCCCATGTCGGGGCGTCGTCAGGAAGCCCCGGCGCGGAGAGGCTTTATGACCAGAGAATTTCCTCTTGAGAAGGTCCGCAACATCGGGATAGCGGCCCACATCGATGCGGGCAAGACTACCCTGACGGAGAGGATTCTCTTCTATACCGGCAGGGTCCATCGGATGGGCGAGGTGCACGAGGGCAGCACGGTGATGGACTGGATGGAGCAGGAGAGGGAGCGGGGGATCACGATCATGTCCGCCGCGACGACCTGCGAATGGGCGGATCATCCGGATCAACATCATCGACACCCCGGGGCACGTCGATTTCACGGTCGAAGTCGAGCGGAGCCTCCGGGTCCTCGACGGTCTCGTCGCGGTATTCTGCGGCGTCGGCGGCGTCGAGCCGCAGTCGGAGACGGTCTGGCGGCAGGCCGACCGGTATCACATACCGCGGCTCGCGTTCGTCAACAAGATGGACCGCGTCGGCTCCGATTTCGAGAACGCCGTGAAGATGATGCACGAGCAGACTCGGCGCGAACGCCGTGCCGATCGTGCTGCCGATGGGATCGGGCGATTCCTTCGAGGGCGTCATCGACCTGATCTCGATGAAGGCGAGATACTACAACGAAGAGGATCTCGGCACGACCTTCAGCGAAGCGGATATTCCGGAGCGGGAGCTCGACGAGGGCCGCGACGGCGAGGGACACGCTGATGCACGCGCTCGCGGATCTGGACGACAAGATCATGCACCACGTGGTTCGAAGGCTCCGCGGTGACGGTCGAGGAGATTCACGCGGCGATCCGCAGGGGCACCATCGGCTCCAAGATCGTTCCCGTGCTCGCCGGATCGGCGTTCAAGAACAAGGGCGTTCAGAAGGTGCTCGACGCGGTCGTCGCGTACCTCCCGAGCCCGAGCGACATCGCGCCGGCGAAGGGGATCAATCCCTACACCGAGAAGGAAGAGGAGCGGCCGCCGCAGGACGACGCTCCCTTCGCGGCGTACGTTTTCAAGGTTCAGACCGACAAATACGTCGGACGCCTCCACTACATGCGCGTCTATTCGGGATCGATGAGGGCCGGGAGCCAGGTCATCAACGCTTCGAGCGATCGCAAGGAGCGCGTGAGCAGATTCCTGAGAATGCACGCGAACAAGCGCGAGGATATCAACGAGATTTTCACGGGCGACATCGTCGCCGTGGTGGGATTGAAGAGCGCCCATACCGGGGACACGCTCTGCGACGCGAAACACCTGATTCAGTTCGAATCGATGCGTTACCCCGAGCCCGTCATCTCGGTCGCGATCGAGCCGAAGACGAAGGCGGACGGGGACAAGATGATGAACGCGCTCGTGCAGCTCGCGGGCGAGGACCCGTCCTTCCGGATGAAGATCGACGCCGAGACGGGCCAGACGATCATATCGGGAATGGGCGAGCTTCACCTCGAGATTCTCGTCGAGCGGATGTTCAGGGAGTTCGACGTGGGCGCCAAGGTCGGCCGCCCGCAGGTCGCGTACAAGGAAACGATCACCCTGCCGACGCGCTCGGAGGGCAAGTTCGTCCGCCAGAGCGGCGGGAGGGGGCATTTCGGCGTCGTCACGCTCGAGCTCGAGCCGGCGCCGGGCAAGGGATTCACCTTCGAGAACAGGATCAAGAACGGCGTCGTTCCCAAGCAGTACATTCCGTACGTCGAGGGAGGCGTGCGCGAGTCGATGGTGAGCGGACCGCTCGGCGGCTATCCCGTCGTCGACATCACGGTGGCGCTCGTGGACGGCGCGTACCACGACGTCGACTCGACCGATATCGCGTTCCGGGCCGCGGCCAGCATGGCGTTCGCGGACGGCGTGCGCCACGGGAGTCCGGTGCTCCTCGAGCCCGTCATGAATCTCGAGGTCGTGCTCCCCATCGAATACGTCGGCGAAGTGATCAACGATATCAATATGCGAAGAGGGAAAGTGGAAGGGATGTTCCATCGTTCGAATGCTCAGGTCATCACAGCGCGAGCGCCCCTTTCGGATATGTTCGGCTACGCGACGAGCCTCCGGTCTCTCACCCAGGGCAGGGCGGTCTATACGATGCAATTTTCCCATTACGACCGCGTGCCTCCGGAGCTCATCACCGAGAAGCTGGGCCACCTTAGCGGGCCTCGCGTGAAGGAGGGAAAGTTCGATGGCAAAGGCTAAGTTTGACAGGAACAAGCCGCACGTGAACGTTGGGACGATCGGACACGTGGACCACGGGAAGACGACGCTGACGGCTGCGATCACGAAGCAGCTGGCGAAGAAGGGACTCGCGAAGTTCATCTCGTACGACGAGGTGGCGAAGGCGTCGGAGTCGCAGGGGCGCAGAGACGCGACGAAGATTTTGACGATAGCGACGGCGCACGTGGAGTATTCGACGGCGAACCGGCACTACGCGCACGTGGACTGTCCCGGGCACGCGGATTACGTGAAGAACATGATCACGGGAGCGGCGCAGATGGACGGGGCGATATTGGTGGTGTCGGCGGCGGACGGGCCGATGCCGCAGACGAGGGAGCACATACTGTTGGCGCGACAGGTGGGAGTGCCGTACATCGTGGTATTTTTGAACAAGGTTGATTTGGTGGACGATCCGGAGCTGTTGGATCTGGTGGAGCTGGAGTGCCGGGAGCTGTTGAGCGAGTATCAGTTTCCCGGGGACGAGATACCGTTTGTGCGGGGGAGCGCGAACAAGGCGCTGAACAGCGAGGACCCGGACGGGCCCGAGGCGAAGTGCATATGGGAGCTTATGAACGCGATAGACACGTACATCCCGATGCCGAAGCGCGACGTGGACAAGCCGTTTTTGATGCCTGTTGAGGACGTATTTTCGATCACGGGACGCGGCACGGTGGGGACGGGGCGAGTGGAGCGTGGGAAGGTGCACGTGGGGGACAAGGTGGAGATCGTGGGTATCAGGGACACGCGGGAGAGCGTTGTGACGGGTGTGGAGATGTTCCGCAAGATGCTGGACGAGGGGATGGCGGGAGACAACGTTGGGTCTGCTCCTGAGAGGGAGTCGAGAAGGAGATGCTGGAGCGGGGCATGGTGGTGGCGGCGCCGAAGAGCGTGATGCCGCACCGGAAGTTTACGGGGAAGGTGTACGTGCTGAAGAAAGAGGAAGGCGGGCGGCATACGCCGTTCTTCAACGGGTATCGTCCGCAGTTCTACTTCAGGACGACCGACGTGACGGGTGTGGCGACGCTTCAGGAAGGCCGGGAGATGGTGATTCCGGGTGACGACGCGGAGCTGTCGATCGAGCTGATCACGCCGATCGCGATGGAAAAGGAGCTTCGGTTCGCGATCCGCGAGGGCGGCCGCACCGTGGGCGCAGGCATCGTGACCGAGATCATAGAGTAGCAGTCTGCTGCGGATGGAGGTTCCCGTTGGACGGACAGAAGATACGAATCAGACTCAAGGCATACGAGCACTCCATGCTCGACCGCAGCGCCGAGGAGATCGTGAAGACCGCGCGCCGGACCGGCGCCGAGGTGTCGGGGCCCATTCCGCTCCCCACCAGGCGCACCGTGTACACGGTTCTGCGCTCGCCGCACGTCAACAAGAAATCGCGTGAGCAGTTCGAGATCCGGGTGCACAAGCGCCTCATCTATCTCACGAACGTGACGTCGAAAGCGGTCGATGCGCTGCAGAAGCTCGATCTCCCGGCCGGCGTCGACATCGAGATCAAGGTTTGAACGGGGAGGGCGAGATGCAAGGGTTGATCGGCAAGAAGATAGGCATGACGAGCGTATTCGACAAGGACGGATTCCAGGTGAACGTCTCGGTCATCCAGCTCGGTCCGTGCCCCGTGGTCCAGGTGAAGACGATGAAGAAGGAAAAGTACGGCGCGGTGCAGCTCGGATTCGGCGACGTGAAGGCGACGAAATTGAAGCTCGCCTCCGCCGGACATTTCAAGAAGGCGAATCTTCCGGCGTACAAGCACCTGCAGGAGTTCCGCGTCGATAACGCCGACGAGTTCGCGGCCGGGCCAGATGATCGACGTGAGCATATTCAACGGCGTCGAGTGGGTCGACGTGACCGGGAAAACGAAAGGGCGCGGTTTCACGGGACTCGTCAAGCGCCACAAGTTCCACGGCGGCGACTCAGACCCACGGCTCCAAGTCTCACGCCGTGGCCGGCTCGATCGGAAGCTCCGCCTACCCTTCGCGCGTGATGAAGGGGAAGAAGATGGCCGGCCGCATGGGGTACGAGGTGTTCACCGTCAAGAATCTCAAGGTAGTCGAGATCGACGTCGAGAATAATCTGATCTTGGTGCGCGGGGCCGTGCCGGGAGCGGCGAATACGATCCTCCGGGTCACAGCGTCCTCGTGAGGTGTCCGGACAGAGGAAGAATCATGGCGAGTGCAAAACTGTATGATTTCAGCGGGACTTTGAAGGGCACGATCGAGTTGCCCGAGACGCTCTTCGGCGCCCCCGTCAACAAGGCGGTGCTCTACGACTCGGTTCGCCAGTATCTGGCGAATCAGCGGCGCGGCACCTCGAAGGCGAAGGGGCGGAGCGACGTGAGCTACAGCACGAAGAAGCCGTACCGGCAGAAGGGCACGGGGCGGGCGCGCGCGGGAATGCGCAGCTCGCCGATCTGGCGCCACGGCGGCGTCGTGTTCGGCCCCCATCCGCGCGATTACCATTACGCGATACCGCGCAAGATGAAGCGAAACGCGCTCGTGTCGGCCCTGAGCGACAAGGGCGTGCACGAGAACGTCGTTCTCGTCGAGGGCGTCGCCGC
>CAVVEY010000015.1:0-62504 GCA_963747385.1 uncultured bacterium | reverse complement strand
GGCGATCGATCTCATCGACGGCGCGAAGCGCATCGTCAACGTGGTGGACGCCACGCATCTCGAGCGGCACCTCCCCCTCACGCTGGAGCTCATCGCCCAGGGAAAGCCCATGGTCGTCGCCCTCAACATGAGCGACGAGGCGCGGCACCTCGGAATCGAGATAGATAGGGAGAAATTGGCGGAGCTCCTGGGCGTGCCGGTCGTGCCTACCGTGGCGAGGACCGGCGAGGGAGTCGTGCGGTTGATCGAGACCGCGCTCGCGCGGGGTATTCCCGAGCCGGGCGCGGGGGGGGCGGGCGGTTCGCGCGACGAGAGCGGCCATCCCGCGCATCACCCGCACATGGCCCACCACCACGCCGGGGAGCAGGCGAATGGGCACGAGCATATCGCGGACGAAAAAGTCTGGAGCAGAGTAGGGCAAATCGTGGACGAGGTGCAGGTGCTTCGCCACCATCACCACACCGTCAGCCAGCGATTCGAGGACGCGAGCGTGCACCCGCTCGCAGGCGGGCTCATCGCGCTCGCCGTGCTCGCGCTTTCGTTCTCCGTCGTGCGGATCATCGGCGAGTTTCTCGTGAGCGGCGGCGTCGGAATCGCGGGGGCGCCGTGGTTCCGGGTGCCGTTCGGCATGGAGCCGCTCTTCGACGCCGCGTGGCGGCCCCTGATGGCGAAGCTCTCGGCCTCGCTCGGCGGCGACGGATTTCTCCATCATCTCCTCGTCGGCAATCTGATCGACGGCCGGATCGATTTCAAGCAGTCGTTCGGGCTTCTCACGACGGGGCTCTTCGTCCCGCTCGGCATGGTGCTCCCGTACATATTCAGCTTCTACCTCGTGCTCTCGCTCCTCGAGGACACCGGGTATCTCCCGCGGCTCGCCGTGTTTCTCGACACCGGCATGCACCGCATCGGGCTCCACGGCTACGCGATCGTCCCGACGCTCCTCGGGCTCGGCTGCAACGTCCCCGGCATCATGGCGACGCGCATCCTCGAGAACAGGCGGCAGCGCTTCATCACGGCCACGCTCATCTCGATCGCCGTTCCGTGCGCCGCGCTCCAGGCGATGATCGTCGGCCTCGCGGGGGCGCGCGGCCTGTGGGTCGTCGCGCTCGTGTACGGCATTCTCTTCGTCGTGTGGATCTTGATCGGCGTCATCCTGAAAATCGCCACGCGCGGGTTTCTCCCCGAGCTCCTCATCGAGATCCCGCCGTATCGCGTTCCGTCGATCGGCGCCCTCGCCTCGAAGATGTGGATGCGCGTCGGGGGATTTCTCCGGGAGGCGCTCCCGATCGTGCTCGCCGCGATTCTCGTCGTGAACGTGCTCTACGAGCTGAACGTGTTTCACTACGTCGCCGACGCGGGCGCCGGGGTCGTGAGCACGCTCTGGGGGCTCCCGAAGGAAGCGATCGTGCCGCTCCTTCTCGGTATCCTGCGGAAGGAAATGGGCGCGGGGATGTTCGCGCCGCTCGCGCTCACGACGAAGCAGCTCGTTTCGGGGTGCGTGATTCTCTCGATGTTCTTTCCGTGTATCGCGACTCTCGTCGTGCTGCTGAGAGAGCTCGGATGGAGGGATACGTTCGAAAGCCACCGGCATCATGCTCGCCGCGGTCGTCGCGACGGGCGCCGCGATCAATTTCATCTGGCCGTGAGGCTCGCCGCAAAGCCGGCCAGGCGGAATGTTTCCGCGAATTCACCCAAAGATGTCGTGGAGCTTCTCGACGGGAATCGCCTTCACTCCCTGGCCGAGAGTCGCGAATTGGGCCGCCTCGCCGGCGACGCGGCACACGACGAAAGAGGTTGTTTTGTAGCGTTCGATGTTCTGTGCGAGTAGCGCGAGAGGCTTTGCCATATAGGGCATAGGCGTTCGTGTGGCCTTTGCTTCGAGCAGGGCGAGCGCCCCCCCGCCGAGCGGCACGAGGAAGTCCACCTCGAGCCCCTGCTGGTCGCGGAAGTAATAGAGCGCCCTCTCCCTTCCGGCGTTGATTTGATCCTTCGCGATTTCTGCGGCGACGAATCCCTCGAATATGGATAGGGAGAAATTGGCGGAGCTCCTGGGCGTGCCGGTCGTGCCGACCGTGGCGAGGACCGGCGAGGGAGTCGTGCGGCTTGATCGAGACCGCGCTCGCGCGGGGTATTCCCGAGCCGGGCGCGGGGGGGGCGGGCGGTTCGCGCGACGAAAGCGGCCATCCCGCGCATCACCCGCACATGGCCCACCACCACGCCGGGGAGCAGGCGAATGGGCACGAGCATATCGCGGACGAAAAAGTCTGGAGCAGAGTAGGGCGAAATCGTGGACGAGGTGCAGGTGCTTCGGCACCATCACCACACCGTGAGCCAGCGATTCGAGGACGCGAGCGTGCACCCGCTCGCAGGCGGGCTCATCGCGCTCGCCGTGCTCGCGCTTTCGTTCTCCGTCGTGCGGATCATCGGCGAGTTTCTCGTGAGTGGCGGCGTGGGCATCGCGGGGGCGCCGTGGTTCCGGGTGCCGTTCGGCATGGAACCGCTCTTCGACGCGGCGTGGCGCCCCTTGATGGCGAAGCTCTCGGCCTCGCTCGGCGGCGACGGATTTCTTCATCATCTGCTCGTCGGAAATCTGATCGACGGCCGGATCGATTTCAAGCAGTCGTTCGGGCTTCTCACGACGGGGCTCTTCGTCCCGCTCGGCATGGTGCTCCCGTACATATTCAGCTTCTACCTCGTGCTCTCGCTCCTCGAGGACACCGGGTATCTCCCGCGGCTCGCCGTGTTTCTCGACACCGGCATGCACCGCATCGGGCTCCACGGCTACGCGATCGTCCCGACGCTCCTCGGGCTCGGCTGCAACGTCCCCGGCATCATGGCGACGCGCATCCTCGAGAACAGGCGGCAGCGCTTCATCACGGCCACGCTCATCTCGATCGCCGTTCCGTGCGCCGCGCTTCAGGCGATGATCGTCGGGCTCGCGGGGGCGCGCGGGCTGTGGGTAGTGGCGCTCGTGTACGGCATTCTCTTCGTCGTGTGGATCTTGATCGGCGTCATTCTGAAAATCGCCACGCGCGGGTTTCTCCCCGAGCTCCTCATCGAGATCCCGCCGTATCGCGTTCCGTCGATCGGCGCGCTCGCCTCGAAGATGTGGATGCGCGTCGGGGGATTTCTCCGGGAGGCGCTCCCGATCGTGCTCGCCGCGATTCTCGTCGTGAACGTGCTCTACGAGCTGAACGTGTTTCACTACGTCGCCGACGCCGGCGCGGGGGTCGTGAGCACGCTGTGGGGGCTCCCGAAGGAAGCGATCGTGCCGCTCCTGCTCGGGATACTGCGGAAGGAAATGGGCGCGGGGATGTTCGCGCCGCTCGCGCTCACGACGAAGCAGCTCGTTTCGGGGTGCGTGATTCTCTCGATGTTCTTTCCGTGTATCGCGACTCTCGTCGTGCTGCTGAGGGAGCTCGGCTGGAAGGATACGATGAAGGCCTGCGGCATCATGCTCGCCGCGGTCGTCGCGACGGGCGCCGCGATCAATTTCATCTGGCCGTAATTGCCGCGACGGCGGCGCGGCGCGACCGACGCTGCCCGGATCGCCCGGCTGTGCCGCACGGCCCCGCTACTTCGCCGCCGCCCCTCGATGAACGCCTTCTTGTTGATCTCGCCCGTGCCCTTCGGCGCCATCTTCTCGATCACCTGGAGCCACTTCGACTCCTCGAGGTCGAGATCGTTGGAGAGAACGCCGAGGAGGATCGTGTTCACGAGCTTCGTGTTCCCGAGCTTCTTTCCGATTTCGAAGGCGTCGATGACGATCGTGTGGGGCACGCGGGCCTTGATCGTGTCCTCGACCTTCTCGGGGTACGAGAACTTGCCCGTCGTTATGATGGGCGGGAATATCTTCTGCTCGTTCACGATCATCGTGCCGCCGGGCCTGAGATAGTGCACCCAGCGGAGCCCTTCGGCGACCTCGAAGGCGAGAATCACGTCGGCGGCCCCCTCCTCGATCAGCGGCGAATGGACCTTCTTCCCGAGGCGCACGTGGCTCGTCACGACGCCGCCGCGCTGGGACATCCCGTGGACCTCGCTCTTCTTCGTGTCGAGCCCCATCATCTTGGCGACCTGGCAGAGCATCTCGCTCGCGAGGAGCACGCCCTGGCCGCCCACACCCACGATCAGTACGTTCGTCGTGCCGTCTTTCATTTCATTCCTTCCTTCGCGCGCCGCGCCGCACCTATTTCTTGAGCTCCACTATGGCTTCCTCGGGGCAGACCTGCGCGCAGAGCGTGCAGCCCGTGCAGAGCTCGAAATCGATCTGCGATTTCGAGCGTCCCTTCTCGTTCTTCTCGCTCGACGTCGTGATCGCCGGGCAGCCGATCCTGAAGCACGCGCCGCACGCCGTGCACTTCTCGAGGATGACGTGGAATTTCGTCGCGGGCTTCAGCTTCGACGGGAACAGCACGCACGGCTTCGTCGTGATGACCACCGACGGCGCCTCGCGCTCGATCTCCTCCTTGAGAACGGCGAGCGTCTGCTTCTGGTCGAACGGGTCGATCGTGCGCACGTGCTCGACGCCGAGCGCCTCGCGAGCTTGACGAGATCGATCGCGTGCGTCTTCTCTCCCATGAGCGTCTTCGACGTCCCCGGGTGATCCTGCCCGCCCGTCATCGCGGTGATGCGGTTGTCGACGATGATCGTCACCTGCGTGCCCTGTTGTACACGACGTTCGCGAGCCCCGTGATCCCGCTGTGGAGGAAGGTCGAGTCGCCGATGACGGCGACCGTTTTCTTCTTCGTCTTCTTCGCCTTCTCGATGCCGAAGGCGTGATTGACGGAGGCCCCCATGCAGAGGCACGTGTCGATCGTCTCGAGGGGCGGAAGCGCCGAGAGCGTGTAGCAGCCGATATCTCCCGTGACGAACACGCCGAGCTTCTTGAGCGCCATCATGACGCCGCGGTGCGGGCAGCCCGGGCACAGCACCGGGGGCCTCGGGAGCACGCTCTCCTGCGTCTGCTTCTTCTGCGCGGTGTCCGTCGGGAGCACGCCCGCCTCGATGAAGCCGTCGCGCACGCGCTCGACGTTCAGCTCCATGAAATTGGAGAAATATTTCTTTCCTTCGCAGGGGATGCCCGCCGCGAGGATCTGCTCTTCGTAGAAGGGCTCGAGCTCCTCGACGACGATGAGGCGATCCACCTTCGAGGCGAAGTCCATGATCTTGTTCATCGGAAGCGGGAAGCCGAGTCCGAGCTTGAGGAAGCTCGCCCCGGGCATGAGCTCCTTCGCGTACTGATACGCGACGCTGCCGGAGATGATTCCGACCTTCGTGTCCCCCATCTCGACCGTGTTGAGCGGAGTCGTCTCGGCGAATCTCTTGAGCGCTTCGAGGCGTTCGATGACGAGCTTGTGCCGCACGATCGCGTTCGAGGGCACCATGACGTATTTCGCGATGTTCCGCTCGAAGCCGGCGTGCTCCACCGTGTGTCGCTCGCCGATCTTCACGAGACCCTTCGAATGCGAAATGCGCGTCGTCATCGCGGAAGAGCACCGGCGTGTCGAACTTCTCGCTGATCTCGAAGGCGTCCTTCACCATGTCGAGCGATTCCTGGCTGTCGGCGGGCTCGAGCACGGGGATCGAGGCGAATTTGCCGTAGAATCTGTTGTCCTGCTCGTTCTGCGACGAGTGGAGGCTCGGATCGTCGGCGCTCACGAGGATGAGCCCCGCGCCCACGCCCGTGTACGCGAGCGTCATGAGCGGGTCGGCCGCGACGTTCACGCCGACGTGCTTCATCGCGGCGATCGAGCGCGCGCCGCCCCAGCTCGCCCCGACCGCCACCTCGAGCGCCACCTTCTCGTTGATCGACCACTCGCAATAGATGTCCGTCTTGCACTGTCGCGCGAGCGTCTCGAGAATCTCGGTGCTCGGCGTGCCGGGATAGGCCGAGGCGAACTCCCCGCCGTGCTCGTACACGCCGCGGGCGAAGGCTTCGTTTCCGGAGAGAAGCATTTCCATAAGGAGATTCCTCCTGGTGGGGGCATTTTCCGAAGGTTGTATTCGTCGAAAGTCAAAACTATGCTTTCGGATACCTTAAAAGGAATGGCGGAAAAATTCAACTAAAAAGCGCGGGCGCGCATCGCGCCCGTTTTCAATTTCGGGGCAAATAATGCTTCTCATGGCGCTCCTCGTGTGAATAGAATGCCGCGTGGCCCGCCTGCGGGAGCGGCCCGCGCGGCGGCGTGAAACTCTGAAAAATCTGACCGGGAGGTACGAACATGGCAAAGCGCTACAGCTTGTTGTGGATACTCGTGCTCCTCTGCGTCGTGCTCGCCGTTTCAGCGGCGAGCGCCCAATGGGTGAAAGACGGCATACCCGTGGGCAGCGCGGACAATTACCAGGAGAATCCGTTCATCGTTCCGGACGGGGCGGGCGGAGCGATGATCGTCTGGCGGGACGGCCGCAGCGGCGAATATGACATCTATGGCAACAGAGTCGGGGCAAACGGGTATGTATATGGGGGCCCGGGGGGGCTGCCTCTCTGTTCGGCGATCAACGATCAATACCTGGTGGGAGGCGTCCCCGGCGGCAACGGCGCCGTCATCGCCGTCTGGCTCGACGACCGCGACGGCTATCAGCAGATCTACGCCCAGAAGATCGATACGGCAGGCATCATCCACTGGACGGCCGACGGGAGGAATATCTGCATGTTCGCTTCCTCTCCAAGCGATCCCGCCGTCATTCCGGATGGAGCCGGCGGCGCGTTCATAACGTGGCAAGACTTCCGAAACGGCAACAACGACATATATGCTCAGAGGATCGACGGAAACGGCACCGTGCTCTGGAGCGACGCGGGAAGACCCGTGTGCACGAATGCGAGTGAGCAGTATTCCCCGAGAATAGCGCCGGACCGCTCGGGGGGCGCCATTATCGTCTGGCAAGACTCTTACATGGGCAGTTCCCTCTACGCGCAGCGCATCGACGGCTCGGGTACCGTGCTGTGGGACACCGCCGGCGTCGCTGTCTGCACCGCGGACGGCAACTTTTATGACGTGCAAATATGCACCAATGCCGGGGGGGAGCCGTATATCGCTTGGACCGATCAACGCTACGGGTACGACGATGTCTTCGCCCAGTATCTCGATGCGAGCGGCGTCCCCGTTTGGCAGATCGACGGAGTATCCGCCTGCGACGATGCGGGATCCTACAACAGCAAATACTCCCCGCGGATCGTCCCCGACGGCCAAGGCGGCGCGATAGTCGCATGGTGGGGCGCCGACGGGGACGGCAACAGCGTATGGGGGCAGCGTATCGCTTGGGACGGCGCTCGAGCGTGGAGCTCGATGGGGAAGGTGCTCGTTCCCGCATATTCATATGAGGGCCCCTTCGGCATTATACCCGACGGCTCCGGGGGGGCGATACTGGGGGTGGACCTCTACCCGGATGAGAACACCGAGCTCGACATTTACGCCCAGAAGGTCGATTTCAACGGGAATCTGCTCTGGGGATCGCAAGGCGTTCCCGTGTCCCTGGCCGAGAGCTACCAGTACGCCGCCAAGGTGATTCATGATGGGTTCGGCGGACTGATCTTCGCCTGGGAGGATTACCGTCCGGACGATATGTACAGCGACATCTACTGCCAGCGCCTTTCGGGAACGGGGCTCTGGGGCAATCCCGAGCCCGGGATCATCTCCTGCGCAGACGTGCCGGCGGATCAGGGAGGTTGGGTGCGGATCACGACGGCGGCCTCGCCGCTGGACGCGGCGGGGGAATTGTTCCCGATCTTCGGCTATAACGTTTGGAGGCTGATCGGGAGCGCCGGACCGCTGGCGGCCTCCGCGGGCGCGGCATCGATGGACGTCGCGGAGGTCAGGGCGCTGCTCTCCGATCCCGCGACGGCGAAGGGCATGCGTGTGAGCGGGCCGCAGGCGGCGTCGCTGGGTCTCCCCGAAGGGGACTGGGAGTCGGTCGGCTTCTGGTTCGCGACGCGGGATACGATCTATAACATCGCCGTTCCGACGAGGAACGACTCGACCGAATCGGGGACGGCCGAGGAGACGTATATCGTCACGGCGCATACCTCGACGGCCGGCGTATTCGTGGCCTCGGCTTCTGCGGTCGGCTACTCCGTCGACAATCTCGCTCCGGGCATGACCGCCGGCTTCGAGGGGAGCGAGACTGCCGCTCCGGCTGGGCTCATGCTGACGTGGGATCCGAACGCCGCCTCCGATATCTGGAAGTACGACGTGCACCGGGGAGAGGACGCGATGTTCGTGCCGGACGGGACGAACCTTCTCGGGACGACGACGGAAACGGATCTTCATGACGGGACGTGGGTGAAGGCGTATCAGTATCACTACAAGCTCATCGCGGTGGACCGGCACGGCAACAAGGGGCCGGAGGCGCTCCTGAGGCCCGAGGACGTCAAGGTCGGCACGATGCTCCGGAGCTTCGCGGCGGCGCTCAAGCAATCCGCGATCGAGCTCTCGTGGACGCTCACGGAGCTCGACGAGACGGCGGAGCTGAAGGTGCTTCGTTCGTCGGGCGGCGCGTTCGAGGAGCTGCCCTCGATCGAGATCGGGCGCGAGGGGCTCGCGTTCACGGTGGTGGACCGGAGCGTGGAGCCGGGGACGACGTACCGGTATCGGCTCGATGTGGTCCAGGCGTCGGGGATCCGGACGCTCTTCATGACGGACGGGATCACGACGCCGTCGATGCCGCTCGACGCTGCACCAGAACCATCCGAATCCGTTCAATCCGGCGACGACGATTCCATACTACCTGCCGGAGTCGAGCGTGGTCACGCTGGAGATCTACGACTCGTCGGGGCGCCTCGTCTCGAGGCCGGTGAACGGGGTGAAAGAGGAACGGGGCATGCACGAGGCGGCGTGGAGAGGCGTTGACACGAACGGACGCGCCGTGAGCTCCGGGGTGTACTTCTATCGTTTGACCTGCGGGAGGGAGACGATCTCGAAGAAGATGGTCCTGCTCCGTTAGGCGCCGGCCTGCCGCCGCCGGCGATCGCCCTTCCCAATACGGTCGCCGGCGCGCCCTCCCCCTCGCGCGTGGAGCGCTCTCCGGCCGCGGCGGCGCGGATCAAACTGTTCGCGCACTCCCTCGCGTCCGCCTATCCGAGATTCGCGGCGGCGAACTCCCAGTCGATCAGCGTGTCGATGACCGCCTTGACGTAGTCGGCCCTCCGGTTCTGATAATCGAGATAATAGGCGTGCTCCCACACGTCGATCGTGAGGATCGGCTTCTTGCCGGACGCGATGGGCGTGTCGGCGTTCCCCGTCTTCGCGACCGCGAGCTTGCCGCCGTCGAGGACGAGCCACGCCCAGCCGCTCCCGAACTGGGCGAGCGCCGCATCGGCGAGCTTCTTCTTGCAGGTTTCGAGATCGCCGAACGAGCTTTCGATGAGCCGCTTCAACGCCGCCGGCGGTTCGCCGCCGCCGTGGGGCTTCAAGCAGCGCCAGTAGAACGAGTGATTCCAGGCCTGCGCGGCGTTGTTGAATATCGCCGCGCGCTCCTGCTTGCCGGCCGCCGCGGCGACGATCTTTTCGAGCGGCATTTCGGCGAGCTCCGTGCCGGCGACGAGCTTGTTCAGATTGTCGACGTAGGCCTTGTGATGTTTGCCGTAATGAACGCCGAGGGTATTCGCCGAGATCGCCGGCGCGAGCGCGCCTTCGGCATAGGGAAGCGGTGGCAGGGTGATCATACGAGCCTCCTGTGCGGGAAATGCCATACATGGAACGAGCCGCGGGAACCGTCGGCTATCAGACTTTTTCTTCGGGCTTTGCCGCCGCCTTGGACTTTGACCTGCGCCAGTGGAGCAGGCTGCAGGTGAACCAGCCGATGATGAATCCGCCCACGAGCGCGAAGAACGCGAGCAGCGCCCGGGACATGAAGAAATCCCAGACGAGAAATCTCATCTGGATGACGGCGACGTTCTGGGCGATGAAGATCGCGATCAGACACGCGATGACAAGGACCAGAACGAGCTTCAGACTCGTCATTTCGGCCTCCTTCGTTACGGACGTTTATCTTCGGGCCGCGGACGGCGGCGCTTCGGGGCGCGCCCCCGGACGAAGCACGAGGAACTCGACGCGCCGGTTGAGCGCGCGCCCCGTCGGCGTGGCCTCGTCCGCGACGGGCATGCTTTCGCCGAAGCCGCGCGCGGGGAGCCGCCCGCGGTCGATCGAGAACGCGGTGACGAGGTAGTCGCGAACCGCCTCGGCCCGCGCCTGCGAGAGCCGCAGATTGTACTCCGCGGGGCCGCTGCTGTCGGTGTGCCCGTCGATCTCCAGGCGCAGCTCCGGATGCTTCGCGAGCACTGCCCCGATCGAATTCAGGATCGAGAGCGACGCCGGGAGCAGCGCGGCGCTGTTGAATTCGAATATGATGTTCACCGCGCGGAGAAGCTCCCCTTCGAGCACCGCGCGCTCTACTTCGGCGCTGCT
Source organism: uncultured bacterium (assembly GCA_963747385.1). GTDB lineage: Bacteria > Krumholzibacteriota > Krumholzibacteriia > Krumholzibacteriales > Krumholzibacteriaceae > SSS58A. The sequence continues at coordinate 52,101 of CAVVEY010000015.1, read as the reverse complement.
CGCGCCGGGCGCGAGCAGCGTGACCGTGCGGCGCCTTCATGCCGAGAAACGGCGCCTCGGCCGCGCCGGACGCGGCGGTATCGGCGCGGAATCGCGTGCGACCGCCGCCCTTCGCGCCGAATCCGCGGCGAGCGAATCCCGGAGCGCCGCGAGCGTGTCGGCGAGCGCGCTGTCAGGCGCGGCCGGCGAGGGGGTCGGGAGCGGGAACGACGACGACCTGCGTGGCTCCCGAGGGGCCGCGGGGCCGGCCGGAGCGGCGCGCCGGCGGCCGAAAGCGAAAGGATCGTATCGCGCACGGGCGAGCTCGAGATCCCGGGTGCGCGCGTCGAAATACTCCCGGAGCCGCGCCTCGAGACGATCGAGATCCTCGCGCGTGACGCCGTCGCGGCGCGTGGGCGCGGGCGCGGCGTGCGCGGACGCGGGTGCACCCGGGCGGCGGCGAGGATGACGATGCGGCGATTGTCGCGCACCGAGCGTATCCGAACGCCGCCCGGCGAAAGGATCTTCACGGGAATGAGGCGCACGGCCGTCGAATCGACCGGTCGGGGGCGGGCCGCGACGCTGTCCGGGCCGCGGACGCGCGCCGCGCGGGGGCCGCCGCGCGCGTCGTATCGCGGCGCCTGCGCGCGGGCCGTCTGCGATCCGGGCGCCGCGAGTGCGGCGAACGCCGCGAGCATTATCAGAAATCGTATCATAATCGCGCCCTTATTCCTGTCGCGCGGGACGAGCGCCTAGAAGCTGAACCGGTACCCCGCGAGGAGCCGGTTGTTGTCGAAGAAATCCTGGTTCATGTATTCGATGAACGCCGTCGAGGTGCCGATCTGTATATCGGTTCCTATGATGATGTTCAGAACGAGCTCCAGCTCGTCCCTGTTGAGGAGTCCGATGCCGAGACCTCCATACGGATAGAGCCGGTCGAGAATTCCGATGCCGAGATCGTAGATGCCGTTCAGATTGACGTTGGTGGTCGTTTTCGAGTCGCCGAAGCCCATGATGAGCTCGGGCACGAGCCGGTAGGGTTGCGTGCGATGAACGAATTCCGCTCGCAGGCCGAGGAGAAACTGATGCGGCCTGTCGAAGTTGTAGCCCATGAGCGGGGAAAGGCCGGCGAATCGCGTCGAGGGCGTCCGGGGCGCCGCCTCTTCGACCGCGACCTCGGGGACGTTTTCCGCGGGCTTCGGCGCGGGAGCGGCTTGCGTCACCGGCTCGGCTTTCGCGGCGGGGATCTCGATGACGATGGGTTTCGTTTCCCGCGGTTCCGCGGCCGGCTGCTGCTGCGCGGCCGGCGCCGCCGCCGGCAGCTGCACGACGATGGGTCCGGGTTGCTCGGCGGCCGCCTGAGGCGTCGGGGCCGGCGCTTGTGACGCGCGTTCCTCGCTCAGCACGCGGCGAATGACGCTCTCGAGCGACTCCGTCTCCGCTGCCGCCGCTGCGGGGCTCTTCTGGGGCGCCGCGGGAGATCCCTGGGGCGCGGGGGGCTTCTGCCCGGCTGCGGGCGCCGCGGGAGCGCCTTGCGGCGCGGACGGTTTCTGCCCGGCGGGGGGTGCGGCGAGCATGAGAGCGCCGGTCGCCGGATCGAGGTAGTACGTCACCGGTTCTCCCTCGATCGTTTCGACGCTCACGCCGCCCGGCGTGCCGAATCTGAGATAGAGCTCTCCCTCCTCGGGGACGGGAAGGGTGACCCAGCGGGTGCCGCCGGCGTTTCCTTTCGCGCCGGCGAAGGCGGCGATCGAATCGGCGCGGGGAGCGCGCCGCCCCTCGGCGACGGCGGTGATTGAATCCACTCGCGTCTTGAGCGCATCGATCTCCTGCTCGAGGGAAGAAACTCCCGTCGCGAGCCGCTTCCGTTCGAGCCTCGATGCGGTCATTTCCCTCCCGAAGACGGTCCCGGACTTTCCGCCGCCGAGACCGAAGCTGATTCCCACCGTATACATGGCGCTCGTCTCGATGCTCCCCGGGTCGCTCACGTTGTCTGCGCCCGAAGTGCTCATGAGAATGGACCGAACCGCCGCGTCGAGCGATATCGCGGAACCGAGAGGAACGATCAGGCCGACGCCGCCGAACGCGAAGGGACGGTCTTCCGCCACCTCGAGCCCGTTGCCCGCGTATCCGGTCATGACGTCCAGATATCCGCCGCCGAAGGTGAAGTACGGGACGAGGTTGCCCGAGCCTTCGGCGAAGGCGAGCTTGAGCTCTCCGCCGTATGCCTGCAGATAGTCGAATTTCGACCACGAGTCGTCCTCGACCCCGCGCCAGTAGAACGCGCGGATCCCCGCGTACGCGCCGAGATCGATTCCCGCCGATAGATTCGCGAAGCGGCTGTGCCGGCGATAGCCGAGCGCGTCGTTGAAATCGATCTCGCCCCCCGCGGGCTCGATGCGGAAGTCGATCCCGCGCCATCCGCGGCGGAACTGATCCTGAAGAGCGCGGTCGATGTCGCTGAGGCTTGCCGCTCGAGCGTCCGCCGAGATAGAACTTCACGCCGACGGCGCCGCCGAAGTTGCGCACGTCGATGAGATCGAAATCGTCGGCCGTCATGCCGAGCGCCTCGACGTCGTCCGTCGACATCAGCGCGGCGGCGGGATTGTACCGGTAGGTGAGCCCGGTCGCCTGGAGGACTATCGTATAGCGTTCGCGGTAGCTGAACTGAACGCCCATTCCGCCGCTCAGATAGACTACCGTGCTTCTGTTCAGTCCCGCGGGCTCGAACCGCATGGCGCCGGCGCCGAGCGTGACGAAGGGGAAGACGGAGCCGCGGCCGATATTGAACTTGAGCTCGCCGCCGAAACGGCGAAGGTCGAGCGAGCGCGAGGGAAGCCCGCGAAGGAGCGTCGTCGTCGCCTCGTCGTAGCCGGTCAGATTCCCGAGCTCCGTTTTCGAATCCGGGCTGAACAGATAGAGACCGTTGAGCTCGATGAGTTCGCCGAATCCGAATCCGAGCTTCCCGCCGTAGAAGAACGAGCTCTTGAGCGCGGCGTCGTCCGCGAAGCGAATTCCCTCGCCGACGGGAGTGAGCGTGTAACTGATTCCCGTCACCTGCGCGCGGGCGGCGCCGGCGGTGAGGATCGCGGCAAGGGCGAACCCCGCGGCGAGCAGAAAGACGCCCCAGCGACCTTCACGTGACGCATGATGAAAATTCGACATATTGACACCTCTTCTTCGGATGATACCGTCGCGGGGTGAATCCTGCATATCGTTGTGATATCTGCTGATGTGAAGTCAGTTTAAAATAATTGCGAGAGTTTGGCAAGATATTTCTCGAGTTCCTTGGCCCGCGGCGGCACAGCGGGAGCGGCTGGGGCGCATGGGCGGCGGAAATAATTGAAACAAATCGCGCTTTCGATAGTATTAATTCTAGAGAGACCGGATTCCCGGATACGTCTGTCCCTATACCTTCATTCCGAAAGGAGCGTGCGATGGGTAGGAGGATTTTTTGTCTTCATGGTCCTCGGGATCCTCTGTTGCGCGACCGCGGCCGGAGCGGCCCCCGAGAGCCGGCTCATGCGTTACCCCGACATTCACGGGGACAAGATCGTTTTCACGCATGGCGGCGATCTCTGGATCGTCCCGGCGAGCGGCGGCACGGCGGAACGGCTCACCTCCCATGCCGGAAGCGAGCGTTTCGCGAAATTCTCGCCGGACGGCAAAACGATCGCCTTCACCGGCTATTATGACGGCAATACCGATCTCTTCACGATTCCCGTCGGAGGGCGGCATCCCGAAGCGGCTGACCTATCATCCGTTCCCGGATCTCACGCTCGACTGGCATCCCTCGGGGGAGCGCATTCTCTTCCGCTCGATGCGGGAATCGAAAACGAACCCCGGCCCGCGCTACGCGAGGCTCTATACCGTGCCGAAGGACGGCGGCGTCGCCGAGGCGCTCCCGCTCTTCGAGGGAGAGCTCGCGTGCTACTCGCGCGACGCCTCGAAGATCGCCTTCACGAGGCTCGCGACCGAGTCGCGCACCTGGAAGCGCTACCGCGGCGGCATGGCGCCGAACATCTGGATGTACGATTTCAAGACGCTTAAGGCCGAGATCCTCGTCGACGCCGAAGGGACCGACTATTTCCCGATGTGGCGCGGGAACAGCCTCTATTTCATATCCGACCGCGAGCGCACCTTTAACGTCTACGTCCTCGATCTCGACACGAGGAAGGTCCGGAAGCTCACGAACCACGACGAATACGACGTCAAGTGGCCGAGCATCGGCGGCGATTCAATCGTCTACGAGAACGGCGGCTGGCTCTACGTCCTCGATCTCAAGACCGAGAAGACGAAGAAGATCGACATCGTCGTTCCGAGCGAGCTCGCCGAGACCCGTCCGCACTACGAGCGCGTCGGCGGGCTCATCAACGCGGGGGATATCTCGGGCACCGGCAAGCGCGCCGCCTTCGAGGCGCGCGGCGACATCTTCACCGTTCCGGCCGAGAAGGGGGAGATCCGCAACGTCACGCGCACCCAGGGCATTCGCGAGCGCGCGCCGGCGTTCTCGCCCGACGGGAAATGGATCGCCTACTTCTCGGACGCGACGGGCGATTACGACATCTACCTCCGGAAGCCCGACGGCACCGGCGACGAGGTCCGCGTGACGAACGGCATCGGGCATTTCCCCTTCCGCATGAGCTGGTCTCCCGACAGCAAGAAGCTCGCCTTCCACGACGAGACCTTCCGCCTCTACTGCGTCGATATCGACGCGAAGAAGGTCCAGACGGTCGACGAGGATCCGTGGGGCGATCTCCAGGACTACTCGTGGTCGACCGACAGCAAGTGGATCGCCTACTCGAAGAGCGGCGACAACGGGAACAACTCGATCTACTTCTACTCGCTCGACGAGAAGAAGCCGCGCCAGGTGACGAGCGGTCTCTACAGCGATTTCAATCCCTGCTTCTCGCCCGACGGCAAGTATCTCTACTTCGCCTCGAACAGGGCGACCCCCTTCCAGTTCAACGGCTTCGATTACGACATCCACTACGTCTACCCGAGCGTCGTCTGCGCGATGACGCTCAAGGCGGACACGCCTTCGCCGCTCGCTCCGGAGAGCGACGAGGTCGAGGTGAAGGAGGACAAGAAGGAAGACGGGGAGAAGGACGCGGACAAGAAAGACGCGGACAAGAAGGACGACAAGAAGGACACGAAAGGCGACAAGAAGAAAGACGCCAAGGACGAGAAGAAAGACGACGAGAAGAAGGACGCCGACAAGAAAGAGGATCTCGTCATCGACTTCGACGGCATCGAGGCGCGCATCGTCGGGCTCCCCGTCGGCATGGGCAACTTCGGCGGGCTCTACCCCGGCGACAAGAAGATCTACTACGTCGACGCCCCGAACAACACGATCGGCTCGGCGGCCGACGAGGACGGCGGCGGCGGATTCGATCTCAAGTACTTCGATCTCGACAAGCGCGAGTCGAAGACGGTCATCGGCGGGATCACGAACTTCACCTTCTCCGCGGACGGGAAGAAGATCCTGTACCAGGCGAAGCAGGTGTACGGCATCGTCGACGCCGCCGAGGGCAAGAAGGTCGGCGACGACAAGATCGCGACCGACGACCTCGACATGAAGGTCGACCCGCCGGCCGAATGGAAGCAGATGTTCGCCGAGGCCTGGCGGCTCGAGCGCGACTTCTTCTACGTGAACAACATGCACGGGGTCGATTGGAACAAGATGCGCAGCCGCTACGAAGCGCTGCTGCCCTACCTCACGAGCCGCGACGACCTGAACTACATCATCGGCGAGCTCATCTCGGAGCTCAACGCGGGCCACGCGTACGTCGGCGGCGGGGACTATCCGACCCTCCAGCCCGTCGGCACCGGGCTCCTCGGGTGCGACTTCGAGGCCGACAAGGCGAGCGGCCGCTACCGCGTCGCGAAGGTCTACGACGGGCGCAACTGGGACGCCCAGTTTGCGGGGCCGCTCGGCCAGCCCGGGATCAACGTGAAGGCGGGCGATTACATCCTCGCCATCAACGGCGTCGATCTGAAATATCCGGCCGACCCGCTGGCGCTCCTCGAGAATCGCGCCGGCAAGCAGACCGTGATCAAGGTGTCGAAGACCGCCGACGGCAAGGACGCGCGCGAGGTCACCGTCGAGCCGGTCGCGAGCGACATCAACATCCGGTACGCCGACTGGGTCGAGTCGAACCGGCTCAAGGTCCTCGAGGCCTCGGGCGGGCGGATCGGCTACGTCCACGTGCCGAACACGGCGACCGAGGGGCTCATGGAGTTCGCCAAGCTCTTCTACGGCCAGGCGAACCTCGACGGCATCGTCATCGACGAGCGCTGGAACAGCGGCGGATGGATGCCCTCCCTCTTCGTCGACCGCCTCGCCCGGAAGCCGTCGAGCTACTGGGCGCTCCGGCACTTCAAGCGGCTCAGCTCCTTCCCGCCGTCGGTGCCGAGGGGCTACCAGGCGATGCTCATCAACGAATGGGCGGGATCGGGCGGCGACGCCTTCCCGTATCTCTTCCGGCAGGCGGGGCTCGGTCCCCTCATCGGCAAGCGCACGTGGGGCGGGCTCGTGGGAATGAACCGGAACATTCCGCTCATGGACGGCGGCGGCGTGACGATGCCCGGCATCGGCTTCACCGATCTCGACGGCAACTACGCCGTCGAGAACGTGGGCGTCTCTCCCGACATCGAGGTCGAGAACTCGCCCGAGTTCACGGCCAAGGGCGGCGATCCGCAGCTCGAGAAGGCGGTCCAGGTGCTCATGGACAAGATCAAGGCGAATCCGCCGAAGACTCCGCCGATGCCGAAGGATCCGGACAAGCGCTGATCCGGCGGCGGAGCGGATAGAAACGAACGGGAGCGGGGCCGGCGGCCTCGCTCCCGTTTTCGTATCTCGGATGAACTCCCGGACGCTCAATCGTACGACAGGCGGGTCTTCTCGTCCGCCATCGTCGGCCGGAGAATCTCCTCCCACTCGGGGTCGCGCCACGTTCCCAGCCGATCGTGCACCGTGAAATACTTCTGCGGGATCGGGTGCGTGCCGTACACGACATCGAGGCCGTACTTCGCCCTGATGAAGTCGCGGAAATAGCCGATCGAGGGACACGGCGGGTACCCGACGATGAGCCCCGTGGCGAGATGTATCGCCGTCGCGCCGTTCTTCTTCATCTCGTCGACCGCGTATTCGACGTTCCCGCCGGGGCAGCCGGCGCACGTCGTGAAGCCGACGACCTCCACATCCCTGTCCTTGTAGACGCTGAAGGCGCCTTCCTTGTCTCGCGCCGCCCTGAAGCATTTGCCGCCCGCGCACGTGCGGTAGCGGTCGCAGATGATGATGCCGATTTTCACCGTGTCTTGCATGTCGCCTACTTTCGATACCAGACGGTCCACCAGTCGTAGGAGCCGAAGCCGCAGGAGATGAAGAACGGGCCGTAGTCGTCCGGGCGCTCGGCGCCGGGTCGATGCCCGGCGATCGGCGTGCCCAGAAGGATATCTGCGAATGGGGCCGCTCGTCGCTTCAGTCCAGCTTGATTCTGAACTCGACCGAATACGGCGGCCAGCAGGGGCCTTCCGCGACGTGCATGAGCTCGGAACGGCTGTAGACCTCGACGTCGCGCATCTCGAGCGCCTTCGCGAGATCGAGCGCCGCCTTCTTGTAGATCTCGTTGTCGGCGAATTCGACCGAGCTCACGCGGATCCACGCCGCGTCCGAAGGCGCTTCGGCCGAGACGTTCTTCCCCGTGCCGATCGTGATCGTCTCCACCGTGCAGCCGCCGATCTTCTTCGTCTGGGGGCCTTCCCGCGGACTTGCCGCAGCCGTATGAGGCCGCCGCGAAAGCGCACGCGCACAGCATCACGAACAGAATCCTCATCATGCACCGTCCTTACCTTTCCATCGGTTTGAGCCAGAGCGTGAGGCCGATTCTCAAGTCGAGCGAGCGGAACGTATCCTCGAGCGCGTCCCCCGCGCTGTTCTGCACGACGTCGGTATCGACGTTCTCGAGAAACGGGCTCCCGAACGCCTTCGACTGAAGCCCCGCGTAGTACGAGCACTCGAAGGCGAGATCGAGGTTCTTCCTGATCGAAACGTCGAGCCTTCCCGTGACGAGCCCCTCGAGGGCGCCGAGCTTCCCGCCGCCGGCGACGAGGTTCGTCTGCCCGTAGCCGATTCCGGCGCCGAGAGTGGGCCTGAATCTCTCGCTCTCGCTCATGAAGTTGTGCCGCGCGACGAGCATGTAGCGAGTAGTGCTTCGGCTTGGTCGGGAAAATACTCGTACGCGTTGTCGTAGTCGACCGAGGGATAGAAGGCCGTCATGAAGTGCAGCTCGAGCGACCACCGCTCCTCGAAGAGCGTGTGTCCGAGAGAGACGCCGAGCCCGTAGCCGGGCGCCGACCTTTTCCCTGCCCTGGAGCGCGAGCTCGTCGTTCAGGTTCTCGAGAAAGGGGACGCTCGCCCCCGTCCCGATCCGCACGAAGAATCTTCCCTCCTCGGCGAGGAGCGGCGAGCACGAGACGACGACGAGGACGATCGACAGGGCGGCGCAAAGCCTCGACGCGGGATTCGATCTCATGAAACCGGTCTCCTTCCGCCGGCTCCGGCCGGCGGCCGTGAATGCGCCCGGGGTCTCCGCTTCGAAATTATAGGTCGGGCCCCGGGGAAGTCCAGCGTTATAATCGGAACCCGGCGCTGCGCCGGTTTTGCTATAATGAACGCTCGGGAAGCGGCAGAGGGCTTTTTCGCGGGAGCGAAGGTGATCGTATGAAGAATGCGTTGATAACGGCGGCCGCGGTGGCGCTGTTGTTCGCGGCGCGCCGTGCGCCGCGCAGGAATCGGCCGATCTGTCGAAGCTCCTCCCCGCCGCGGACGGCGATCTCCGGCTGGAAGACGGACGGGGAGCCGCTCTTCTACACGCAGGACGATCTCTGGGAATACATCGACGGCTCGGCCGAGAATTTTCTCTCCTTCGATTTCCGGCAGGTGATCGCGCAGGACTACTCTCTCCGCCGGGGACCGGGGGCTCAAGGTCGAGATATACGAGCACGGAAGCCCGCTCATGGCCTACGGCATCTACGCGCAGATGCGGAGCCCGGGACTCGCGCTCCACGCGATCGGGAACGAGGCGTTCTCCGACGAGTATTCGATCAATTTCTGGAAGGACCGCTTCTACGTGCGCGTCGCGGTCTTCGAGAAGGGGGAGGAATCGGACGCGGCGCTTGGCGCTCTTCGCGAAGGCGATCGCGGCCGCGATACCGGGGGGCGGCGCCGCGCTGCCCGCGGAAACGGGCGCGTTCCCCGAGGAGGGGCTCGTGCCGAACGACCTCCGCTACCTCACGCAGGGGGTCCTCGGGCGGGAAAAATTCCCTCCGGCCTTCGTGGGCACGTACATGTTCGACGGCGCGCAGGGGAAGCTCTACCTCGCGACGCTCGCCGACAGCGCGGCCGCGCGGGACACGTTCGAGTGGTACACGGACGAGATGGAGTCGTTTCTCGCGACGGCGGAAGGCGCGAAGGGCGAATACATCCTGGGCCTCGGCAAGGATCCGCACCAGGGGGACGTTCTCGTTTTCATCTTCGGGAGATATCTCGGCGTTCTCGCCGGCCTGGAGAATCCCGCCGCGCGGGGAACGGAGCTCGTGAAGAGAATGGTCGAGAGGCTCGACGCGATCGACGCGCGCCGCGGGAAGGTCCCGGCCGTTCCGAAGGATTGAATCAGACGACGCGCTTCGCCGCGTCCTTCATCATGTCGGGGATCGCGAGCCCGTACGGGCATTTCTCGAGGCATTCGCCGCATTCCGCGCAATCGCCGAACTTCTTCGGAAGCGCCGAGAGCCGCGCGAGCGCCCAGTCCTTGAGCTCGTAGCGGGTGTAGTAGCCGTCGATGAGGAAGAGAAACGGGATGTTGAGGCCGTTCGGGCAGGGCAGGCAGTAGCCGCATCGGCGGCAGAACGAGTTCCCCCAGAGCTTCTTCTCGGCCTCGAGCGCGGCGAGCTCCCCGGCGTCCGGCGCGGCGATCTTCTCTCCGGCCGAGGCGTTCTCCTCGACCTGCTCCACCGCGTCCATTCCCGGGATGACGACGTCCATGCCGCGCGAGAGCTCGAAGCGCAGCGCGAGCGCGCGGTTCCGGATCGCTCCCCCCGCGAGAGGCTTCATGCAGATCGTGCCGACGCCGGCCGCCTTCGCCGCGGGGATGACCTCTTCCTCCCATTCCGTCTCGATCGGGTTGAACGGGAACTGGGCCGTGTCGAAGAGCCCCGTGCGGATCGCCTTGAGCATGATCTCGCGCGAATGGCCGGTGATCCCGATCCAGCGGATCTTCCCCGCCGCGCGCGCTTCGACGAGAGCTTCGTACGCCCCGCCGGGCGCGAGCACGCGGTCGAGATCGGCGAGCGTGCCGATCGAATGGAGCTGGTAGAGGTCGATCGTGTCGGTGCGGAGGTTGCGGAGGCTCGTTTCGATCTCTTTGGCGAGCTCGCCCGCGGAGCGGGCGAGCGACTTGGTCGAAAGATAGATTCCGGCGCGCGCTCCGGCGAACGCCCGGCCCATCTTCTCCTCGCTGTCCGTGTAGCCGCGGGCGCTGTCGAAGAAGTTGATGCCCTGCTCGATCGCCGCCTTGAGAATGCGCTCCGCTTCGTCGAACGAAACCCCCTGGATCGGGATCCCCCCGAAGCCGATCGCCGAAACGAGCATGTCCGTTCTGCCGAGCTTTCTCTTCTGCATGTCTGGGAATCTAACGCCTGGAGGCGGTTTTCGCCAGCACCTCGTCGTACACGGCCTCGATCGCCTCGATCATCTTTTCCGCGGAGAAGCGTTCGCGCACCATTGTGCGGCCGGCGAGCGCGAACTCGGCCGCCTTCGACGGATCCTGCAGGAGCTCGACGATGCGCTTGGCGAGAAACTCCGCCGAGCCCTTCGGCACGAGCTAGCCGGTCTTTCCGCTCTCGATCACCTCGGGGATTCCGCCGACCTCGGTCGAAACGACGGGCACGCCCGAGGCGAGCGCCTCGAGGAGCGTGAGCGGCATCCCCTCCGAGTCCGACGACAGGCAAAAGATGTCGATCGCGCCGTAGAAGTAGTCGATCTTCTGCGTCTCCTTCACGAGCGAGACGTACTCGCTCACGCCGAGATCCGCCGCGTACGCGGCGAGGCTCTCGCGCATATCCCCCTCGCCGATGATCGCGAGGTGCACGTCGTTCACCGTCTGCCGCACGCGGAAGAGCGCCTCGATGAGCAGCTTGTGGTTCTTGACGGGAACCATGCGGCCGACCGTGCCGATGAGCTTGGCGCCGGGGAGCAGCTTGAACTGCGCCCTGCATTCGGCCCGCGGCGGGAGCTTTTCGTAATCCTGCATGCGGATGCCGTTCGGAATCTCCATGAACCTGCCGGCGAGCGAGGGGAATCGCTCGGCGAACGATTGCCGCACGCGCTCGGAGACGCAGATGATCTTGCTCGCGCGTCTTCGTGAATCGCGGGTAGAGCCACCGGTAGAGCGCGGGCATCGCGCTGGGAAGATACGGATTGTGCTCGGTGCGCACGATCGGCACGCCCGTGCCGCTCGCGATCTGGGCGAGCGTGCCCCAGAACATGCCCGGCGAATTGTGGAGGTGGAGGAGATCGATCTTCTCGCGGCGGATGAGGTTCGCGAGCTTCGTCACCGCCGTGAAGTCGCCGCGCCGCCGCTTGCCGAGGAGAAAAACGCGCGAGCCGGTGTTCGACATCCGGTCGATCATGTCGCCGCCGCCCGTGATCGAGCAGACGAGATACTCGAAGCGGCGGCGGTCGCCGCCGAGGAGCTGCGTCTCGATGACGCGCTCCGCGCCGCCGCGGTAGAGCGAGTAGATGACGTGCAGGACCCTGTGTCTCATAGCGGTCTCCATTCCCGTTGTTCGAGGGATTGGAGATTGATAACATACTCGCGGGGGGGATTTCAATCAAATCCCTCGATTTGCCTTTTGATTCGCCGGCGCGCGGGGCTACAATCCGCGCAACGGAGGTGTCCCGTGGAACGCAGGGCGAAAATCGTCTGCACGATCGGACCGGCGAGCGGCGGCGCGAAGAAGCTGCGGCAGCTTCTCGACGCGGGAATGAACGTCGCGAGGCTCAATTTCTCGCACGGCTCCCCGGCGGAGCACCGGGCGGTATTCGACAGGCTGAGGAAGCTCGACGGCGGGGTCGCGATCATGCAGGATCTCGCCGGGCCCAAGATCCGCATCGGAGAGATCGAAGGAGGCCAGGCGCGCCTGCGCGACGGCGGCGCCTTCGTTCTCACGACGAAGCCGATCGCGGGGAACGAGGAAGGCGCGCACGTCGATTACCGGTTTCGGCCCGGGGACGTGAAGGCCGGCGACGACCTGTACCTCGCCGACGGGAGCATTCACCTGAAGGTCGAGAGGGCGCTCGCGCGGGAGATCCGCTGCCGGATCGTGCACGGAGGCATCCTCACTTCCCGCAAGGGGCTCAACGTCCCGCGCCTGCGGATCGGGCCTTCGTTGAGCGCGAAGGACGCGAGCGATCTCGAGTTCGGCCTCGCGATGGGCGTCGACTACGTCGCGGTGTCGTTCGTGACGTGCGCCGCCGACGTGCGGCGCGTGAAGCGAATCATCGAGGCGAGGAAATCGCCGGCGCTCGTCGTCGCGAAGATCGAGAAGGAGAGAGCGCTCGCGCGGCTCGACGGGATCGTCGAGGCCGCGGATGCGATCATGATCGCGCGGGGGGATCTCGGCGTCGAGATCCCGCTCGAGCGCGTGCCCGTCGTCCAGAAGGAGATCATCGCCCTGTGCCGCGAGATGGGGAAGCCGGTGATCGTGGCCACGCAGATGCTCGAATCGATGGCGGTCTCCGAGCGGCCGACGCGCGCCGAGGCGAGCGACGTGGCGAACGCGGTCTTCGACGGCGCGGACGCCCTGATGCTCTCCGCGGAAACGGCGACGGGCGCGTTCCCCGTCGAGAGCGTCGGCGTGATGGACCGCATCATGCGGGAAGCGGAGCGCTACGAGCGGCGCCCGCTGCGGGACGAATGCCGCGGCGAGCTTCCCTGGCCGCCGAAGGATCTGGCCGAAGCCGCCTGCGCGGCGGCCGCGCGGACCGCCGCGAGCTCGGGCGCGCGCGCCATCGCGTGTCTGACCCGCACCGGTCGGACGGCGAGGCTGATCGCCCGGTACCGGCCCGCGGCGACGCGGATAATCGCGCTGACCGACGATCGACGGGTCATGCGCCAGATGAATCTCGTCTGGGGCACGGAGACGATTCATATCGACCGCATCGATCGGACCGACGCGATCTTTCCCCTCGTGAAAGAGAAGCTGAGGGCCGCCGGGGTAAGGGGGCTCGTCGTCCTCGCGGCCGGAATTCCCGTCCCCGAAAAGGGTTCGACGAACACCGTGCATCTCGTCAACTGCTGAGGAAATAATTTTTACGCAAAACCCCTCCGAGTAAAATATTTTTATTGACATCTAAAAACGCGGTGCTATAATATGGCTGCATAAAAAATGGCATCTGCATTTCGCATCTCGATTTGCACCTGCGTGTAACTTCTTTGAATTCAATTTGTTTTGTGCCTCGATGTATGGAGCCGGACTGTGAAAGAACCGTGCCGTTAGCGGCTGAGCCCGCGGATCCCCGTAATGGCACGGTTATTGATATATGGTATGTCAATACGCGACACGGAGGCCTGAGTTAGAGCCCGCGGTTGAGTGAGTGAGATAGAAGGGTTCGGGGACCCCCATCGTCAAGAAAGAGGCTTGGCGTGGCGTCGTAAAGCCGAAGGTAATAGGCAGCAAGATCGCACCCTGTTACTCCTTCGGGACTCAAAGGGATGGACTGGTCAAGGGGTTGATCGGTCCATCCTTTTTTATTGCGCCGGATCAGGGCAAAGAGAAAGCGCCGGAGCGGACTATTCCGCTTCGGCGCTTTCGATTATACGGCCGCAAGAGGGCTATTCCACCGGGCCGAACCCGATGATGTCCTCGATCCCGCCCTTCCTCTGGGCCTTCGGCTTGAAGATCGCCTTCACGGGGAGGCCGAGCGCCACCTCCTCGATGCCGATCCCCTCGAGGTAGTGGATGATGCCGCCGTCCGTGCCGTCGATCCTGATCATCGCGAGGATGCGCGGCTTCGCCTTGTCGGAGCCGTCCATGTTCTTGAACGTGACCGTGAAGGTATCGACGTGTCCGACCGTGCCGACGTCGACGAACGTGTCGAGCTCCTCGAAGCAGCGGTCGCAGTAGATCTTCGGCGGCAGGAACGTCACGTCGCAGGCGTCGCAGCGCGTCGCGAGGAACGTGCCCTTGTCCTTGATAGCCCTGAAGAACGTCTCCCCGGCGAGCCCGTACGTGTACACGTATCTGACCGGGATCTCCCCTTCCCAGTAGGTCGGGGTGGTCGTCTTCGTCATTTTTTCCGTGATCGCCATTGTCTGTACCCCCTCAGCGTTTTCTTCCCGCGGCCGCCTTCTTCGTGGCCGCGGCGCGGATAGGCTTGAAATAGAGGATATCCGTGATCGCTCCCGTGCGGTCTTCCGGCTTCTTCCACACGGCGCGAACCTTCATCCCGATCTTGACGTCGTCGGGGCCGACCTCTCCGAGCATGTGAAGGATCCCCATGCCTTTCGTCGCCCCGTCGATCTCGATCACCGCCGGGATGAGCGGCGGTTCCTTGGGGCCGCGCCGCGAGGCGTCCCAGTTGACGCGGGCGACGCTGAACGTGTTCACGACTCCCGTGTCCTCGACGTAGGCCCACTCGTCCGTCGGGCGGAAGCACAGCTCGCAGAACATCCGCGGCGGAAGCATGATGCGGTGGCACTCGTGGCAGACGCGCGCGATGATCTTGCCTTCCTTGAGCTCGGCGAGGTAGCGTCCGATCGCGACGCCGTCGTCCCACGCGTAGCCGAGGTTCGGCTTCCACTCGGTCGTGAGGACCTTGCCCTTCTCGAAATCGGAAGATTTGAGGTGCGTCCCTCCGAGTTTGTAATCTTCCAGCTTCATTGTTCCCGCTCCTTGTTTGTTAGCTTCTCAGTACGATGACCGTTCCCATTTGCATGAGGTCTCCCCACGCCTGCGCGACGCCGCACGTGGGCTTGCCGGGCACCTGGCGCTTTCCGGCCTCGCCGCGGAGCTGCAGGAAGAGCTCGATGACCTTCATGAGCCCGGTCGCGGCGATCGGGTTCCCGACGCCCAGCGCGCCGCCCGACGGGCAGACGGGAAGATTCCCGTCGCGCGCCGTGTAGCCCTCGGCGGTGAGGCGCGCCGCCTCGCCGCGCGGGCAGAGCATGAGCCCTTCCATGTGGTGGAGCTCCTTGTAATCGAACGGATCGTAAGGCTCGGCGATGTGAATCTCCTTCGCCGGCTCCTTGATCCCCGCCATGTCGTAGGCCATCCGCGCCGCCGTCTCGACGTAGCGCGGATAGCAGAGATCGCGCGTTCCCCAGTAGGCCGTGTCGATCGACATGCCGACGCCGTCGATCCAGACCGGCTTGTCGGTGAGGCGCCGCGCGACGCGCTCGCTCGCGAGCACGACCGCGGCCGCGCCGTCGGAGGCGGGGCTGATGTCGAGCCTGTTCACGGGCCAGCAGAGGGTCTCGCTGTTGAGAACGTCCTCGACGGTGATCTCCTCGGCGACCTGCGCGGAGGGGTGATCGAGGGCGTTGTGCTTGTTCTTGACCGAGACGCGCGCGATGTCCGCCTTCGAGATGCCGTAGGTCTGCATGTAGCGGTTCATCTCGAGGGCGAAGATCCAGATGAGCGTGGGCTTCAGGGGCTGCTCGGTCGTGTGGTCGAATATCGTGAGAAACGCGCCCTGCGGATGCGGCTGGCAGCTCGACATCTTCTCCTCGGCCACGACGAGGCAGATGTCCGCCATGCCGCTCGCCACGTGCATCCATCCGTGGATCGGGCTGAAGACGCCCGTGCCTCCTCCCACGTAATGGCGCATGTACGGCTTCCGGTAGGCGCCGGCGCCGTCGGCGAGGTATTCCCCCTTCATGTGGACGCCGTCGAAGGCGTCGGGGGCCGTGCCGAGCGTCACCATGTCGACGTCGTCGAGCGTGATGCCGCAGGAGTCGAGCGCCATCTTCGATGCCTGCCAGGAAAGCTCCTTTCCCGTCTCCTGCGCGCGGCGCACGAACTTCGTGATGCCGGCTCCAACGATTGCTACTTTCCTCATTCCCATTGCAGAAGACCTCCTACATGTTCGAAAGGATGGCGACCGCTCCCGTCGCGGTCGGAACGCCGCGCCAGACCTGCGCGAGGCCGATGTTCACGTCGGGGATCTGCCGCGCGCCCGCATGGCCGCGGAGCTGCTCGACGAGCTCGAGGATCTTGTGCGCGCCGGAGGCTTCGAAGAGGTGCCCCACGCCGAGCGCGCCCCCCGAGACGTTGATCGGAAGCCGTCCGGTGAAGCTCGTCGCGCCGCTCTCGAGGAGATGCGCCGCCTCGCCCGGCCGGCAGAGCTTCAGCGCTTCCATGTGCTGGAGCTCCTTGAATGAATATTCGTCGCAGATCTCCGCGAAATCGATCATGCCCGCGGGATCGGCTATCCCGGCCATCTTGTACGCCATCTCGGCGGCGATGCGCGCGTAGGCCGCTTCGCCCCAGTCGCGCATCTCGAGGGTCGGCGTGTCGGTGCACCAGCCGAGCCCCTCGATCCATATGGGGGTGTCGGTGAGCGCGAGCGCCGTATCGCCGTCGGCGAGGACCGCGACGACCGCGCCGTCCGCGTGCGGGGCGATGTCGAGGCGGTGGAGCGGGAGCGAGATCGGATCGGAGTTCATGACGTCCCTCTCGGTGATGTCGGCGCCGAAGGCCGCGTACGGATTCCGCATCGCGTTCCCCTTGTTCTTCACGACGACCTTCGCGCACTGCTCCGAGGAGGTGCACGTCTCGAACATGTAGCGCGTCATCTCGAGCCCCGCGATCGCGTGCGGCGTCTCGCGGAGCGGCCGGTTGTAGACGGGATCGAACGCGAAGCCCAGCACCTCGTCCACGTTCTTGATGTTCGACGCCTTGCTGTGGGCTTCGATCGAGACCGTCTTGAACGCGCCGGTCATGATCATCATGTAGCCCGCGGCGAGCGCCTGGATGAAATCTCCGGGCACCGTGTGCGTCGGCTTCAGGACGGCGCCGATCTGATCGGGGCAGTATTCGTCGCCGATGCTGTAGCCTTCGATGAAGTCCTCCGCGGCCGTGACGAAGCCGTCGATCTCGCTCGGCTCGATCCCGGCGTCCGTGTACGCCTTCCGGGCAGCCTCGAAGATGAGCTCCCGGTAGGAGACATCGGGAGTGATGGACCTGAATCCCGTGGTCCCGATGCCGACGATTCCGACTCGCTTGACCATACGTTCACCTCTCGATCTAAAGGTGCGGGCGAGATGTTTAAAAGAGCGCTTAGGGGAAAATACGCGGTCAGAAGTCTCTCATAAATTCCAATATGGTGCAAGGGAAAATGGGGAAAATGAAGAGAGGGTCTCTCCCCCGCGGGAGAGACCCTCCATGTCGCCCGGGGAGAACCGCCCGGCGCGCGACGACGGCCTCTATTTATAAAGGCTCTTGATCGCGCCCCAATTCGTATTCTCGACGCCGATCAGATTCGGGCACAGCGTGGACCGCAGCCCGATGATGGGGAACGTGTCGTTGTTGGGATAGAAGGTCCCCCAGCACTCGCCGCTGTCCGGGTGCGGGCCGATGACGAGCGGGTAATCCGCGAGGTAGGTCTGGCCCGGAGACGGAGTCATTCCCGGCTCGAGGCACGGCGCGAGCGTCATGCATTTGAACTTGATGATCATGTTGTAGCCGGTGCTGTACCCGTCGAGAGGCGGCCAGATGGCGAGCGAATGACCCTCGAACGGGGCGCCGAGCGTAACGACGACATTGGGCGAATACTCGATCTCGAGGATCACGAAGAACGCGTGAGCGGGATCGAGCGGCGTCGTCAGCTGATACTCGAGCGCGGTCACGTAGTAGTTGGAATCGTGGAGATACATATAGACGTCGAAGAAGCTGGTCGGCGGCGGGTTGTAGGCCATCACGCCCGGCCAAAGATCGAAGTAGAGACCCATCGTCGCCCCCGCGAGCGAGGTCGACGCGAAGAGCACGACGAAGAGCGTCATAAGCAGCCGTTTCATGCGAGCCCCCTCCTTAGTCTGAACTCTGAGAATCTTTCGGGATCGGCGGATTTATCGAATGGCTTTTCACCTCCTCGCAATCGAAGGATTTCGAACGCAAACGAGGAAAAAGAGAAACCGCGGGTGCAGCGCAGGTTGCGGAGCAATTGTGGTGGTTATGGAGCCACTTTCCGGGGGAATGGTAGCACGAATCGGCCAAAGAATCAAGGAAAACCGAGGCGCCGCTCGATTCTCCCCTTTTGACAAACGCCCCCAAAAGCAGTAGATTTTTCCATAATTCTACGGTTGCGGGATATCGTAAATCGGCTCGGATATCGGCGGAGGCAGTCGGCGAATAGCTCGACAGAGGCAACTCGAAGGGAGAAAAGGGATTATTATGACGAACGAAGACGCGAAAGGCTCGTCGGCAGCGACGCTCGCGAGGGATGTCGCGGCGAGGGTCATGAAGGCAGCCGTCGCCGGCAACCGCATCACGCGGAGCCGCGAGGTTATCAACAATCTCGCTCTCAAGGATTTCACGACGATCGATTCGCGCGGCACGCCGGACGTTTTGACCAAATACCGCAACCCGTCGTTCGTCTCGAAGGTCACGAACCGCTCGGCGGCGGTGACGGAGGTGTTCTTCGCGGTGCCCGACGAGCGCCAGAAGAAGATCATCGAGGCCGCGGCGAACTATCTCGAGACCTCCGGCGTCCAGCTCCTCGTCATGGACAAGCAGATGGGGCTCGATCCCGCCCACGCGCATCACTGCCGCACGATCGTGACCGGCAAGTACGCGCGGCTCCTCGTCATGTGGGACAAGCTGATCTTCAATCTCCCGGTGAGCGAGGAGGAGAAGGACCCGAGCCAGACGATCGTCATGGTGCCCGAATGGGGGGACGTGGCGAAGAAGCTCGATCTCCCGCCGCGCACGATCCTCTGCGACGCGGTGAATCGCGTGACGTTCGTTCTCGGCACCGATTATTTCGGCGAGGTCAAGAAAGGGCATCTCCGCATGGCGATGTACCTCGAGAAGACGCGGCTCAAGGAAGGGAAGGTGGGCGGGCTCGGGGTTCACGCCGGGGGCAAGGTGATCCGCGCCCTCGACGCGAAGACGGGGAAGCTCGAGGACAAGGGCGCCCTCTTCTTCGGCCTCAGCGGCACGGGGAAGACGACGCTGTCGGTGCACCATTTCTGGCTCGACGCCGCCAAGTCGGAGACGGTCGTCATCCGGCAGGACGATTTCTTCGTCATGACGGAGGACGGCGCGGCCTACGGCACCGAGGACAACGCGTACATCAAGACGGAAGGGCTCGAGCCCGAGGGGCAGCCGCTCCTCTACGCCGGGGCGATCAGCCCGTCGGCCATTCTCGAAAACGTCTACACCGATCCGAAGACGCTCGACGTCGATTTCTTCCGGTACGACCATCCGTTCGGGGCGAAGGGGAAATGCCTCAACGGCCGCGGCATCGTCGTGCGGCGCGAGCTCGATTTCACCGACGACCGGGTCGATCTCGACCGCGTCGATCTCATCTTCTTCATCACGCGGCGCGACACGATCGTGCCGCCGGCCGCGCGGCTCAATCCGGAGCAGGCCGCCGCGTACTTCATGCTCGGCGAGTCGATCATCACGTCGGCCGCCGATCCGACGAAGGCGGGGCAGTCGGTGCGCGAGGTCGGGACGAACCCGTTCATCGTGGGCTCGGAAGGCGAGGAAGGGAACCTCTTCTACCGGATCATCAAAGCGAACCCCAAGGTCCAGTGCTTCCTGCTCAACACGGGCGGTTTCGGGGGACAGAAGATCAAGATTCAGGATTCGGCGGCGTTCATCCGCGAGATCGCGCGCTCGCGCGTCGAGTGGCGGAAAGACCAGACGTGGGGATACGAGGTGCCGGCGGCGGTGCCCGGGGTCGATCTCGCGCGGTACGACGCGAGCAAGTTCTACAAGAGCGAGGAGATCGCGGCGTTCACGGAGGCGCTGCGCGCCGAGCGCATCGCGTGGCTCGCGAAGTTCAAGGATCTCGATCCGGTGATCGCGGGCGCGGTTAAGTAAAGGCGTGGACACTCCCGCTCCGAACTCAGTCGCAGAGCCTCCAATGAGTTCGTCGCGGGAGTGTCCACGCCCCGTTGAGGCGCCCGATCGCGGGCTCGTCGCGGGAATGTCAGCGCCCCGGTGAGGCGCAGACGGTCATGCGGAACGATACTCTCGCACAATTCGGCTGGGACGAGTGGTTCGAGCGCGCGTTCGCGGCGCATGCCCGTGAAGGGCTCGAACCCGCGAGGGTGATCGCGGAGCATAGGGAACGCTACATCGTCGCGGCCGCGAGCGGCGAAATGCCCGCCGAGATCACCGGCAAGATTCTATTCTCCGCGGCTTCGCCGGCCGACTTCCCCAAAACGGGCGACTGGGTCGCGGCTCGGGTATTCACAGGCGAAGGCAAAGCGATCATACACGCGGTCCTGCCGCGGCGCACATGCTTCTCCAGAAAATCGGCGGGCATAAAGACGGAAGAGCAGGTGATCGCCGCGAACATCGACATGCTCTTCATCGTGCAGGGGCTCGACCATAATTACAACCGCATGCGCCTGCTCCGTTACATTTCGGCCGTCAAAGGCAGCGGCATAGAGCCGATTGTGGTCCTGAACAAATCCGATATCAATCCCGAAGCGAGGAATATCCTGCGGGAAACGGCGGAGCTCGTCGATCCGGTGGCGGCGCTGGCGCTGAGCGCGAAAACCGGCGAGGGCATGCAGGCGCTCGTCGCCCTGATGAAGCCCGGAAAGACCCATGCTTTTGTGGGCTCGTCGGGCGCGGGCAAATCGACGCTGATCAACGCCGTCGCGGGAAGGGAGATTGCGGCCACACGGGAAGTGAGGGAAGACGACTCGCAGGGCAGGCACGTCACCGTGACGAGACAGCTCTATAACCTCGGAGAGCGCGGCCTCTTGATCGACACGCCGGGCATGCGCGAGCTGTCGTTATGGGGCGAGGCCCCGGAGTTCGACCACATATCCGGGTATGCGGAACGATGCAGATTCAAGGACTGCACGCACGAGCACGAGCCCGGCTGCGCCGTCAGGGAGGCCGCCGAAAGAGGGGAAATACCGCGCGAGATAATGGAGAGCTACTCCAAGCTGAAAAAGGAAGCGGCATACACGGCCTCGAGGGTCGACAAGAATGCGGCCCTGGAACGGAAGAAGAAGGACAAAGAGCTGGGCAGGGTGATAAAGAAGTTCAACGACCGCAGGAAATCCGGGAGAGGCGGAGCCTAGCCGGGCGCTCCCCATCGCCGGAAACCGAGTTCTTCCGCACATTGGAATTCGAGCAAACATCTTCCCGCCGCGTATCGCTTTCATGCTATGATAATCGCCATAACCAAAACGAATGGCCTCGGAAACGCGGAACTCATTGGGCCGGCATCAAGGGAAGTACCGTTCGGCGCGTCGAAGGTCCGATGCGGCTCGATGTGTGACGGAAGGAAAGCGCATGATGTCGACAGGCCCGGAATTATCCGATAACGCGCTCGATCGACAGCGAAATCCCGAACCCCCCTCGCAGCCGATTTCGCCCGCGCCTTCTCTCCGGATCTATGTGGTCATGGCGCTCGCTTCGGCGATCCTGCTGGCGATCGCGCTGGGCGGGGGAGGGGAGAGCTGGGCGAATTTCTGTCTGAATCTGGCCACCGACATCATCGGCGCGATCTTGATCCTCGTCGTCGTGGAACATCGATTGCGGCAGGACGAGCTGCGAGCCTTCCGGCTTTTTCCCCTGAGAACCAAGCTGTCGGTCATGGCGACGCTGTATGCGGATGTCCGTCACGTGCTCGGCTACGCGCGCGTTCTCATGGGACAGATGGAAGCGGTAGCCAAGCCCTACCTCGAATCGAGGCAGCATCTCGAGGATGCCGTCGCCGAAAAGCTCCCGGATGGATTGGTCCTCGTCGGCGACACCGGCACGGGCAAGACGACTCTTATCCACCGTGTCGTCCGGAAGACGATCGTCGAGGTAATGCTCGAGCCGCGAAAAGCCCCCGTTCCCGTGCTTGTTGCCGGCCAGAGATGGACCCACGGGAGCGCCGAAAGCGTGCTTCTTGAAACGATGCGGAGCTTCTATCCCGTCCCGCCTGCGATCTTTCAGGGCCTTCTCCGTCGAGGCAGGCTCCTGTGCATATTCGACGGCATCGATGAAGCCCCGCTGACCTCAGAGCGGCTGAAAGCCGTGGCGGACTTTCTCAAGGAGTACCCCGGAAACGCCGTAGTATTGTCGACTCGACCGTTACGGGAAGCGATTCTGAGCTCCCTTGACGGCTTGAAGATCGAGCGATTCGAGATACCGCCGCTCGACGCCGGCGAGCGGGCCCGGCTGAAGGAGCTGAGGGCGGGATACATGAAAGGAGCCCCCGATGCCCGATAAACCGTTCAAGCTGGCCGTCAAGGCCGTGATCCTCGACGCCGCGGGTCGTTCGCTCCTCATTCGCCGATCGCCGCACAATCGAAACTTCGTCGGAAAGTGGGAATGGCCGGGCGGCAAGTGCGATCCGGGAGAGCCGTTTGACGAGGCCTTGGCCCGCGAGGTGCTCGAGGAGACGGGGCTTCGGATCGAACTGGCGGGCCTCGTCGGAGCGACGTCGTTCGAGATGCCTGCCGTCCACGTGGTGCTCCTGTGCATGGAAACGCGCGTCACCGGCGGCGACTTGAAACTGAGCGTGGAGCATGACGGCAGCGCCTGGGTTTCTCCCCGGGAATATTCCGCGTACGAGCTCACCGATAACGCCCGATCGGTCATGCTGGGGTATGCCGCGAAGAAAGGATCCGAGACATGAAATCGACGACTCCCGCCGGCGCGACGCGCAATCCCGCTAAATGGCGCAACCTCTCCGATGAGGAATGGGTCGGCTTCCATGTTCCCCGATTCGAGAAGATCCGGCCGCGATACGAGACCTATGGGGAATTCCTCGAGGCCGTATTGAAGGAGGCGTGCCATACCCTCGCCCCGCTCGCGATCGTCGAGACGCGCACCAAATCGTTGGCGAGCTTCGCCGAGAAAATCATCCGAAAGCGCGCGCTCTATATGGATCCCAAGGATCCTCTCCCGCCGGATCCTCTTGTCCGGATGACGGATCTGTGCGGCGGACGCGTCATCGCACAGACCTCCGAACAGGTGCAGGCGATCTGCCGCTTCATCCGGGAAACGTTCGACATCGATGAGGACAACAGCGAGGACGTCAGCAATCGCCTGAGGCCCGCCGAGTTCGGGTACCGCTCGGTTCACTACATCGTGATCATAAACCGGGAGAAGCTGCGGGCGGCCGGGATCTTGATTCCCGCCGGTCGCGCGGCGCTCGGGCTCAAGGCCGAAATTCAGGTCCGCACCCTCCTCGAACACGCATGGGCCGATCTCGGCCACGATATGACGTACAAAACGGATCTCAAGGTGCCTGCCCGCATCCAGCGCCAGTTCGCCGCCGTGGCGGCCGTGCTGGAGAGCACGGATCATGAGTTCGGCCGGCTTGTGCGCGCCCTCGCCGAGTTCAAATCCAACTTCGGCGCATACCACACTCGAGAGGAAGTGGAAAAGGAAATCAACTCTCTCCGTGTCCTTCTGTCGACCGACGCCGCCACCGCCGACCTCGCGGTGAGGATCGCCCAACTCGCGGTTTCCGTCGGCAAGCATAAGCTCGCGATCGAGATCCTCGAGCCGTACGTTCACGAACACCATCAGGGAGTGGAGCGTGTCCGCGGTATCGCGCTGACGGAAATGTATTGGAATCGATCTCGAAACAGGAAATACCTCGACGGCCGTCGTTCGCTCCAGGCTGCGTGCGCCCATCGCCGGAAGGATGCCGAGACGCTGTCTGCGCTGGCCGAGAGCTGGGTCCGCGACGACGAATCCCGCGCTCGACGGCTCTTTCATGATGCGATTACCCTCGATCCTTCGGAACCGGTCACGCTGAGCCGCTACCTCGAGCTCGAAGTGGCCCGTTCGTCGAGCGACCGGGTCCTGCGGCTCACCGCGCCGATGATATCGAACGCCATGCAGCGGGCCCGGAAACAGATCGAGGCTCGGGTCAATCTGCCGTCGGCGTGGGCGAGCGTCGCCCTGTTCCATCTCATGATCCGCGAGCCGTTCGAAGCTCTCGACGCCATCGCGCAGGTGATCCGTCTCTGCGATCCGCCTCGACGAGCGGCGTGCGCGCGAAAAAGAGACGCCGGAGCCGAACATCATTGCGCCTCGATCCGCGCTCTCATGCGCCTGCGCGACGCCCTCGAACGCATCCGATGCATCGAGAGCAGGCTTCCGGGGTACGACTGGTGCGAGCGCGCCGTTCTCCTCGGGCTGGCGATTCGAGTCGAAGATTCCGGCGCGCGGAGGGCGCTGCGGAGGCTCGCCTCCCCGCTCAGGGCGAGGCCGGTCGTTTCCCCGGACGCGCCGGTGATCATTCTGTCCGGCGGCTGCGCTTCGGAGCTCCGGAGTCGCATGAAGGCGTTCAAGCCCCATTTGATGCGCGCCGCGGAGGACCTCGCATTTTTCCTTCTCTGGGGCGGGACCTCGGCAGGCATGAGCGGACTCGCGCATGCCGTCGCCAAACGATCCGGGGGCCGCATTCTGGCGTTCGGTTACCTGCCCCGGCGCCCGGGCCTCCACGCCGGGAAGAATACGGGCTCGATACGGTTCATTCGCTGTTCCCGTTCAGGCCCCGATTTCACGCCGCTCGAGCCGCTGCAGGGCTGGACGGATCTCGTCGCGGCCGGAGTCGACGCGCGCCGCGTGAAGCTCCTGAACTATGCCGGCGGGAAGATCTCGCGCTTCGAGTGCGCCATGGCTCTCGCCCTCGGGGCTCGCGTCGGCGCCGTCGAGGACGCTGCTCTGCCGAAGGAGCGTCAGCTCAACGATCCGGGCTGGCAGGACCACGACAATCTCATTCGCCTTCCGATGGACGCCATGAGCGTGCGGGCTTTCCTGCTCGTGGACGAGCTTCCCTGCAAGATGGACAAAATCGAGAAGGCGGCCGAGATGGCTCATGAGGAATACGTGAAATCGGCCATTCCGCAGGAACCTTCCGTCCTCCCGTGGAGAGACCTTTCCGAAGACCTGAAGAAATCGAACTATCATCAAGTGGCTTACGCCGAGAACATTCTAAGGGCCGCGGGCCTGGGCGTCCGCCCCGTCACCGATCCGAAGAAGCCGCTGCTCAGCATGGAAAAGGCGATAGGCAAAGAGGGAGTCCGCCGCCTCGCCGAGATGGAGCACGGGCGCTGGAACGTGGAGAGGCTCCTCCTCGGATGGCGTCATGCGGAGATCAAGGATGTGGCCGCAAAACGTTCCCCGTATCTCGTCCCCTGGCGCGACGTGCCCCGGAAGATCAGGGAATATGACCTGCGGGCGATTCGCAGCATGCCGGCGAAGTTTCGAGAGGCCGGCCTGGAGGTGTACAAGCTGTGAGGAGGGTTCTCGCGCGTCGCCTGCGAATCGGATTGTGTGCGCTGCATTTCCTCGCCGTCGCTTGTGTCGGTGCGGCGTTCGCGGCCGACGAACCGGATACGCTGGCCGCCGACGTCGCGCTGTACAGGATAGGGCGGGAGGCTCCGCCTCACCGATTGCTCGGGGTGGTATACATGCACCGCTGGAGCCTGCCGGGGCATTCCGTCCCCAGACTGGCAGGCGCTGTACCGCGTGGTCGCGAAAATGGCGAGGAAGTACGGTGCCGACATGGTCGTCGGGGCGGTAACGGGAGAGGACGATCCGCTCATCGAGAACGGACAGGTCAAATGGTTCCTCGGCCTCGCCGCGCGCTCGACCGTCGGGGCGGGCGGCTCGATCGGCGAATGCGACAACTGCGTGGTCGACTGGGGCGCGACGGATTCGAGCTCGGCGGGCGCGGGCGACGGAGAATTGCTCGCGCGCGTCGGGCGGAAGGTGTTCGCGATCTCGCGATTGAGGCTGGCCGAGGCGGGCTATTACCTGCGCGATCGGAGGACGGCGGGGCACGCGCGGCCGGACACCGCCGGAGCGTCCAACCTTCGGCTGGAGGTGTCCGTGAACAGAGGCTCGTCGGCGGACGCCGCGGCTCCCGAGAATCTCTCTTTCACCTCGCGGTTGATCTGGAACGTCAGCGACGCCGAGGCCTGGAAGCGCATAGTCTCGGTGACGACCCCTTCGTCCAGATTCGAGGAGGGCGCCCGGGCGACTCGCAACGCGCTCGTCGATCTGTACTCCAGCCTGCCGCAACGGGGACCGACCCCCGACACGGACGGCGACGGCGTTCCCGACAGCCGGGATAAGGAACCCGGCACCCGTGAGGGGGCCGAAGTCGACTTCTGCGGGACGTCGCGCGATGACGACGGAGACGGGGTCCCGAACGGGATCGACCGCGATCCGTTCACGCCGCGCGACGCAGGCCCGGTGGATCAGTGGGGGAGCCCGGTCGACGCCGACGGCGACGAAGTGGCCGATTATGTCGATAATTGCCCCGACACGCCAGCCGGCGTTCTGGTGGACAAAGACGGATGCACGAAAGAAGAATGGGTCACGGTCCTGGAGGACGCTTTGGTCGACCAGGGTCTTTTGCGGGTGAGGTTCCCCTTCGAGCTGGGAAGCGCCCGCTTGAACGCCGATTCGGAAGCGCGCCTCGATACGATCGGCGTGACGCTGAGCGGCCTTCAGGGCTTGCGTTTCAGCGTGGAAGGGCACTGCGACGATCAGGGAAGCGACGCGCTCAACGATACTCTGAGCGCGATGAGGGCCCGATCCGTGACAGCCTATCTCGTCAAGAAGTTCCGCGGGCTGACGCGCCAGCAGTTCACCGCTCGAGGGTGGGGGAAGAGAAAGCCGATGGCGGAAGGGACCGACGAGACGTCGCGAGCCCTCAACCGGCGCGTGGAATTCGTGGTGGAGAATCCGGAGGATGCGAAACGGATCGTCACGATAAAGCGAGCCATGCAGCGCGGGGAGATTCCCGGCGGTTCTCCGGCGTCTCCCGAGCCGGGCCGTCAAGATTGACCGGGATCATTTCCATTCTCCCGTTACGACGTACGCCCCCCAGTAATACGGATGCGAGGTTTGTCCCTTGTTCCGCCGTTCGGTCAGCACGGCGAGCGACGCGGCGCGCACGGCTTCCGCGACGCCGAGCTCCCGGCGAAGATGGTGCTCGAACATCGTCGCCATCCAGGCGGCGGCCGCATCGTCGTCCACCGACCACATGGTCATGACGAGGCTTCGCGCGCCCGCCACCTGAAACGCGCGGCGAAGGCCGAAAACGCCCTCTCCCGCCTCGACGGTGCCGAGCCCGGTCTCGCAGGCCGAGAGCAGCACCATGTCCACTCCCTCCAGATTCAGATCGGTGATCTCCTCGGCGGTCAGAATTCCGTCGTCGTCTGAATTCGGGGCGTCCTCGCGAAGGTTGGCTCCCGCGAACGCCAGGCCCGAAAGAAGAAGGGGGCTCTCCGCGACGAGGCCGTCCAGCGTGAGCTCGTCGGGAGCGGCGGCTCCTTCCTTCGCGCCGAGGCCGGCGCATGCCGCCCCGAGAGAAGCCGTGGGTGGCGACGTGGAGCACCTCCCGCCCGATCGCGAGACTCTTGAACTCCCGCTCGGTCGCGCCGGAGGCCGTCAGCTTGTGAATCTCCGCGCTCCCTTTCCCGGCATGCGCGCGACGCGCGACGCCGACCTCGTTCCACAACCGAACCAGCTCTTGCTGCTCGACGTCGGTCCCGGGAAGGGATCCGAACCATAGCGACCTGAACTGCCCGCACGGGACTCCGCGCGTAAGGCCCCGCTGGCCGCTTCCGCTTTCCCGTTTCGGAGCCGGACGCATATCGTAATCGGGCGCCGCCACGGTGAGCAATCCGGCGCCTTCCGGGTGCTTGGAAGCGTCGCGGCACAGGTCGCGCTCCGACGACAGGATATGAATGAGCGGGGCGCGTTCGAGAAGGAAGCTTCCCGAATCGAAGGGCAGCGCATCGAAGTTGATCAGCGTGACGGCCCCGTCGGGCACCAGGAAGATGCGATCGACGTTCTCGAGGCCGGCCGCAACCGGGTCCCAGACGGAGCGGCGCAGAGCCGACCCGCTTCGAAATACGCTTTCTCGGCGGCCGCGACGCCGTGGGTGCGCGTGCCCGCTCCGGCCTGCTCGTGCCACTCGGCGACCAGAGCGTCTATCTTCTCCGCGTCATCGAGCAGGACGAGACGGATCGGCTTGTCCGGAGCGGCGGCGACGAACGCGGCGTAATACGGCCGCCCTCGCGCGCTCCGTTCCCGCTCAGGTTTTCTGTCCTTTGACGCGCGCTCCAACCGTTCGAAGCGCACCCAGGCGATCAGCGCGGATCGAGGCGGAAGCCCCTCGCGCACGCGCTGCATGCCGATCGCCCGCAGCGCCTGCCGGGCTCCGAGCTGCTTGCTCTGCGCCGCGAGATCGCGTTCTGCCGCCTCCTTCACGCGTCGCGCGTCGGCGAGGCGCGCCTGGTATTTCTCGGGAGTCTCGACGCCGCGGCCTCGCACGGCGAGGTACGCGAGCTCGTTGCTCGCGGCGGTGACGCGTTCGTTGAGATCGACGAGGTGCGGATCGCGGGCGGACGCCAGGAACCGCCGCCGACCGGCGATCTCCTCGAGAACGACCGCGCGCGATTGAATGACGAGGTCCCATGCTCGCTCCATCTCCGCGCTCGATCCGCTCCGCGCCGCGGCGGTCATGACGATGTTGATGCCGCTCACCCGTCCGGCGGAATAATCAACGCCTCCCGCTCCGAAACTCCCTCCGCGATGAGGCGGAAGTGCTGCCGGCTGAGCTTCTCCGCCTCTGTCGCTTTCTCCACGGCGGCTTTCGTTTCGCCCGACTCGAGCAGCAACGCGGCCAGGTTGTGGAAGTCGAGAGCCAACGCGGGAGCGTCGGGTCCGAGGGCCTGACGATGAATCTCTATCGCCGTCGAGTAATGCCCGCGAGCTTCCTCCGTCCTGCCCAGCTCTCTGAGAGCGTTGCCGAGCCCGAGATGAGTCGCGGCGACGTCGACATGGTCGCGACCGAGCGATTGCTCGAGGATGCCGAGCGCCTGCCGGTAATGTCTCTCGGCCTCCGCCGGACCGCCGCTTTCGTTCTCGAGGCTGGCCAGGTTGCGCAGAACAGCGCCTGCGCTCCTCGGCGACACACGATAGAGAGTCTCCAGCGCCTCGCCGAACGCGCGCCGCCCCGATCGGTCGCCCGCGCGCGCTCGGGATCGCAGGCTGCCGAGAATCACCGACCGGCACCGCGTCACGTCGCGGACTCGACGCGAGTTCGAGCGCTTTGTGAAGCGACGCATGAGCCCCCGACACATCCCCGAGCCGGCGCTGCCGGATCCCGACTGCGTGCAGGCTCTCGGCGAGAGTCGAAGTGCCGCTCCGACGGCGATCGGCGGTCTCGAGGCGTGTTCCACGTCCGCGCGGGCCTGCGGCGGATTGCCCCGCTCGCGAGCGAGGGCGGCGAGGCGAAGATCAGCTCCCCCAGCGCCGGATCGTTCGCCCGACGGTCGCCCCGAGATCGGCCAGCGCAAGATCTACTGCGCCTGCGCGGAGTCCGCTGCTGCCTCGAGCGGAGAGCCCGCCGTCTGCGAGCCTGGCCAGCGCCGTCCTGCGATGGCGCGACCGTGATGCGTCTGCCGGTTTCAGAGCGCGCGCCGCGCGTACCTCACCGCATCCAGTTTTGCGGCGAGCTCGAGCAAGTGCGAAGCCGGGCCTGGAGCAGCCGTCGAAACGCGCGCGTCGCCGGCCAAGAATCCCGAGAAAATTCGAGAGCGCGCAGATAGTTCGCGGTCGCGTCGTCGTGGCCGGCCGCCTGCCGCGCCCGTCGCCGATCGTCACGAGACACGCCGCGACCTCCACCACATTCGCGCGACGGAGACGAGATGTCGATGTCCCACACACACGTCGCGTGCAGCGCCGCGGAATGGGCTGTGCCGACTCAGATCGGCGCGCGCAAGGGCGAGCAAACTCGCCGCAGCCGGTTCCCCACGGGATCCCGCGATTGCAGAATCCCAATCCCCGCGCAAGCGTTTCGGCGGCGCCGCGCGCGCTCCCGGTTTGAAGCTGCCACGTCCCCTGGCAGGTGAAGCGCGTCGCCACTCGAGAACCGTTCGCGCCGTCGCGCCTTTCGAGGATTCTGACCGCCCGGGCATAGTCGGCGTCGACGCCGATGGTCTCGCCCGACGCGATCTTCGCGTCGTTGAGGTTCAGCAAGGTCGCGCCGAAAGCGGCGTGATCGGCCGGGAAATTCGCTTCCAGGATCTCGCGCCCGCTCGAGGAGCTCGCGGGCGACCGTGCAGTCGCCGGCCCTGAGGCGCGTGGCGGCGAGGTTTGCCGAGAGCGATCACATGCTCCGAATGATTCGGCGGGTCCACCGCCGCGATGATGTCGAGCGCAGTCCGAAGTGTTTGATTTCCTCCGCGCGGTCGCCGCGCGCTCGTGCCTGATATCCGGCGTATTGATGCGCGTCGGCGTTCGCGATTGCGCCGGGCTTGAAAAGCGCGCGCGACAGGTAGAGCAGGCGCTCGACGAACCGGGCATCGAAGGATCGTCGAACCGCGAAAGCCGCTGCCGGGCCTCGACCGAACCCTCGTCGCATTGAGGACGACGAGCAGTCGGCGCGGTTCGCAGGATCGACACCGGCCAGCGCTTGAGCGGCTTTCGCCTCCGCCTCGATGAGCTTTCCCTGGTCGGCAGGCTCTCGGAGTCCTCGGGAGGCGTCGGTCCCGGACTGGGCGAAGGCCCCGTTGTCGAGCCGCATGGCCGCAGGAGCAAAAGAGCATCGTCCGTCAGCCGATCAGCTTCATGATAGTAAAAAGTTACATTGGCACGTTCTCCTTGCACTATTCAAATGTCCCGCCCGTCGAACCACGTACACCCACGCCAATGAGGATTGCCCTGCAACGGGAGACATCTATGATTGGCCAAAATCAGGGACCGATATTCACACCCGCGCCATACGCCTTCCGGGACATGCATGCCACGGAAGATACCATGTGTAAAGTGTGGCCTTTCCCGTTTCAACGACTCCTTCTCTCGGTTTGCTCACCCTGCAGCCGATATTCGCTTCTGCCCAGTCACGGCGCCGGCAGCGGGACAAGGGGCCGCCAATACCAGACGGCGTTACCTACCCGTAAACGGAACGGGTCCTATCGTGACCTCTTCCGACAACTACGAAAGAAGGTCTCAAAGTCCCCGTCGAACGTCGACCACTGCTGGAGGAGACACCTCGTCGTCAACCAGCACGATCGCTTTCATGAACTGCCCGACGGCCAGAGTTCGATTACAGCGCCGGACACGTCTGAAGGTCCCGGCCTAATAGATTCCGGACGGCCCCGCTGGTCAGGGCGTCTCGAAGATTTCGTGGTGCGCGGCGTGAGCGGCCGGAACGCGATCGTCTGGCCGGATCCGTTCACAGCGGCAAACCGCGGTATCGCCGGACGAGAGCAGTTCACTCCCGAGGAACCGATCGTCTTCGAGTGGTAGCATATCCGTACGGCACCGGCGTTCTTGCGAATCCGCATCGGGAGGCGGTCCGTTGGACGTGTCACGAAAAGCCGGGCTCCGACGCAGTGGCCTGGCGGCAATCGAACCCGTCCATATCCGACAGTCACCTGGTGCCTACTCGATGACAAGCAGGAATCCATCGGTGGGGGAGATCGTGATCCTCCGCGAAGGAAGTGCTCGCCTCAAGCAGCAGCGATTCCGGGAACCGCCGCGGCGATCGAAGTCGTTCCTCGGATCTCGCAGCGGCGGTTCTCGCGGCGGCCGATAAGCGTTCTATGGTGAAGCTGTTCTCCCGTCGGCCTTCGCTCTTCGTACGAGGAGCGGCGCGCGCTCTCCGCACGGAAGAGAAGCGCATCGAAGCGTGGGAGCGCCTGATTCTGACGTCGTTTGCGGTGACGCTCCTGGTGTTCGGCGCCCGGTACGCGCACATGCTCGACGGAGTCGAGACCTGGTGGCTCGACAAGATGGCGAACGTGGACCGGCCCCGTTCGACGCGCCGATCGCCGTCGTCGCCATTACCAACGCGGTTGTCCGACCCGAGCTTGTTCGGCGGAATGTCTCAGCTCCACCCGGCCGGCCTCGTACGCGTTCTGACCGGCGCCATCGGGCATCGACCCAGGGGCGTCGTGCTGGATATCCAGATTCACCCTGCCAATAACGAGACCGCGGAGCGGGCGGATGCGCGCGTGCGGCTCTATCGGGTGCTGAAGAGGCTGCGGAGGCCGACAGTCCCCCTATCGTCCTGGTCCGGGATCTCGAAGAGGAAGCTCGCGTGCGGTCGCCCGGCGACTCGATGTGGTCCGCCTGGCGATGATCTGACGTCGGACCGCGCCTCTTCTGGGCCGACCCGCGCACCCCAAAGTCGGGCGGCTTCGTGCGCTCCGTGCCGCGGAAGTACGATGAACCCGCGGAGATCCCGGCGATGCCGACTACTCGGTGCCGCTATCGACGCGTCGATCTGGCCGCGGAACGGCGGTGCCGTCGTCGGCGGGAAGGAAGCATCCGATCCGTCGCTTCCCTGGCGCATCGTTTCTTCGGGCAATTCCTGAACAACGGCCCCATCCCAACGCGCCACAATCCGACGTGCAAACGCTTCTGTCCGCGCCGCCCGTCGAAGGGGCGCGAACGGCTGACCGATCGCATCGTCCTGATCAGCGGCACGTACAATGTGGGACGGGATCTTCTACCCACGGTGGTCGGCGGCATCGCCGAGTCTGCATATGGGCGGAGGCCATCGCTTCCTCGATTCAGCACGACGCGTTGCGCGACCGCTGCCGGCGGTATCGTTCGCACTAGAATTCCTGATCAGGGTCATTGCCGGATTGCTCCTCATTCGCTTTGGCCCCGCGTTCGGTTGATATCGTCGCTGCTCGTCGTCGGCCCATTGGCCGTCCTTTTCTCGCTTATGACCTTCGGCAACCGCGTGCTGTTCGTGAATTTCCTGCCATCCTTTATCGGCGTTTACCTCTACTACCAGATCGAGGCTGAGCCGGGAAATCGGGCGTCTGAAGAAGCAGCTCGCCGGGTATCGTCGGATGCCGGCGGGAGAGTCCGCGGATTCGGAAGGGACAGCGGGAAAATAGGGTTGCGCCGCCAGGCGGTCTGTGTAATCTCGCCGGACGGGTTTCGTCGTTGGCAGGTTTTCCGATGGGGTTCGGCAAATCCGGTTCATCTTCCTCGTGGAAAGGAGAAGCGTCATGAAGATCCGGGCCGTGCGTTGCGGGTCTCTCGTTGGCTTGGTGGTTTCGATCGTCTTTCTCGCGAGCTGTGCAGCCCCGCTGCACAAGGCGCTCGACACAAAGGAGATCACGACGATCGAGCAGACTCATGTGCGGACGACGATCACGCAGAGGAAATCTCGCTGCACGTGGTGAAGTCCACGGCGGGAATACGCTGCGTCGACCGGGCCCTCTAATTGGCTCAGCAATAGATAAGAACAAGGATGCTCAAGGTCCAAGAGGCCGAGGCCTAGATAGCTCCGCTCCTCGAGCAGACGTCGATATCGACTTCCGGAAGGACTATTGGGACGCGGTTCTCCCGGCTTTGCAGTCGTTCCCATCAATGAAAGTGGGGAAACAGAGATCACGGCTGCCAGCAAGAAGCTCCCCGAAGAGTCGCTGGACGATGACGTATTGCTCATTACCGCGAGCTATGACTGACTCTGAAGGCGCTTTCTCGTGGTCGGTTCCCCGGTTAAGTTCTGGACCAAACCCAAATCCAAGCCGTCCTACTCGCTTTCCATTCGTATGTCTGCAAATCCGTGGCGCCGCCTTCTTCTGCGCTGCGAAGAAATATTCGACGCAAAATCGCGTCGACGCCGACGGAGGCGGAGATTGCGGCCGCACAACACCGTCGGCGAAGTCAGCCGAAGACGGCGCAGGGTTTCTACAGGGCCACCGCTGACAAGTTCTTCAGAGTTCATTTCGAATGATCCACCTTCGATTCCAGACACCAGCGGGTCTGCAGCACGTCGGGTACCCCGGCAAAGATGAAGATCCGTCCTTGTTGGAAGAGAAGCAAGCCGGTATCCGTCAGCGGCGAAATCCTCGACCGGGGCGAAGACCGCGTCATCTTCAGGCTGAAGAACGGCAGCCTGATGCGCTCCCCGCTCTCCGAATATCGAGGTGATTAAATAGCGAGGCCGATCATGAAATGCTCTGAAAACCGAAGACGTGCGATAACCGGGGCCTTGTGCTTGCTCGGTATCGCCTTGATGTTCACGAGCTGCCCGCCCCGTCCGCTGCTCGTCAAACTCGATTATCACGCGCCAGAAGCGGCTCTCGGCGGAAATCCGCCGCGCAACGTGATAGTGCATATTTTTCACCCGTGGTGGACGCGCGATCCAATCGAGATACGATAGGCCAGACCTCCGTCTCCGTTCTCCCCGCGTCCGACGTTCTTCTGTGGGTCCAGGACGGGCTGGTGACGCTGGCCGACCAAGGTTTCGATCTCAGTATGAGCGGTTCGGATCCGCCCGACGGCTACAGACTCAGGGTGACCGTGACGCGTGTATACTGCCGCTCGACGCTCACAACGCTTCGTTCCTCGGTCGTTCTGTCGGTCGAGTATTTTCGTGACGGCGTGCTCAAGGCGACGCGCGAGCATCGGGGCGAGGATATTTACCAGGATAATTCGCCGTTCGTGGGCTCATACCGGTTCAGCCAGGGGCGGGTCCAGCAGGTTCTCAACAATGGGCTTGCCGAGACCGTCGCGCAGATAGCCGCGACCATCGAGGAGCTGGAGGCGCAGTAGCCGTCGGAGTCGTGAAGTTATTCGGAGGCTGGTTCGTTGCCGTTCGCTCGAGCTGCCAAAGTTGCGGCAAGTGTTTTCCTCGCGATGGCGCTCGGAGCGAATTCGGCCGCCGCGCGATCTCGTGACGTTCCGCGCCGTGCCCCGGCGAAGGGCGATCTTCTTGAAAGGGGTGGCCGGGGCGGCGCCGCGAGGATTCCGCGCAGCTGCCGGGTCGCTCCCCTCGGTGTTCTCGCGGCTCGCCTTCGGGACTCTTCGCGCCTATCGGGCGACGCTTTCCGCGCAGGACGCGCAGGACTGTCAGTTCTATCCGAGCTGCTCGCATTATGCCGAGGACGCGATTCGATATCGCGGCCTCGTGGCGGGCTCGGTTATGGCCTTCGGCAGGCTCCAGAGATGCCACCCGAGAGCGTATAACTACTATCCCCTGGACGAGACCAGGGCCCGCCTCCATGACCCCGTCGTCACCAAAGACGAACCGCCGACGGAGGATCCGATGACGATACCGAGTCCGCGCAATCCGGCGATCGCCATGGCTATGTCCGTCGCTTTGCCCGGCGCGGGGCAGGTCTACAGCGGACGGACCTGGGATGGCCTGTACTCGCTGATTCAAACGGCGCTTCCCGCCTCGTTCTGCCTACCTCGACTATCGGCGCGACGGCGCGAGCTCGATGAGAGGAGCGGCGCACGCGTTCCTGGCCGTCGGGTTCTACGTCGGCGGCATCTTCGGCGCCGAACAAGCCGCGGCCGGACGAAGAATAGGCCCCGTCCCCGGAACGTTCGTCGTGAATCGGCGCGTTGTGCGGGAGAGGCGATCGCACCCCGAATCGCTCTACGAAGAGGCTATGGCTTATGCGGCGCTGGGCCGCTGGAAGGAGACCGAGGAAGCGCTCGCCGCCTTCTCCGGGGATTGCTCCGATCCGGCCCATCGAACGGCCGTTTCCGGCGCGATGCCATTCCTCGTTCATCGGCGGGACGGAACGGGAGGCGAGCGCTCGAAACGCGCGCATCCTTTCCGCCGCGCTGCCTGGCGCCGGGCAGCTTCGAGCGGGAAAGCATCGGGCCGCGGCGACGGCCTTCGTCGTGAACGCCGCGCTCGGGTATTACGCGTACAGAACGACCGAGACCCGTTCGTGGGGCGAGTTCGCTGTGTTCGCGCTGCCCCTGTATTGGAGAGACTCACCGCGGCAACGTCGTGACGGCCGGCAGACTCGCCGCATCGCGTGACGACAGGCGGGATTTCGAGGAGCTGCGGCGGCTCGTCCGGAGCGTTCACGAATCGGAGAACCCATGACCTCGGAAAACCCGAAGTTCTTTCTTCAGCTACGCGCACGATGATTCGGAGTTCGTTCTCGCGCTGGCGGACAAATTGCGGACGGCCGGAGCCAATTTGTGGCTGGACCGGCTGGAGATTCTCGGCGGGCAGCATTGGGACGAAATCCATTCAGAAAGCGCTGGAATCCTGCCCCTGCATGCCGGCCGTTCTCTCCCCGAGCGCGGTCGCCTCGCGGGATTGTCTCGACGAGATCTCGTATGCGGTGGCACGAGAAGAAGCGCATCATCCCGGTGCTCTACCGGCCGTGCGCCGTTCCGTTCAGGCTGCGTCGCATGCACCATATAGACTTCACGACCAACCGCGAAAGAGGTTTCGAGGAGCTGTTGAGATCTCTGGGGCTCAGGTATAGCGGGAATGGAGAGGACGCGACGGAGCTCCAATTCCAGGAGATGGAACCACGGGCCGCGGAACACGACGGCAGCCTGCCCCCGCCCGCGTTCCCGTCTCCGAGGATGGCGGCGAGGTCGAGCCCGAGAACGGCCTTCTCCACTCCTGGGGTCGTCAGAATCGTTATTCTGCTCGCCATTGCGGTCATCGGCTATCTTCTCATAAGCGTCGTGTTCCAGTGATCGGCTAAACCAGGGTAATTATACCGCGGCGAAGCCGTCGGCCCGTCGCATGCGCCGCCTTATTCGAGGGCCGCGCATGGCCCTTGACAAAGGCCGTGCGTTTCTCTTACCGTCCCCCAGAATCGTCTCTTCTCTCAAGGGGAATAACAGGAGGTCGTATCATGAAGGATGGGATTCGGCGGTCGGTGCGTCGCAGTGTGTCGTCATGCTTGATTACGGGCATTTTGATTGCGGCCGCCATCTGCCTGTCCGTCGCGCGCGCGCATGCCGAAGTATGGAAGAATGTCACCGTCATCAGCGCCACAGGCTGGAGTATGTTGATCGTGACCGTGGAGAACGTGGCCGGCGATTCGGCGATAGTGATCGTGAGCGATGATGGCGCCCGCGAGAGAGGGCTTCGTTCTCGAACATACGGGTCATCCGCGACCAGCGAGGCAAAGATATCACCACCCTCGTGCTCTCGTACTCCGCGGAATCTTCCGAAGGCGCGACCGCCTACGACAGCGCCTCGATCGGTCAGGCGCTTGCTCCTGCTTCCCGCGGCGTCCGCTATCGCTCCCCAGGCGCCGGACGAGAGCCGGATTTCCCGGCGGCCGCGCGAATCCCGGCGCGAGGAAGTGTTCTACGGCAAGCGATTCAATGTCATGCTCGCCGGGGGCGCGGGTTACTCGGTCCCGTTGGGCGAGTGGTTCGAGGGAATGACGTCGGGATTTGCGGGCGAAGCCGTGGTGCGGCTGGCCGTCGCCGACAACTTCTATCTCGGTTTCAGCTATAAGCGCCAGTGGCTCGGCATCAAGAAATCGTATGAAGAGCTCTGTTTCTACGACGATTACTATAATGTCCAGTGTATTCCGGTTGAATGGGACATTCATCTTGACGAGTTTTACCTCGCATTTGGATGGATGTCGCCCGTGTCGAGCTACAGGACTCCGTTTGCATATGCGGAAGTCGGAATCGGCCTCGTCAAACACGCGATCACTCTCAGCGCCTCGGTCGAAGACGAAACCGCATCCGCGGAAACCGATGAAACGAAATTCGGAATGCTCCTCGATGCCGGCGTGATCTTTCCGTTCAGCGATCGAATCGGATTGAACGTCGAAGCGGATATGAGGGTGACTGGAGAATTCAGCGCCGAAGAACTCTCCGGCGGCTATAGTTCATATGATCCATATAGCACCAGTTACTCGGGATCCAAGGGTGTTCTGCTCGGCTTCAGAATCGGTATCGTGGCCATGCTCGGAGGTGGGCAGTAAGCCGATCCTCAAGCGACCCGATCGCTTGAGGTGCCGCATGGAGCTGCGCGCCGCGCGGGGACCTCATCAGCGTCACCCGCTCACGGTGCAGGCGCGGGACATTTCCGCTCCGAGCCCGGTCGCAGGACTCCGATGGGCTCGTTCGCGGGGATGTCGTGCGCCATCGCCGTCACCCGTTTTTCGGGTGCTATCCAGCCAATCCTATTTCCCCGCCTCCAGCTGCTGCATGGCGGCGCGGCCGTTGGCGTTCCCGGGTTGAGCTCGAGAGACCTGCGATAGCTCTCGATCGCGCGCTCTCTCTTGCCCGCCTTGGCCAGGCACTCCCCGAGACTATCGTAGGCGTTCCACGAATCCGGATAGAGCTCGGCCCCCTTCTCGAACATGTACACGGCGGCTTCGAGCTTGTTCTCCTGCATCAGCTTGTACCCGAGGGCGTTGAAATCGGCTTCGTCGAACACGGGGCCGTCCTTGTCGCGCCGCGCGAGAAGCTTTTTCAAAACCTTCTGCGCCGCGGGAATCCCTCCGCTATCGAGCTCCTTCCCCACGACGGCCGCGGCGGAGCCCAGCTTCGCCTTGCGAACCGCCGTCTTCGCCTTCTCGATCTGCGGCGGCTCCCAGGAGAACATCGGCTCGAACTTCTCGCCTTCTTTCAGGGCTGCCTCGGCCGCGGCGACGTCGCCCGCGCCGAGATGCGCCTGGGCGAGCATGGCATAGGTGACGGCGAGCCGGGGAAACTCTTCCCGGCAGGCCCGCAGAAGACCGATCGCCTCGGAGTACTGCTTGCGTCCCAGGTACTGACCCGCCTGCTGCATGGCTTCGTCGACGCCGAAGAAGGAGGCGTCGTCCCCCTCCGCGCGCGCTCGATCGAGCCCCGCGACCGCCGTCTCGACACCCTTTTCGCTTCGCGTCGCGCGCGTACTGGTACACGAGCGAGGTTTTGATATTCCGCAGACTGGTCGATTCGTCCTGCGGCGCGGGAGCCCCTTTCTCCAGAAGCTGCAGGGCGAATTCCAGCACGCGGTCGTTGCCCGAGGCGACGTCCTCCGGCGTGTTCACGATTCGCAGGTCGGGAGGCACGCCGATCCCGTCCCAGCAGACGCCGTTCACGTCCCGCATGACCTTGAAGGCGACCCACAGGGTCCAACCGTTCGGCATCTTGTCCGGGTATTGCGCCGAGAAGGCGCCCTCGGTGAGATCCCCCACGACGGTGACGTGGGGAAGCACGCGCATGGCCAGCGCGAAGATATCGGCGCTGCTTGCGCTGAGGCGGTGCGCGAGAAGGATCGTGGGCCGCGTGAACTGCGCCGGGCCGCCGGGCTCGACGGTGCGGTACTCCACCGGCCACAGGTCGTCGTGCTTGCGGCCGTAGCGTATTTGCGTCTGCGCGAAATTCCGCTTGCGGTCGGCGAACCGATTCGCCACGAACTCCTCCGTTTTGCCCGAGCCTCCCGGGTTGCCGCGCACGTCGACGACCATAGCCCGGGCGCCGGCGAGCTTCGCGATGGCCGCATCGAGCGCCTGGGTCGTCGGCCCGGCTCCCGCCTTGAAGTGGCTGAAGTGCATGTAACCGATCCCGTCGGCGAGCCAGCCGTAGGTGAAGCTCCCCTTCAGCGTATCCGTGGCGCCGCCCTTGAGGTATTTCGACCTCACGAGATCCAGGGAGAAATCGTCCGGCTCGCGCGCGTCCTGCACCCCGCCGCAGTTGCGCCGCTTCCCGTCGGCCAGGCAGACGTGGTTGTCGTTCAGGTTCCGCATCATGTCGAGAATGATGTTCCACAGCTCCTCGTCGGTGGTCGCCGGGGTGACCTGCGGTCGATAGACCCGGTACAACGCGTCCCAGTCGACGTTCTTGACGCCGAACTGGGCGTAATTCCTGTCGAGGCTTTTCCAGGCATACTCGAAGTTCAAGACGGGATCGCGGGGATTTGCGGTTTCCTTGGGAGCGGCCGCGGCGGGTGACGCCAACAGACCGATGGCGAAGAGAAGAACGAAGAAACGTGTCATGATCGACGACTCCTTTCCCGTGCCGAGATAAGAGGCGACTTGGAGCACGCGTGTCCTGGTGGGAGAGGGCAGCGGCACCCATATGTCCCCGATATACGGGGAGCGACAGGAAATTGTTTCTTGAATAAACCCCGACTGGCGCGTGGGGGGGAAAGCGGGTGGCGGCGATGGCGCAGGACATTCCCGCGAACGAGCCCATTGGAGCCCTGCGACTGGGCTCGGAGCGGGAATGTCCTGCGCCACAGGACCCGCGTTAAAACAGGCGGCTGAACCCGATCGTCCAGCGGAAATCCCATTTGTCCGTTTCGCCCACGACTTCGGGGCGGCTCAGGAAGAGCGGGAACTCGGCCGTGATCTTCCAGAGGCTCACGCTCACGCCGAAGTCGGCGAGGGCGCCGTCGAATGCGGGTTCGAGCTCCTCGCGCGCCGCCGCGGGAATTCCCTCGTACTTGCGGTCGTCGAGCACCTTCCCACAATCGTAGAACAGGCTGAGCCTGGGCGCGAGCGCGCGCGAGACCTTGCGGCTCAACGGAAGCGGGAACGGAAGCTGGAGCTCGACGTTCGACGCGAACATCTGCTTGAACGAGAACGTTCCGTCGTAGTAGCCGCGCAGGTTCGCGTCCCCCGCGACGTGGAAGTTGTTGTACTGATCCTTCGGGAAGGCCCCGACGCTGCGCAGCCAGAAATAGCGCTCCTTCGCGAGCGTGTTGGCGCCGGCGAGGCTGAAGCGCTCCTGGAGCGGCGGGTCGTTCGCCGCGTGGCCGAAGAAGAAGCGCAGGTTCGGCTTGACGGGGAAATCGAACCGCAGCGCCGGCCAGAACTTCACGGACGCGGCGAGCTTCTCGAAATTGAAATTGCTCCCCCAGAGCGAGCGATTGTAGGCGATCGAGAGAGACGAGGCGAAGACGTCGGTCTTGGGGCGCATCTCCAGACGAATGCCCCCGGTGATGTCGCGTCCCTTCTCGTATGTGCCCGGGAACACGTACGCGGTGTCCTTGATCTCGTGGTAATTCAGGCTGAAAGCCAGGCGCTTCGCGAGGGGATCGAACAGAGACGTTCTGCGGATCTTCCCGATCTCGAGCGTCGCTCCCAGTCTTCCCTCGCGCTCGAACATCTCGGCGAAGACCGACGCGTCTTTCCCGAGGTAGCCGATTGCGTTGTCGTACGCGGCGTAGTAATCGATCTTCCCGCTCTCGAATCCGTAGAGCCCCTGCAGGGTGAATTTCCTGAAATAATTGTCGAAGCCGCCGCGCAGGCGGAGACCCAATTTTCCCTCGTCGACGTCGTTGTAGCCGACGAGCGGAAGGACCCGGTACTGGTAGGAGTCGACCGGATAGTATTTATTGAACGGCACGTCGAGCGCGAAGCTCTTGCGCCGCGGAGAGTAGTTGTCGAGCCGGTAGACGTCGAGAATCTCGTTATCGGGATCGATCGCCGCCGAGACCGGCTTCGAGTCGAACGTGAAGCTCTTCTCGATCGTCCGCGGGGCGCCGTCGAGCCGCTCGACGACCGTGTTCCCGTTTTTCAGGCGAAAGGCGAGCGCGAGCGGCATCATGAGCTCCCCTTTGCGCTCGATCCTGAGATCCGCGGCGAAGCCCTCCTTCGCGCCTTTCACCTTGAAGCGCTCGATCGCGTAGTCGCACTGCTTCGTCGTGTGGAGCCACTGCTTGAAGAAATCGCCGAGCTTCATCCCGGAGACTTCCTCGCAGACCGACCGGAACGCCTCCTCGTCGACGTGCTTGAACCGCCAGCGCTCGACGTAGGTGCGGACGATCTCGCGGAACGCCTCGTCTCCGACCGTGTAACGAAGCGCCCTGAGGAAGAGCGGCGCCCCCACGTAGGGCATCGTGCTGAAGCCGTTCTTGAACTCGTGGGCCGGCGTCGCGATGCGCTCCGCGTAGCCGCTGCGGTGGAGATTGACGACGCTCCTGCCGAGCCCGTCCCACATGCGCGCTCGCGGAAGAGCGAGAAGGGGAACGAGCGCTTGTCCGCCTTCCCGAAGGGGCCGAACCGCTCCTCCACGTTCCAGAAGACGGCGTAATTCGCGAAGCCCTCGTCGAGCCACGCCTCGGCGCGCTCGTCGTTCGCGAGAGCCCCGTAGAAATAGTTGTGGGCGAGCTCGTGAAGAATGAGCCCTTCGTCGGCGGAGCCGTTCATGGCGAGCATCGGATACTCCATGCCGCCGCGCATCGGGCAGTCGACGATACTGACCTGCGGGTAGGGATAGGGCCCCGCGTTCCTTTCGAGCCATTGCATCGCGCGCAGCCCCCGGGCGAGCGTCGTATCGGCCCAGGCGCGGTTCCAGGGATTGAAGAAGCTCATGATGCGGTAGCCGTTGTAGAGCGTATCCTGGACCACGAAGTTCGGCGAGGCGCACCAGGCGAAATCGTGGACGTTCTCCGCGCGGAACTGCACCGTTTTCTCGACTTCGGCCTTCGCGGAATCGGCGCTCGCGCCGCCGTGCCGCCGCGCGGTCCTCTTCCAGCCGGGATCGCCCGAGACGAGCGTGCCGGTCGCCGCGACGACGTATTTCCCCGGCAGCGTGATCGACACGTCGAAAGCGCCGAACTCGCCGTAGAACTCGCCCATCCGGTACTGGTCGGGATGCCAGCCGTTCTGATCGTAGACGGCCATCTTCGGATACCACTGGGCCATGTTGTACTGCTCGCCCGAATATCCCGAGCGCCCGAGAAGGGGCATGATCTTTTCTTCGAACGCGATTTCGAACGTCGCGGTCGCTCCCGGGAGAAGCGGCTTCGGGAAGGTCGCCGTGAGAATCGTCCCGTCGACGGCGAACTGCACGGCGGCGCCGTCGAGCTTGAGATCCTTCACGTCGAGCCAGCCCCGCATCGATTTCGGGAGCCCCACGAGAAATCTCCACGTTCCCTGCAGGTAGTC
This sequence comes from uncultured bacterium, assembly GCA_963747385.1. Lineage (GTDB taxonomy): Bacteria > Krumholzibacteriota > Krumholzibacteriia > Krumholzibacteriales > Krumholzibacteriaceae > SSS58A. Next base: position 9,256 of record CAVVEY010000015.1, on the reverse strand, counting down.
GCGGATGAGGGGGGAGGTCTTGTCGCGGAAGGCGTTCGGGTAGAGGTGCAGATGGAACGCGCGGAGCGTGTCGGGCGAATTGTTCTTGTAGACAATCGTTTCGGCGCCCGCGAGGAGATGATTCTTCGCGTCGAGCGACGCCTTGATCGTGTAATTCGCTTCCTGCTGCCAGTACTGGACGCTGTCGTCCTGCGCACGAGCGGCCCCCGAAACGGTCGCCAGCGCCGCCAACGATATGATGAGCCCCGCGATCAAAGGCGTCCTGATCCGCATTCCCGATTCAAACCTCATTTCCACCCCTTATCCGCAAAGTAAATCGCCGCGCGAACCCTCTGCTCCACGCGCGGCCGGCCCATGAAAGGTAGCACAGGGGGAGTTTCTTATCAAGCGCGGCGAACGTTCTCTCGGGGCGATTGCGGGGGCCTCACTCGTCGACGGTCTCGTGGAGGATCCTCGCGCGAGCGGCCTCCCGCGGGCGATGCCCGGCGAGCGGGAAGCGGCGCCCCGGTCGGGATACCGGCCTTGCTCCACGCGTTCATCCCGACGGCGAGCAGCTTCTCCACGATGGTGGTGTCGTAGGCGCCCGATTTGAAATCCTCGGTGACGAGTATCCTGTTGAGAAACGCGATGTTGTTCTTTATTCCTTTCAGCACGATATGGCCGAGGGCGTTGACGGTTCTCTCGATGCACTTTTCCCGGTTTTCCGCGTGCACGACGAGGCTGGCGAGGTGGTGGTCGTAGAACTCGGGGACCGCGAACGGCTCCTGCCCGCGCGCGATCTCGCCGATGTGCGTGTAGAAAGTGATTCCCTCCCCCGCCGGATGGCGAAATTCGGTTATCGGCCCGCAATCGGGCATGAAGCCGTCGGCGGAATCCTCCGCGTAGATCCTGCACTCGATCGAGTGTCCGGCGCAGACGATCTGCTCCTGCGAGAGCCCGGCCTTGTTGTACACGGCCATTATCTGGCGCTTGTAGAGATTGTGCCCGTAGGCCTTTTCGGTGACGGGCAGCTCCACCTGGGCCCTCGTGTTCATCTCCAGGAAATGCAGCCCCGACTGCCTGAGGAACTCCATCGTTCCGAGACCGCGATACCCTATCTTTCGAGCGTATGCGACGCAGTGCGTGGTCAGATACTCCCTTTCGTCGGGAGTGAGCCTCGGCGCCGGAGCCTCTTCGATCAATTTCTGATGCTTCCTCTGCACGGAGCAGTCCCTGGTCCCGAAATGCAGGACGTTCCCCTCGGTGTCTCCGAGGATCTGGACCTCGATGTGCTTGGCCTGTTCGAAGTATTTCTCCAGAAGAACCTTTCCGGAGATTCTGTCGAACCTCTTGCTGTAGTAATCCTTGAAAGCCCTGTGCACGTCATGCGGGCCGCGGCACTTGAAGAGGCCTCTGCCGCCTCCGGAATCCACCGCTTTGAGCATCACGGGAAAGCCCACGCTCGCGGCGACGATCAGGGCGGGAATCTCCCCCTTTATTATGTCGACTCTCTCCGGGGGAATCACCCTGATGCCGGCGTCCCTGACCGATCTCTTGGCCATCCTCTTGTTGCCGGCGAGCCTGATTATCTTCGAGGATGGACCGATGAACCTGATGCCGGCCTTCTCGCAGGCCAGCGCGAAATCGGGATTTTCCGAAAGGAACCCGTACCCGGGATGGATGGACTTTATACTGTTCTGGCGGGCGGCGGCGACGACCTTCTCGATATTGCAGTAATCTCTTCCCCCGTGCTCCCCCGGGCCCAGGCAGATCCTGTTCTCCGCCGACTTCACGGGAAGCGTGTTCTCGTCCGCCTCGGTATAAACGATCGCCCAGGAGATATTCAGGGCGTCGCACGCCTCGATGACTCGCATCGCGGCGATCCCTCTATTGGCTATGAGCATTTCTATGGCCATGGTTTCCCCCGGGCCGGCCGCGAATGACTGGCGTGGTTCGAGAATATCGTGCTGTTTGTGGCGAAAGGATCGATGCAGAAATATCTGCTTAGAACCGGCTCGAGCGCCGACGCCCCGATTTCATTCCCGGCGCCGTATAGATTCGCATGACTGATAGAGGAAAGCGCGAGCGGTGTCAAATGGAATCGCGCGCGGGGATGATGCCCCGATCACCGATCCGGCGCTTTCGGCTTCCCGCTCCGCTGGATTTCCCAGAGCTTCATGTACAGGAGCAGGGTCGAGGAGGCGTTGAGGAGCGAAAGGACGAGACCGTGCGCGCCGTCCCGGTATCCTCTTCTCGACACGTAGCATCTCAGGAAAGCCGAGAGAGAATGCAGGACGGCGGCGCCGCCGGAGCTCTTCCGCGACGAGGCGTATTCGATCGCTTCCAGGGACGTATATTCGTTCATCTTCTTGAAGGCGGCGGAGATGGAAGTGCAGGTGAAATGCTTCAGCGGATTCGAGAGCCTTCCGACCGGGCCGTCGATCTCGAAGCCCTCGTGCACGAGCCTGTCCGTGACCGCGGCCTTCGACTTGCGGAACAGGCGCATCTGATAGTCGCGCTGCCAGCCGCCGCCCGTCATGAGCTTTCCGAGAAAGTAATTGTCTCTCTTGAGAAAATAGCCGTCGAGCGCTGCGTTCGCGACGGCCTTCCGCATCTCTTCCGCGAGCTCTTTCGTGACTCTCTCGTCGGCGTCCAGGCTCAGAACCCATTCGTTGGACGCGAGATCGAGAGCGTGCGCTTTCTGGCGCGAGAAACTGTCCCATGCGCGATAGTGGAACTTGTCCGTATACTTCAGGGCGATTTCTTTGGTCCCGTCGCGGCTTCCGCAGTCCACGACGATTATCTCGTCGACCCACCGGATGCCGTCCAGGCACGCTTCCAGGTTCTTTTCTTCGTTCAGCGTGATCAGTATCGCCGAAATCTTTTCCATCGCTCATCTGTATCGGAATCGCGCGGCCTTGTCAAGGCGCCCGGGTCCGCCTCGATGCGGCCGGCGGCGGGGAAAGAGCTTGAGAATAGCGGCGGCATGCGCGAGAATGGACGGCATGCAGCACGACATCGAAATCATACGCCCCGCCATGCGCGACGCGGACGTGCGCATGCGCGCCGGCTCGGCCCCGCCCGCCGATCTCAAGCTCATCAGGAAGGGGCTCCTCACGCTCCACACGCTCGAGCTCATGGCGGTGAACATCTACCGGTGCCAGATCTCGCCGCGCTCGACCGATCTCGACCGCGCGCTCGTCGCCGCCATGTGCAACGAGATGACGCACCTGCAGGATTTCCAGGTGAAGCTCTACGAATACGGATGGCGGCCGAGCCCGTTCCGGTGGGCGTACTGGATCGTCGGGTGGTGCTTCGGCGCGTTCTCGCGGCTCATGGGCCCGAAGGCGATTCTGAAGACGGGCGTCTGGGTCGAAACGAAGGCCGTGCATCACTATGCGGAGCTTCTCGGCACAATCCCGTGGGACGACGAGACGCGCGCGATCGTCGAGAAGAATCAGGCCGACGAGCTCGGGCACGTCGCGCGGTGGCAGGGCATGCTGGCGGATAGCGGGTGACGGGGATGGCGCCGGACATTCCCGCTCCGAGCCCAGTCGCAGGGCTCCAATGGGCTCGTTCGCGGGAATGTCCGGCGCCCGCGCGCTTCCCGGGCGGCCTCTCCGTTTCCCCTTCCCATCCGCCGTATTGTGTAGTAGTATGGGCGGGCTTTTCATAGACCGGTTCAATAGGGTTGTTTCCGCTTTGTTCGTTCACGTCCAGCTGTTATCCGGAAGGAGGCGGTATGCACAGAGGCACAAGGACTTCGTTTCTCTTCGCGGTCGTCCTTGCAGCGCTCTCGCTGCTCGTTCTCGCGCAGGCGCAGGTCGCGGCGCAGACGCTCGAAGAGAAGGTCAAGACGTTCGATCTCAAGAACGGGATGAAATTCCTCGTCGTCGAGCGGCACGAGGCGCCCGTCGCGTTCTGCGCGGTCGCGTTCAACGTCGGCGCGGCGAACGAATGGCCGAACGTCACCGGCATCTCCCACATGCTCGAGCACATGATGTTCAAGGGCACGGAGATGATGGGGACGAAGAATTTCGCGAAGGAGCGTCCCTACTTCGAGAAGACCGACGCGCTCGGCGAAAAGACGATCGCCCTGAGGAAAGAGATGGGCGAATGGCGCTTCGCGCGCTTCCAGGCGTTCGGCCGCCAGGTGCTCGAATCGTTCTCCAAGGAAGAGAAGGAGCGCATCGGCGCCGACAAGAACGAGCAGAACAAGCTGCTCGCCGCGAAGATCCGCGGCATGGCGCAGCTCCCCGATTCCATCGGCGCGGTTCCGTACCTCGTCAAGGACGGCGGCGTCAATTATCTGGACAAGTACCTCGAGTACGAGCTCGCGTGGGGAGAGATCGCGAGGCTCCTCGACGAGCAGCGCGAGTACATGGTGAAGGACGAGCTCTGGGGCCAGTTCATGAACAACGGCTCCCGGTTCCTCAACGCCTTCACGTCGAACGACATGACCGTCTACCTCGAATATCTCCCGGCGAACAGGCTCGAGCTCTTCATGGTTCTCGAGTCCGACCGGATGGAAAAGCCCATATTCAGGGAATTCTGGTCGGAGCGCGACGTCATCATGGAGGAGCGCCGTCTCGGCGAGAACGATCCCGACGAGACGCTCGGGAGAATCGTTCTACTCGGTCGCGTTCACGGCGAGCCCCTACAAGTGGCCCGTCGTCGGCTGGATGAGCGATCTCCAGACGATCGACCGGAAGGAGCTCCAGAAATACCACGACATGTACTATGCGCCGAATAACGCAATCGGCATCGTCGTCGGCGACGTGAAGGTCGAGCAGGTGAAGAAGCTCGCCGAGAAATACTTCGGTTCGATTCCTGCGCAGCCCGACGCCGCCGCGTCTCGAGACGCGCGAGCCCGAGCAGCGCGGAGAGCGCCGCGTCGTCGTCGAGCACACGGCGAATCCGAAGCTCATGATCGGCTTCCACAAGCCGATCTATCCGAATCCCGACTCGGAGCCGCTCGACGTGCTCCAGAGCATCCTCGCCGGCGGCCGCACCTCGCGCCTCTACAAGACGGTCTACGAGGAGAAGCAGCTCACCGCCGAGGAGCCGCGGGTGTACAGCGGCCCGGGCGAGCGGTACGACAACCTCATGGTGATCGAGGCGCTGCCGCGCAATCCGCACACGCTCGAGGAGGTCGAACAGGCCCTGCTCGATGAAATCGAGAAGATCAAGAAGGAGCCGGTCACCGAGCGCGAGCTCCAGCGCGTCATGAACCAGATCGACGCGAACATGACGCGTTCCCTCGGCTCGAACCTCGGCATCGCGTTCCAGATCGCCCTCGGGCAGCTTTACTACGGCGATTATCCGCGCGAATTTCCGGAGCATCGAGCGGATGAAGAAGGTCACGGCGGCCGACATCCAGCGGGTCGCGAACGAATATCTGACGGAGAGCAACCGCACCGTCGCCTACCGGGTCCAGACGGAAGCGAAGGCGGGCGCGGAGGAGCAGATCGACGAGAAGGCGCTCATGCAGTGGGTCCAGAGCCTCCCGCAGGAAGAGAAGATGGCGATATTCCAGAAATTCCAGACCCTCAAGACGCAAGCCGAGCAGGAGGCGTACGGGAAAGAACTCTGGGAGCGCGCGAAGGCCGCTCTGGGTCAAGAAGTAAAGGAGAGGAACCATGCGGAAAAGAGCCTTTATCGTTTTCCTGGTTGCGGTGCTCGCCGTATCGTTCGCGTCTCTCGCGTTCGCGGCGAAGCGCCAGCATCCGAGCAAGCTGAAATACGAGCCGCTCAAGGTCACGACGCCGGCGGCGACCGAGCTCGCGCTCTCGAACGGGCTCACGGGATTCTTCATCGAGGATCACGAGATTCCCGTCGTCGACATCGTGCTCGCCGTGAGGACCTACTTCCCCGACAAGGGCGCGTACGGTCTCAACGAGATGGCGCAGTGGGTCATCCGGAACGGCGGCACGGAGAAATGGCCGGCCGACAAGCTCAACGACGAGCTCGAGTTCCTCGCGGCGAACATCGAGGTCTACGGCGGCAACCTGAGCACCATGGTCGCCGTCAACTGTCTCAAGAAGGATCTGCCGCGCGTTCTCGAGATCTTCGGCGACCTCGTCATGAACCCGGCGCTGCCCGGCGACAAGATCGATATGAAGCGCAAGACGATGCTCGAGGACATCCGCCGCAAGAACGACGAGCCGAACGCGGTCCAGCGCCGCGAGTTCGGGAAGCTCCTCTACGGCGACCACCCGTACGGCTGGGAGTCGACGACGGCGAGCGTGAACGCGATCACGCGCGACGACCTCGTGAAATTCCATTCGACCTACTTCCATCCGGGCAACGCGATCATCGGGATCAGCGGCGACGTGACGAAGGACGAGATCGTCGGGATGCTCGACAAGGCGTTCGCCGGCTGGACGAAGGCCGACGTGGCGATTCCGAAGGTGCCCGACGTCGCGGCGGCGGGCGCGCCGAGCGTCAACTACGCGTTCATGGACATCAACCAGACGTACCTCTCGCTCGGCCATCTCGGGATCAACTCGAACAATCCCGACCGCTGCGCGGTCAACATCATGAACTTCATCCTCGGCGGGGGAAGCTTCACGTCGTGGATCACGGAGCAGGTCCGCAGCGACGAGGGGCTCGCCTACTCGGCCGCGTCGCGCTACTCGTCCGACGCGTTCGCGAAAGGGATGTTCATGGCGTTCGCGCAGACCAAGGCCGACGCGACGAGCCGCGCCACGACGATCATCATCGAGCAGATCAAGAAGATGCGGGACACGGGCCCGACGGCCGAGGAGGTCAGGAAGGCGGTCGATTCGTACGTCAACGGCCAGGTGTTCGACAGCGAATCGAAGTCGCAGGTCGTGCGCCGTCTCGTGCAGCTCCGCTTCGAGGGACGTCCCCTCGATACGCCCGCAGAAGGACATGGAGACGTACGCGAAGCTCATCGGTCGCCGACATCAAGGCCGCGGCGCAGAAGTATCTCCAGCCCGACAAGCTCACGATGCTCTTCGTCGGGAACGCGAAGCTCTTCGACCGGCCGCTGAGCGATTTCGGCCCCGTGAACGAGATCAAGCTCGAGAAGGAGTAAGGCGCGCCCATGCGCGACGTCGTCGCATTGATACTCGGAGGGGGAAGGGGCACGAGGCTCTTCCCCCTCACGAAAACGCGGTCCAAGCCCGCGGTGCCGCTCGCCGGCAACTACCGCCTCATCGACGTCACCGTGTCGAACTGCATCAATTCGAAGATCGACCAGATCTACGTGCTCACGCAGTTCAACTCGGCCTCGCTCAACCAGCACGTCTCGAAGACGTACCGGTTCGACACCTTCTCGAGCGGTTTCGTCGAGGTGTTCGCCGCCGAGCAGACGCCGTCCTCCCTCGACTGGTTTCAGGGAACGGCGGACGCGGTGCGCAAGGTCTTCCCGCACGTCGCCAATTTCTGCCCGAAGGACGTCATCGTCCTCTCCGGGGATCATCTCTACCGCATGGACTACGTCGATTTCATCGCGCGGCACCGGATGCTCGGCTCCGACATCACTGTCGCGGCGAAGCCGGTTCCCCCGAGCCGCGCCCACGAGTTCGGCGTCCTGCACGCGGACGGGAAGGGGCGCGTCGTCGAATTCCGCGAAAAGCCGAAAGGGAAGCTCCTCACCGACATGCGCACGAACACGAAGACGCTCGGCCTTCCGACGGCCGACGCGAAACGGCGGCCGTATCTCGGATCGATGGGCGTGTATCTCTTCAAGTTCGACGCGCTGAAGGAGGTGCTCGAGCGCGATCCGCGCATGATCGACATCGCCAAAGAGATCATTCCGGACGCGCTCACGAGGCTCAAGGTCCAGGCGTACCTCTTCGACGACTACTGGGAGGACATCGGAACGATCCCGTCGTTCTACCACGCGCACATGGATCTTCTCTCGCCGCTCCCGCCGTTCAATCTCTTCGACGAGCGGCGCCCGCTCTACACGCACTACCGTTTCCTGCCGGGCCCCAAGATCAACGACGGCCGTATCGAGCGCTCGATTCTCAACAGCGGCTGCATCGTCGAGCGCGCGGCGATCAAGCGCTCCATCGTCGGCGTGCGGACACGGGTGGGGGAGGGGACGACGATCGCGGACTCGATCGTGATGGGCGCCGATTTCTACGAGCTCCCCTGGGAGCAGGGGGATCGGCTGCCGCTCGGAATCGGGAAGCGGAGCGTCATCCGCGGGGCGATCGTCGACAAGAACGCCCGCATCGGGAGCCGCGTCATCCTCGCGAACAAGAAAGGCCTCGTGAACTACGACGATCCCGGGGAGCGCTTCTACATCAGGAGCGGGATCATCGTCGTGCCGAAGGGCGCCACCATCGAGGACGGGACCGAAGTCTAGCCGCGCGATCGGCGCCCGCAGCGCCTCGAACAGCGTGCGGCGCCGCGGCATAAAAAGAGTCCCGAATCCTTTCGGATTCGGGACTTCGTGGGGTCTCTCCCGCGGGGCGCCGGGCGCCTCGGGGCTCTCTACTTGAAACTGGCCTTTATCGATCCCCAGCTGCTCTTCTCCGTTCCCAACACGCAATCGTGAATGATCGAGCCGTTGGTGATGACGAAGTTGCATCCCCGGACGTCGATCGACACCCATTCGGGATTGAAGGGCCAGATCGTGTAGTCCATCACGAAATGCTCCGTCTGGGGGAAGTTCCCGCACTGGTACAGCACGGTTTCGCGTCCGATGTACAGCCCTTCGTCGACGCCGGGCAGGGGCGGGAGCGAAGCGCCGTTACCGAGAGCCGACCACGCCCCGGTCGACCAGTTGATCGCAACCGTTATATCGGTAGTGCACAGCGGATCGAGAGCGGTCCAGTCGAATTCGAGATGGATTATCTTGCCGCGGAGCGGATCGTACGGATGATCGTAGAACCACTGATTGATCCACATGGATGGGTATACGTACCATTCGCCGTCGCCGAAACCGGTTCCTCCGCCCTGGAGGACGCTGCCGGCGCCGACCGTGACGAAGAAGGTATCGAATCTCTGCTGGGCGGATGCTGAAACGGCGAACAGCAGCATCGCCAGGATGAGCATAATCGCGCATTTTTTCATAGGGAAGTCCTCCTGTTGCTTTTCCGCATCGTCGCGTTTGTCGAATCCTTCCCGGGAAGGCACGGGCCGAACCCCCCGAAAAAATCGACCCCCGCAAGGCTCAAATCGACGCAATTGATACAATAGCAATGAATTAAGTTTTGCCTCCTTTCGTGCCCGAACCCCCTCCGGGTTGATTTTTCAAGTGAATATTTGAGAGCGCCATTATAGCAGAAACGCAGGCTCA
>CAVVEY010000014.1:0-107769 GCA_963747385.1 uncultured bacterium | reverse complement strand
ACGAGGGTCTCGCCGAGGGAGTCGGGGTAGCGCCCGCCGAGAACGAGGCGTTTGACGCCGGCGTTGATGATCATCTTCGCGCACGTCGCGCACGGGGCGGTGGTGCAGTACATCGTCGAGCCCTCCATGCTTACGCCGCTGGAGGCCGCCTGGATGATGGCGTTCTGCTCGGCGTGCGCGCCCCGGCAGAGCTCCTGGCGCTCCCCCGAGGGAATGCCCATCTTTTCGCGCAGGCAGCCCACCTCGAGGCAGTGCCTGAGCCCGCGCGGCGCGCCGTTGTAGCCCGTCGATATGATGCGTTTGTTATTGACGATGATCGCGCCGACGCGTCTCCGCATGCACGTCGAGCGCTCGGACACGAGCGCCGCGATCTTCATGAAATATTCGTCCCAGCTCGGTCTCGTCATGCTCGCTCCCGTGCCGCGCCGCCCGGCGCGACCGCCTCACTCGTACAGGGGGAAACGCTTCGCGAGGGCCCCTGCGGCCTCCCGCGCCTGCAGAATCGCCTTCTCGTTCGTGAAGTCCTCGAGGACCGAGGCCATGAGGACTCCGAGCTCCTCCATTTCGCCTTCCTTCATGCCGCGCGAGGTGAGCGCCGGCGTCCCGACGCGGAATCCGGAAGTGACGAAGGGGCTCTTCTCGTCGAAGGGAACGGTGTTCTTGTTGACCGTCATGCCGGCTCGTTCGAGCGTCTTTTCGGCGTCTTTCCCGCTCAAGCTGCGCTTCGAAAGGTCGACGAGGAAGAGGTGCGTGTCGGTGCCGCCGGTCACCACGTCGAAGCCGCGCGCCATGAGGACGCTCGAGAGCTTCTTCGCGTTCGCGACCACCTGGCGCTGGTACGCGCGGAACTCCTCCGACATCGCTTCCTTGAAGCAGACCGCCTTCGCCGCGATGACGTGCATGAACGGCCCCCCCTGCGTGCCGGGGAAATTGATCTTGTCGACTTCCTTCTGGTACTTCTCGGGGCAGAGAATGAGCCCGCCGCGCGGCCCGCGGAGCGTCTTGTGCGTCGTCGAGGTGACGACGTCCGCGTACGGAACCGGGTCGGGATGGATCTTCGCCGCGACGAGCCCCGCGAAGTGCGCCATGTCGACCATGAGGATCGCGCCGATTTTATCGCATATCTCGCGAAGGCGCTTGAAATCCCACGCGCGGCAATAGGCGCTCGCGCCGGCGACGAAGAGCTTCGGCCGCTCGGCGAGGGCCTGCTTCTCGATCGCGTCGTAATCGAGCATCTTCGTCTCGCGGTCCACCTCGTAGTGCACGACGTCGAAGAACGATCCCGAGAAATTGACCGGGTGCCCGTGCGAGAGATGCCCGCCGTGCGAGAGGCTCAGCCCCATTATCTTGTCGCCGGGCTTCAGAAAGACGAGGTACGCGGTGATGTTGGCGCCGGTGCCGCAATGCGGCTGGACGTTCGCGTGCTGCGCGCCGAAGAGCGCTTTCGCGCGATCGCGGGCGAGATCCTCCGCCCGGTCGACGAATTCGCAGCCGCCGTAGTAGCGCTTTCCCGGATAGCCCTCGGCGTACTTGTTCTGCATCGGGTTCGAAAGGGCGGCGAGCACGGCGCGGCTCGCGAAATTCTCGCTCGCGATGAGCTCGAGCTGCCCCTGCTGGCGCGCGAGCTCGCCCCGCATCGCCTCCATGATCTCCGGATCGGTCTCCTCGAGGTAGGTGAAAAGATTCTCGTTGAACATCAGCGACGCTCCTCGTATTCGCGTATTTTCTCGACTCTCCGCTCGTGCCTTCCCCCCTCGAAGGGGGTGGCGAGCCACGCCGCGACGATCTCGTCGGTCGCATGCGGATCGTCGAGCGCGCGCTCGGGAAGCGCGAGCACGTTCGAATCGTTGTGCCGGCGGGTCATGCGGGCGTCCTCCACCGTGCGGCACAGCGCCGCGCGGACCCCGGGCACCTTGTTCGCCGCGATCGACATCCCGATGCCGCTCCCGCACACGAGGATCCCCCGCTCCGCGCCGCCCGAAGCGACCATCTCGCCGACCGCGAACGCGAAATCGGGGTAATCGGCGGGCTCGACCCCCGAGCAGCCGAGATCGACGACCTCATGCCCCGCCTTCGCGAGTGTCGAAACGAGATGCGCCTTGAGAGCGAAGCCCCGGTGATCGGAACCGACCGCTATTTTCACAGGTCTTCCTCCCGTGGCCGCCTACTTGGCGATCGGCGTCATCCATCCGTGCGTGTCGCCGGTCTCCATGTTCAGATACTTGAAGAATATCTCCTGGAGCTTCTTCGTGATCGGGCCGGCCTTGCCCGCGCCGACGTTGATCTTGTCGACGCTGCGGATCGGCGTGATCTCGGCGGCGGTGCCGGTGAAGAAGAGCTCGTCAGTTATATAGAGCATCTCGCGCGGGATGAGCTGCTCGGAGACCTCGATCCCGAGCTCCTTCGCGATCGTGATGACGGAATCGCGCGTGATGCCGGGGAGCACGCTCGCGCCGAGGGGAGGCGTGAGGAGCTTTCCGTTCATCACGAGGAAGAGGTTCTCGCCGCTCCCCTCGCTCACGTAGCCGTTCGTGTCGAGCGCGATGCCCTCCTCGTAGCCGCCGAGGCGCGCCTCCATCTTGATGAGCTGCGAGTTCATGTAGTTGGCGGCCGTCTTCGCGAGCGCCGGCAGCGTGTTCGGGGCGATGCGGTTCCAACTCGACACGCATACGTCGACGCCCTGCTCGAGCGCCTCCGGGCCGAGATATTTGCCCCACTCCCACACGACGATGAACGCGTTGATGGGACAGTTCATGGGATATACGCCGAGCTCGCTGTAACCGCGATAGACGACGGGTCTGATGTAGCATTCCTTCAGGTCGTTGACGCGCACCGTCTCGACGCACGCTTCCATGAATTTCTCCGATCGTGATCGACGTCGGCTCCATGCGGTACATCTTCGCGGAGTTGTAGAGGCGCTTGATATGCGGCTGGAGACGGAAGATCATCGGACCTTTTTTCGTGTTATAGCACCGGATGCCCTCGAAGACCGCCGTGCCATAATGAACGACGTGCGCGCAGACGTGAACCGTGGCGTCGTCCCAGTTGACGAACTTCCCGTCCATCCATATCTTCTTCGTAGGCTTTAGAGCCATCGTTACCTCTCCTTCTTTTCCGCGCGTCGATCCGCCGGAATCCACTTTGACCGCCCGTCGGTCCCGATGCGTATTGGTCTTTTGCCCGATTAAGAATCGAAAAAATTATAGCCCCTGCGACCCCCCGCGGGCAATCCCTATTTATTCATTTTGGGCTGAAAATTCCAGAATGTCTGAATTCCAGGTCTTCAAGCAGCAGGGATACGAGCTCCGCGATCCGGTCCCTCGTGCGCCGGTAGACCGCTTCGTCCCCGCCCACCGGATCATCGATATCGGGGTTCTCTCCTTTCGAATCGAGATCGCCGAGAACGATCACCTTGCCCGCCGATCCCGGAACGATCCGGAGAATCTCCTCCTTGTGGCGGCGCGCCATCGCCACCACGAGGGCGGAGTCTTTCACCATCTCCGGGGTGAGAAGCCTCGCCCGATGACCCGAGATATCGATGCCGATCTCCTTGAGAACGAGGACGGCGTTCTCGGCCGCCCTCATGCCGTCGTACGCCGCGGTGCCCGCCGAGGAAAAGGCGACTTCGCCCCGCCCGCGACCCGGAAGCCGGGCCGCGGCGATCCCTCGAGCCATCGGGCTCCGGCAGCTGTTTCCCGTACATACGAAGAGAATTATTTTCATAGACCTACGCCCCCGCGAGGATTTCACGATACGTCCGATTCCCCCGTTTGTCAAGGTAAGAGCTTGCCAAGGTTGCATTTGACAATAGAATGCGGGGAGGTTACCTTATATACGTGCGGTCAGGCCCCTCGAAAGGGCCGGGTTCCCGGGAGAATGGAGCGTTCATGAAAAAATATTCCATCTTCGTCCTCGTCCTCGTTTCGCTGCTCGTCTGTTCCGTCGCGCAGGGCGCGCCGCCGATATTCAAGGAAAAGAAATATTTCGGCCCCATTCCGTACAACAGCTTCTCCCTGGCGGTCGGATTCCTCGACGGAGTGGATTTTACCTACCTGACCGAGCACCTCGACAACTGGGCGACGGCCCGCAACGGGCGCGAAACGTTCGAGGAGCTTTCTCCCGGGCCGTACGGCCGTCTCTCCTACGAACGGCAGCTCACGCCGAATCATTTCTTCAAGGGGAGCGCGTGCCTGAGCTATACCAGCACGTCGAGCGACGGGAACTACGTCGCCGCGTTTCCCGACACCAACTACGATCTCAGCATCGAGCGAACCCTCAAGGTGTATCTCCTCACGCTCGAGGCGGGCTTCTCGTACTACTTCACGCCCCCCGAGCCGCAGCGCGTCTCCCCCTACGTCGGCGCCGGTTTCGCGGCGGTCGTCCCCATGGTGCGCCTCGATACGGAGAGCATGAAGAGCGACGGCACGCCGTTCTCCAATCCGGCGGAAAACGTATCCCGGAACAGCTTCGAGGCGGGGCTGCATATGGAATTCGGGATGACCTACTTCTTCACGAACCGTTACGCGGCGGGGCTCGAGGGAAAATACCAGATGGCGCAGAGCAAGTTCTACATCCATAACGGCAACTTCGATCTCAAGTACTCGGGTTTCGTTCTGTCGCTCAATCTGATCTATTACCTATGATCGCGAATCGCCGTTTCGACGTCGTCGTGATCGGCGCGGGGCCGGCCGGATCGAGAGCCGCCGCGCAGATCGCCCGAAGCAGCCGGCGCGTCCTTCTTCTCGAGAAGCGCCCGCGCGTCGGTTACCCCGTCCGCTGCGCAGAGGCGGTGGGCCCGCGCGAGGACATCGAGCGCTACATCCCCCTCGACGACCGGCTCGTCTCGTCCCCCATCGACGGCTTTCTCGTCGTCGCGCCCGACGGAACCAGGTTCCAGCGCGAGATGCCCGGCATCGGGTTCGTCGTCGACCGCGAGCTCTTCGATCAGCGTCTCGCCGCGGCCGCCGTCTCGGCCGGAGCGGAGCTGCGGACCGGCCACCAGGCGATGGGGCTCGTCCGCGAGGGAACCCGGGTCCTCGGGGTGCGGGTGAAGGATCTCGCGAGCGGCGCCGAATACGACGAGCCGGCCGGGATTACGGTGGGCGCCGACGGCGTCGAATCGCTCTCCCCGCGGTGGGCCGGACTCAAGAAAAGCCTCCGCCCCGAGGAGCTCTTCGCGTGCGCCGAGGAGCTGATCGAAGGAATCGACCTTTCCGGCGCGTTCATCGAATTCCATCTCGGCAGCAGCTTCGCGCCGGGAGGCTACGCGTGGGTCTTCCCGAAAGGGAACGGGAAGGCGAACGTCGGAGTCGGGATCAATCCCCTCCGCGCGGACGGGAAGACCGCCGTCGAATACCTGAACGACTTTATCGCGCGCCGGGCGCCGGGCGGCAAGCGGACGCGCCTCGTCATCGGGGGATGCTCCGTCGCGCGCGGCCTGAGCGCGCTCGCCGCGGACGGGTTCGTCGCGGTCGGCGAAGCCGCGAACCAGAACAACCCGTTCTCCGGGGGAGGCATCATCAACGCGCTCGAAGGGGCCGACATGGCCGCATCCGCCGCCCTGGCCGCGCTCGACAGGGGAAGCGTCTCGGCGAAGGACCTCGGCGCGTACACGCGCGAGTGGCGCCGCACGGTCGGAAAGTCGAACGAAGCCTTCTACCACGCGGCGCGCATATTCTACGCTCTCCCGGACGAGGAGATGTCCCGCATGGCGCGGGAGCTCTCGCGGGTGCCGGGCCTGTTCGACGAAAAAGGCGTCAAGCCGCTCGCCATGGTGCGCGCCCTCGTTGCGGCGCGCCCGCGGCTTCTGGTACAATTCGCCGGCAACTGGCTCGGCGGAAAGAGGCGCCGGTGAAGATGAGCGATTCGCGCGGTGTCGTAACGGTGAACCGGCAGGCCTGCGTCGTCTGCGGGGCGTGCGCGGCCGCCTGCCCGGCCGAGGCGCTCGTCGTCGAGGGGCTCGCGCTCGTCGTCGTGCCGGAACGCTGCCGCCCGTGCGGTATCGCGGCTCTCGTGTGCCCGACGGGCGCCCTCTCATGTCCAGGAGGAAAATGAAAGAGAAAGTCCAGATCCGCGTCGCGTGCAAGGTCGTCGGCCCCATTCAGACGAACTGCTACATTCTCTCGTGTCCCGAGACGGGAAAAGCGATCATCGTCGATCCGGGCGGAGATCCGGACGTCATCGAGACGTTCATCGAGGAAGCGCGGCTCGAGCCGGTCGAGATCGTGTGCACGCACGGGCACAGCGACCACATCGCCTCCGCCGCCGAGCTCAAGGAACGCTACGGGGTGCCGCTCGCGATTCACGGAGACGATCTCGGCATCGTCAAGCTCTCGGTCAAGGAGTCGCCGTTCTGGGGATTGGGACAAATCAGGGAGCCGAAGGTCGACCGCGTGCTCGCGGCGGGGGACGAGATCGTCTTCGGCGCGGTCCGGGGAAAGGTCCTCCACACGCCGGGGCACACGCCGGGCGGGATATCGATCCTTTTCGACGGATTCGTCCTCGCGGGAGACACGCTCTTCCACCGTTCGATCGGGAGAACCGATTTCGAGGGCGGAGATCTCGACACGCTCCTCGCCTCGATCCGAAACGAGCTCTTCACCCTGAGCGACGAAACGATCGTCCACTGCGGACACGGGCCGCGCACGACGATCGGGGAGGAGAAGCGGGAGAATCCGTTCCTGTCGGAGGGCTCCTGAACGAAGGGCCGGTCCCGCGGCCGCGGCCGCGAGGGGCTCCCGAGCCGTTTTTTCCATTTGCCGATTGGTCCCTTTTTTGCTAGTCTGCCGTAATCAAGACGGTATACGGCGCGGTGCCGCGTATCTATATATAATTCAATAAATTAACTTATGCCGGGAGGGCGACTTGGAAAGCAAGAAGCTGATTCGGGATTTCATCGTCACCAACTTCCTCTTCGGAGCGACCGACTCGAAGTTCTCGGACGACGATTCGTTCCTCGAGACCTCGATCATCGATTCGACGGGCATGCTCGAGCTCGTGGCCTTCGTGGAAACGAGCTTCGGCATCGAGGTCGCCGACACGGAGCTCGTTCCCGAGAATCTCGACTCCATCAACAGGCTCGCGAGCTTCATCGAGAAGAAGAAGGTGGCGTCGGCTTCCTGACGCGCTCCGGATCCCGTACCTCGACAACGCGAAATAAGTATGCTCGTTCATGAATTTCTCGAAAGAAGCGCCGCGAGGCTTCCCGAAAAGGAAGCGCTCATCGCGGGCGCGCGGCGCATCACCTACCGCGAGCTCGACTCCTCCGCGAACAGGCTCGCCCATGCGCTCCGCGGCCTCGGCGTGCGGTACGGCGATCGCGTCGCCGTGCTCCTCGACAACTCTCCCGAAACGGTCGTCTCGATCTTCGGCATATTGAAAGCGGACGCGGTGTTTCTCGTCGTCAACCCGACGACGAAGACGAACAAGATCGAGTACATTCTCAACAATTGCCGCGCGACGGTCCTCGTCACGCACGCGGCCAAATGGCGCTCCGTCGAGCGGGCGGCCGCCGCGGTCCCCTCCCTCAAGGCGGTCGTGCTCGTCGGGAAGAACCCGCGGGGCGCCGGCGGAAACGCCGCGCAATCCCCGGGCGACGACGGCGTCCGCTTCTGCGGCGAGGTCGCCGCGTGGGACGAGGCGCTCGCGGCCCAAAGCGCCGAGGCTCCCCCGCGCAAGGCGATCGACATCGATCTCGCGGCCCTCATCTACACGTCGGGCTCGACGGGAAATCCGAAGGGCGTCATGATGGCGCACCGGAATATCGTTTCCGCGTCGACCTCGATCACGACGTACCTCGAGAACCGCGAAAGCGACGTCGTCCTCGACGTGCTCCCTCTTTCGTTCGACTACGGGCTCTACCAGGTCATCATGGCGGCGCAGTACGGCGGCACGATCGTTCTCGAGAAATCGTTCCTGTACCCGTACGCCGTCATCAATCTCATCAAGAGCGAGCGGGTGACGGGCTTTCCGATCGTGCCGACGATCTCGGCGATCCTGCTCCAGATGGAGGAGCTCGGAAAGGAAACATTCGAGCACCTGCGCTATATCTCGAACACCGCGGCCGCGCTCCCCGTGAGCCATATCACCGGCCTCACGAAGGTGTTTCCCGGAGTGCGGATCTATTCGATGTACGGCCTCACCGAATGCAAGCGGGTCTCCTATCTCCCGCCGGAAGAGCTGGGCCGCAGGCCGACCTCGGTCGGCCGGGGCATGCCGAACGAGCAGGTATATCTCGTCGACGAGAAGCGATCGCGTGATCGACGAGCCGAACGTCGTCGGCGAGCTCGTCGTCCGCGGCGGGAACGTGATGCTCGGGTACTGGGAGCTTCCCGACGAGACGGCGAGGATGCTCCGCCCCGGGCGCCTGCCCGGCGAGATGGTGCTCTACACGGGGGACCTCTTCAAGATGGACGAAGAGGGATTTCTCTACTTCATGGCGCGCGGGGACGACATCATCAAGAGCCGCGGCGAGAAGGTGAGCCCCAAGGAGGTCGAGAACGCGCTCTACTCGATCGACGGGGTCGTCGAGGCGGTCGTCACGGGAGTGCCGGACGAGGTGCTCGGCGAGGCGATCAAGGCGTACGTCGTGCTCAAGAAAGGCGCCGCGCTCACGGAGAAGGACATCCTCGCCCGCTGCGCGGCGTCGCTCGAGGATTTCATGGTTCCGAAATACGTGGAGTTCCGCGACGAGCTCCCGAAAACGTCGACCGGAAAAATCACGCGCAAGGGGCTCTGAAAGCCCGGCGCCGGGGAGGAAAAATGGAATTCACGAAGAACGTTCTCGCGATCGACGCCGAAAAGGTCTCGGCGCGGCTCGCGGACTTCATCAGGGATCAGGTCAAGGGATACTTCCACCGCAAGGGGATCGTCATCGGCCTCAGCGGCGGGATCGACTCCGCCGTCGCCGCGGCGCTCTCCGTGCGCGCGCTCGGCCGCGAGCGGGTGCATTCGCTGCTCCTTCCCGAGCGCGACTCGAATCCGGTGAGCCGCGAGTACGGCGCCCTCTCGGCGAAATCGCTCGGCATCACGTGCGAAGAGGTCGACATCACGCCGATGGTCGAGGCCTTCGGCGTGTACGCGAAGCGCGACGCGATCGTGAAGAAATACTTCCCCGATATCGGCGCCGATTACAAGTTCCGCCTGACGCTGCCCCAGGATCTCCTCGAGCGCGACCGTTTGAACGCGTACCACGTCGAGGTGCTCCTCAAGGACGGCGCGGTGCGCTCGGCGCGGCTCGCCCCCGAGGACTTTCTCGGCATGATGGCCGCGAACGACATCAAGCAGCGCATGCGGATGACCGCTCTCTACTACGAGGCGGAGCGGCGCAACTACATCGTCTGCGGCACGACGAACAAGCCCGAGGCGGTGCAGGGGTTCTTCGTGAAGTACGGAGACGGCGGCGTCGACATCGAGCCGCTTCAGTATCTCTACAAGAATCAGGTGTTCCAGCTCGCGCGGCACCTCGGCGTCCCGAAGGAGATCGTCGATCGCACGCCGAGCCCCGACACGTACAGCTACGTCGTGAGCGACCAGGAATTCTACTTCTGCCTGCCGTACGACCTCGTCGATCTCGTGATCTACGCGATCGAGCATAACGTGCCGAAGGAAAAGGCCGCCGCGGCTCTCGGTCTCGAAATGGACCGGCTCGAGCGCGCGTGGCGCGACCTCGCGCACAAGCGCGGCGCGACGGAGCCGCTCCGCAACCTGCCGCCGACGCTGGACCTCGGATTCTGACGCCCGGCGAGAGAAAGGAGACCCTCGATGAAACGCTGCACGAAATGCGTGCTCCCCGAGACCTTCCCCGGGGTTCAATTCGACGAAGCGGGCGTGTGCATGTACTGCCGCACGTTCAAGGGGCTCGAGGCGCTCGAGGAGTCGAAGGAGAAATACCGCGCCCGGTTCGACGAGATGTTCAAGGCCCGGCGGCGGAGCGGATCGCACGATTGCCTCATGGCGTACAGCGGCGGGAAGGACTCCACCTACACGCTCGTCATGCTCAGGGAGCGCTACGACGCCTCCGTCCTCGCCCTCACCGTCGACAACGGCTTCGTGTCGCCGGCGGCGCTCGACGAACATCAGAAACGTCGTCGAGAAGCTCGGCGTCGATCTCATTATCTACAAACCGCGATTCGACCTGCTGCGCGGCCTCTTCTGCCACGCGACCGGATCGGACATCTACACGCGCAAGACCCTCGAGCGGGCGAGCACGATCTGCACGACCTGCATGGGGTTCGTGAAATTCATCGCGCTCCGGATGGCGGTCGAGAGCGGCATCCCCTTCATCACGTACGGATGGTCGCCGGGGCAGGCCCCCGTCGAGGCGTCGATATTCCAGAACAACCCGTCCATGGTCCGGAGCATGCAGAAGGTGCTCCTCGATCCGATGCGCGCCGTGGCGGGCCCCGACATCGAACGCTACTTCCTCACCGAGGAGCATTTCGCGGCCGCTGACCGCTTCCCCCACAACGTCAGCCCGCTCGCCTTCTTCGACTACGACGAGGAGGCGATCATCAGGCGAATCGGGGAGCTCGGCTGGCGGAAGCCCGACGACACCGATCCGAATTCGACGAACTGCCTCCTCAACGCCTTCGCGAACAAGGTGCACCGCGACCGGCTGCAGTTCAACCCCTACTCGTTCGAGCTCGCGAAGCTCGTCCGCGAAGGGTACATGGATCGCGACGAGGCGATCGCGCGCCTCGAGCAGCCGGAGAATCCGGAAATATTGAAAATGGTGCGCAAGCGGCTCGGGATGGATTGAGGCGGATCGCGCCGAGGGCGCTCGATGCCGCGGGCCGTGGAGCCGCTCAGGAGCGGCCGGCGGTCAGCCTGCGGACGAGCCGCGGCACGCAGCGCCGCATGATCTCCTGCTGCCATTCCTGCAGGGTATACATGTGGTTCGCGTGCGGTATGATCTCGGTCTCGACGAGACCTTCCCCCGCGCGCACGTCCCCGGGATACTTCTCCAGAAAAGCGCTCTCGTACTCCCACCTGAAGTTGTCGTTTTCCCCGAAGACGAAAAGGATGTTGTCGCCGCGCGCGACGATGGCGCGGTAGGCCGCGAGGAAGTGCTCGTTGAATTGAATGCCGCTGCCGGTCACGGTCGAGGTGGCGCTGAGAGGTTTCCTGCAGGAGACCTGCTGATCCGGCGCCGCGGGCGCCGGGGACGCTGCGGCGGGCGCCGCCTTCGCGGGCTCGGCGGGCGCGGATTCGCGGGCGCCGCGGCCGGATTTCGCGGGCGCGGCCTTCCCCGTTCTTTTCAGGAGTCGCCGCGCGGCTCCCTCGACGCTCAGGCGCGACGCCTTGAAGATCATCGAATATTCGCTCTGGAAGGTGACGAAGCGCCACCAGGCGCGCGGATTGAAGATCTTCCGCGCATACAGGCCGAGGTAGAATCGGGCGTACCCCTCGCTCATCCGGATTTCCTCGTGGGAAAGCCCCGAAAGCATGACCGGGATGCTGAGAAGCACCGAGTATTTTATCCGCTTCGAACGGGCGTGAGCCTGGATGTTCGTGATGGCCCCCCCACAGACCCCGAAGACGACCACGTCGCGGACCCCGGAGCGTTCCTGCAGAAACGCGGCCGCGCGGTCGACGTCGTCGGCGAAGAGCCCCGTCTGGATCTTGCGGAACATCTGCCTCTGATCGATGTTCTCGATGCTGTCCGGAGACCGTCCCATGCCGTGCGGATCGAAGCAGAGACAGGGGATGCCCTCGCGCGCGATCCGCCGCGCCGCGCGCGTGTTGAACCTGAACGCTCCGTTCATCCCGATGAGCCCGCCGTGGGTGAACACGACGCCGGTGCCGGCGGTCCCCGGGGCTTCGGGGGAGTAGTGCACGCCGTATACCGTCCCCCCCGACGCGGAGGAGAAACGAATCGCCGTCTCCCGCACGCCGTCGTTCGAGATCTCGTCGTGTATGGCGGGCGCGCGAGGGTCGATCGCCGCGGCCGCTCCCCGACCGGCGGCGACTCGCGGCGCTCCGGCCCCGTCGAGAGAGGCGACGCGCGCGGCGATCTCCCGCATGAAATTCGGGGCCGTCGACGTGAAGATACGGTTATTGAGCCAGAAGCGGTTGTCTCCGGTCACGGCGACCTGCTCGCATGACGCCCCAGCCTCGCGATACGCGGCGGCGAGAGCGGCGCATTCCGGATCTTCCGGCGCTTCGCCCTCGCGGATATCGAAAATGGAAATCGCGGGAAGCGAAGCGCGGAGCGGACCCGGCATCGAGACCTTCTCCGTTTGCTCGAAAAAGGCGCGAGAGACGATATAGCCGTCGACGTTGTTCATGCGGTAGCCCGCACGCACGCAGTCCCCTCCCGCGAGGAGCTCCTTGACGATCTCGTCGCGGGTCATGACCGCCTTCTGGAATATCGAATACTGCCCCGCGACGTTGCCGCGAAGCGCCGCCATAAGCGTTCTCCGCCACGAGGCCACCGGCTGAACAAGGAGCAGGGAATCCACGTCGTCCCGCTCGGCGGCGACCCGCTCGGCAAGCGCGGCGCCCCACCGGACGCCGAGGAGGGTGATCCGGGAGCAGCCCCGGCTCCTGACCAGCTCGCATGCGTCGTGTATGTTCCGCTCGAGCCCGGGAACGTCGACGGCGTCCGTGTCGCCGGGGCTGTTGCCGTAGCCGTGATAGTCGAAGGAGAGGACGGTGAAGCCGTCATCGGCGAGGCTCCGGGCGAGATTCGCGAGCACGCGCTCGCACCAGAATTTTTCCTCGAAGAGCGAATCGCAGACGACGACGGCGCGCCGTGCGGCGGCGTCTTCCCCGCCGTCCCGGGCGTCCGTCCCCGCGCCGCGCGCCGCTTTCGCTCCCGTGCCGCGCGGCGATTCGGAGCCCGCGTTCTCCCGCGGCTCCCAGAGCACGCCGTAGAGCGGGCCTTGCGCGCCCTGGAAGAAGAAGTTTCGATCGTCGATCACGTTCGTCTCTCCCGTCCGCGCCCCGCGGCGAGGCGCGCGCAGTTCCCCCGGGAGTATAATGCAAGGAGAATACCAGAAAAAGGGCTTTCGCGGCGACGGGGCCCCCGCATCTCGACTAGCGGGTGGCAGCGCCGGGGCCCCCGCAGGCAGCGCAGCGAGCTCTGCGAGCGAGCACCTGCGGGGTGCAGGCGCTGCCAGGCCCCGCGTATCGGGCGGGGTGCAATCGCCGACAGGACCCGCGTCCGCGCGGGGTGCAATCGCCGACAGGACCCGCGTATCGCGCGGGGTGCAACCAGCGACAGGACCCGCGTATCGCGCCCAAATAATGGATTGCCGCCGCGAAGCGTCATGCAATACACTTCCACCGCGATGAACGATAAAAGGCTGATTCTCGCCGGGGTGGGGTTGTTCGCCCTGCTCACGACGCTCGCGCTTCTCTACTCGGCCAAGGCGGGCTTCGCGCTCTTTGCGGGCGGAATCCTCGTTACCGTCGTATTCTTCAAGCCCTTCTGGGGACTTCTTCTCTACCTCGCGATGATCTACCTGCGCCCGCAGGAATTCGTCGAGGCGCTGCGCGCCAAGCCGGTCATGCTCGCCCTCGCCATCCTCGTGCTCGGCACGCTCCTCATCCACAACGCGATGAGAAGAAGCAGGGTTCTCGCGTTCGATCTTCGCCAGGGCCTCTTCATGATCGTGTTCTTCGCCGTCATTATCATGAGCCAGCTCCAGCTGTTCTATCTCGAGGGCGCACGGATGGCCTTCGACAGCTTTCTCCCCGTGTTCATCCTCTTCTTCATGATCGTCAATCTCATCTCGAGCTTCGCCGAGATGAAACGCACCTACCTGATGCTGTTCGTCATGACGGTGTTTCTCGCGGCGAACGGCATTCTCCAGTATCATCGCGGCGTCGATATCGCCGGCCAGACGATGTTCGAGGGGCGGATACGATGGATCGGGATATTCGAGGACCCCAACGATCTCGGGCTGGCGATACTCTCCTTCACCCCGTTCGCCCTTCTCAAGCTTTCGAGGAAGGGCGCCGCGCTGCGCGGCCGCGTCCTGTACGCCGTCATCCTCGGCGTCCTTCTCTACGCCCTCTACCTCACGAACTCCCGCGGAACGTTCATCGGGCTGCTCGCCATTCTCGCGTACGTTTTCTGCCGCCGCTGGGGAATCGTGCGCGGGCTTCTGATCGCGGCCGTCTTCGGCGCCGCCGTCTTCCTCGCGGGGCCGAGCCGGCTCGCCGACATGTCGGTCAGCGAGGAATCGGCGAGCGGCCGCGTCGTCGCGTGGGCGCAGGGACTCGAACTGCTCAAATGGCGGCCGATCCTCGGCGTGGGCTACGCGAACTTCACCGACTACCACCCGTTGACCGCCCACAACTCGGCCGTCCTCTGCATGGCCGAGCTCGGGTTCGTCGGACTCTACGTATGGATGCTTCTCATCGTCACCTCGTTCCACGAGGCGTTCATCGTCGAGCGCCGCGCGCGGGACGGGGAATACGCGTTCTACGCCCGCGTCCTGCAGCTTTCCCTGATCGGATTTTTCGCCGCCGCGTTTTTTCTCTCGCGCACGTACAACGAGGTTCTCTACATTCTCATAGCCCTCTGCGCGATTTTCTCGCGCTTCGGCCGGGAGCGTTTCGACTACCGGATCCCGTTCCTCTCGCGGAACACGGCGCTCGCCGTATTCTTCATCTCGCTCGGGCTCATCGCGCTGATCAGGGTGATCGTAATCTTCTGACGAGGAAGGCCGCATGCGGATCCCGAAAGACACGCTCGTTTGGCTCCCCGGATGCCTCGAAAGGCGGCGAGCGCCTCTCGCGCGCCCCGCGGACGTCCTGTTCGCGTTCGTCGACCACTTCGAGCCGGAACAGCGGCCGGGCGACCCGCTCGAGCTTCAGATGAGCCGCGTCCGCGAATGGATCGCGCGGTACGAGGCCGCCGCCGCGGGACACGCCGACTTCCGCGGCAGGCCTCCGCGACACACCTACTTCTTCCCGGAGGAGCAGTACCGGCCCGAGGCGCTCGCGCTGCTCGCGAGCCACTGCGCGAGAGGTTTCGGCGAGGTCGAGGTGCACATCCATCACGACGGCGATACGGGAGACGTCTTCCGGGCCAAGATCGCCCGCTTCGTCGAGCGGCTCGCGGGGCACGGGCTCCTCTCCCGCGACCGCGTCGACGGGAGGATCAGGTACGCGTTCATCCACGGCAACTGGGCTCTCGACAACTCCCGCGCGGACGGCCGGTGGTGCGGCGTCGACGACGAAATCGCGATTCTCGGGGAAACGGGGTGCTACGCGGATTTCACGATGCCCTCCGTCCCCGACGAAGGGGGAACGCAGACGAGCACGGTGAATGCGATCTACTTCGCCGACGACGATCCCCTTCGTCCCAAATCTCACGACAAGGGGCGGCCCGTCGTTTTCGGGGGAAAGGGCGGCGGCGACCTGCTCCTCATTCAAGGCCCCCTCGCCCTCAACTGGCGCAACAGGGTTCGGGGCGTCTTTCCCCGGATCGAGGCCGGCGACGTCTCGTCGACGAGCCCCGTGACGCGCGAGCGCGTGCGGCTGTGGATCGACCGGCGGATCGGCGTTCGGGGAAAAACGGACACCGTTTTCGTCAAGGTGCACACGCACGGCCTCAAGCCGCGCAACTTCGATTTTCTCCTGGGGGGAGGGATCGAGGCCGCGTTCGGCCTCGTCGAAAAGGAGTGCGGCGGCCCGGAGCGTTTCCGCCTCCATTATGTATCCGCTCGGGAGATGGCGAACGTCGTCTACGCCTTCAACGACGGCGTCGATCGCCCGATCGAGGAGCTCTTCGATTACCGGCTCGCGCCGCCCGGCGCCGGGCGCTGAGCGGACCGGGCGCTACCGCACGACGAGAATCGCCCGTTTCTCGACCACGCGGTCCTCGGCGTTCCTGATCAACAGGAAATATCTTCCGCTCGCCACGCCGGACGCGGCGGCGTTCGTGCCGTTCCACGAGGTTTCGGTGCCGCTCCAGGCGATGTCCCGTATCTTCCGCCCGGCGAGATCATAGATGGCGATGCTCCCGCCGTCGGGAAGGTTCATGAGCGTCAGATCGCCCTGACCGGGCCGGTAGGGCATCGGATATATCTTGACGGCGGCCGCAACCGTATTGGTGCCGTGGTCGCCCGGCTCGTCGTCGTCCACCCTGACGAAGAGCGCCGCGTCGCTCACGGAGGCTCCGGAAGTCGCGCGGATGCGAATCGTCGCCGTCTCGTCCTGGGAATCCTCGTCCTGGCCGGCCGCGAGGACCACCGTTTGATAGGCGTTCCAGTTCGACGTGGTGAAAACGAGGGAGGCGCCCGACTGGACGCTCGTCTCCTCGTCCCCGCTCAGGCGCGTAACCGAGACGGCGACGCTCGCGGGAGGCTGATTGCCGAGCTTGACGCGGAACTCGGCCGTGCTCCCTTCCACCACCGTCACCGTATCGCTGTCGAGCACGAAATAGAGCGCGTCGTCGTCGATCTCCCTCGCGACGAGCGTCGCGTCGGAAATCGCCGGGCCGGAAGTCGCGTGAACGAGGATCGTCGCCGCGCCGTTATCGACGCCGGCGTCGGCGGCCGCGGCGAGGGTGACCGTTTGATCGACGTCCCAGTTCGACGCCGTGAAGGTGAGAGAGCCGCCCGACTGGACGGTGATGTCCGCGTCCCCGCCCGAGCGGGAGACGGCCACCTGAAGAGACGCCGAGGGCTGGCTCGTGAGCCTGACGTGGAACGCGGCCGTGCCGGCCTCCGGCACGAAGACGGTGTCGCTGTCGACCGAGAAATAGAGCGTGCCGCCGTCGTCCTCCGTCGCGGTGAGGAACGCGTCGGGCACGGCGGGGCCCGAAGAGGCGCGGACGCGAATCGTCGCCGTCCCGTCGAGAACGTCGGCGTCGCCGGCCGCGAAGAGAGTGACCGTCTGATCGACGTTCCAGTTCGAAATCGTGAAGGTGAGGGAACTGCCCGACTGAACGCTGATGTCGCCGTCCCCGCTCGTGCGGGAAACGGTCGCGGTGACGCTCGACGGCGGCTGGCTCGCGAGCCTGACGCGGAACTGCGCCGTGCCCCCCTCGGGCACCGTGAGCGTGCTCCGATCGAGCACGAAGGCGAGCACGTCGTCGTCGTTTTCCACGGCCTTGATCGTCTTGAGGGGCGCCGAGGCGCCGGCCGATACGTACACGATCACGTCGGCCGAACCGTTCGTGACGTCCACGTCGTTCGCGGCGGCGAATGTCGCCGTCTGGTAGGTCGACCAGTTCGACGTCGTGAACGAGTGCACCGAACCCGATTGAATCGAGATGTCGGCGTCGCCGACCGAGCGCACGAGCGTGACCTCGACCGTCGCCGGCGGCCGCGCGCTCAGCCTCACGCCGAGGTCCGCGGTTCCGTTCTCGGGAACGAAGATCGTATCGGCGCTCGTGACGATGGCGAATTCGGGCGCCGGGGCGCTCGTCGTGAAGCCCCGGGAAGCCGATATCGTCAGCGAGGCTCCCGTGGCGTCGTGCGAAACGGCGCGCGCGAAGTAGATCTCGTTCTTCGCGAGGCCGCCGAGAACCATCTGGTGATGCGCGGCGAGAACCGTCGTCGAGGCGCTCTCGAGGATGGTCGAAGTTCCCATCCGCCAGTACCGCACCTTGCCCTTCGACGGCACGGCCGTCGACCAGTGCACCCGGCACGTCGCGCTGTCGATCGTGACGATCGAGTCGATCCGGCACTGATTCTTGAGCGATTCCGAAGCGGCGTCGGAGATAGTCAGACCCGAGACGACGTCGGAGAAGAGACCCAGCGTCCCCGCCGCCGTCCGCGATCTGAGGCTGTAGTAATATCTGATATCGTTCGCGAGGGCGCCGTCCGCGTCGGCGTAGGCGGTGTCCGACGCAGCCGTCGATCCGATCGGAACGAAGTCGGCGAGCACGCTCGTGACCGACCGGTAGACGAGCACTCCGCTCACGCTCGGATCGGACACGGGCGCCCAGTGAGGCGTATAGGTGATGGTGGTCTGAGACAAGACGGGAGAAGCGCATACAAGCAGCGCCGCGAATGCCGCGCAGCCGATCGACTTCATGACGTTCATCCGTTCCCCCTCACGCCCATACTGGTACGATATGTTCCGCGGGGCGTTTTGTCAATTTTTAGCAGCGCGAATCTCCAAAATGCAACGCCGCGCGAGCGATCGATTCGTCCGTCCGGCGGCTTCTCCGCCGGACGACCGGCGGGCACGGCCGGCCCCCCGGTGTCTCATCGTTTCCGGAACTCTCCCATAGCTCTCGATCGTCTCGCTTTCCGATCATCGATTGTCGGCGGCGCACGAGCTGCCGTTCATCAGTGAGACCTCTCGAAGGGGGAGATCAGCAAAGGCCATTCCAGAACGGGCGGGTTCAGGGCCGTCCCGGCCGCGCCCCGTCGCCGGACGCGGCGGCGCGAGCGAGCACGGCGCCGAGCTTCCGGGCGTTTTCCGTCCAGGAGCCGGCCGGGCATTCGATGCGCTCCCGGTCCCAGTCCCGCGCGAGCGCCTCCCCGAGCGCCCCGGCAAGGGCGCCCGCGTCTCCGCGGCGAAAGAGGATCCCCGAACCGGCGGGAACCACCTCGGGAATACCCCCCGCGTCGGAGGCGACGACCGGCGTCCGGCACGCGAGCGACTCGAGCACGACGTTCGGCGTGCCCTCGGCGAGGCTCGGGAGACAGAAAACGTCGCACGCGTTGAGCCACGTTCCCATGAGCCGGTGCGGGACGCGCCCGTGGAAGAGCGCCCTTTTTCCGGGAGGAAGAGCCCGGGCCAGGCCGGCGAGACGCCTCCGCTCGGGGCCGTCCCCGATGACGTGCAGCTCGGCGTCGGCGTCGAGCCTCCCGAACGCCTCGACGAGAAGATCGACTCCCTTCACGGGCTCCAGGTTCCCCGCGTAGAGGACGATCCGCTTCGATTCGTCGAGATGGAGCTCGCGGCGCGCCGCGCCCCTGTCGAACGGCCGGAAAAGCGCCGCGGTCGATCCCGTTGTAGATGACGTGTACCTTGTCGGCCTCCACCCCCTCGGCGACGAGCCGCTTGCGCAGCGCGGCGCTCACCGAGACGATCTCCCGCGCCCACCGCATCGCGTCGAGGATGCGGCGCCTGCGAACCGGATATTCCATATATTCGTTGATGTCGCTCCCGTGGACGCGCGCGACGAACGGGATATCGTGCCTTCCCGCGAGGAGCGCCGCGGCGAAGCAGTCGGGATACGCCCAGGTGGCGTAGACGACGTCGGGGCGATCCTCGCGAACCAGCCGGTTGAACAGCGCCGCGATCGATCGCTCGTAGAAAGCGCCGTAGGAGCGGCGCATGATCTTCGGCGTATAGAAATAGGGCGGATAGCGCACCGTCAAGAGGCCCCGGCACTCCTCGGGCGGCGCGGGCCTCCGGCCGCGGAGCGCGAGCGCCGCGTACCGCGGCCAGGGCACGGGGACGATCAGCCGAAGCTCGTGGAGCGCGGCGAGGTGCAGGATCTGCTGCTTGTTGAAAGAAGCGAGCCCCGGCCGCGTGACGTCGGGGAAGAGGTTCGTTATGCAGACGACCTTCATGCACCCTTCCCGCCCGGCGCGAGGAAGACATCGGGCGCCTTCTCCCCTTCCCACCGGTTCAGATAATAGATCAGAATGAAGAATGCTGATGACGCTCCCGAGCACTCTCGAGACGAGCGTGGCCCACGCCGCGCCGACGGCGCCGTGCGGCGGGATGAGGATCAGATTGCCCGTGAAATTGAGGACGAGATTGATCCCCGCCATCATCGTGAAGAGCTGCGGCTTGTTGAGCGAATGGCCGACGAGATTGATCGGATTGATGATCGTCAGCAGTATGAACGCGCCGACGAGGATCCGGAACAGGCCGAGACGGCCTCGGTGTATTCGGGAAAGAACGTCCCGATGATCGGCTTCGCGAAGATAATAAGGAGAATGCACAGCACGCCCACGAGGGCGGTCACCTTGAGGGTATCGCGGAAATACTGGAACACCTGCGCCTTCCTCGTGAACTTCGCCACCTTCGGAAGGAGTACGACGTTCAGCGTTTCCGGCACCATCTCGATGGGGCGTACGAGCATGTAGGCGACCCCGTAGTTGCCGACGTCCGTCGGCTGCTTGAAATACTTGAGCATGAGGATGTCGAGCCGGTCGAAAAGCATGAAGAGGAGGCTGAATGCAAAGAGCCAGCCGCTATAGCGAAGCACCTCGCCGATGGGATACTTCGTCGACTGCTTCCGCGTGTAATACTTCCGCGGAATAACGAGGGACATGACAGAGAAAGCCGATGAGCGTCTGCGCGAGATTGATGGCCACGGGTATTTTCGACGGTAGAGCGTCGTGGCCCGCCACACGACGACGAGGAGCAGGACGCGCGCGAACGACGCCGCGACGTTGATGACGGCCATCTGCTTGAACTTCTCGTACGCCCGAAGCACCGCTTCGGTATGGTACGACACGTTGAACAGAAACGCTCCGACCGCGGCGAGCCGGAGCGCGGTCGTGAGGGCTGCTCATAGCCGCGGCACGTGCGAAGCGAACGCCGGCGCGCCGAAATAGGCGAGCACAAGGAAACCGCCCGATACCGCGAGGCGGAGGAAGTAGATTCGCCGGAAGATGCCGACGGCGCTCTCGTCGTCGTTCCGGACGAGAAAATACGAGAGCTTGCGGATCATCGTCGTCGTGAGACCGAGCTCGATCACGGTGCCCGCGATGCCCATGACGACGGAGGCCGTCGTGAAAAGCCCGAAGTTCGCCGGGCCGAGGGAGTTGGCGACGAGCCAGCTCGCGAAGAACCCCATCGCCGCGGTCACGACCCTGCTGACGTAGATATACGCGAGCTGACGGACAGCCTCGCGCTTCAGCGTGTCCACGATCCACGAGCGGATTGTCTCGACCGGTCTCATAGGGTCCCTTAATCTCCTTCGCCGATCCGGGCGGCGCCATTATATTCATTCGCCGCCGTCGAACGCTACACGAATCTCGCCGGCTTCGACGTCCGCCATCAACTCCGAATTTCACCGCGGAGGCGCGGCCCGGAGCTCCCGCGAAGCTTGCGAAACATGTCATCGGGTTCGTGAGGCGACGGCCGGTCATCGACGGGATGCCGGATCGCCTGACCGGGCGCGCTCTTCAAGCCGGCGAAGTATCGTTTCCCCGTGTTTTTCGTACGTAAATCTCGTTCGCACGAGGTTCTTCAGCTTCTCCCCGATGGCCGGCCAGTCGCGGCGATCATCGAGCATCAGCGCGATCGTATTCTTCAACGATTCCGTCGATTTCGTTTCGAAAAGGAAACGGCCCTGGACGTCGCCGACGATCGATTCGACCGGCTCCTGCCGCGGGGCGAGGACCGGCTTTCCGGCCGCCATGTATTCGAACATCTTGATCGGCGAGCGGTACTCGTTCGTGTGCGGGATCACCCCCGCGTCCATGGCGTCGAGATAATCCGGGATCCCTGCGTTCGGCACCTCACCGGTGAAAATGAGGCGGTCGGAGAAACCCATCGAGCGGCCGATCTCCTCGAGCTCCGCCCTCCCCGGCCCTTCCCCGACGAGCATGAGCACGACGTCGGGCCGCTCCCGCGCCGCCTCGATGAACGCGGGGAGGAACCATTCGAGCGCATGCCACGTTTTCACCTTGAGAAAGAATCCGACGAAGCCGAACACCGTTTTGCCGTCGAGGCCGAAGCGCTCGCGCACGGCGCGCCCCGCGAGCTCCCGCGAGAAGAACGACTCCTCGACGGCGTTGGGGATGATGCAGATTTTTCCGGGATCGAGGCCCGGGTATTGTTTCAGAATCGAGTCTCTCAGAAAGGCGGAGACGACCGTCACGACGGTCGCGCTTTCGAAGAGGCTTCGCTCGCAGCGGCGCGCGAGGCCGATCAGGTGCTGTCCGCGCACGCGTTCGAAGCCCGCGATCTCGTTTACCTCGACGACGAGGGGGACGCCCGATCTCCGGGCGGCCCGTCCGGCGGCGTGGGAAAAAAAGAAGTGCCGCTCGTAAATGAAATCGTAGCGCTTCGCCTTGAGCATCGCCGTGAATTTCCGGTACGCCCAGAAATTGTAGCCGTACTCGAGGAGGGCGAAGAGGAAACCCGGGATGAGCGGCACGACGAGCTCGAGAGGGGATTTGATGCGCTTTCGCTCGTACGGGTTGACCCCGGCGCGCACCGTCGGATCGCCTTCGCCGAGAGCCCAGAGGAACTCGACATCGTACCGCTTCCCGCGGAAAGCGCGGACCATGCCGCGGATGTGAATCCCCTCGGAACCGGTGCCCTGCGTTCGGAGATGGTAGAGCACGCGGCCGGCCGCTCGATTGGCGGGAGCCGTCATGATCCTCCTCGGGCGAGCGAATTCATACGGATGCCGGGCGGAGCCGCGCTCATCCGATCGTCCTGCGAAGCTTCACGACGAGGCTCCGAATGGGGTAAAAGAGAGTATCGTTCATGATGATGTTCTTCGTGATGAACTCGGAGCGGGAGAAAACGTTGAGAAGCTTGATCGCCCAGTCCTGGACGGCCGGCTCGATCGCGACCCGGAGCCTCTCGAAGTCCCCGTCGATCTCGATATCCTCCGCGGCGATGGCGCCGATCCCCCGTTCGGCGGCGAGCCGCACGTGGCCGCTCGCGTACGGATCGAGGCCGATGAGCCTCATCCCCGTCGCGTCGACCGCGACCTCGTCCGTCGAGCCGATGAGGACCCCGGCGTTGATCGGATAGCCGTTGATGGGACCTCTCCCCTGCATCCCGACGATGCCGTCCATGATCGAGAGCCGGGGTGGAACGAGAACGGCGATGTCGCAGAGGAGGCGGTCGAGATGCTTGTGCCAGATCAGCCGGTCCTTGCGCGGAACGCACCCCCATTGATTCTTGAGAGACCCGGTGAAGACGGTCGTCGCGTGCGTCTTCAGCGCGGGGAGGGTGACGAAGAAATCGGTCTCGAGAAACTGCCGCGCGAAGCTCCATTTCCCGATCGCCCCGTTCGGCGCCCACACCTGCTCTTCCCTGCTGAAATTGACCGCCTTGACGCCGTAGCGTTCCACGAGGCCGTAGATGCCGTTCGACTCGTACGCCTGCTCGACCGTGTAGCGGGCGCCGTCCGATTCCCCGATCGTGATGTGCGGCGTGAGGTCCCGCAGATGCTTCACCACCGACTCGACGACGGCGAGCGACGTGTTGGCCGTGGGGATCATATCGACGCGTTCCGTGCAGAGATTGGGCTTGATGAGCAGCTTCGTGTCGCGGGAAACCGCGCGATCGACGCCGCAAAACGAAAGGATCGACGAGACGGCCTCGTCGAGGGGCCGCTCCTTGACCGAGCGGATGATGACTCTGGATTTGCTCATAGCTCACGTCCTGCCGGGGAATCGCTGCCCGCCGGCGACCCGTGGTAATGCAAAGGACTTGCCAAACGGCGTCAGGTTCGGTTAATAATAACGCCGGAGGCGCTTTCTGCATATACGAAAAATGATGGCAAAACGGCACATCCTCGGACATTTTCTCGCCGCGATCCCGCCCGGCGCGGCGCGGCGGGCGCGCCTCGCGCGCCGCGGGAACTACGTCACCGTTCTCTGCTACCACCGGATACTCGACATGCCCCCCGATTTTCCGTTCGACGGCGATCTCGTGAGCGCGTCGCCGGCGCAATTCGAGGACCAGCTCCGCTTCGTCGAGCGCCACTGGCGGGTCGTCAATTTCCGGATGCTCCGCGAGCACCTCGCGCGCGAGGGGAGATTCCCGGATCGCGCCCTCATCATCACCTTCGACGACGGATACGCCGATAACCGAGAAATCGCCTTCCCGCTCTTGAAAAAGCACGGGCTCACGGCGGTCATGTTCGTCACGGCGGGATTCATGGGCGCGCGCAGGCTCTTCTGGTGGGACAGGCTCGCCTTCGTCGCCAAGACCGCGAAGATCCGCCGGGCCACGATCGATGATCCCGTTCGCCTCGAGATCGACCTCGACGCCTTCCCCGACGCACAGGCGGCGGCGCGGCATCTCATCCACACGGCGAAAACGCTCCCGGAAAAGGGCAAGGAGCTTCTGATCGCCCGGCTCGCCGAGCGCCTCGGAGTCCGGATCGACGAAAGCCGGTTCTCGACGACGATGGACTGGAACGATCTCAGAGAGATGAGCGCGGCGGGGATCGAGATCGGAGCGCATTCGGTCAACCATCCGATATTCTCGAACGTCGACGACGCGCTTCTCGCGCGCGAGGTCTCGGAATCGAAGGCGCTCATCGAGAAGGAGATCGGCCGCGACGTGATATCGTTCGGCGCTCCGGGGCGCGGGAGAATTCCCGCGGAGGAGAAGGCGCGCTTCGAGAAGACGCTTCGCGGACTCGTCGACGCCAGCGGCTACTCGTTCAGCACGATGTATCAGTGGGGGCTCGTGTACGAGAAGGAGTTCGATCCGTTCGCCATCCGGCGCATAGGAATCGAGCGCTGCGACTCGCCGCCCGTCTTCAGGGCGAAGCTGAGCTTTCCCGAGCTTATGCCCTATTGAGTTGTAAAATACAACGCCGGCAAGGGCTCGAAGCGGCGGGATCCGGGGAGCGGCCGGACGAAAATCGACGAAACCCGCGCGCGGAGGATTCATCTACGGGAAACGGAGAGAAATAATTCTCCATCCGCCGGAACGACAGGCGCGGGAACCGCAAGAGAATTCGTTCGGCGGCAGCCGTCAAGTATGGTTCTTGCATTGCGCATTCGAAGCAGCAATATTTTATCGAAATCGAGTCGGAGAACGCAAAGGATGAACGAATGATGAAGCATTTTCTGCGCACCGTAACGATCGGCCTTGTCATTCTTCCGGCGATCGCCGTCGCCTGGAGCCCCGGCGCGCGCGCCGCGGTGCGCACCGAGCGCCCGCGCATCTGGCTCACGCCCGAGTTCAAGACGACGCTCACCGCGCGCCTCGCGAGGAATACGACGAACGCGCGCAACCTGCGCTCGTGGTGCGACGCCCACATCAGCGACGATCTGAGCCCGTACATCACGAGCCGGGCGACCGAGATCCTCAAGGCCATCAACTACGCGCTCATGTACCAGCTCACGGGGACCACCTCCTACGCGGACCGGGCGATTCAGATCGTCGAGTACGCCCTGGCCCACCCCTACACCGGCTACACGATCAATACGTGGATCGAATTCGACAACTTCTATTCGACCCGCTACCTCGTCCCGCCCGTCGCAATCGTCCTCGATTGGTGCTACGACGCGATGACCGTCACGCAGCGGACGACCTTCGCGAACCAGCTCGACTGGTGGGCGAACGACATCATGACCTCGCAGCCGTGGGCCTGGCACGATCCCTCGAACAACTACTACTACGGGCACTTGTGGGCGATCCTCTCGGCCGGCTACGCCATCTACGGTCTCAACGCGAACGCCCAGACATACATCGACTACGCGCGCGGCACGATGCTCGATCAGGGAATCAAATTCACGAAGGACGAGACGATCCTGTGGGATCTGTGGGGAAGCACCGTCGGCCGGGCGAAGGGCGGCCAGTGGAACGAAGGGACAGCGTACGGATGCGTGAACTACGAGTTCCTCTCTTCGGCCGTGCTCGCGGCGAAGTCCGCCGAAGGGCTCCCGTACGGCGATTTCACGTTTCCCGACGAAGCGGTGAAGTATTTCATCTACTCGAAGCACCCGAGCGGCAGCCTCATGTACTCCGACGGCGACGGCGCCGCGGGGGGGATCGACGCGACGGTGAGAATTCCCATGCTCTTCAACATGGCCCTGGCGACCGGAGATACGAAGCGGTACGGGCAGACCTGGATCAACACCTACACGACGAACTGCGACTGGGGCTACAAGCTCTACAACGAATTCCTCTGGTACGACGACCAGCTCTCCCCGCTCGCCTACGGCAGCGGCCTTTCGGATTACTACTACCTCGAGGGCACCCAGACGCTTTTCTGGCGCAGCAGCTGGGCCACGGACGCGACCTGGCTCGCCCTGAAACTCGGCGTATCCAACACCGACCACGCGCACAACGGCCTCGGAAACATCATGATATTCAAGCGCGGCTTTCTCGCGACCGACAAGGCGGTCGTGACCGGGGACGGCATGCTCCACGGAGACATCCAGCACAGCGTCCTCTACATCGCTCCTGCCGAGGACAAGCGACTCTATTGGGGGGAATCGAGCCTCAAGTATCTCGCGAACACGTCGAACTATTTGTACCTTGCGGGGAACCTGAGCGGCTGCTATCTGGCGCAGCCCGACTACCGGTCGAACACCGTCGCGCACAAGGAGCGCGAGATTCTCATCGTCAAGCCCGAGAACGCGATCGTCGTCATGGACCGGGGAACCTCCTACGACACGGCGCGCGACAAGATATTCCAGATATATCTCCACAATCAGGCCGTTCTGTCGGGGAACCAGTACCGTTCGTCGAACGGCAACGGCGATCTCGTCATCCATCGCGCGTATCCCGCCGTTTCGACGGTCACCCTCGACACGTACGGCGCTCCGCGCCTCCAGATCTCGACGAGCGCGGCGCAGCTGTCGAAGAGCTTCCTCAACGTCCTCAAGGTGAACGCCCCGGGCGTGGCGTTCGTCGCCCCGCAGGCGACCTCGAGCTCGGCCGACGTGGCGGCCGCCGCCTTCGTCGGATCGAACGATCCGGTCGATTATCTCGCCGCCTTCAGCACCGATCCCGAGGGGGATCCCACGAGCGCCTCGAGCTTCTCGATCTCGTTCGAGCGCAATCACAGCGCCGCCCGGGTGTATCTCGCGAACCTCTCGCCGAACACCGCCTACTACATCGGCGGGACGACGAGCGGCGCGACGGGCGTCGTCACGGTCTCCCGCACCGCGTCGGGCGGCGCGATCGCCTACCAGAGCGACGCGAACGGATTTCTCTTCTGCGAGGTGAATCTCGGCGAGGCCGAACAGCCGCCGCCACCGCCTCATCCGGTCGGAATAGACTGATCCGCGGCCTTTCCTAGGCTCCGATCGAATCGAACGACGAGCACGCGACGCCGCGCGCCCGCATCGCCGCGAGCAGCTTTTCGGGATCGTCCCCGAGGAGACAGAGCCTTCCCCACAGCTCGATGTCGATCATGTTCCAGAGGAGCTTCGGGCTGCCGGCGAGGAGCCGGTCCATCGCGGCGGCGTCGAAGCGGAGCTGCTCCCGCACGAAACCGTCCTCGAGGAGAAACGCGAGCGGTCTCACCCAGCGATCGACGGGCACCTCGCCGCCGTATTTCTTCCGCGCGGCGAGCAGCGTGCCGAGATAGGGAAGCGCCGCTTTTCGCACGACGATCTTCGCCGTGCGCCAGTCGACGCAGAATACGGCGGGGAGATTGACGGCGAAGCGCACGACCTCGAGGTCGAGGAACGGGAAGTACAGGGAAAGGCCCAGCGAGGCGGCGAGCTCCGAGCGCCTGTTGAGCAGGTGCTGCTGGTAGTCGCACAGGTTCTCGAGCATCAGCACCTTGAGCGCTCGCTCCGAAGGATCCTCGATCGCCGCGTACGCCGACTCGACCCCGTGCTGCATGGCGGCCCGCTCGAAGTTCCCCATCCCGACTCCGGCGAGAACCCTGAGCGGATTGCGTATCCGGCGTTCCAGATTGACGACGGCTGTGTCGGCCATCGCCGTTCCGACGACGGTGCGGACCTTCGGCGGGAGCGCCCCGAAGATCTTCTTCATGCGGAGATAGCGGTAATACGACTTCACGTTCCCGAATCCGCCGAAGAGAAGGTCGCTCGCGACCCCGTACACCTGGTTGCGGCGCCCGAGCGAGATCGATTGGCCGACGCCCGCGTAGAATTTCGCCGTGTTCGGATGAACGATCGGCTGGCCGAAATCGACGATCGACTTGAGCAGCCCGGGGTAGAAATCGGCGGCCCCGAGCGAGCTCACGCGCAGCTCGACGCCGAGATGGTCCGCCGCGGCCTTCGCCATGTCCCCTTCGGAGAGCCTCCCCCCGGACACGTGCGTGCAGAAGATCGGGAGCGGGACCCCGAGCTCCTTGAATATCCCTCCGATGAAGCTGCAATCGATGCCCCCGCCGCAGCTCAGGCCGAACGCGGACGCGTCGCGCCCCTCGACGACCCGCCCGACGGCGTCTCCTGAGCCTGCGCGTGAGCTCGGCGGGCGCGTCGATGCCCCGGTTCCGGCGGTATTCGGCCGGATCGAACAGCTCCTCGTACCGGAAATAGGTCCCCCGTTCGACCCGCTTCGACGCGAGGTCGAGGGAAAGGTACGCGCCGAACGGAAGGAGCGCGATATCGTCGTAGAAGGTCGAGCTCCCGTAGAGGGAGTCGAAGACGAGATGCTCGACGACGGCGGCGCGGTTGATCCGTTTCGAGGCGAGGAGGGACGCGAGCGGCCCGATCGACGAGGCGAAGGCGAAACGAGCGGGCCCGTTCGAATAATACACGGGGAAATACCCGCTCCGATCCCCCGCGAGGAGCAGCGTTCCCCGCTCCGCGTCGTACAGCGCGATCATGAACATGCCGGGCAGAAGCTTCAGAAAATCGACGCCGCGCGCGCGGTACAGCGACGCGAGATTCGAGCATGCGTCGGCGCCGGGATCGAGGCCGTTCTCCCGGAACACCGAATCGATCGCCGCTCATGAATCCGCAGTACGAGACGACGCAGCGCGCCTCGTCGATTTCGCGGAGCCCCGCCGCGAAGCTCTGGCCGCCGGAGACGAGGCCGAGCGCCACGGCGCCCTTCACGCTCTTCCGGAACGCGCCCGGCGCGCCGGGCGGGTGGGGAAAGCGATCGCGCATCGTTTCGACGAGAGCATCGGCCTCCCCCGAGCCGCTCCAATCGACGAGCCCCAGGATTCTGGCCATCAATCGACTCCTCTCGCGGCGCGAACCGAACGGTAGAGCGCCTCGTACGCGGCGGCCATGCTCGCGAGCGAGAACCGGCGCTCCACGGTCTCCCGGGCGCCGCGCGCCATCCCGCGGAACGGCGCCGGATCCTCGATGAAGCCGCTCAGGGCGGCGGCGAGCGCTTCCGCATCCCCCGCGGCGATGAGCGTGCCCGTTCTTCCGTTCTCGATGATCTCGCTCGTGCCCCCGACGGCGGACGCCACGACGGGAACGCCGGCGGCGGCCGCCTCCAGTATCGTAAGCGAAAGCCCCTCCTCGGTCGAGGGCTGGAGAAACATATCGAACGCGGCGAGGCGCCGCGGCACGTCGTCGGTGAAGCCCGCGAGCCTCACCGAGTCGCCGAGACCGAGCTCCGCGATCAGACGCTCGACGGCGCCGCGCTCGGGCCCGTCCCCGACGATGACGAAGACGCAGTTCGGTCGGCCCTTCGACGCCTTCGCGAACGCCCTGAGCATCGTCGGATGATCCTTCACCGGATCGAGCCGGGAAACGGCGCCGAAGACGACGCTCTCCTCGTCGAGGCCGAGCTCCCGGCGCGCGCCGGAGCGGTCGAGGTCCCTGAAGCGCGCCGTGTCGATCCCGTTATAGATGACGACGATCCTCGCCGGATCGACGCCGCTCTTCTCGCGGAAGCTCTCCCCCGTCTCCTTCGAGACGACGACGATCCTGTCGGCGAGACGGTAAAGGAACCTGCGGAAGCGCTTCGACCACGCGAAGCTCGCGAGCGCTCTCCCGTGCTTCGTGTGGACGACCGGCACGCGGGCGAACCGCGCCGCCGGGGCCGCATGAACGTGCGAGACGAAGTTGTGCGTATGCACGATATGGGGGCGCGTCCGCGAGAAATGCCCCCCGAGCCGGCG
Organism: uncultured bacterium; assembly: GCA_963747385.1. GTDB lineage: Bacteria > Krumholzibacteriota > Krumholzibacteriia > Krumholzibacteriales > Krumholzibacteriaceae > SSS58A. Next base: position 78,125 of record CAVVEY010000014.1, on the reverse strand, counting down.
CATGGCCGAAAGATACCTCACGCCCCCCGATCCGATGAGCGTGCAGCGGAGCCCGCGCCGCTCCGCCTCGGCGCGCAGGGGCCCGAACGACTCGAGGCACACGAGCTCCGGCGCGATCCGGCCCGATTCCTTCTGCATCCCGGCGAGATCGACGACGAGCTTCTCGGCGCCTCCGAATTCGAGGCTCCTGAGGACGTGCGCCACCCTGATCGTGCGGTTCGTTTCTTGCATCTCCGCCGATGATACTATGCGCCCGGAAAAAGTGAAATCACTTTGCGTCTGCCCTCCGCGCCGGATTTCCTCCGGCGAATGGCGTTGCGCGGACGGGGCGATATTGGATAGTATATCGAACGCATGCGGCATCCCGGTCCCGGACTCGACCTGCCTCGCCCGGCAGGAGAAAGCGGCCGATGGCATCGATCCTGAAAAAGCTGAACCGGTTCGCGCGGAAATGGCTTTTTATCCTCACGCGCGTCGGAGCGGTCACCAGGTTCGTGAACGATCCGAAGCTGGCCTATTCCTATTACCCCGATCTTCCCGGAAAATCGAAAGCCCGGATCTGGCTCGAGCTCATCGGATGGCTCTTCAAGCACGGGGAAGTGAATACCTTCTACTACTCGTACGGTTTCGACGTGGGCTCGGTCGATCAGAGCGCCTACATGCCCTATAACGAGTTCAAGGCTCTTCGCAACAGATGGAACGGCGCGCACGCAGATCGGAAAGCACGCGACGAGCTACCTCGTTCTTCTCAGGGATAAATACACGTTCTATCTCTTCCTCTCGAGTCTCGGTTTTCCGACGCCGAAGGTGCTCGGCGTCTGTCTCGGCGATTCCGTCGAATGGCTCGACACGCAGACGACGGAGGGAATCGATTCGCTCATGAAACGCCCCGGGCTCAAGGCCTTCTGCAAGACGATCCTCGGCGAGAGCGCCGAAGGGGCCTTTCCGCTGCGCGTTCGAGGAGAACAAGCCTCCTTCTCGACGGCGCGCCGGTCGCGCTTTCCGACCTGACGCGGCGCTCTCAGGGGAGGATTCATCATCCAGGAATTCATCGAGCAGCATCCGCGCATGGCGGAGCTTCTATTCCGCGAGTATCAACACCGTGCGCATCACACGATCCGGAAGGGAAACGACGTGCGTTCTCTTCTCGACCTGCATGAGGATCGGCGCAACGTGGATACACCCGCGACAACTGGGCGTCGGGCGGGCTCATCGGCGTCATCGATCCGGAAACGGGGCGGCTCGCGAAGGAGTTCAAGTACCGGCCGGGCTTCGGCGGGATAGCCGTGAAGCATCCCCAGTCGGGCGTCGTTTTCGAGGGCTTCGAGATACCGTACTTCAAGGAAGCGGTGCGCCTGGTGGTCGAGCTTCACTCCTTCCTCTACGGCATCCATTCGATCGGTTGGGACGTCGCCGTCACGAAGGACGGCCCGACTATCATCGAGGGAAACGACAATTGGGTCATCGGGGCTCATCAGGGCGTCGAAGGCGGGCTCAAGGCGAGGTTCCTCGACACCCTGGTCCCCGCCGGGAAGGGCGGCTCATGCTGACGATCCTGAGGGCGCTCAGACGCCGCTTTCGCAAGGTCGTGTTCATCCTCACCCACGTCGGCGGGGCGCGCCGGTTGGCGTACGACCCCGCGCTCGCCCTGACGTATTTCCCGGACGAGGAGCGCAAATCGAGACCGCGGGTCTTCCTCGATCTTCTCCGGTGGCTCGTCAGGTTCGGCGAGGTCAACGCGTACTATTACTACTACGGGTTCGACCGGAAGCGCGGCGCCCGTATGGAGGAGTACATCGATTATCCGAATTTCAAGAGAATCAGGAACATGTACAACAACCGCGTCGCGATCGGGCGCCACGTGACGAGCTATGAGTGCATACTGAAAGATAAATTCGTCTTCAGCCAGGTGCTGAAGGCTCTTGGTTTCCCGACCCCCGCGGTCATCGCGTTCTGCCTCGGAGACGGCGTTCACTGGACCGCCCCCCCCCGGATAACGGGCTACGACGAGCTGGGGAAACGTCGATCGCCCCGACGCCTTCTGCAAACCGTTCCTCGGCGAGTGCGCCGAGGGGGCTTTTCGCCTGACCGCGGACGGAAAGAGACTCCTCCGCAACGGCGAGGAGATTTCCATCGAAGAGCTTCGCCGGAACCTGCGGGAAGGATACATCATCCAGGAGTACGTCGCGCAGCATCCCCGCATGGCGGAGCTGCATGCCGAATCGGTCGCCACGTTGCGTCTCGTAACCATAACTTCCGGCGAGGAGATAGCCCTTTTCGAGTCGTGTCTGAAAATGGGCGCCGGCGGCATCGTCGTGAGCAACTTCGCGGCCGGGGGCCTCATGGGGGAGGTCGATCCCGCGACGGGAAGACTCGTCAGGGATTTCTACGGCAAACCCGACCACGGCGGCGGGAGGGCTCAGAAGCATCCGGATTCAGGAATCGTCTTCGAAGGCTGGGAAGTGCCCTTCTACTTCGAGGCGGTCGCGATGGCGAAGGAGCTGCATCGCCGCCTGTACGGGCTGCGATCGATCGGCTGGGATATCGCGATAGGCCCGGACGGGCCCATCGTCATCGAGGGGAACGACAACTGGGAGCTCACCCAGACTCCGCTCACCGGCATGAGAAGAGAGTTCTACCGGCTGCTGCCGGACCGCGGCGTGCGCAGCGGCCCCGTGAACATTCTCAACGGTTCTGGAACCGTTTGATCCTCTCGTCCAGTATCTTCCCGTCACGGACAATGGTCGCCGCGTCGAGCACCGCGTTCGACTCGCCCGCGGCGAGCATATCGAGGTACGGCGCGGCCGCGGCGCTGATGGCGCGCGTCGCCGAATGGCGGAAGAGGGAGGCGGTGTGGTCGACGGCGTAATGGATGACGCCGTCGCGCGCGTACACCGGGTCCGCGATCGTCGTCGGATGGGTCGTCTCGATGCACATTCCCTCCGCGTCGCAGCTCACGTCGATGATCATGGAGCCTTTCGGCATCCGCTTGAGATCCGCGGCGGAGAGGACGAGCCTCGTGTCGAAAACGTCCCAGAGCAGCGCGTTGACGACGACGTCGTAGCGCTCGACCTCGGTCCGGAGCCGGAACATCCGTTCCTTCGGATAGACCGTGGCTCGCGCACCCATCTTCTCGAGAATGCGGATCGCGCCGCGGGCGCAGTTGCCCCGCCCGAGGACGGCGGCGTTCCACTCGTAGGGAAGGCGCCCCGAGAACTGCGCGGCGTGGATGACGGCCGCCTCGCCCGCGATCTCGTTGTTCCTCCAGAATACGTGGAGGCGGCCTTCCTCGAACATATCCTCCCACGCGATCGCGGTCATGCGGCGATTCACGAGGATGTCGACGATCTCCCGTCCTTGCACGGCGTGAACCCATCCGAAAAGGACGGCGCCCGGCTTGAGACGCTCCACCATGTCGGCGTCGAGCGCCTTGGGATTGCAGACGACGTCCTTCGAAAGGACCTCCTCGCGGCTCGCCATATGCGCGCCGGCGCGCTCGTAATCGGCGTCGCGCACGCCGAGAACGTCGCCGAATCCCCGCTCGATGAAGCAGCTTCCCGGATGCTTCATCGCGCGCAGGTCCTCCGGGGTGACGGCCCTGCGGAATTCGTTTTCCTTGCGGCTGACCGGAAAGCCTATCGTCTTCTTGGCCTGCATCGTTCGTCCTTCCTCATCGAGTCTCCCGTCCGGGCGCACCCGCCTCCCCGGCGAGCTCCGAAACGAAGAATCTCATTTTCCCCACTCCCGTGAGCGGTATCGAATCGACGTATTCGAGAGTGTGGGAAACGCGGTAGCGCTCGAGGTCCTTCAGCGCCTCCGCTATCCAGCGCGAGGTGACCTCGCGGCCGACCGAACCGTCGTGCTCGATATCGACCCGGACGTGCGTCAGGGAATCCTGCGTCACGCGGAACCTGACGAGCCCCGGCGCGCGCGAGAGCTTCCAGAGAAAGTACATGTCGTGAATCTCCTGCCCGTCCCCGGTCTTCATCGTCTCCGAGACCCGTCCGACGACCTCCCTGAGCATCGGGAAGCTTCGTCCGCATGAGCAGACCGAGTCCGTCATGACGCCGCGGTCCCCGATCCTGTAGCGAACGAGCGGCATCGCGCGGTTCTCGAGGTCCGTGATCACGATGTCGCCGATCTCCCCCGTGACGGGCCGATCGTCGCCGTCGACGACCTCCACCCAGAGATTGTCCATGTTGACGTGCAGCCCCTCCCGCTTTTCGCATTCCGAGGCGACGTTTGAGAACTCGGTGGCGCCGTACCGGTTGAACACGGGGCAGCGGAAGCTGCGCTCGATCTCCTCCTTCTGGAAATCGTAGAGCCGTTCGGCTCCCACGACGATCCCGTCGAGCTTCGGGGCCTCGAGCCCGTATTTCGCGATCGCCTTCGCCATGAGATAGACGACCGTCACGTACGACTCCACGAACCGCGAGCCGTGGCGCCTGATCGAGGCGACGGCCTCGACGAGCCTCTCCTCGCCGATATCGAAGGCCGACAGAAATTGATAGTTCTGGAAGGCCCAGTAGAGGGTGTTCTTGAGTTTCGCGCCGCGCGTACGGACCGGCTTGTGCCCCCAGATCAACGTCGCGGGCGTGCCGAGCGGCTTGCCGATCCAGTCCTCGGAGCGGTACTTCGCCGCCATGCGCAGGCACCAGTTGTCGCGGCTCATGTAGAAGAGAACGGGCGTGCCGGTCGAGCCGCTCGTGGCGCTGTTGTGCAGGTCCTCCTTGACGAACTCGCGGGAAAGAATCGACTCTCCCGCCGAGCGGACGATCGGCTTGCTCGTGAAGATCTCTTTCGCGCGGAGCGCCTCGACGTCGAACACGGCGCGGGGATCGACGCCGTGCAGGGCGAAAAGCTCCCGGTAGAAGGGAACGTGCTCGTTGCAGTAGACGAGGAGATCGTTCAGCTTGCGGCGCTGCATCTCGCGAAGCTCGTCGATGCCGAGGGCGCTCGCTTCCGAAAGCCGCCGGTAGCGGTCGTATATGCTGCGCCGCCTCAGAACCCCTTCATAGAAGGGAAACACGAGGTTCCGGTAAACCGGCGCATACGCGCTCGTGAAGGCGTTCATCGCTCACCGTGACGCGCCCGGGCTCGCCGGGCGGGGACAAGGGACCAAAGCCGCTTCGCGTCGTCGATCGACCCCAGCCGAGCATAAAGTATTCCCTATCCGGCCCGGGATTCAAGGAAAAGATGGGCATGCTAGTTGCGATTCACAAATGGAGGAGAGCAGCCGGGAAACGATGACAGCAAAGAGGAAACAAAAAGGAAGCCCGAGCCGCGGTTCGGCTCTGAAAAAGATTGCCTGATTGGCAAAAAGAATGAATACTTGATTGAAATGCGAGGGAACATCATGATGAAGATCGTGCTTGATACGGACAACCGCAAAGCCTCCATCATCGCGGCACTCGCGACGGTCATGATATCCTTCGCCGCCGCGCCGGCGGCCGCGGGGGACGGCACGGGCGCAAGCGGCGCCTCGTTCCTTTCCCTTCCCGTCGGAGCGCGATCGATCGCGCTCGGCGAGACGGGCGCGGCGCTCCCCCATGACCCGTTCACCTGGCTCTCGAATCCGGCTCTCATGCCGTTCGCCGGGGGGAGCGGCGTCGGGGCGTTTCACAGCCAGTGGACCCTCGACACGTATTACGACAACGTCATCGCGAAGCACTCGCTGAGCCGCTTCGTGTCGATCGGGGCCGCTTTCACCTATCTTTCCTCTCCCGACATTCCCGGATACGACGACGTCGGCGCCCGGACGGCCGACGTGGGCAACAGCGATCTCCAGGGAATCGTCGGCGTCGGATTCGAGCCGCTCCCCGGGCTCGGCGCCGGGGTCAACGTCAAATACCTCCAGGAGAAGATCGCCGACTTTACGGGCCGGGGATGGGCCCTGGACTTCGGCGCCGCATGGATAACCGGCATTCGCGAAATCGCCCTGGGCGCCGCCGTGCAGAACATCGGAAGCGACATCACGTACATCGCGGAGAGCGAGAAGCTCCCGACCACGTACCGCGTAGGGGCGAGCGGCGCGCTTCCGCTCCCCGTTTCGCCGGTCACGGTGCGGATCGCGGCGGACCTCGTGAAGAAACGCTTCGAGGAAGCCTACGGATGCTACGGCGCGGAGATCGACGTCAGATCGATCGTGTTCCTCAGAGCGGGGTACACGGCCGAGACGAACAGGGAAGGCGACCGCTTCTCCGTCGGCGGAGGGCTCAAGCTCTTCGAACGTCTCATGGTCGATTACGCATGGACGCCGTACGGGGATCTCGGTTCGTTCCATAGAATCTCGATCTTCGTGCGCTAGGGGCGCCGGCCGGGCGCGCGAGCGCTCATATGATTGCTCCGACACTATTCATCGTTTTCGCGGGGGCGGTGCTTTACGCATACGCGTTCTATCCGCTCGCCCTCGCCCTTCTCTCGCTCGGCAGAAGGCCCCCCTCGCCCGTCGCCGATCAGGCCGGCGAGGCGCTTCCCTCGGTCACCCTCCTCATCGCGGCGCTCGACGAGGAAGCGATCATCGCCGAGAAGATCGAGAATTCGCTGCGCCTCGACTACCCGCGGGACAAGCTCCGCGTCGTCGTCGTGTCGGACGGGTCGACCGACCGCACCGACGAGATCGTCCGCCGCTACGAGCCGCGCGGCGTGACGCTCTTCCGCGTCGAACCGCGCCGGGGAAAGAGCCTCGCGAGGAACATGGCGGCCGGGGCGGCGGCGGGGGACGTGCTCGTCATGAGCGACGCGAACGCGATGTACGAGCCCGACGCGATCCGGAAGCTCGTCCGGCATTTCGCCGATCCCTCGGTCGGGGCCGTTTGCGGCGAGCTCCGGCTCATGCGGGAGCGCGGCCGCGAGAATCTCTACTGGCGATACGAAAAATCGATCAAGCGCCTCGAGAACCGGTTCCATTCGATTATCGGCGCGAACGGCTCCATATACGCGATCCGGCGGTCCCTCTACGTGCCTCTTCCCGCCGAGGTCGACGACGATTTTCTCGAGCCGCTTCATGCGCTTCTCGGCGGGCACGGCGTGCGCTACGAGCCGGAAGCGGTGAGCGTCGAGCGCGACATCGAGTCGAGAAACGTCGTGCGCGAGTTCTCCGCGAAGCGGCGGACCGTGCTGCGGGGCATCCAGAGCCTGCATTATCTCTCGAAGATCGCGACCCCCTTCCGGCGAGCGGCCCTCGCGTTCGAGCTCGTTTCGCACAAGATTCTCAAGTGGCTCGTTCCCTTTTTCCTCGTCGGCATTCTCGCGGCGAACGCGTTTCTTCTCGATCGTCCCGTTTTCGCCGCGGCGTTCGCGGTCCAGCTGTTCCTCTATGCGTGCGCGATCGCGGGCATAGCGACGGGGCGCCGGATCTTCTATATTCCGACGTTCTTCGTCCTCACGAACGCCGCCGCGTTCGCCGGGGTTATCGAGTTCCTCGCGGGAAGGCGGAGTACGACATGGCGGAAACAGAGAGAATAAAGGACGGCGCCGCCGTCATCACGAGCACGAGCAACGACAGGGTGAAGCGCGCCGTCGCGCTCCGCGACAAGCGCGAGCGCGACAGAACCGGCCTCATGCTCGTCGAAGGGGTCCGCGAGATCGCTCGGGCGATACGAGCCGGGGTCGCGCTCGAGCGCGTGTATTTCTGCAGCGCGGTCATCGAGCGCGACGAGGAGCTCTCGCTGCTCTCGTCCCTCGTCGAGTCGCGCGCGCGCACCGTGGAAGTCACGGCGCGCGTTTTCGAAAAGATCACCTACCGCGGCGGCTCGGGCGGATTCCTCGCGATCGCCCGGCAGCCCGTGGTCGCCCTCGCGGACCTGCCCGCGACGGGAGACGCGCTTTTCCTCGTCGTCGAGGCGATCGAGAAGCCGGGGAATCTCGGCGCGATCGTCAGGTCCGCGGACGGCTCCGGCGCCACGGGGATCATCGCGTGCGGCGCCGGGACCGACCTCTACAATCCGAACGTCATCCGTGCGAGCCTCGGCACGGTCTTCACCGTCCCGTGCGTCCGGGCGGAGGCCGCGGAGGCCGTCCGCTGGCTCGGGGAAACGGGGACGACGATCGTCACGGCGACGCCCGGCGGGGAGCTTCCGTACACGGCGGTCGATTTCACGGGACGCCGCGCGATCGCCGTCGGAGCGGAAGACGCCGGCCTCACGCCCGCCTGGCTCGAGGCCGCGGATCACCGCGTCCTGATTCCCATGAAGGGAGCGGCCGACTCGCTCAACGTCTCGGCGACGGCGGCGATTCTCCTCTACGAGGCGCTGAGGCAGCGCGAGGTTCGCTGACGCCGGCCCGCATTCGCCGGCGCCCCCTCGCATCCGCCTCGAACACCGCCGCAAATACTCTACCCCGGACGGCCGTTTTGGGATATACTGGCGTCGGTCCCAACAAGGAGATTTCCCTATGGCATTGGAATCGATCTTCGCCCGACGCAGCATTCGAGCGTATACGGGCGAGCCGGTGAGCCACGAAGCGATCACGCAGATCCTCGAGGCCGGAATGGCCGCTCCATCGAGCAACAACCGGAAGCCGTGGCATTTCGTCGTGGTCCGGGATCGCGCGACGCTCACGAAACTCGCCGAGGCGCATCCGCACGGAAAGATGCTGAGCGAGGCCGCGGCGGCGATCGCCGTCTGCGGGGACACGACGATTTCCCCCGATTTCTGGGTGCAGGACTGCTCCGCGGCGACCGAGAACATGCTCGTCGCCGTCGCCGCGCTGGGACTGGGCGCCGTCTGGCTCGGCGGCCACCCGCGCGAGGATCGCGTTTCGGCGATCAAGGCGGTGCTCGGCATACCGGAGCACGCCGGCGTCCTGTGCCTCATCTCGATCGGCCACCCGGGAGAGAAGAAAGACCCGAGAACCCAGTACGACCCGAAAAGGATCCACGATGAAAAATGGTGAGAAGACGCCGCCGAAGGGGGGCGTGAGACGCCGCCCCGCCCCCGAGGGGGAGCTCTTCCGCGAAGACGTGTTCGAGACGATCATCGCGCACCTCGAGGATCGATTCGATTCGCACGACTTCATCTTCGAGATGATGCGCCGCTTCCCGCGCGAGTACACCTCTTCCCTGTACGAATGCAGGCGGTCGAAGGATCCCATTCAGACGCTCCACGCGAAGATCGGCCGGAAGCTCCTCGAATTCGGCGATCTCATCAGGAAGACCGAGCGCTCATCCTCGCGGAACGCCCGCGGGCTTCCATCCGGCAACCAGCACTGGAAAAAGATCGAGGCGGAGGAGCGCTGAGTTGAACTCGAGATTGCCAAACGGCGGGACGCCGCACGGGAGCGCCCGCCCCTTCGACTACGTTTTTCTCCTGCGGCCCATGATCCTCATCCCCGTCTGGACCTTCTTCCTCCTCGGCGCCCGTCACGGCGCGCTCGCCGCGGGAATCGACCTCGCCGCCCCGCGGCTGCTCGCCGGGCTTTTTTCGTTCACCGCGCTCCTCGGCGCGATCTACGTCATGAATCAGATCGCCGATCGCGAGGTCGATCTCGCCGGAAACAAGCTGTTTCTCCTGTCGAAGGGGATCGTTCCGGTGCGCGCGGCGTGGATAGAAGCGGCCGCGCTCGTCGCCGTCTCTTTCTGCGCGGCGCTGCTGTTCCTGCCGCTCGTCTTCTGCGGAATACTGGCCGCGAGCCTCGCGCTCGGAGCGGCGTATTCGCTCGAACCCGTCCGCCTCAAGAGACGCCCCGTCCTCGACGTCCTCGCGAACGCCGTCGGGAACGGCGTTCTCAACACGCTCGCGGGGTGGATCGCCGCGGGCGCGCCGCTCGGAGGATGGCCGTCGCTCGCCCCGTACCCGTTCGCCGTCGCGTCGGTCCATCTCGCGACGACGCTGGCGGACGCGGAGACCGATTCGAAGATGGGGCTCGCGACGAGCGGGGTGGCGCTCGGCGTCTCCCGCGGGCTCTTCGTCTCGACCGCGCTCATGGGAGGAGCGGTCGTAGCGGCCTATCTCGCCGGCAACACCGTCGCCCTCGTCGCTTCGATACTCTCGCTCCCCTTCTTCCTGATTCCGGTGCGCTCGATCACGGGACCGGCGAGAAACCCGGACTCCCTCATTCCCGTGAAGACCGCGACGCTTATCTTCTCGGTCGCCGCGGGGTACCTTTTCCCGCTCTACATACCTTTTCTCGCCGCGGTGATTCTCCTCACGCGGCTCTACTATTCGCGGCGATTCGGGATCGATTACCCTTCGTTCCGCGGCGCGTGAAAAATGACCTCGCCCCGAAATGCATTTGCATGGAGTCGATCCCGGGCTTGCGTTATATTGCTCCCATGGCTATTCCCGTACGCGCGCTCGCGCGGGAGGCATAGATGAACATTCTGAAATCGTTCATGAAGACGCCGCTCCACACGAAGATCTTCGTCGGGCTCGTCCTCGGCATCCCGGCGGGGATTATCCTCGGCCCGCGGGCGGAGGCGATCAAGCCGGTCGGGGACATCTTCATTCGCCTGATCTGGATGATCGTCGTGCCGCTCGTCTTCTCGTCCATCTTCGTCGGAACGGCGAGCCTCGGGGACCTGCGAAAGCTCGGGCGCATCGGGGCCAAGACGATAATCTACTATCTCGTCACCACCGCCCTCGCCATCACCATCGGTCTCGTCGTCGCGAACGTCGCAAAGCCGGGCGCCGGCCTCAACCCCGAGGTCAAGGCCCAGCTCCTCGAATCGTACCAGGGAGAGGCGACGAAGGATCTGAGCCTCGCGAAGCAGGCGCCCCGCGTCATCGACGTGCTGACCGGGATCGTGCCCAAGAATCCGATCGGGAGCCTCGCCGCGGGGGACATGCTCCAGATCATATTCTTCGCGATCATGCTCGGCGTCGCGGTGACGATGATCCCCGGGGGCAAGGGGAAGATATTGATCGATTTCTTCGACGCCCTCGCGGACGCCATGACGCAGATGGTTCATATCGTCATGAAGATCGCGCCGATCGGCGTCTTCGTTCTCATCGCCGCCGTCGTCGGGCAGTTCGGCGCGAAGATACTCCTCAACCTCCTCAAGTACGCGCTCGTCGTGCTCGCGGGCCTCGCGATACACATGGGGACGGTCTATTCGCTCGCCGTATGGACCTTCGCGCGGATGAACCCGCTCTTCTTCTTCAAGGGAATGCGCCCGGTGCAGCTCATCGCGTTTTCGACCTCGTCGAGCAGCGCCACGCTCCCCGTCAACATCCAGTGCGCCGAGGAGAATCTCGGCGTGCCGAAAGACGTCGCGAGCTTCGTGCTTCCGCTCGGCGCCACGATCAACATGGACGGCACCGCCCTCTACCAGGGGGTGGCCGCCGTCTTCATCGCGCAGGTCTACGGGATGCACCTGACCATCGCCAACCAGCTCACGATCGTCCTCATGGCGACGCTCGCGTCGGTGGCGACCGCCGGCGTGCCGAGCGTCGGGATCATCACGCTGACCATGGTGCTCACGTCGATCGGGATCCCGCTCGAGGGAATCGCCCTCATCCTCGGCGTCGACCGGGTCCTCGACATGTGCCGGACGGTCGTGAACGTCACCGGGGACGCGTCGGCCGCCGTCATGGTGGCGGCGACCGAGGGAACGCTCCGGAGACCGGAGAAGAGGAAATGAAGCGATTCGCGATCATGCTGCCCGCCGGGTTCGTCGCGATCGTCCTCCTCGCGTCGTTCTTCCGGATCGGCGCGCTGTGGGGACTCGCGGCGTGGGGAGCGCTCTCCCCGCTCGCCGCGCTCGCGGCCGCGATCGTCGTCGTCCCGCAGATGTTCGTGAAATCGGCGCCGGATCCGTTCCGCCTCATCCCGGGAATACGCTCGACGGCCGCGCGATACGCGTCGGTCGCGTTCGCGTCGGCGCTGCTCCTGTGGCTGCTCCGGTCCCGCACCGAGCTCTGGGGGGAGCGGTCCTCCCTGAGCGCCGCGCTCGAAACGGGCGCGTACCGGCCCGGGGCTCCGCTTGGAACGTTCATCCAGCACGCGGCCTACCGGTTCATGAACGGCATCTTCCTCTCGGACGCGGATTCCATCCTCACCTTCTTCAGCATCTGCGCGGGCGCGGCCTACGCCGTGCTCGCGATCCGCGCGGCGGGACTCCTTTTCGACGATCGCGATCCGCGCGGCGCCGGGCGCCCCGCGGCCGCCGTGCTTCTTACGGGCGGCTTCGTCGCGCTCTTCTTCGGCGCCGGCGGAACGGCGCAGATCGCGATCGTCGCGGCGTTCGGCTTCATCACGGAATCAATCCGCTTCCTGAGAGGCAAGGGCCCGCTCGCGCTTCCCGCCGTCCTGCTCGCCGCCGCCATCCTCTCGCATTTCTCGGCGGCGTTTCTCGTGCCCGCGTTCGTCTATCTGCTCGTGCGCGGGGCTCGGGCTCCCGGCTCGCGAAAGCGATCGCTCGCCGCGGGCGCCATCTTCGTCCTTTGCCTCGCGGCCGCGGAGATCGCCTTTGCGGCGATCGCGAGGAGATCGGGGTTCGATCGGCCCGGCGCGCTCGGAGCGACGTTCTCTTTCGGCGCTCACGCGTTCCTGAACGCTCTCAACGCGCTCCTGATCGCTGGGCCGGCTTCGGTCGCCGGGGTCGCTCTCCTCGCGGCGAGCGCCCGGAACAAGGCGCAGGATGCCCCGGGCGATACCGCTCCCGGAGAGCGCGAGTTTCTCGCGGCGTGCGCCGTCTCCGCTCTCGCGGCGATCATCCTCGGCGCGGATTTCGTCGACGGGGGCCTCCAGTGGCACATGCTGGCCGTGACGGCGCCGGCGCTCTCGATCTACGCGCTGTGGGAACTCGGGCGGAGGTTCGCACGGACGGAACATCTCAAGCGGGCCGTCCTCGCGTTGTTCCTCGCCGGCCTCTTCCATACGATCCCGCTCGTTATCGTCGCCCTGACGCCGGCGCCGGCCGAGAAGCGTCTCTTCGAACTCGACCTCGTTCCGGGCCGGGCGGAGATGATCGTCGCCGATTTCGCCTTCGAGCGGGCAGATCTCGAAAAGGCGCGCGCCTGGTATCTCTCCTCCGCGGAGAAGGATCCTTCGAACGCTCTCGTGAAGTCGCGCCTCGGGCGGATCGCGATGAAACGGGAGGAATTCCCCGAGGCGATAACGCATTTTCTGAGCGCCCACGAGCTCAGGCCTGATGGAACGCGCGAGCGGCTCGATCTCGCCGAGGCGCTCATCGCGAATCGCTGGTACCCCGAGGCGATCGCCCAGCTCGAATCGCTCACCGTCGCCCATCCCGAGAGCGTCGCCTTCTGGAAGCGGCTCGGATTCGCGCTGAACAACGGCAACCGCTACGAACCGGCCGTCGCCGCTTACGAAACCGCGCTCGCCCTCGAGCCGCGGGACGAACAGAACCTCCGGAACCTCGTCTCGGCGCTCCTCAACAGGGGCGCGGAACTCCAGACGGCCGAACCGTCTCGACGACGCCCGGGCGTTGTACGAGCGCGTGATCGAGACTTTTCCGCACGATTGGAGGGCCTACAACAACCTCGCCACGATCGAGATGAAGCTCGGGCACACGGAGAAAGCGCGCGAGCTCCTCGACCGGGCGCTGACGTCATACCCGTACGAATCGAGCCTTCATTTCAATATGGGGATCGTTCTCGACAAGCTCGGGAAATACGGAGAAGCGCTCGGCCACATGCGCCTCGCGCGCGACTTCGACCCCGTCTATTCGGCGGCGCCGATGCATATCGAGCGGCTCGAAAAGCGGCTGGGGATCTGGTATCCCTCACGCCCGGATTCCGGAACGAGCCCGCCCGGGAGCCCCTGAGAACCGTCAGCGTCCGGGCGGCCGCTGCGCCGCGCCTTCCACGCCCGCAAGGAGATCGGCGGCGAGAGAACGATCGCGCGGCGAGGCGGGGAGCTCCAGACACCGCTCGAGAATCTCGCGCACTCCCTCCGCCGATCCGCGCTCGATCCGGCTTTCCGCGAGCGCGAGGCAGACGTCGACGCGGTTCGGGTCGTGCCGGTAGGCGAATGCGGCGACCGTTTCACGCTCTTCGGCGCGGCCTCGCCTCGCATAGAGCTCGTCGAGCGCCTTCCACGCAGGATAGAAATAGAATATCCGCAACGCCTCGACGAGGCTCTGTTCCCCCTCCCGTTCGCGCCCCTGCAGGATGAGCGTTCTCCCCCGCGCGGCGAGCGCGTATATCCGCATCGCGGAGGCGTAAAAGCGGTCGATGCCGCCGCTCATGTTCCAGAGAAGATCCTTTTCGTAGAAGAGCGGGGAGCGCGGCCATGCGCGCGGGCTCGCCGCCCTCCCGACCCGGAAGGCGCGGTACATCTCGTTCTCGTACACGAGATCGAATCGAGCGAGCTTCTCGGGCTCGAACATGAGGCGATACGCCGCGCAGCCCGGAGGCATGTTGACGAGCCCCGCCTGATAGAGCGGGGAATCCTTCGTCGGATCGCACCCCACGGCGCAGCTCACGAGGAGATAATCGCTCGATTGCTCCGCGCAGAACCGGTACAGATCCTCCTCGCTCGAGTACAGCGACGCGAGCAGCCGCTCCGCTTTGCGTCTCAGCCGCGGGGATTCGAAGAAATCGTTGAGATTCGTCGAGCGCCCCGTGTACGCGAGCACCTGCGGGGAGAGATAATGAAGCGACATCACGACCGCGTCCGGCTCGACGTTCCCGCGCACCCAGGCGAGGAGATCCCCCTCGACGTCCCTCGCGTCCGGATAGATCGCGAACCTGGCGCGCGGAGGCACCTTGATCGTCCGGGCGATCCGCCGCCAGTAATCGCGCTTCCCCTCCCAGCCGAAATCCTGGAGCAGAAAGATCGCGAGGACGACGATCGAGACGAGAAACACGGAGGTCGCGAATCTCCGGGGACTTCGAACCTGCAGAAACAGAGGGACGTTCCCTCCCGCCGCGACCGCGGCGAAGAACCCGAACAGGGGAAGAAGCCGCTGCATGAGCAGGAACAGGAAGAAGAAAACGGCGAGAAACGCGAGGACCACCTGCGCCTCGTGCTCGCGCCGCCGGGCCCGCCAGACGAGGAGCGCCAGGGGGCCAGGCAGGAGGAGCAATACCGGCAGCGCGAACACGAAGAAGTGAAGCGCGTCCGGGGAGTTGAACGGTCCGACCCAGAAGGCCCTGGCGTCGAACGGGAGAAGCCGCGGATCGTCCGGCTTTCGGAGGTACCGCAGCTTGTACAGCACGAGATCGAAGAAATGCGCGTAGGAGGCGAAGTGTCTCCCCGAAAGGACGCCGGGCAGGATAACCGCTGCGACGGCGAGCGCCGCGATCGCCGCTTTGGCCGCGCGCGGGCTCGCCCCGTCCGGCTTCGCCTTCCTCCCCGCGCGCCGCGGGCGCCTCCCGGGGATCCGGGGCGCGAGGAGATCGACCGCGATCACGGCCGCGGCGAGCGCCGCGGGTATCGACAGCAGGAACCGGCTCTCCCGAAGGAACGGAACGAGCGCGCCGGCGGCCGCGATCGAGCACACGAGAAAGCGAGCCGCGCGGCGCTCGCGGAGGGACGCGTCGACGGCGATCCCCCGAAAAAGGACGAACGCGAGAAACGGCGCGAGATAGAATTGCGCCCCCTGCCATGAGGCGAGCGCCGCGAAAAGAAAAACGCCCGAAAGGATCGGCGCCGCGACGCCGCCTCCCGCGCACGCCGAGACGTAGAAGAACAGGTGAAAGGCGATGAGCGGCAGGGCGACGTTCTCCCTGAGATAATCGAATCCGCTCGAGCGCGCGACGAGCGGGAGAGCGACCGCGAAAAGGAGCGCGGCGAGAAGCCCCGCTCCGAGACTCTTCCAGAGCCTCGCCGAGAGGAGCGCGAGCGGCAGAATCGCGAGGGAAAAAAAGAACGCCGTGAAGTACCGCACGTAGGACGGAAGATCGGGCTTGTCCCCCGGGATGAGCCTGTACGTCCAGCCCACGATATATTCCATCGCGGGAGACGTTTCGCGGAACACGCGAAGCCCCTCGGGCGCCTGCGCGGGCACGTCGAGGGCGGGAATCGGCTTGCCCTCCGCGACCATCTTCGTGTACCGGAAATGGGCCGCTCCCTCGGCCGCGAAGCGAGGCTGCTCGATCCTCGCGCGATACGCCGCGCGCGTGACGTTGGCGAGGCAGAAAAGCGCCACGAGCAGTACGATAAAAAGCTTTCGATCCAACGGATTCTCCCCGAACGGGCTCTCTTCGATCCCCCCGCGGCCTCTTCGAGGCGGGCCCCCGCCCGAAACGCGTTGAAAACGCCGTTTTATTCTGACATAATGGCCGCGCGCGCTCAAGCATTCGTTCAGGAGGTTCGAGAGGAGGATCATATGAGGGCCAAGGCGTTCATTCTCATCAATCTCGCGGCGGGCGTCGCCGGAAACGTGTACAGCACGCTCGCCAAGATGCAGCACGTCGAGATCGTGCATGCCGTATCGGGTCCTTACGACATGATCGCCGTCGTTGACGGATCGACGTTCAACGAGATCGGCCGCTTCGTCATCGAGAAGATCCAGACGATTCCCGGCGTCCAGAACACGATCACCTGCAACGCGATCTTTCTCGAGAACTAGCGCTTCACGCGGGCCCCGGGACCCTCGCGCCCGCGGGCGCGCGCCGTCATCGAGCGGAGGCCCGGCAAGGAGCTCCCCCGTGCGTCAGAGAACGCGACTACTCATCCTGTCCCTCGCCACGCTCGCCATCCTCGCGGCCGGCCTCGCCGCTTTCCGCTACATCCCGGACGACACGTTCATAACGCTCCGCTACGCGCGGAACGTGCTGCGCGGGGACGGCTTCGTCTTCAACCCCGGCGAGCGCGTCGAGGGATACACGAACTTCCTCTGGCTCCTCATCGTCGTCTTCGCGGGAAAGCTCGGATTCCCCCTCGTCGCCGGCGCCCGGACGCTGAGCCTCCTCTTTTCTCTCGGCACGCTCGCGCTCGTCGCGATTGCGGCGCGGCGGGACGACGCTCCGGCCGGAGCGAGCCCGGGCTGGCGGGAGGCCATCGGGACGTTCCTGCCCGCCGCGATGCTCGCCGCATCTCCCCCGTTCCTCGTCTGGAGCGTCAGCGGATCCGAGATCCCTCTCTTCACTTTTCTGCTCTTCGGGGGGTTCCTGTTTCTCCGCTCCGGGAAACGGCCCGGGGCCGCGCTCGCCGTCTTCGGGCTCCTCGGGCTCGTCCGCCCCGAGGGAACGCTCTTTTTCCTGATCGCGTTCATCTCCCTGCTCGCGCGAAACCCGCGGAGAAAATCGATCGCGGCTCTGGGACTCGGAATAGCGGCGGTCTTCTACGCCCCGTATCTCGCCTGGAAATGGAGCTATTTCCACGCGTTCCTGCCGAACACCTTCTACGCGAAAATGGGGCCGGCCGGCCTCATGCTCTCGAACGGCGCTCGATACGTGTCCGGATTCGCTCTGAGCTACGGGTATCTTTTCGTCGCGGGCGTTCTGCTGTCGCGCGCGGCGGGACGCTCACGGGAGAGCTGCGCCCTTCCGCTCCTCTTCGCGGCCGCGGCCGGGATCGAGGTTCTTTTCCTCGGCGGCGACTGGATGCCGCATTACCGCATGCTGCTGCCGATCCTGCCGTTCGTCATGCTCGCCGCCTCGCGCGGGGCCATGGCGATCGCGGCGCGCGAGGCCAGAGCCGTCGTGCTCGCGCTCGCGCTCATATTCCTCGCGGCGGCGCCGGGCGCGGTCGGCTTCGAGGCGTTCACCACGGAGCGCGTCACGGTCGCCGCGTTTGCGCACCTCGGCCGGCGGCTGAGAGACATCCTCCCGCCGGGAACGACCATCGGATGCGGATCGACGGGAGCGATCGGCTACTACACGGACATGCCGATCGTCGACATCCTCGGCCTCACGGAGCGCTTCATCGCCCGGCACGGCGTCGTCGTGGGCACGCAGCCGGGACATCTCAAGACCGACGGCGAGTACGTCATCGAGAAACGGCCCGATCTGCTCCTTTTCGGCAACGTTCAGATTCACCGGGGGACGCGCGGCCGCGACCGGATGCGCATCAAGATTCAGGAAGAGGAAATCGCGAGACAGCCGGGATTCGAGAGGAACTACGACTTCGTGAACGTCCCGCTCGGCAGGGGCTTCTACCTTTCGTGCTTCAAGCTGAAAAGCTATTTCCTGCCGGTCGAAACGGAAGAAACGGCGCCTTCCGCCGGCGACTCGCTCCGATAGGCGTGTTCCGCGATCGCCGGCATGGCGAGCATGAACCAGGTGATCATATCGTACATGACGGGCAGGAAGGCCATCGAGGCAAGCATCGCGACGTGCTGTATGGACAGCGCGCGCCCCATCTGGGCGACTTCGGGATCGCCGTCGTTCTTCATCATCCGGCGGATGATCCTGAAGTTGCCTACGACGATTCCGACGAACAACGAAAGCGCCACGAGCCCGAGCTCGGAAAATATCTGGAGAAAGCTGTTGTGAACGGTGAGTCCGTGCGGAATGAAGTACGCTGAGCTCGGAATGAAGTTCCCCATGCCGACGCCGAGCAGGGGATGGGCGAACCCCAGACGGAGCGCGACCCGCATCGTTTCGAGGCGCGTATAGATGGCGAAATCGCCGGATCGCTTCGTCGCGAAATCGAAGATCGATCCCATCCGCTCCCAGTATACGCCCGGAATCAACACGACGCTCGCCGCGACGAGCGAGAGCCCGAAGAGGAAGAGCGGCTTGTTCTTTCGTTCGACGACGACGAGCGCCGCAAGCAGGCACGCGAGCCCGACGAACCCTCCCCGCGAAAAGCTCAGGGCCAGGACGCCGACGCTCCCGAGTATCGAGAGCGCGAAGAACGCGCTGGCCACGCGCGACTTCCGGTACGCGCCGGCGAAAAAGACGAGCACCGGAATGAGGAAGAGCTGGAACAGCGCAAAGGTGTTGGGCTCGAAGACGAATCCTTCGTATCGCATGATGCCCTGGCCCCAGAGCAGCGAAAGGCTCGCGAAACGATCCGGCGGATGCACGAGAAAGGGAAGATAGTCCGAGAGCAGAATCCCTCCCGCCAGCACGAGAAGAAAGCGCCGGAATTCCTTCCGGTCCCTCGTGAACTGCGCGACGATCGCGACGGCGACGAGCATTTTGATAAAAACGGCCAGATTCCGCGCCGCGACGCGGTATTCATGCGCGACCGAAAGGGACTGAAACGCGATGATCGCGAAAGCGATCGCGAGCGCGATCAGGTGCGGATGGTGCGCCACGAGACGCCTTCCGTTCGCGACGGCGATCGCGAAAGAGGCCAGCAGGAAGAATATGAGGTAGCGATAGAGACGGAAGGGCGCATAGACGTCGAGATTCGAAAAAAGAACGAGGACGACGATATAGAAGATGATCGCGGGCCGGTCGACGCACAGAAATACGAAGGGAAGGGCGAACAGGAGCATCAGAACGAGCGCGAAGCCCGCGGGAAGGAAGATCGCGACGGCGACGGCGACGCACGCGAGCGGCGCCGCGACGAAGAGCATGAGCCGCCTCAGGTCGATCGCTTTCCCGTCAAACTCGAGCCTCATGCCTCACGCGCCTTCGCCGACCTCCGGCGCTCATCCAGAACCATGAAAAAGCTCGCCCAGAAAAACGCGGCGGCGGTCGAGACCAGAACTATTTGCTTTCGCTTCGGCCACGAACGGCGATCGGGAGCCGAAGGAGGATCGAAAACCTTGAGCGCGCTCATGCGGCTGTTCGAGGCGGCCTCGGCGTCGGCGAGCCTCAGGCGCAGGTAGGCGAGCATGAATTCCTGCATCTTGCGCTCGCTCACGAATTGCAGGTAGTGGGCGCTGATTTCAGGGAGCTCCTTGAAAGGAGGAAAGAGATTCGGCTCGGCGCCGGTCTCCCGCAGGAGAAGAAGCTGGCTGCGCAACTGATTCCATTCGAACTCGACCCTGTCGAGATCGTCTTCTTCCCGGTTTCATCGTCAGCTCGAGCAGCCGCTTCTCGACGTCGAGTATGCTGAGCCGGCTGCTCAGGTCGGATACGATGTCGAGCATCACCCGAACCTGCTCTTCCATTTCGTAGAGGCCGAATTGCCCGAGATAGCCGCTGATGAGGGAATCGGAGGCCGCGATCGCCCGCTCCCGCCGCGCGACCTCGTCGGTCAGGAATCGCATCCGTTCGCCGGTGTTCTCGATGACGAGATCGAGGATAATGGAGTCGAGCTGCGCGAGATACTCCCCGGCGATCGCGATCGCGCGTTCCCGGTCGCGGTCCGCGAAGCTCAGCACGATGACGCCCTCGTTCTTGATCACGACGGCCGTATGCTCGGCCAGCTTTCGCCGCGCTTCATCGCGATCGGTCACCCCGTACATGCCTCTGAGATCGAACCGCGCGTCGATGAGATCGCTCATCCTGCGGCTCCGGATGATATAATCGATGAGGTAGTTCTTGCGCGCCCTGAGATAGGCCGCGAACGATTCGCCGAACGATCCCATCGGCGCGAAGAACTTCGTGAGGTTCGTGAGGTCTTTCTCGGCGCCGGCGGGAGCGAACATGGTCGATGCGACGTACGTCGGCGGGAGAAGGACGCTCACGGCGGCGGAAATCAGAAATCCCGCCGCCGTGACGGCCAGAATCACCTTCTTGCGGCGGAATATGGCCAGAAGAAGAGGAATCATCGTCGCGAGAACCTCATCCGTTCACTGCATGTCGTCCGGAAACGCGCACAACACGCCCCCGAATGTATCATCGTCATCCGCGCCCGGCAAGCCCATTATCGGGCTCATGGCGTGCTTTCGAGCCATTCGAGCATTCCGGCGAGGTTCGTATCGTCGGGAGCGATCGCGAGCGCGCGCTTCACCCAGACGATCGCCTCGTCCTTCTTCTCCTCGGCGAGAGCCGCTTGCGCGAGAAGCCGGCACGCGAGCACCTGCTCGCCCGGCCGGCCCGTCGACAGAGCCTGCTCGTACAGCTTTCGCGCATCCGCGCGCCGCCCGAGGAGCTCGAGCACGGAGCCGTACTCTATCGCGAGACGCGGGAAACGCGGCATGAGCGCGTACGAGCGGGCGTACAGATTCGCCGAAGCTCGCGTCTCTCCCTGCTTCCGGAGAATCCGCGCGTAATTGATCATCGCCTCGACGTGCTCCGGGTCGAGCCGGTACGCCTCGGCGAAGGCCTCGGCGGCCTTCGCTTCGTCCTTGTTCGCGACGTAGAAATTGCCGAGAAACGTATATGCCGCGCTGTCGTTCACCCGCACCATGGTCCGGTGCGAGACGAGAAAGAAGAGCGTCAGGGCCGCGGCGATCATGATCGAGACGAACCTGAAGCGCCGGCGCGATATCTCCCGCGCCGCCCACGCGACGAAGAACGCCGCGAGCAGGATCAGGATCGGAACGGCGGGAAGACGGTAGCGCGCGTTGACGAAAAAGAGGAGCACCGAGAGGATCGCGCACGCGAGGAAGAGCGAGACGACGCTCCGGTTCCTGCGGCTCCGGAAGAGCACGAGGAGCCCGCAGACGCCGAGCGGCGCGATGACGGCGAAGGGCAGGAACAGGAACGCGAGAACGGGGCACGACCTCTCGTAGAAAACGACGTTCGGCACGTCGGGCACTTCGACCTCGTTGAAAAAGATGAGAAGCTTCTTCCCGAGGAGGCCGAACCACCACGCCGGATCGCGCCCGATCTCGCCGAAGGCCTTGCGGAGATAATACCCGGACACGTCCGGCTGCGTCATGGCGCGGCCGGTTTCCGCCTCGGCCTTCAGCTTCGCGTCCTCCATCATGCCGCGCATATCGGCGCGCATATCGGCGGGCGGCTGAAAGACGCCGGGGCTTCCGGCCCGGTTTCCGATGTAAAAGTTGACGCCGCCGTGGGCGGACACGGGAACGATCCGCCCGGAGAGCGCCGCGCTGTACACGATCGGGGGCGCGAGGAGCAGCGCCGCTCCGGCGAGACAGCTCAAGGCGGGAATCAGGCCTCTGCGCTTCCGGAGATTTCTCAGCAGTATCCAGACCGGGACGCCCGCGACGAGGAGCAGGAAGAAGTTCGGCCTGCCGAGGGCGCCGGCGCCGAGGACCGCGCCGAGGAGGAGGCTCGAGACCCATCGCGGAATCCGCCTCGTTTGAAGACGAATCGGCCGCTCGCCCCTCAGGTCCTCGTCGAGCGCCAACGCGAGCATGAACGACGCGGCGACCAGAAACACCTCGAGAGCCGTCGCGATGAGCGTGCCTTCATACAGAACGAACTGCCGGTAGAAGAGCGTCATCGCGGCCGCCGCGACCGCCGTGACGGCCCCGGACGGTTTCCCCTTTCTCGGTCCCTCGACCAGTCTCGCGCCCGCGGCGTAGACGAGCGCGATCGTGAAGAGACCGAGCGCGAACTGCGCGACGCGAGGCGCCAGGAACCCCGCGCCGAAGAGCTTGAAAACGACGACGAGAAACGCTGGATACAGCGGGTTGAAATCGAGCGCGCCCGCCGGCAGCGCGCCTCCCGCCGAAATGGCGCTCGCGAGATCGTAGTAGAATCGCGAATCGAGCGAGAGAATGCCGCCGAACTCGGATCTCCCGAGCTGGACAAGAAAGACCAGCCGCACGACGAGCCCCGCGGCCAGAATCGCCGCGAGCGCGATCGCGGGATGGATTCTCTTTTTCAACGGCTCATTCCCGGCCATGAACCCTCATTTCGCGTTTCGAAACACGCCGTGGAAAAACCCCCTGATCACGTTTCGCAGCTTCGCGGGGCGCTGCCTCTCGAACAGGCACATGAGCACGAGGGATTTCATTCTCGAATACGCGGTGTCGCACACCCACCTCGGCTCGGCGGCGAAATACTCCTTCATCAGGATAATATGATTTCGGGTCATATAGTAGCGGCGAAACGGCGGATGGTTCGTGACGCCGGTCCTCTTCCAGAGGAGCCTGTGCAGGGTGGAGGCGCCGACGCTGTGCAGCATGACCGGCTTGCAGGTCGATATCACCTTGTATCCCTTTTTTCTGGCCCTCAGACAGTACTCGTCGTCCACGTGATCGATGAAGAACGCGTCCCGAAAGGGACCGATATCGCCGTAGGCGTCGATGGACACCAGGCTTCCCGAGGTTATGACGGTCTTTCTCTCCCGCCATGAAATCCCCGCCGCGCTCTCGTCGGGGTATCGCAGCCTGCCCGCGTGAACGTCCCGATAGTTGCAGCCGAGCACGGCCGTCGAATCCGCCTCGCCGCAGGCGTTCAGCACGCCGGCGAGCGTATCGAGCGCGCCTTCCGCCAGCACGGAGTCCTGATCGAACAGAAACGCCCACGCATACCCGTGCCGACGCGCCCAGTCCGTCCCCTCGTTCAGAGCGGTCGCCACGCCGAGGTTCCGCTCGTTGCGGATCAGATGAACATTCCGCCTCTCCGCTATTCCATCGAGAGCGCGCGCCTTCTCCGCGGATGTGTGGTTGTCGACGATCACGACACGATCGACCTGTCCGGAAATCCCGTCGACGCGCCGATCGAGACCCTCGTCGGGATGATAGGTGACGATGACGGCGCACACGTTTTTCTTTTCGAGAGTGCCCTTCGACATCAGCCGCGCCTTCCGTATGCCGGATCAATTGAGAAAGAGGTCCTTCGCGGCGCTCAGGAGCCCGTTCGAATACCGGAAATACCTGAGAGCGCACAGGTTCGCCGCGACCGTCGCGACGCGATTGCGCTTTTCCTTCGGCAGTCGCGACCTCAAATAATAGTAGACCGCCCTGTCTCTCGCCGCTTTCGCCATGGCGTCATAATCGCTCAGCGTCGCGCCGAGCTTCTTCAATCTCGCGTGCGCGTGCGCATAGTGCCGGAATTCGTTCGCGTACGAGCCGGAATTATCGCCGAACACCGCCTCCATCGTAAGGCCGGCTTTCTCCCGCGCCCCGACCTGCTGGCCGGGATGCTGGCGGTACCGGATAAGAGGCTCGTCTATATACACCAGATCCGCGTACAGCGATACGATAAATGCGATCCACGCGTCGTGGATCCACGACGACGGAAAGGGGACGATCCTGTCCATATGGCCCTTCTTGAAGGCCATCGTCGCGCCGGTGACCATATTCTTCCCGAGAAGCGCCCTCCAGGCGTTTCCGGTGTCGAACTGCCGTCTTCGCTTCCGCGTGAACTCGATCCTCTCCCACAGGGTGACGCCGAGAGGCCGCATATGCTCGTCCGCCAGCGCCGCGTCGGAAAAGACGACCCCCGCGGAAGGGTTGGCGGAGAACGCATCCATGATTCTCGAAAGCTTTTCCGGGAGCCAGACATCGTCCTGGTCGGCGAGGGCGACGATTTCCCCCGCGCACAGCGTTATCGCCTTCTCGAAGTTCCTGTTGGATCCCACGTTCGCGGCGTTCGAATGAACGCGAACCGGGAAGGGGCTGTTCCTGGCGAAAGCCTCGAGCGCGCCGCGCGTTCCATCCGTGGAAGCGTCGTCGCAGACGATCAGCTCGTCGGGCAGACGCGTCTGGGCGGCGATGCTCGCGAGCTGCTCCTCGACGTGAGCCTCGCCGTTGCAGGTGCACATGGCGATCGATAGTCCCGGCCTGCTCATGGCCGCCTTCCCGGCGCGCCGAACAGATTTATGCCGTTCGCGCGCAGCCGATAGAGCGTCAGGGCGATGGCGAGCGCTTCCACGAGCACCACCGAAAACGATACGCCCCGGGCCCCATACTCATGGGTCAAGTAGATCATGGCGGAAACGCCGACCACGCTCGAGAGGACATACACAAGGGAGTAGTCTCTCTTCAGGCCCAACGAGAGCAGGCATTGCACCGTCAGGATATTGCCGAGAATGATCAGCACGGGAGCGAACGCCAATATCCGCAGGAGATCGACCGACGCGGAATACTCCTTGCCGAGGACGACGCCGACCAGAAACTCCGCGTTGAGAAAGACGAGCAAGCAGATGGAACCCCCGATGAGACCGAAATAGAGCGCCTCTTTCCTCATGAACTTCAGCGCTTCTTCTTTCGAATCGTGCACGAGCTTGTTGACGTAGGGATACAGCGTCTGGAATACGGGGGTGAAAAGCCCCTGAACGGCCTGCCGTATCTTGTCGGCCCCGGTGAAATACCCCACGACGGTATTATTCGTGAAGAGCCCGAGCAGGAACGTGGTCGATGACGTATAGAGAACGATGCTGATCGAAGAGATGAAAACGTACCAGCCTTCGATCGCTTGTCGCCGCAATTCATCGAAGGAGGGAAGCACGAATCTGATATCGAAGACCCTCATGGCGCACCAGAGGCTCGCGACGCCGACCAGCACCGATGTCGCCGAGCTCAGGATCGCGTACAACACATAGTCGCCCTTCCCGGATATGAAAACGAAAATCGCGACGGTGAGCGCGACGCGGCCGGCGAGGTTGATATACGTCATGTATTTCATGCGCTCCATGCCCTGAAACAGCCACACGGGAAAGAGCGCGTTGCCGACCACGAGCCCGAAGGAAAATAGATATATGCTCGCATCCGCCCTGAATTTGCCGAACGAGTAGACGATAACCAGGACAAGGATCAGGCTCAGCGCGAGGAGTCCCGCTTTTATGACCATCACCGAGCTGAATATCCTGGATATCCTCTCCCGGTCGTCCCTTTTCAGAGAAATCTCCTTCGTGGCCGACAGGTTGAAACCGTATCCCGTCAGTATGGTGAAGTAATTGATCAAAGCGGCGGCGAAGCCTATCAGGCCGTAGTTGGCGGGTCCGAGCACCCTGGTCAGATACGGGACCGTGATGAACGGGAGAATATAGTTGGCTATCTGCAGCGCCGACAGGGATGCGAAGTTGCCTGCCAGTCGTTTTCTATCGTCGGTATGGATAGCCTGCTCCCCACGTTACGCGCCGCGGATTCTCCCTCTTGAAGACGGCCGATTGTATCAGAGTACTCGCTTCCAAAGCAACGGCCGCGGAGGCGGCGAGCGCGGGAAATTGCCTTGACCGCGGCGCGTCGCGATGCTAATTGTAAGTATTGTAGAAGCATACGTCGCTAAAGGGATTTCTGAAGAAGCTCGAGTTCCATAAACCGCGAGCGGCGCCCATGAATTTCGGAATTCTGCAGCGGGCGATCCTCCTGCACCGTCACGCGAAGAATCGCTTTCCCTATGAAGGCCTTCTCAGGCACGTCGACGCGCACGGCGACGCGTGGAAGGCGCCGCAGCGCGAGATCGCCGCGTGGTGGCAGGCGCGGGGCGCGGCGGCGCTCGACCTGCGGGTCGCCCGGCCGGGAACACTCGACGTCTCCTGCGCCCTCAAAGACTCCGTCGTCGAGATCGACGGCAAGGAGCTGCGCGTTCCGCCCTTCACCTGTCCCGTCTCTTCGAACGTTCCCCCCGGCGCGGTCGAGATCAGCTATCACTGCGCCTCGATGAATCAGGATTTCGCGCGGGAAATATTCGGGCACCTCGGGTACGGGCACGTCGCGTCCGCCTACCTCGACGACGTCGCGGACATCAGGATGGCGACGCTCGAGCCGCTCCTCGCGCGGCTTCGCGACATGGCGAACCTCCGCCGGCGCTACGGCGAGGACGATATCGCCTCGCTCCGCGCGGCGGTCCGCGCCGCGCACGCGAGCCGCGGCATCCCCGAGCTCCGGCTCTGGACTCTTCCGCACCGGGACAGCCGCCCCTACCGCGTCTGCGTGAGCCCGCGCTTCGACGTCGACAGGGCGATCGTGAACATGCCGCTCATTCACGAGCTCGAGGGAAAATACGGCATGCGGAGCACCGCGTACGTCCGGCCATGCGGTCCGTTCTACGGCGCGCGCGAGATCGGACGGTATCTCGAACGGATCGGCGACACCGAGATCGCGCTGAACGGCGAGTTCGTGACGACGGCGAAACGCTTCGGAGACGAGTTCAAATCGGCTGCGGGGGAAAAGCAGCTCCTCGAATACATCGTCGGGCGGGAGGTGTCGGGCGTCTGCATGCACGGCGGCGAGCTGAACAGCAATCGATCGCCGAACGCGCGGGCCGCGATCGAGGCGGCCGGCTTCGCGTACGAAACGATGTACCGCAACAGCTTCTTCCACCCGCTCCACCTTCCGGCCGGCATGAAGCCGATGCGCACGCTGAGCATCGGGCAGCATTTCGCCGATCTCGACGTCGAGCCGGGGCCCGACTTCCAGCGGGAGCTCGAGAAATCGCTCGTCGATCGATTCGAGCGGGCGGCGGCCTCTGGCGGCGTCTTCGTGCCGGTCCTGCACCCGCTCCACTTCGACCTCGTCCACTACCTGAGCCGGGCCGGGAGCATCTGCCGCCTCGGCGCATTCATGCCGGGATATCCGGCGAATGTCGCGCGGATGCGTCGCGGCCAAAGCCACCTCGACAAGAAATAGCCTCGGAGCGCGGAACCGATCACGAAACCATAATTTGGCAAAGCCTCGCGGAAATGTTATAATTACCCGTAAGACAATTGATTTCAAGGAGAAGCGCTATGTTGAGGAAGCTTGTTTTCGCCTTTGGTCTTTGTGCCGTCGCCGCATCGGCCGCCGCTCAATCCCCGTTCGAGAAGATCCACGGCGACATTCTCAGGAGAATGGAGATCGCGAGGGTGCAGCGCGCGTCGGCGTTCAAGCCTCTCCTCGCGCCGCAGCCGAGACCGGGCCAGCTCCTCTACGACGTCGTCCATTACACGATCGATCTCGCGATCAATCCGTCCGCGTGGATCGTCGAAGGAAGCGTCACGGCGAGGATCACGCCGGTCGCGGGGACGCTCGGCGTCGTCGAGCTCGACGCGGACGACGCGCTCGCGATTTCGGGCGCGCGCAGGGCGAGCGGCGACACGCTCGAATGGACCCGTTCGAGCGGCCTCGTCACGATCGATCTTCCCGCGGGCGTCTTGCCGGGAGATACGATCGACATCGAGGTGCTCTACAGCGGAAGCCCGGGCTCGGCCGCGGAACCCGGCCTCTTCTTCTCGAGCGCCGCGGGGTATCCGCTCATCTACTCGCTCAGCGAGCCGTGGTCGGCGAGGGGTTGGTGGCCCTGCAAGGACTATCCCGACGACAAGGCCACCTTCGATCTCTATTTCTCCGTGCCCGTTCCCCTCTTCGCCGCATCGAACGGCACGTACCTCGGATACACCGACGAGACGCGATGGGGCGTGCCCTACCGCCGCTACCGCTGGCGCGAGGACTATCCGATGACGACGTACCTCGCCTCGGTCACCGCGGCCTACTACGTGAGACTCGACGACCGTTTCGTCTATGCCCCCGGAGATACGATGCCGGTGACGCATTACGTCTACCCGGCTCTCCAGGCGAAGGCGTTGGTCGATTTCAGCATAACCGTGCCGGCGCTCGCGTTCTTCTCCGAGACGTTCGGGCTCTATCCGTTCGTCTCAGAGAAGTACGGCGTGGCGCTCTGCCCCATCGGAGGCGGCATGGAGCACCAGACCCTCACGAGCTACGGTTCCG
This sequence comes from uncultured bacterium, assembly GCA_963747385.1. Classification (GTDB taxonomy): domain Bacteria; phylum Krumholzibacteriota; class Krumholzibacteriia; order Krumholzibacteriales; family Krumholzibacteriaceae; genus SSS58A. The sequence goes on along the minus strand of CAVVEY010000014.1, from coordinate 49,855 downwards.
CGCTCGTGACGGGGAATCACTACTACGACTGGGTGTTCGTGCATGAGATGGCGCACATGTGGTTCGGCGACATGATCACCTGCAAGGACTGGACGCACATATGGCTCAACGAGGGGTTCGCGAGCTACAGCGAGGCGCTCTGGTTCGAGCACCTGCAGGGCCCCGCGAAGCTCAAAACGTATATGGAATCGGAGGATCACCCCTCTCGCTGGAACGGCCCGGTGCTCCGCGATCCCGACAACACCGATCCATGGTACTATTTCGACAACGTCGTCTACGACAAGGGCTCGTGGGTGCTGCACATGCTGCGGCACGTCGTCGGGGACGGAGATTTCTTCCAGATCCTCAAGGACTACTGCGCCGATCCGCGGTATCGCTTCGGGGCGGCCGAGACGGACGACTTCAAGGCGCTCTGCGAGGCGCGCTACGGCGAGTCCCTCTCCTGGTTCTTCGACGAATGGCTCACGCGCACCGATCGCCTCGGCTACCGGTATTCGGGTAAATGCTACCGGCTGAACGACGGATTCAACCTGACGATCGTCGTCGACCAGGTGCAGCCCGTTCTCTACGCGATGCCCGTCGATTTCAGGATAACGACCGCTTCCGGCGTCATCGACACCGTCTTCTGGGTGGACGACCGGCACGAGGAGTTTCACGTCGCGCTCGCCGACTCCGCGCTCGGCGCCGCGCTCGATCCGGACCACTGGATTCTCTGCGACAAGACGGAGCTCGCGCCGGCGGGCGGGGATGTTCCGTCCTTCGCGGCCCTCGACCAGAACTATCCGAATCCGTTCAATCCGGCGACGACGATCCGCTTCAGCCTGACCGAACCCGCGGCAGTTTCCCTGCGAATCTATGACGCGGCGGGGCGTCTCGTGCGCGCGCTCGCCGAGGAGCCGCTCTCCGCGGGAACGTACGCGCGGGTTTGGGACGGCACGGACTCGAGGGGCGCGGCGGTATCGAGCGGGGTCTATCTGTACCGCCTCGATGCGGGATCGTTCTCGCGAACGAGGAAAATGATCCTGATCCGCTGAGCGATCGAATACGAATGGTAATCAAACCGGTCGTCAAAGGTCTTCTGACGTTCATCCCCGGCGCGGCGAAGATTCTGCCGAAGGGGCGCACCGGAGGTACGAATAGCGCGTCCTATTGCCTCGATGTATGGCTCAAGCATCTCGCGTTGCTGCGCTCGGGCGGCATGCGCGCGACGCCCTGCACGCTCGCCGAGCTCGGGCCGGGAGATTCCATCGGGGTCGGGCTCGCGGCGCTCCTCTCGGGCGTCGATCGCTACTACGCCCTCGACGTCGTGCGATTCTCGAATACCGGATCCAACCTCGCGATATTCGACGATCTCGCGGCGCTGTCGAAGGCGCGGGACGCGTCGCTGTCCGACGAGAGAATATCGCTGATACGAGACGCGATCGCCTCTCCGGGATCCGAGCACAAGGGAGTGACGATCAGATACATGGTGCCGTGGTCCGACATTCGCGCGATCGAGCCGGAGTCGGTCGACGTCATCGTATCGCACGCCGTGCTGGAGCACGTCGTCGATCTCGAGAGCACCTATCGGGCCCTTTCCCTGTGGTTGAAGCCGGGCGGGATGATGTCCCACCAGATCGACTTCACGGCCCACGGCACCGCGGAGAAGTGGAACGGTTACCGCGCGTACCCCGAATTTCTGTGGAAGGCGATCGTCGGCAGGCGGCCCTACCTGCTCAATCGGCAGCCCTGCTCGGCGCATCTCGATCTTCTGAAGAAGAACGGATTCGAGATCGTTTCGACGAAACGAGTGGACCGGACCGACGGGATCGCTCGATCGCGGCTTTCCCGACGATGGAAAGATATCTCCGACGCCGACCTCGTGTGCTCCGACCTCACCGTACAAGCCCGCAAACGATAATCGTCGGCGCGAGGCGAGGGATCGAAAGCCGCGCGCCGGAAGTCTACCGCTCCCCCTTCGGAGCGAATATGCGGGACAGCTCGCCCCCGACGGTGCGAGCGAGATAGCGCGCGTCCCCGGCGGTCGGAACGACGAGCGAACCGAACCTCACGCCGCTGACACGCATGAAGTAGATCACGATAACCACCGCGTACAGCGTATACGAAACGGTCGAGGCGAGCGCCGCGCCGTTGAGCTGCATGCGCGGGATCAGGACGACGTTGCAGGCGACGTTCGAAACGACGGCGACGAGTCCCGCCCACAGGTTCGCGCGCGGATAGCCTCGCGCGACGAGAGCGCTCGTGAGCACCTTGGCGACGCTGATCGTGAGAATCCCCGGGAGGAGTATGAACATCGGCGTGACGGCGGGCAGAAACCGGTCCGAGAAGAGCAGCCGGATCGCCAGCCGGCCGAGAAGAAGAATCGCCGCGCACGCCGCGCCGATGATCAGAACGGTGATCCGCGAGACCCGCGCCGTATCCCGGTTCGCGTCGCTCTCGTCTCCCGCGTTCGCGACGCGCGGATGGAGCACCGACGAGAGAACGTTCGGGATGTTCCAGAGCTTCTCGGGGATGACGAGCGAGATCGAGTAGAATCCGACGTGCGCGGGATCGAGAAAATAGTTCACGAGGAGCATATCGAACCGGTAATTGAGGATGTCGAGAAAACTCGCGGCGTTCTGCTGGACGCCGAACCTGAGCGTTCCCTTCACGATTGCCGGGTCCCACCGGAACCCGAACTGCACGCAGCGCCGCATGAGGAGCACGGCGCCGAGCCCCGCGATGACGTTCGAAACCAGGAAAACGGCGACGGACGCTCCGAACAGGCGCGTCGGAACGAACACCGCGCAGAGAACGAAGAGCACGAAGAACGAGCCGGGCTGCAGGGCCTCGACGACGTTGAAATTGCGGAAATCGTTCTTCGCCCGAAAGAGCATCTGGAAGTTGTACAGGAGGCCGGAGAACGGAACGGTGAAGAGCGCGACGACGACCGCCCAGAGCGGCACCGACGGGATGAACCGCGACACGAGAACGCCCGAGAACGCGAGCGAGACCGCGAGCGCGGCGACTCCGATCGCGACGGAGAGGCTCAATAAGTTGCCCGCGAGCTCCGCTACCGGCGTCTTCTTCCGCCCGAGATAATATCCCGAAACCGCGCCCACGCCGAGGTTCGTCGCGTAGAAAACCATGCTCGACGCGACGACCGCGAGCGAGAAGAGCCCTTTCCCCGCGGGGCCGAGAGCGCGCGCCATGACGACGCTCGTCACGAGACCGATCACGATGAGCGCGGCTCTCGTCGCCAAGGTGACGGATACGTTTCGAGCGAATGTCACCCGGTTCCTCCCCGAATCGACGCGGACCCTGTCGCGCCGGCCGCTCCGGCGCACGGCCATGATATCAGAACAGGACGGCAGCGGCGACCTTCTTTATGCCCGCGCGCGCGATCGCCGGTCGCGGATCGCCTCCCCCGTTTTATGCTTGTCCGGGGCGCGCCGCTCCGTGTATTTTCCACCCGGGGCGCGACCGCGACACGGAGGTGCGAGTGAAAACGAAATACGCGAATATCGACTGGAGCCGCTACCGGAGGGAGTTCCCCGCCGCGAAGCGCTATATCTATTTCAACCACGCCGCGGTGAGCCCGCTCTCGACCCGCGTGATCGACGCCATGAACGCCGTCTCGAACGGCTTCCTCGCGCAGGGCGTTCTCTGCGAGGAGGAGATGTTCGCCCGCATCGAGAAGGCGCGGAAGTCGGCGGCGCGCCTCATCGGCGCCCGGAGCGACGAGATCGCGTTCACCAAGAATACGACGCAGGGGGTGCTGCTCGCGGCGAACGGCATTCGTTGGAAGCGCGGCGACAACGTCGTCATGCCGTCGATCGAGTTCCCCGCGAACGTCTTCCCGTGGCTCGGCCTCGAGAAACGAGGCGTACGGGTCATCTTCGTGAAGCCGCGGGAGGGCAGAATCACGGCGGAGATGCTCGAGCGCGCCTGCACCGCGCGGACCCGCTGCGTGACGGTGAGCTCGGTCCAGTTCTCGAACGGCTATCGCGTCGATCGTCGCGAAGCTCGGGCGTTTCTGCCGCGAGCGCGGGATCTACCTCCACGTCGACGGCATCCAGTCGCTCGGCATGCTCCGCTGCGACGTGCGCGCCATGGGGATCGATTTTCTCTCGACCGGAGGGCACAAGTGGCTTCTCGGCCCCGTGGGGACGGGGTTCTTCTACTGCCGCCGCGAGCTCCTCGACGAGCTCGACGTCTCGAACCCCGGCTGGAGAGGCGTGAAGAACGCGTGGTCCTTCTTCGATCACGACCCGACGCCCCGCCCGGACGCGGCGAGATTCGAGGAAGGCACGCTCAACCTGTACGGGATCGCGGGGCTCGGCGCCTCGATCGATCGCTTTCTCGAGATCGGCACGGCGAACGTGGAGCGCAGGATTCTCGGGCTTACGGAGTCGCTGGAGGAAGGCTTGCGTTTCGCGGGGGTACCTGATCGCGAGCCCCCGCGGTGACGGCGAACGATCGGGAATCCTCTGCTTTCGCCATCCGAAGATAGAGCACGGAGGCGCTCTACAAGAAGCTCGGCAAGGCGCGCGTCATCGTGAGCCTCCGCATGGGAGCCATCAGGCTCACCCCCCATTTCTACAATACGGAGAGAGAGGTCGCGCGGCTGCTCGATACCCTCTAGGTTCGCGAGCCCCGGCAACTGCGCCCCGCGCACTCATCTCAGAATCACGATCTTCCTGACCGCCTCGGTCCTGCCGGCGCGGAGGCGCAGGAAATAGACGCCGCTCGCGAGGCGCCGGCCGCTATCGTCCCGCCCGTCCCACGCTCGCACGTGCTCTCCCGGCCCCCTGCTCGAGCGTTCGATGAGCGCGACGCGGCGTCCCGAGACGTCGTAGACCGCGAGCTCGACCACGGCCGGCGCCTCCAGCGAATAGGACAGCACCGTGCCCGCGTTGAATGGATTGGGATAGTTCTGGCGCAGCGCGAAGCGCGGCGTCTCTTCGGGGACGATCCCCGCGAGGATCGCGATCGCGCCGAGAGCGGTCTTCGAGCAGACCTCGAGATAGGCGTAGTTCAGCGTGTTCGCCTGGTCCCCGCACGTATGATAGTAGGGCGTCCGTCTCGTCCGGCCCTGCCCTCGATCAGAAGCACGGCGGGGACACCGGCGTCCCAGAACGCGACGTGATCGCTCGTGCCCGGCTCCCCCGGGAGGAGATACGACGTCGCGAGCGGGAGAGCGAACGAATCGATCGCCTCTTCCATCGCGTCGGCGAGAATCGTATCGGGCGTCGCGCCGGCCCGCTTCGCGATGACCGCCGACATCGCCCCCGCGTTCGCCGTCCAGCCGATCATGTCGAGGTTGAGGACCCCTTCGTACACGACGCCGGTGTCGAGCGCGGCCGCATAGAAACGGCTCCCGAGAAGCCCGAGCTCCTCCCCGTCGAAGAGAACGAACTCGACCGAGCGCTCGAGGCGTTCCTCGCGCAGAATACGCGCGCACTCGAGGACCCCGGCGACGCCCGACGCGTTGTCGTCGGCCCCGGGCGCGCAATCGAACGGGGTGGCGGATTTCGAGTCATAGTGCGCGGTGAGAAGGAATCTCCGGTCAGGCTCCTTCTCCCCTTCGCGGCGGAACGAGATGTTCTCCCCCCAAACGGTGTCGGCGAACTGAACCGCCGCGCAATCCTTGAGGGGGGAATTCCACGAGACGCGCCGCACGAGATCCCTTCCCGCGAGCCAGTAGGCGCCGTCCCCGACGGAGGCGATCGACCACACGTCGCGCGCGACGGAGCACTCGGTCCCGAACCTCCCCCACGTGACCCCGCCGTCCTCGCTCGTCCATATCTCTCCGCCAGTGCCGGACGCGACGACCCTCAGGGAATCGCCCATGCGCACCGCGGTGAAATCGGTGGCCACGGAGACGGAGGTCCAGGTCGCCCCGGCGTCCTTCGTGTAGAACGCCTTTCCGTAGCCGACGACGACCCCGGCGCTCTCGCCGTAGAAATCGATCCCGGAGAGCCTGCCGAACATGAGGGAGCGCCTGCTCCACGTCGAGCCGAAATCCGGCGTCTCGTAGAGATAGCCGGCGTCGCTGACGAGCCAGAAGCGCATCGGGCCGCTCGCCGCGATTCCGTTGAACGCCTCGTACCCGAAGGTCGCGGGATCGAGCGCCGACCACGATTCGCCGAAATCGGCCGTCCTGACGACGGTGCCGTTCGATCCGGCGGCCATGCCGAGCTGCTCGCCCGAGAAGGCGACGGATCCAAGGGTGTACATATCCGTCCCCGACGCCTTGAGGCTCCAGCTCGAGCCGCCGTCCGCGGACATATACAAAGCGCCGTACGCGGAACCGGTCGATTCTGCAGGGCGCCCAGAGCCTCCCCCGCGTGTCGCGCTCGAGACTGTAGATAATCTGGCCGGTGCTCCCGCACCGGACGAACGCCGGCCGGCCGCCGATCGCCGTCGTCCGATAGATCTTCCCTCCGGTATCCGCGACCCAGACGGTGTCGCCGGCGCCCGAAAGGGCGGCTCCCGTGAGATCGGGCACGGAGATATTGAGAATGAATCTCCCGATCGAAGGCTCGTATCCCGCGTCTCGGATTTCATCGATCAGGTAGCGTCGAACGACGTCCATCCCGGTGGAGAGCGCGTGCCTCGTCGCGATCCGCGTCCTGTCGGAGCCGGAAAATATCGAATCCGCGCCGCTCAGCGCGCGCACGAGCCGTTCGAGCCTGAATCCCTCGATCTTGTCGACAATACGATATTCGGGTGCCGGAGGGACGCCCGTCCCTTTCCCTGATTGAGCGGCCGCGGAGGCGCTCGACGCGAGCGGGTGAAACGCGGCCAGGAGAAGGGCGGCCGCGGCCGAGAAAACGGCGCCCGTTCGATCGATGTGTTTTATGCGAAAATGCACCCGAATATTCCTTCCCAAATCGCCCGATACTCTCTATTATAGCCGTTCAACAATCGACGAGCAATAGACGCGCATGATTCTCCCCGCACGGAGGTAGGAGAGCTTGCTTCCCTATAAGGACCATTTCGGTGTCGACGAGGGGACGATGCAGAAGATCTTCTCGTTCGCCCTCTCGCGCGGCGGATCCTTCTGCGACCTTTTCTTCGAGCACACGATGCTCAACCAGATCACGATGGAGGAAGGGATCGTCAAGCAGGGGGAGCTGGTGATCGCGCACGGGATGGGGATCAGGGTCGTGAAGGGCGAGGGGACGGGGTACGCCTACACGGAAGACGCCACGTTCGAGAAGATGAAGGAAGCCGCCCTTACGGCGGCGGCGATCTCCGCGGGGAAAGCGGACGTCGGCCCCGTGGCGCTCGCAAGCGTTCCCTTCGCGAACCGCTACCCGATCGGGGAACCGACGACGGGAACCCCCCTGAAACGGAAGATCGCGTGGATCGAGGAAGCGGAGCGCGCGGCCCGCGAGTTCGATCCGCGCATCGTCAAGGTGAGCGTCTCGATCGCGGACGACCTGAGCGCGGTGCAGATCGCGACCTCGGACGGGAGAATCCTGCGCGACATGCGCCCCATGCTGCGATTCGTCGTGAACGTCGTCGCCGAAGCGAACGGCAACCGCCAGGTCGGCACCTCGAGCGGCGGCGGAAGAATCGGGAACGAGTACTTCGCGACCCGGATATCGCCGGCCGAACACGGCCGCGAGGCGGCGCGCCAGGCGATCCTCCTCCTCGGGGCGGCCGACGCTCCCGCGGGGCCCATGGAGCTCATCCTCTCTCACGCCGAATCGGGCGTTCTCCTTCACGAAACGGTCGGGCACCCGCTCGAGGCCGATTTCATACGGAAGGGCACGTCGGCCTATACGAACCGCATCGGTCACAAGGTCGCGAGCGACCTCGTGACCGTCATCGACAACGGCACGATCCCGAACGACCGCGGCTCGATCAATTTCGACGACGAGGGAACCGTATCGTCTTCCACCGTGCTCATCGATAAGGGGATTCTGCGCGGCTTCATGCACGATCGCATCAGCGCCGAGCTGTTCGACGTGCCTCCGACGGGGAACGGACGCCGCGAATCGTACAAGCACCCGCCCGCCCCGCGCATGACGGTGACCTATCTCGCGAACGGCGAGAGCGATCCCGAGGAGATCCTCCGCTCGACGCGCCGGGGCATTTTCTGCAAATCGTTCCGCGGCGGCGAGGTGGATATTTCGAACGGCGATTTCGTGTTCGTGCCGGTGGAGGCGTACCTGGTCGAGAACGGCCGCGTCGCGGCGCCGGTCAAGAACCTCACCATCATCGGAAACGGCCCCGACGTCCTCTCGAAGGTGACCATGGTCGGCAACGACCTCCAGATCTCGGACGGCCGCTGGACCTGCGGCAAGGGGCAGCACGTTCCCGTCGGCGTCGGCCTGCCGACGATCAAGATTTCGGAAATCACCGTGGGCGGGAGCGAGATAGGCTCTTGAGAAGGAGAAGCGCGCCGTGACCACCGACGAAATGAAACGATTCGCCGAGCGCACCGTGCGCCGCGCCCTCGCGGCCGGAGCCGAGACATCCGAGGCCACCGTGCTCGAACGGATGGAATTCTCGGTCGAAGTGCGCAAGGGCTCCATCGAAAAGCTCATCGAATCGGTCTCGAGCACGATCGACATCGAGCTCTCGATCGACCGCCGCAAGGCGCTCGTCTCGTCGAGCGATCTCTCCGAGGAAAGCGTGGCCGCGCTCATCGCCGCGGGGGTCGAGCTCGCCCGGATCATGGACCGCGACGAGTTCTTCTCCCTCCCCGACGCGTCCGAGCTCGGCGCGGCGGAGGGGGATCTCGATCTCTTCGATCCCGAGGCCCACGCGATGCCGACGGAGCGGAAGATCGCTCTCGCCCTCGAGCTCGAGCGGAACGCCCTCGGCCTGGACAAGAGAATCATCCCCGACGGAAGCTCGTTCTCGAACAGCGAGAAAACGATCGCGTTCGCGAACTCGCTCGGCTTCTGCGACACGTACCGGCGGACGTTCAATACGCTCGCCCTCTCCTGCGCCGTCGAGGACAGGCCCGAGAACGGCCTGAACATCGGGAAACGCCAATCCTCGTACTGGTATTCCACCGCGATCCGCGCGCGCGATCTCGAGCGCGTCGAGGAGATCGCATCCAGGGCCGTATCGCGCACGCTCCGCAAGATCGGGGCGCGAAAACCGAAAACGTGCGAGGTGCCGGTCGTGCTCGATCCCGAAACGACCCGCGACTTCTTCGAGTCGATCGCCGGCGCCCTCGGCGGAGGGAGCATCTACCGGAAGTCTTCCTTCCTCGTCGATCGCCTGGGAACGCGCATCGGCTCTCCCCTCGTCACCATCGTCGACGACGCTCTCATGCCGGGAAAGCTCGGCTCCCGCCCCTTCGATTTCGAGGGAGTGCGATCGAGGAGGAACGTCCCCATCGAAGGCGGAATCCTCAAGAGCTACCTTCTCAGCAGCTACCAGGGGAGAAAGCTCGGATTCAAGACGACGGGAAACGCGGGGGGAATCTCGAATCTCTATCTCGAGCCCGGAGCCTCGACGCCGCGGGAGATTCTCTCGAGCGTGAGCCAGGGGCTGTACCTCACCACGCTCTCGGGTCCGGGCGCGAACTGGATGACGGGGGATTTCTCGCAAGGCGCCCAGGGGTTCTGGATCGAAAACGGCGAGCTGTCCTATCCGGTCGACGAGTTCACGATCGCGAGCTCGTTCCCCGCGATGCTGTCCGGAATCGTCATGGTCGGAAACGACATGGACTGGAGAAGCGCGATCGCCGCTCCCACCATAAAAATAGAGAGAATGACTCTGAGCGGTACCTGAGCCATTCTCTCTCTATCGTCCGAGTATCGGCCGCGCGCGCCGCGCCCGGCGCGGCGGCGCAATCCCTACCGGTACAGATTCCTTTATGCCGCCCCACGTCGTCTCGCGCGTCGGGATCGTGAGGTCGTGCGAAAACGCGGTGAAGCATTCGCCGCCGTCGCGCTTGTGGTCGTGGTCGGCGTCCGCGAACGCCCAGATACGGACGCCGTAGCATCCGCGCCAGTCGATCCAGATCGTCTTCGTGTCAGAGTAGTGGCTTCCGGACGGCGTCGAAACGACGAGATCGCCGAGCGTGATAGATGCCTCCCGTGACGGGCATCCCGTTGACCGTAAGCTCGGGGACGCAGCCCGAGGGCACGACCTTATCGAAAATCACGAGAACGTCCGGATAGGTCGTCGGCACATTCGAGAAACCGTCGATGATGAGATTGAAGGTCGTGCCGCCGAAGATATATCCCTCGTCCCCGTCGTACGTGGCCACGAAGCCGGTGATGTGCGGCGCCTGGTAGATGCTGAGATCGACCTCGTTTGTGCCGATTTCGAGCAGGACCTGGCCTCCCCGGTCGTACTGAGCGTCGTAGAGCGGATGCCCGGGCCCGACGGTGTAATATTCGCTCGGGCTATACTGATAGATGCACGGCGCGTCGGGATAGACGACGAGACACGGATCCGCCAGAAGCGCGCTGCTCGAGGCGAGAAGAACCAGTCCTGCGAGGACCCCTATGTGCAATGCTTTCATTGCATTCCCCTCCTGAATAATAAGTTGTGAGGATTTCCCCTCCGCTTAACATATGAGAATTAATCTTAATTCTCATGGGCATTGTATCATAAACACTGGAAATATTCAATGAATATCTACCGTTCCAGCCCCTCGCCGCGCTATCATGAAACGGCTCGTTTGCAGGAGAACACTATGAGAAATTCGCTCATCTCTATACTGGCTGCAGTGACGCTCGCCGCATCCGCTCCCGCCTTTTCCGCGGCGGACGGAGATGCCGGGGCGCTTCTCGCGAAACACATCGAGGCGCTCGGCGGAGCCCGGGCCGTCGGCGCGATCAGGTCCCTCGCCTCGTCCGCGGAAATCGAGATCATGGGGACCGGACTCAAGGGCACCGTGGAGTCCTGGAGTCTCCTGCCGTGCCTTTCGTACAGCGAGGTAACGCTCGGCTTCTTCAAGGTCCGGGAGGGATACGACGGCGAGCGCCTCTGGATGATCGATCCGAACGGCAAGCTCCAGATCAGGCGGGACCGCTCCTCGCTCGAGTACCAGAAGACGATGTGCCTTCTCGAAAGCTGGGACTACCTCTTCGAGGGAACCGGCTTCGCGCTCGAAGCGGCCGGAAGGGACACGGCGAACGGCTCTCCATGCGAGGTTCTCGCGCTCAGGGTCGACGGGGGCGCGAGCGCCCGGCTCTTCCTCGACGATTCGACCTTTCTCCTCGAGCGTCTGGAGATCAGGGCGAGCGAGGGAAACACCGTTCAAACGTACGGGGATTACCGCCGCGTGGGGGGAGTCATGTTCCCGTTCTTCGTGAGAATGGAGATGCCGGCGCTCGGCCAGCGAATCGAGATGCGGTACCGCTCGATCGCGGCGAACGAGGGCATGGACCCCGTGATATTCCTGCCGCCGGCGGCGGACGTGAAAGACTACCGGTTCACGCGCGGCGGAGCGGCGGAAGAGCTTCCCTTCGAGTATCGATCCCGGCACATCTACCTGAGCGCGCGCATCGCCGGCCGCGAAGGTGAACTCTATTTTCTTCTCGACTCGGGCGCGAGCATGACCGTCATCGATTCCGTCGTCGCCGCGGAGATGGGGCTTCCTCTCGGCGGCACGATCCCGGGGGCGGGAGCCGGCGGGATGGCCGATTTTCACATGACGCGCGTGCCGGGGCTCACGATCGGGGGAATCGAGCTCTCGGAACAGATCGCCGCCGCGTTCCCGGTCTCGAGCCTCCTGAGGAAATTCGAGGAGATCGAGATCGGCGGCGTGCTCGGCTACGATTTTCTCAGCCGCTTCGTCACGCGGATAGACTTCGAGCGTTCGATCATCACCTTCGCCGAACCCGACTCTTTCTCGCCGCGCGGCGGCGAGCGGATCGTCGAGGCCCCTCTCGTTCACAACATATTCACGCTCAGCGCCTCGCTCGACACGACGAAGGCCGTGTTCTACCTCGATACGGGCGCGAACAGCTCGATTCTCCACGCGAGCTTCGCCGGAAGAACGGGGATCGCCGGAGGCCGGCGGACGCTTCCCATGGCGATCCGCGGCGCCGGGGGCGACGAAACGGCGTCGCTCTGCAGGTTCGATTCCCTGAGCCTGGGGGGATTCACGATCGCGAGGCCCGTTTTCGCGATCGCGCGGAGCATGAAGGGGATCGGCGTTCTCGAGAACGTCGACGGGATCGTCGGAAACGACATCCTCGAGCGCTTCACCGTGACGCTCGACTACGGAAAGCAGCGCGTGCTCCTCGAAAAGAACGCGCGCTTCGAAGAGACGTCCTACCCGGATCGATCGGGGCTCCAGCTCGCGCGGAAGGAGAACGGGAGCGTCGTCGTCGTTTCGGTCCTGCCCGATTCGCCGGCCGCGCGCACCGGGTTCCGGCCCGGGGACGTCATCGTGAAGATCGCGGGCACGAGCGCGGGCCGGTTCAAGAGCATCCGCGAGATCATGGCGCTTTTCGAGGCGAAGGAAGGCACGAAGTACGGAATCGAGATCTTCGCGAGGCGGGAAGAGATCGACGCTGTCGCTGACGCTCGAATCGTATATCTAGGAATCGTACATCCAGAAAAGGGGGCGCCGTTGAGCGCACGGATAAAATTCCTCGGCGGGGCGAGAACGGTCACGGGCTCCATGCACATGATCTCGCTCGGTAATTCCAGGATCCTCATCGACTGCGGGCTGTTCCAGGGGAGACGCGACGAATCGTTCGAAAAAAACTCCCGCTTCCCCTTCGATCCGCGCGAGCTCGGCGCATGCATCCTCTCCCACGCGCATATCGACCACAGCGGCAATATCCCGAGCCTCGTGAAACGCGGTTTCTCCGGGAGCATCTACGCGACCGAGGCGACCCGGGACCTCTGCGGGGAGATGCTTCCCGACAGCGGGCATATCCAGGAAGAGGACATCAGGTTCGTCAACAAGCTCCGTCGCGAGAAGCGGCTCCCGCCCCGCTCAGCGCTCTATACGCGCAGGGACGCCGAGGCGGCGCTCAGGCGCTTCCGCGGCTACCGGTACCACGTGCCGTTCGAGGTCGCGGACGGCGTAACGGCGACCTTCTACGACGCCGGGCACGTGCTCGGATCGGCGACGCCGCTCGTCGAGATGCGGGAAAACGGCGCCGTGACGCGGCTCGCGTACGCCGTCGATCTCGGCAGGAAGCACATGCCTATCCTCAGGGATCCCGAAACGCCGCCCGACGTCGATTACCTGATCCTCGAGAGCACGTACGGCGGCCGGAGCCACGCGTCGATGGAGGAAGCCGCGGAGACGCTCGCGAGGACGGTCCGCGCGACCGTCGAGCGCAAGGGGAAGATCATCGTTCCCTCGTTCGCGCTCGAGCGGACGCAAGAGGTCGTCTATTTCCTGAGCATGCTCATAGAGCAAAACCGCATTCCGGAGATCCCCATATTCGTCGACAGCCCGCTCGCCGTCGATATCACCGAGGTGTTCAGGCGGCACGAGGAGTGCTTCGACGAGGAGACGCTCCGGCGCATCCGCGCCAACGACGATCCGTTCGGCACGAAGCGGATCAAGTACGTCACCGACGTCGTCGACTCGAAGAAGCTCAACGGAGACCCGAGGCCCATGATCATCATCTCGGCGTCGGGGATGTGCGAAGCGGGGCGCATTCTCCACCATCTGCGGAACAACATCGGGAATCCGGCCAACACGATCCTCATCGTCGGTTACGCCGCGCGACACACCCTCGGGAGAAGGATCGTCGAGCGCGAGCCTGTGGTGAGAATATTCGGGGAGGAGCACGCGCTCAGGGCGCAGGTCGTCGTCATGAACGCCTTCAGCGCGCACGCGGATCAGCAGGATCTCGTCGATTACGTCGCGCCGCTCAAGGGCCGTCTGAAAAAGGTCTTCATCGTTCACGGGGAGGAAGACCAGTCCGAGAAGCTGTCCGCGCATCTCGCCGAAAGAGGCTTTCCCGTTCACATCCCGTTTCCGGAGGAGGAGTTTGATCTCGCCTGACGTCTGGAACGTCGCTCCCGCGGCGGCGCACCGACTTGCGGGCGCGGCCTGAATCCGGAACGATTCGACACTTTTCCACATATAGGTAGTATACCCTATTATCGCAAAAACGCCGCCCCGGTCTACATATAACGCATTATACGACAAACACTTGCGAGATAGAAAAATTCATTGAGAAATAGAAGAATAATTATTGACTAGAAATGATTTCGTGTTATATTAAAGCAGGTCTCACAAAAAAAAGAGACCGGGAGAGACAAGAAGGGGTTCCCGTCAGGACATGCAGCACAGCACCTTGGCCACAGCTTCAAGACGGGAACCCCGAATTTTTTCCCTCAGATCCTCTTCAGCACTTCCGCGATAGTTTCGTCGATATCTTCCGCCGCGCCGATGAGCCGCGCGCGTATTCTCCCCCGAGCGTCGACCACGAAGGTCGTCGGCGTCCCCGGAATTTGAAGGACTTCGCGCGCGAGACGGCGGTCGTCGAGCAGGATCGGGAAGGTCGTCTTCTTATCCTTCACGACGTCGCGCATCCTGGCGAGCATGCCCTTGACCTCGAGGCCGAGAAATCTGAAGCCGAGCTCCTTTTCCCGCCCGTAGAGCCGCTCGAGTTGCGGAAACTCCGCAACGCAGGGCATTCAAGTGGGGCTCAGGGCGTAGAGCACGATCTTCGTGCCCTTCAGCTTCGATAGATCATGGGCTTTCCCGTCGAGATCGACGAATATGCCTTCCGGCATCGGGCCCGCGTCGCCGATCCGCCGCGCCATGATGGCCTCGCCGAGATCCTTCGCGCCGGGACCAGCGAGCGCGTACAGGCTGTCGAGCTTCGTCGTGGCTCTCGCGCCCGGCATATGAGCGGCGCACGAGACGTACGCGTCGAGGGCCTCCGCGCGCTTGCCTTCCTCCCAGAGTATCCTCCCCATGAGCATATCGGCCTCGGGATTGCCGGCGGCCATAGCGAGATACCGTTTCGCCTCGTCCCTCTTCCCCCGCTCCTCGAGCGCGGAGCCCGCCATGGCGAGCGCCTGTCCCTTCTCGTACGCGCCGGTCGAAAGATCGGCCGACCGGAGGAAGCACTTCACGGCGAGATCCTGATCGGCCTTCGGATCCATGAGATAGTAGCCCATAATGAGAAAGAGCCGCGGCGAGCGTTCGGTCAGGAAAAGGGAGTCGGCGAACGCCGCCGCCGCGGAGTTGTCCTTTTCCATGAGACGGATGAATTTGCCGAGAAGCAGCTCGCCTCGCGAAACGAAATCCGCTTCCTTCTTCAGCGCCCCGGCAAGGCGCGCCTCCATTCCCGTTTCGTCCTTCATCTCGGTCCCGAGCGTCTCGAACATCCGGTTGTACGCGACGAACCGGTAGGGGTGATCCGGGTGATTGCCGATGAAGATCGAGAGACGTTCGACCCGCGTCGGGGCGTCCTTGACGGCGGACGCCGTTTCGAGCTCCTCGAGGATGAAGAGCGCGGAAGTTCCCTCGCGCCTCGCGCAGCCTCCCGCGAGAAGCGTAAGGACGGCGAGCGCGAGCGCGAGATGCGTGAGCGATCGAGCCATGGATCCTCCTTTAGGATTTCCGAGCGATCGATTCCCGAACGAGAGAGACGATCTCGTCCGCGCGCGCCTGCCAGCTCCGTTTCCGCGCGAACTCGAGGAGCTTCTCCTGATTCGCGCCCGAAGCGAGCGCGAGCCGGATTCCTTCGATGAACTCGGCGTGCGACCCGGCGAGATGGATCATTCCCCGGAGCGGCTCGAGATCCTCGGAATGCTTCATGGTGACGATCGGCCGTCCGCACGCGGCGTATTCGTAGAGCTTGTTCGGGTCGGCGGATCGCATGAGATCGTTCATCTTGAGCGGAATTATGCAAACGTCCATCGCCGCTATGTAGCTCCCGAGCTTCTCGTAGGGTTTCGCCCCGAGATGAAACACGTTGCCCCGGCGCGCCGCCGTCGCGGCGAGCTCCGCGGCCTGCGGGCCGAACACGGGCCCCACCATGACGATCGAGGCGCGCGGGAACGATTCGGCAATGAAATCGAGCAGCTCGAAATCGAACCACTGGGCCACCGCTCCCGAATAGCCGATGATGGGACGCTCGAGCGCTTTCATGTCGTCGGGAACGCCCGATTCGGCGGCCGCGCGGAAGAGATCATAGTCGACGCCGTTCCCCACGAGACGCACCTCCCGGACTCCCGCCTCGCCGAGAAGCTCGGCGAGCCTCGTGCTGACCGCGATCGCGAGATCGGCCGACCGCGCGAGGGCGAGGAAATACTTCCGCGCCCACGGCGGCGTGTCGGGGAACGCGAGATGATCGTCGTTGCAGTCGTAGAAGAGGAGCGAACGCGAGAGAAACGGAAGGATCGCCGCGTAGTAGATATTGGACACGTAGAAGACGCGGTTGCGTCCCGAGAAGCCGGTCGCGAGGAAGATCGCGGAGAGCCACAGGAGAATGACGGCGTTCCAGACGAAGCGCACGGGAGGCAGCGCCAGCAGGGCCTGAAGCCGGCGCTGGGGCACGTTCTTGAATATCGGAACGCATACGTGAACGACGCGGCCGTCGCGCATGGGCCGGAAATTGTTCGGCTTCCCCCTCACGACGCTCGAGAGAAAGAGTATCTCGCAATCGGCCGGAAAGCGCGAGAGCACCTGCTGCTTGCGCGTTCTCACGTAGCGCCACTGGATCTCGGAGAAGCAGACGACCTTCATGCGCGGACGACCTTCATGCGCTGACAATCTTCATGCGCGGCGCTCCAGGAATTCGCGGATGCACGAGACGACGTATTCCTTCTCGGCGGTCCCGAGCTCGGGGTACACGGGGAGGGCGAGCGTCTCGCGCGCAGCACGCTCGGATTCGGGGAAATCCCCCGCCTTCCCGCCGAGGAACGCGAAGCACTTCTGCAGATGAAGCGGAACGGGATAGTACACGTCGCAGCCGACGCCCCGCTTCCGGAGATGATCCCGCAGCGCGTCGCGCTCCTTCACCCGGATGACGTACTGGTTGTACACGCTCTCGTTGTGGGGCTCGACGTACGGGATCGTCACTCCCGCCACCTTCGAGAGCTCGCGGTCGTAATACGCGGCGTTCTTTCTCCGCCCCTCGTGCCACCCGTCGAGGTGCTTCATCTTCACGAGGAGCACGGCGGCCTGCAGGGCGTCGAGGCGGCTGTTGATCCCGACGACGTCGTGATAGTACCTTTCGCGCCCCCCGTGGACCCTGAGCATCCGCGCCGCGTCCGCGAGCGACGCGTCGTCCGTCACGATCATCCCGCCGTCGCCGAAGCCGCCGAGATTCTTCGAGGGGAAGAAGGAGAGGCAGCCCGCCGCGCCGAGCGAGCCCGCGCGCTTGCCCTTGTACCGCGCGCCGATCGACTGGCACGCGTCCTCGACGACGGGAACTCCCGAGCGCGCGGCCGCTTCCGAGATCGCGTCCATCCCGGCGATCTGGCCGAAGAGATGCACGACGAGGATCGCCTTCGTTTTGCGCGTGACGAGCTTCGAGACGCGATCCGGATCGATATTATATGTTCGGGGATCGATATCGGCGAGCACGGGCTTCGCGCCGAGGCGCGTGACGGAGCTCACCGTCGAGAAGAAGGTGTACGGCGTCGTGACGACCTCGTCCCCCTCCTTCACGCCGAGCGCCATGAGGACGAGCAGGATCGCGTCCGTTCCCGACGCGACGCCGACGGCGTGCCTCACCCCGCAGTAACGGGCGATCTCCGCCTCGAGCTCCTCGACCTTCTTCCCGAGAATGAACTGCTGCGTCGAGAGAACCTCGTCGATCGCCGCCCGGATCTCATCCCTGATGCCCTCGTACTGGGGAACGAGATCGAGCAGCTTGACCGTCATCGGGTGCGCTTTGGAAGACATATTCGCTCCTCATGCCTTTCTCATCGTTGCGAGTCTGCGGTAGAGCTCGACGAGCTCGGGATCGACCGGGGCTTCCCCCGGACGAACGGCCGCCGTGTCCGGCACGACGGAGATCTTCTCCCCGCCGACACCGAGGTCAACGAGCCTGTCGCGGGACTCCACGGTCGCGACGACGATCGCGTCGACGTCGCGGAGCGCCGCGCGCTCGTACCTCGCCCAGCGGCCATGCGCGTAGATCGTCGCCTTCTCCAGGCGATTCGCGTGCCGGACCTGGAGCCCCGCCGGATAGTTCTCGTGGAGGTCCGCGACGACGGGAAGCCCCAGCCGCCTTCCGGCGGCGACTGCCTCCCTGAAGAGCGGAAGATCGTTCACGTGCAGAACGTCGATGCTGTGCTCGCGCACGAAACGTTCGATCGCCTTCGCCCAGAGCGGATCCCGGTAGGTGAAATTGAACGTGTAGCGGTGCCATATCTCCCTCGGCGCGCTCATTCTGACGCCCCTCACCACGTTCAGGCCGTTCATCGACTCCTCGCGCGCCTCGCCCGGTCTCCCCTCGATGAGGAAAAAGACCTTATGCCCGGCCGTCATCAGGGTGCGCGCCTCGCTCGCCACGCGCGCGTTCGGCGGCGGGATCTTCCATTTCATCATCATGCCGATTCTCATGCGGAACTCCCCGTTATTTCGGGCGAGTATAGTCTCCGGCGGCCCGCCGGTAAAGGGTAAGTTGCCGGCAAGCGGGCTGATTCTCCGAGAAATGTGTTTCGCCGGGGCGGGCGGACTGTTATATCTCTTGGCATGATAGCTGAAATCAAGAAGATCGTTCACGGAGGCTACGGCCTCGCCTTCGTCGAGGGCAAGACCGCGTTCATACCGTACGCGGCGCCCGGAGACACGGTCGAGTTCACCGCCGTGCGCGAGAAGAAGAATATCATATTCGGCCGCATCGATCGCATCGTCGAGCCCTCTCCCTTGCGGCGCGAGGCCGAATGCCCCGTCTTCGGCTCGTGCGGCGGCTGCCACCTGCAGCACCTCGGCTACGAGGACGAGATGAAGGTCAAGCGCGAGAGCGTCCTCGAGGACCTCGAACGCATCGGGAAGACCAAGACCGAGTTCAAGCGCGTCATTCCCTGCCCCGAACGCTACGGATACCGGAACCACGCCATTTTCAAGGTCGACGCCGAGAGACGGCCGGGATTCCTCATGCGGGAATCGGATACCCTCGTTCCCTTCCCGCCGCAGGGATGCCTGCTGCTCCCCGAGGAAATGAGAAAGGCGATCGCCGAGATCCCGAGCGAGTCGTTCGAACCGCTCACCGAGGTCCGCGTTCGGATGGACAAGTTCGGCGCGGTGCATTTCTGGGGACTTCTCGACCGCCCGGGACCTCCCGAGGTCCTCATGGAGGCGGGCGGCCTCATGTTCCCCGTGAGCCACGACTCCTTCTTCCAGGTCAACCGCTTCCTCGCGACATCTCTTGTCGAGCTCGTCGTCTCGCTCCCCGGCGCCGTGCGCCGGAAGCTCCTCGACCTCTACTGCGGCGCGGGATTCTTCACCCTTCCCCTCGCGAAAATGGCGATCGAGGCGTTCGGCATCGAGCAGAATCAGGCCGCGGCGCGGAACGCCACGGCGGCCGCGAGGCTCAACGGGGTCGCGAACGCGAAGTTCCGGCGCGGCAACGCGGAGAAGGAGATCGGGAGGCTCGGCGGATACGACCTCATCATGGTCGATCCGCCGCGTCTGGGGCTTCCGAAAGCGGTGCTTCAGGGAATAATCAGGATCAAGCCTCAGGAGCTCATCTTCGTCTCGTGCGATCCGCCGACCTTCGCGCGGGACGCGAAGGCGCTCATCGAGGCGGGCTATATCCTCTCCGAGATCAATCTCGTCGACCTCTTCCCCGCGACGTACCATGCGGAGACCGTCGCGGTCTTCAGGAGAGGCTGATACCCCTTCTCAGGTCGAGAGCGTCGGCTCGGCCGCGCGGCGCTTCGATCCCGCATCCGACCCCGAAGCCTTCAGTCAAGTATCGAGCAGAGGATTCTCGATCTTCACGTTGAGCCGGTCCTTGTCGTAGAGCTTGTCGACGTCGACGAGGCGCGGGGATTTGCGCACTTCCCTGAGCGGGACGACGACGAGCTTCGACTTCTGTACGGCCACCATGTGTCCGAATTTCCCGTCCTTGACGATCTCCACGGCGCTGTGGCCGAATCTCCGCCCGATCTGCCGGTCCCGCTGCGACGGCGGCGCGCCCCTCTGGAGGTACGCGAGCGCCGTGTAGCGCGTGTGCTTGAACTCATGCTCGAGGAGGCTCTTGAGGTAATCCCCCACCCCGCCGAGGCTGTAATGCCCGAACTCGTCGAGCTTGCTGTCGCGCCGCACCGCTTCTTCGCCCTCGATGTGGGCGCCCTCGGCGACGACGATGATCTTGTAGCGGTGCTCGAAGCCGAGATTCAGATCGTCGGTCTCTTTCTGCCTCTCCTTGAGCACCGATATGAGCTTCTGGATGGAGAAGGTATACTCCGGAATCAGGATGACGTCCGCGAACGCCGATTCCCCGCCCCGGAGAGCGAGCCACCCGGCGTGCCGTCCCATGACCTCCAGAAAGAATATCGTTTCGTGCGATTCCGCCGTGTGCGCCACCCGCTCCGCGCTCTCGCAGATGACGTTGAGGGCGGTATCGTAGCCGAGCGTGTATTCGGTGCCCGTGAGGTCCCGATCGATCGTCTTCGGTATGCCGACCACCGGCACTCCCCGCTCGGAGAGCACCTCGGCCGCGCCGAGCGTATCCTCGCCGCCGATCGCGATGATCGCGTCGAGCTTGAACTTCTTCATGTTCTCCTTGACGATGTCGGTGCGGTCGTTCTGCGGGCTCACCGGATTCGTCCTGCTGCACTGGATCTTGCTCCCGCCGAGGCGGCTGTACTCGCGGATGATCTCGGGGCCGAGCTTCACGACGTGACTGTCGTTCTCGCGTATCGCGAGCGCCTGCCATCCCCGCTTGAGCCCGACCACCTCGAACCCGTCCATGGTCGCCCGCTCGACTATCCCCGCTATCGCGGGATTGAGTCCCGGCGCGTCTCCGCCGCCGGTCAGCACTCCGATCCTCATTTCGATCTCCTTCCCTGCAATTCCAAAAGATCTATTTCTTTCCGGTCGTTTCGCACTCGCCCTTTTTCTTCATGAACTCATCGAACGTCATCTGCTGCTTGTAGCATTCCTTCTGCATATACTGGAGGAGCGGCAGAAAGGTCTTCGCGGGCATGAAGCCCGGAACGATCGTCACGAGCTGCCCTTCCCGGTCGAGATAGGCGATAGAGGGAAAACCCTTCACGCCGAACGCGCGGGCGAGCGCCACGGGAGTCAGCTCCTCCCCCTTGAAGCTCACTTTCTCTGTCGTGCTTTCGGCGTTGATCCGGATCGTGACGAAGTTCTCGGCGAGGTACTTCCTGACCTCGGGATCCGAGAAGGTTTCGCGGTCCATGACCTTGCACCAGTGGCACCACGTCGTGTAGAAATCGATGACGACGTGCTTGTTCTCCTTCGCGGCGAGCGCCATCCCCTCGTTGAAGGGAAGCCACGCCCCGGCCTTTTCCGACGACGAAGCGTCCGCCGACGTCTTCGAACCTTCTCCGGAACCGTTTCTTCCGTCGCAGCCCACCGCGATAATGAGACACAGCGTGGCGGCGAAAAGAGTGCGCATACCTTTCATCCGCTTCATACCCTCCTGGAACAAGACCATCCGTCCCGTGTTCGGTATATGATAAGAAAGGGGGGCTTCTATTGCAACTTCCTTTCGCGCGAGCTCGATGTCGTCTCGCGCGATCGAGCCGATCGAAGGAGGCCCGAACGAGAGCTCTCCCTTGAAAACCGCCGGCGCAGCGAGTATCATCGGCTCGAACGCTCCCGGCCGCAGGGAACGTTTCGATGCAAGCCGAATCCTTAACGAAAGAGGGAACCTCCATGAAACGTCTTCCTGTGCTATCGCTACTCGCCGCCCTCTGTGTTCTGATTGTCGCCTCGATCGCGGGCGCCGCGGCAGAAAAGCCGACGGCCGCCACCGCCGTCGAGGTGAAAGCGGCGCACGTCGACACATGGCTCATGCTCGGGCCGTTCCCGGCGCCGCTCGCCCGCGTTCATCGCCGGGGAGAAGCAGAAATTCGGCGCGGCGAAGCTCCTCTCCTACGAGGAGATCCCGCTCTCTGCGATGAAACCGGTCGAAGGCGCGGCGCAGGCGCTGCTCTTCGGAGCGAAGGCCGCATGGCGGAGCGCCGCGGCCGACACGAACGGCGTATCGATCCCCGTCGGCGGAGAGGCGCCGGCCATCGCCTACCTCGCCGCCTACGTCGAGGTCCCGCGCTGGACCAAGCTCTCCGTGAGCGCGCGATCGAGCGACGCCTTCGCCGTCACGATCGACGGCGCCGAGATCGTGAAGAGCGAGAAAACCGCGGGGCTCGCGGAGAAGAAATCCGGCGAGGCCAAGCTCGAACGGGGCAAGCACCTCCTCCTCGTCAAGACCGTCCGCATGCCGTCCGACACGTCCGCCGCGGACTGGCGCATCGACGTATCCCTTTCGGGCGGCCGGGAAGGAGCGATCGACGTCTCCCTTTCCCCGAAGCGCGAAATCTCCCTGAACGAGATTCTCTACCACCAGACGATCTCGAGAACCGCCCTCTCGCCGGACGGGAGCCTCGTCGCGATCAACACCGGCAAATACTCGCGCGAGACCGACAAGCGCCAGAGCTGGCTCGAGATCCGGCGGATGAAGGACGGCTCGCTCGAGCGCACGATCAGGGACGTCGACCGGATGTCGAACGTTCAGTGGGCGCCCGTCGGAAAGCGGCTCTCGTACGTGATAGCGGGAGACAAGGACACGGGCACGCTGCGCCTCCTCGATCTCGATTCGGGCGAATGCTCCACCATTCTCGAAAACGTGAACAATCTCGACGATTACCTCTGGGCCCGCGACGGATCGTTCATCGTCTATACGGTCTCGGAGAAGGCCGAGCCCGACAAGCGCGGGCTCAAACGTTTGACGAAGGTGGAGGACCGGCAGCGCGGGGGCGGCGACCGCTCGTATCTCTACGTGACGACCGTTCCCGGCGGGGAGACGCGCCGCCTGACCGCCGGAAAGTACGGCACGGGCATCTACGACGTTCATCCGGACGGGAAGCGCATTCTCATGTCGAGAGGATACGAGGATCTCTCGGAGCGGCCCTACGGCGTCGCCGATCTCTATATTCTGAATCTCGAGGATCAGAGCGTCGATTCGCTTTTCAAGGGGCGCTGGCTCGACGACGCATCCTTCTCCCCCGACGGAACGAAGATTCTCATACGGTCGGGTCCGTCGGCATTCGGAAACATCGGGCTCAAGGTGAGCGAGGGCACGATCCCGAACGATTACGACGGCCAGCTCTACGTGTACGACCTCGCGACGAAGACCGCCGAGCCGCTCACGCGGGATTTCGACCCCGCGGTCCAGGACGCCGCGTGGTCCACGGTCGACGGGAACATATACGTCGCCGCCGAGGTCGGATCGAAGACCGGCCTCTTCCGCTGCAATCCGAAGAAGAAGACGTTCGCGCGAATCGAGACGGGATTCGACGTCTCGGAGAACGGCGACATCGCCCGAAGCAAGCTCGTCGCCGTCGACGTCGGATCGAGCTCGACCACGCCTGCGCGCCTCTACGCGATCGATCTCGCGAAGGGCGCATCGCGCATGATCTACGACCCCAACGCCGGGACATTCGCCGACATCGAGCTCGACGGCGTCGAGGACTGGAGCTTCACGAGCCCGGCCGGGAAGACCATCGACGGCTATTACTACCTCCCGCCCGGCTTCGATTCCCGGAAGAAATACCCGTGCATCGTCTATTACTACGGGGGCACCTCCCCGGTGAACCGCGCGTACGGCGGGCGCTATCCGAAGAACCTCTGGGCCGCCCACGGCTACGTCGTCTACGTCCTCCAGCCGAGCGGCGCGACCGGCTACGGGCAGGAGTTCTCGGCCGCACACGTGAACGACTGGGGCAAGGTCGTCGCCGGCGAGATCATCGAGGGAGCGAAGAAGTTCGTCGAGGCGCACCCCTTCGTCGACGGTACCAGGCTCGGGTGCATCGGCGCCTCGTACGGCGGCTTCATGACGGAGCTCCTCGTCACGAAGACCGATATGTTCGCCGCGGCGGTCTCGCACGCCGGGATCAGCTCGATCGCAAGCTACTGGGGGGAGGGCTACTGGGGATACGGCTACAACGCCGTCGCCGCCGCGAACAGCTTCCCGTGGAACAGGCGCGACATCTACGTCGACCAGAGCCCGCTCTTCGGCGCGGACAGGATCAAGACGCCGCTCCTCCTCACCCACGGCGGCGCCGACACGAACGTCCCCACGGGGGAGAGCGAGCAGCTGTTCACCGCGCTCAAGCTTCTCGGCAAGACCGTCGAATATCTCAGGTTCGACGAGCAGGACCACTTCATCCTCGAATACAAGAAGCGCGTCGTCTGGTCGAACTCGATCATCGCGTGGTTCGACCGCTACCTAAAGAGCGAGCCCGAATGGTGGAACGATCTCTGGCCGCCGGCGGGCGAAGACGCCGCGGAGGGCGAAAAGGCCGGAGCGGCGGCCCCGGAGACGGCGAGCGCTCCCGTCGCCGAGACCGCGCAGCCGGCAGTCCCCGCGACCCCGCCGGCCAAAATCGGCGTGAAGGTGGTCGAGAAGAAGGACGGCTCGAAGGTGGTTCTCGGCGACGTCACGCGAGAGGACATCGTCTCGAATATCGCCGCCTGGGACGCCGAGTACTACGACTACAAGCCCGACGAGGCGATCCTCGGAGATCTCGGCGGGCCGCCTCGACGGGATCGAGATCGTCCTCGTGCTCGGCACCTGGTGCAGCGACTCGCACCAGCAGGTTCCGAGGCTCTGGAAGGTGCTCGATTCGGCGGGATTCTCGTACGACGCCATGAAAACATTCGCCGTCGAGCGAGCGAAAGCGACGAGCGAGGCGGCGCTCCCGCAGGAGCTCATCGACTGGTCGAAGAACGTCCGGGACTACTACGCGGTCAAGGCGGTCGAGAGCATCATCCTGTACCGAGGCGGCGTGGAGCTCGGGAGAATCGTCGAATCCCCCGCCAAGTCGATCGAAGCCGACCTGCTGGAGATCCTGAACCATTAGCGGGCGGCGGAGATGGCGCCGGATATTCCCGCGAACGAGCCCATTGGAGCCCTGCGACTGGGCTCGGAGCGGGAATATCCGGCGCCCTTACTACCCGCGCCCGTCAGCTTTTTATGTTCGGCAGCTGCAGGCCGTAGCCCTTCTTCTTGTCCTCGACCTTCAGCAAAAAGGCGAAGAGCAGCGATAGAACACCGATCACGGTGAAGATTATCATCGGGATCGTGTAGTTGTAGGACGTCGCCTGTTGCCCGTCCACGACGGTCCGCGACACGACACAGTATTTGTCGAGCACCCACCCGATCGTCGCCGGGACGAACATGAGGGCGATCATATTCTGGATATAGAAGATCAGAGCGTACGCAGTGCCCAGCTGTTTCTCGGAGATGATCTTGGCCACCGAGGGCCACATCGCCGAAGGCACCAGAGAGAATGCGATCCCCAGAACGATCATCAGCAGGACGGCGATAAACCAGTGGTTGAGCATGGGAATGGAGAAGAGCAGGTGCACGAGAATGATCAAAAGCGCTCCGACCATCATGATGGTCGCCCCTTTGCCCTTTCGGTCGAAGAGGTTGCCGAAGAAGGGCGTGAGCAGGATTGTCCCGAAGGGAAGCAGCGAAGGGATGAGGCCCGCCAGGTTCTCGTTGACGTGGAACTTGTTGATCATGAGGCTCGTCGCGTATTTCAGGAAGGGGAACACCGCCGAATAGAAGAGGGCGCAGAGTATGGCCAGATACCACCAGGCGCGGTTGGTAATGATGGCCAGGATGTCCCTCATGTGGAACTCTTCTTCGCTCGACTTTTCGACCGTGCCCCGAGCCGTGGCCAGCGAGGCGTCGAGTCTCTTGTCGCTCAAGGTATAAACGAAGAAGGCGAGCACGCCGATGCAGAGCATGATAAGGCAGATGAGCAGGGGGGCGCTGACGGTGCCGAAAGCCTTGGCGATGGGCACGGAGGTGGAGAGCGCGAGAGCCGTACCCATGCGGGCGATAGCCAGCTGGAGTCCCATCCCCAGGGCCAATTCATGCCCCTTGAACCATTTGACGATGACCTTGGAAGTGGTGATTCCGGCGACCTCGAGCCCGACACCGAAGACCGCATATCCGAAAGCGGCCATCCAGACCTGCGCCGGAAAGGTCCAAAAGAGGATATGCCAGGCCTGACCATCGAGGGCGTGGGTCGTTATCGCCCAGTACTTGATCGCCGCCCCGCAGACCATGACTATGGCGGAGGTCAATCCGGAGAAACGGATGCCCATCTTGTCGAGGATGATTCCGCCGAGGATCAGGAAAAAGAAGAAGACGTTGAACCAGCCATAGGCCCCGGTATACCAGCCGTAATCGGTGCTGCTCCAACCCAGCTGTCTCTGAAGCATATCCTGGAGCGGCGCCATGAGATCGGCCAGATAATATCCGGCGAACATCGTGAAAGATACGATCAGAAGGGCCGCCCAGCGCGCTTTCTTGGAATCGCTGAGAAGTTGATAGACTTTTTCAGTCATGGTTCACTCTCTTTCTCCCTGAAGAGGTTTCGAACACGCGAACCGGTATGAGCTTTTATTACGCGGCATGATAGCAAGTACCCCTTTTTCATACAACAGTGTTGATAAAAAATCGCTGGTCTTGTCGGTCCCCCAGTAGTACACTCTCCCCGACAATCAGGTTCGCAGTCAATCTCGTGAAGCGGCGCGCGTCTTCGGGGTGACGCAGCCCCGGGCGTGCATGATTCTGGATTCCGGGAGAAAAAGAGAGGTGAACGTATCGGTCAGGAAACAGCGGCAACGTTGAGTTAATTTTCGAACTCATGAAAAGGCAAGTGAAAGGATTCTGTGCAATGTCTAAGAAAATATACGTCGGCAACCTATCGTTCGATACGAACGACGATAAGCTGAATCAGCTTTTCAAATCCTATGGCGCGGTAACCTCGGCCAACGTCATCATGGACCGGCTCACCGGTCGCTCCCGCGGCTTCGGTTTCGTCGAGATGGAAAACAACGCGGAAGCCGATAAGGCGATCGCCGAGCTCAACGGCAAGGACGTGGACGGCCGGGCGCTGAAGGTCAGCGAAGCCCAGCCGCGCGAGGACAAGCCCAGGGGCGGCGGCGGATTCGGCGGCGGCGGCGGTTACGGTGGTGGCGGTGGCGGTGGCCGCAGGGGCGGCGGCGGTGGCGGCGGTCGCGACCGTTATTAGAATGAAGCCCTGAAACTGCGTTGAGGGCGCGACGCACGAGGCGTTCGCGCCCTCGGCTTTTTTAAAGCCGCGCATCCTCCCCATCACGCCGTCGCCCAAAATTCATGAAATAATCGAAGATTTTACTCGCTTTTTGCACGAAACATGCATTATACTGGAAAAGTGGTTCGTTTTCCGAAGGAGTGTTCAGCGTCAGTCAGTAGATCAGAATCCAATATCGCCTCTTTGCAAGAGCCCTATCGATGCAGTGCAAACCTCCCTTATCAATCACGGGAAAATTCTGAATCGATAATATTCTTGTAGGCAAAGTGTGCGGGCGCGCCTCGAACCGGGGAAGCCTGAAGCGATCGGGGATTTGAATTCGAAGGAGAGGTGAAGCGTATCGGCCCAGGGAAAGTATAGCATTGCGCAGTAGCATTAATTGTCAGTGTATACATTCGGTTAGTGAAAGGATCCAGTTACTATGGCAAAGAAGATTTACGTAGGCAACCTGTCGTTCGACACGAACGACGACCAGTTGAATTCGATTTTCGCGCCTTTCGGCGCCGTCACCTCCGCGCGCGTGATCAAGGACAAGTTCACGGATCGCTCGAGGGGCTTCGGTTTCGTCGAGATGGACAACAACGAAGAGGCCGATAAGGCCATCGCAGCTCTCAACGGCAAGGACGTCGACGGTCGGGCGCTGAAGGTCAGCGAAGCCCAGCCGCGCGAGGACAAGCCCAGGGGCGGCGGCGGATTCGGCGGCGGCGGCGGTTACGGTGGTGGCGGCGGCGGCGGTCGCAGGGGCGGCAGCGGCGGCGGCCGGGATCGCTTCTAATCGCAGGATTGGATAGCCGATAAGTAAAAAGGGCTCCGGAGCGTCAAGCTTCGGAGCCCTTTTCTTTGCGCACAAAACGCTCTTTGTGCAGCCCCTGCTTGCCGTCGAAGCGCCTCTCAGAACAAGCTCTTGATCGCTCCCCAGCTTGTATCCTGCACGCCGAGGGGGCCAGGATCCGGGGTCCAGCAGATATACAGAGGAGTTAGAACATCGATGGGGACCGGAAAAGGCTTGCCATAGCAGGTATAGAACCCAAGCCCGCCCATGTACGGATCGGAATGCGGAACGATCCCGATCTTGTCAGAGACTGTCGGGAGACCCAGCCGCAGCATTGTGATTTGATGCGTCCACATCCAATCCATCTGGCACAAATCCTCATTCAAAGCGAATTCGATGCCCTCTATAAGCGTGCCGACAGAGGCCCTGATGTTGGGATTCTGGACCGTTTCGAGAATCACGACCGTCGACGGCGGGAAACTGACGGCGAACTTCGCCCCCATCATTCCCTCCCAGCACGGCAGGCACCAGATCCAGCATTGGAACTGTTCGTACTGGGCCGGGCATACATTATAACCGGCTCCGCGCGAAGCCGGGCTGGTGTCATGAGTCGCATCCTTGAACACCCCGATGTAGCCGACATCCGGAAGTTCCGCGGACACGGAGCTTGCGACACAGAGAACCGCAGCAATCGCAAGGCAGCGAACACCGATCGAAGGAAATATGGAGCGTTTCATTGAATCCCCCTCCACGAAGCGATATGTGCCGTTGATCGGGCCTATTATATCATGAGCGCGGGGACTTTTCAATGGGACAGAAAAGGTCGAGCAGTCTCTCCTCAGCGGGGCTTCCGGAGAAGGCAGGTGAAGGTCGCCGTGTCCGCGGTGTAGGATCGATCGACACGATCGAGCCAGAGCGCGAGATACTGATTCAGCCAGACCGGCGCCAGCAGATATCGCAGCGGCCCCTTGCCGAAACGATTGAGCCAGTAATTGAACCGCAAGGTCGCCGTCGACCAGTAGCCCGTGTCGGGCTCGATCTCGATCACCTCGAAACCGGCCTTCTCGGCCAGATAGCGCAGGCCGTAGCGCGTGTAACGAAAATAATCGTGCGGCTGCTCGTGCTCGCCCCACATGAACGGGGTCGTCAAGAGCGCCGTGCCGCCGGGCTTCATGACGCGAAACGCCTCCGACAGGAAGATCCGCGGCTCGGTGACGTGCTCCATGACCTGAAACGAGACGACCGAATCGAAGCTCTCGTCGCCGAAGGGAAGGAAGAGGGCGTCGCCGGCGACTTCGACCTCTTTCAGGCCGTGAAGGGACGCCGGCCGATCCAGGCCGATATACGCCGTGCAGTATTTCTCGACGATCTCTTTATACGGTTTTATTCCGCAGCCGATGTCGAGCACGCTGCCCTTCAGGCGGGAGGCGTTCTTCCTGACGGAGCGCACGCAGTAACGGTGTATCAGCCAGTTATGCGGCTTCGCATTCTTGCTTCGCTCAAAGAGCATTCTTCACCTTGCGCAGAAAAGCCTCGTTGCGCAATCTCCACAGGGTCTTCCGCGCCCTGCGAACGACCTTTCCCCCGAAGTCGACCGGCGGAGATTCCGGAGAGTACTCCATCGCCGGCGCGAGCGCCAGATGAACGTACTGGTTCCTCTCCCCCGCGTCGACGTAGGCGAAATACCGGGGCTGGAGCGAGGTGATCGCCAGTATCTCGGAAAGCCGCAGGGTCTCGTCGACAACCTGCAGGAGCTCGGGCCTGCTGCGCCGGAGGTACTCCTGATATTCCGGGCTCGGATACGTGATCAAAACGATTCCTCGAGGTCCCAGAAGATTCTCGATCCGCTCGAACAGCGCGCGCTGCCGCTCCTTCGGAATGTGCTCGAGAACGTCAGGCACGAGTATCGCGTCGAACTTCTCGTGCCGCTCCAGATCGCTCGCGTCTCCCGTGACGTCGAGCGCCGTGAACTCGCATTTGTCGCCGGTCACGTACAGCTGCGCCATCTTCACGGCGGTTTCGCTGATGTCGATCCCCACGAGACGGGATACGCGCGGTTCGAGATGTTTCGAGATAATCCCCGCGCCGCAGCCTATTTCCAGGACGCGCGCGCCGGGCGGGATGAAACGATCGCAGAGCTTCCTGATCGCCTGCTGTCGGAGATTGACGATCCGAAAATCCCTGAGAAAGGTCGATTTCGAGAACTCGTCGTAATATTCCTTTATCTCCCCTGCCGTTTTCATGAAGCGCCTTCCCGCGTGCGGATAAGACCGGAATAGATGCCCATTAATTTATCGAATTGCTTCGCGGCGTTGAACTGCTCCGCGACGTGCTCGCGCCCGGCGCGGCCCATCACCTCCCACGATTCCGGATGCTCGACGAGATGGATCAGCCGCTCCGCCAGCGCGCCGGAATCCCTTTCCGGCACGAGAAAGCCGTTCACGCCGTCTTTCACGATTTCGGGAATGTCGGCGTGCATCGTCGACACGACGGGGATTCCCATCGCGAGAGCTTCGACGAGAACGAGAGGCGTGCCCTCCGTATCGCCGTCGCTCGCCGTCACGCTCGGCAGGATCACGATATGCGAGCGCTCCATCAGGCCGCGGAAAGCCAGAGGGTCGACGTATCCGAGCAACTCCACATGCTGCCGTAAATCCAGATCGAGAATCTGCCGCTCGATCTGCGCTCGGAGCGGCCCGTCTCCGGCGAGAACGAATCTGAACGGCAGGCCTCGCTTCCTGAGCGACCCCATCGCATCCAGCGCGTAGGCGATCCCCTTCTTCTCTCGAAAGGTCGCTCCCATCAGAATCGTCGCGCTTTCACGCGCATGCAGAACCCGCGCGCGAAACGGGAACTCCTCGACGGCGATCGCGACGTGGAATATTTGCAGCTTCGCGGCCGGGCACCCGGCGTCGACGAGGGCCTCGCGCATGCGCGGCCCCAGCGCCAGAAAGCATTCTCCTTCGTCGAACAGCCGCCGATACCGCTCGCGCCATTCGGGCAATTGCAGATATTTCGACGCGTCGATTCCGAAAAACCCCGTAACCATCGGAACCCGCAATTTGCGCTTCAGCGGCAGCATTCTATAGCCGTCGTAGCCGAGATGAACGTGCAGAAGATCGACGTCGTGCTCCCGGGCGGCCTTGTAGAAGAGCGGGAAATATCCGAGAGTCTTGTACACGGCGAGATTGTAGAGGCGACGCGGAGGCGCAAGATCCGAAAGCGCATAGAGATTCTTCATCGGGAAATCCCCGAGATTGCTCGTCGTGCGCGCGAGCATGACAGGCTCGTAGCTATCGGTGGAACGCAGAATGACATGAAGCCAGTTCAGCGTCGTGGCGAGGTACTTCGAAAGATAGTGCGCGCAGATCATGATCGTTTCATGGCTTTCGCGAAATTTGCAACATCGACGTGCCGAGAGAAGATGCCCCGCCAGGTAAAGCGGACGACGGATTTGGCGTAGTACGTGGTGAGAACAGCGCCGACCAGGGAGGTGATTCCAATCACCATCGCGGCGCCGTTGACGCCGAAAGACCGTATGAAGAAGTAGCTGAACACCGCGTTGACCGCCACGACGGCCCAGGTGATGCGAAAGCTCAGCTTGGGCTTGTCGGCGCCGAGGAGAACGTTGATGCCGACGGTGCCCCACGGAAGGAAGAATGCGCCGACCAGGAGCCAGCGAAATACCGGGACGGCTTCCGGATACTTGCCGGAATAGAGCAGCGCGACGATCCAATCGGCGGAGAGCAGCAGGAACGCGTTCAGCGGCAAGAGCAGCATATAGGAGAAATAGATCGACTTCTCGTACAGGGCGCGCAGCGAGGCCATCTGGCCGGAGGCGGAGAATCGGGAAGCGAGCGGCAGAATGATCACCTGCGCGGCTTGCGAGAAGGCGTTGTAGAAGCGGTAGATGATCTTTCCGGCGCGATAGATCCCGACCGGCACCGTGCCCAGGAAACGCGAGACGAGAATGACGTCGATGAAGCCGTTCAGATAGGCTCCGAAGCTCGCGCCCAGCGAATAGCGGCTGAAAGCGAGGAAGCGTCGCAGGTGAGCGCCGCGCAGACGCCAGCTCACCTGTTTCAACACCGGGAAGGTCAAGAGCACGCCGACGAGCGAGGCCGCGGAGGCCAGATAGATATTGGCCTGGATGACCTGCCGCGCGGACGAAAGCATGCCCGAAAAGCTCATGATCATCAACAGCGTCAGGGAGCCCAGAAAATAGACGGCGTCGATGACGACCAATCGTCCCGTCCAATTTCGTGCCACGCAGATCTGGCCGGAGAGAGTCTTGAAATAGCCTGCCGCGAGCAGAACCGGCACGCTCGGGATAATATTCTCGAGACCGGGAGCGTTCAGCCAGCTCGCGAGCGACCCCCTCGCCGCCACGCACGCGATGCCGGAGCCGGAAAGAACGACAAAACTCAGAAAGAATCCGTTGGGAACGGCCCATACCGAATCCTTTGTCTCGGCGGTGAACTTGGCCATCGGGGTTTGCGCGATCGCGAGGTCCAGCATCAGGATGAAGTAATAGACGATCTCGAACTGCGCCAGCCAGCCGAATTCCGTCTTGGGAAGAACGCGGGCGACGAGAAATATGTAGCCGAAGCCGTAGATGAGGGGCAGGGCTTTGTCGACGGCAGCCCAAAACGTTTCGGTCAGGTAATCAGAAAATCGCATCGTTATTGACCGAACTGAGCAGCTATTTTGTTATCCTGAAAGAAGTAATATGGCGGGGCCGACGAGACTCGAACTCGCGACCTCCTGCGTGACAGGCAGGCGTTCTAACCAACTGAACTACGACCCCGCCGAACAGCCTATTTCTGCAATTGCCGAGCCACTGCATCCGGCCCGGCCTGAAAATACGCTCGAAGCAAAAACGGCCGACCATTTCTGCCGGCCCAGCAATAAATACCAGAGAAAACGCCTCGTGTCAACCGGTTTCTCGAGCCTTCGCGGCGTCAATACGCTCCTATCAAACGGCATACCGCGTCCGCCGCGGCGTCGTAGACACCGAATGTCGTGATCACCGTCCGGCCGCTCCCGACAAAACGAGCGGCATAGGGCCATCCGGCGACGACGACGATTCCCGCCCCCGAGCACATCCTCGCCACGGCGTCCTCCGAAAGCGGTCTCCTGTTGAGCAGGAACACGGCGTCCCGGGCCGGCGTCTGATTTCTCCGACGAAAAAAGCCAGGCCTCGAGATGAGGCGCCGGCGCCTGGAACGCCTCGTATCGTTCCAGACTGTAGCGCCCGATCGAGATCGCCCCCTGAGCCTCGCTCTTCGCGCCTTCGCCGCCCTTCAACCCCTGCAGGATGCGAAAGACGAAATTCCTTGTCGGAAAGCGATCGATCTCCCCTTTTTCGCAGCAGAAGATCGCTTTGAAACCCTTCCCCTGCCCGCCGGGGAACGGACCGCCGGCGCCTCCATCGAGCCCTGACGCGACCAGAATCGATTTCTCGGCGATCTCGCGATAGACGCCCGGATCGCCCGGGAGCTCGAATTCCCGCTCCCTTTCGCCGGCGAGGCCGAGGAGTCTCTCGATTCGGGCGATCGAAAGCGCCTCCGCGCTCGCGAAGCCGTCGCCGCGGAACTCATCCGCTTCGGCGGCTTCACCGGGGGAAGCGAGCTCGCCCGCCACGCTCGCGACCGGTTTCGAGAAAAGGAGAATATCGTTGCCCGCCGCAAGGGCGCGCTCGCATATGTCGAGAAGAGTCCCTTCCCCCTTCACCCCCTCCATCTCGAGAGCGTCGGTCATGACGACCCCCTCGAAGCCGAGCTCCCCGCGCAGCAATCCTCCGATGATCTCCGGATCGAGCGACGCGGGAAGAGCGCGGCCGAGGGGCGCTATGTGCCCGATCATCACCGACTCCGCCCCGGCGGCGATTCCGCTCGCAAAGGGGGGGACGTCTCTCTCCCTGAGCTGATCGAGAGTCGCTCCGAGAACCGGCAGCTCCAGGTGAGAATCGACGCGAGAAGGCCCATGGCCGGGGAAATGCTTGAGGCAGGTGAGCGCCCCCTCCCTCCTCGACGCGGAGACGGCGACGGAAACGAGCGACGAAACGAACCCTGTCGCCTCGCCGAAGCTCCTCGTCCCGATGACGGGATTCAAAGGATCGGAATTGACGTCGGCGACCGGGCCGAGGAACATGTTGACGCCGAAAGCGCGCATGCGTCTCGCGTTCTCGGCGAACAGGCGCTCCACGAGGTGCGCCTCCCCCGCGCGCGCCGCGGCCATCTGCGTGGGAGGAGTTCCTATCGCCCGCGAGAGAACGGATACGACGCCCCCCTCATGATCCGCGGCGATAAGGGGCACGGTCCCGTGCGAGTTGCGGAAGATATTCCGTATCCCCTGCACGAGCTCCATGAGCTGTCTCGAATCGGCGACGTTGCGCTCGAAAAGGATGATCCCGGGAAAGGCGTATTTCGAGAGGAGCGTCTTCTCGTCGTCGGTGAGGCGGGGACCCTCGAGCCCGACGATCATATGCGGGGCGAGCCTCTGCAAAAAATCCCGGGCCATCGCCTACCTGTAGACGGGCTCGACGCGCGAGCCCGGATAGTAATGAGCGATAATGTCCTCGCCGGAGTACCCGAGCTCGGCCATGCGGATGGCGCCCGTCTGGCACATCCCGACGCCGTGCCCGTTCCCTCCCCCGATCATGTCCACGGCCGTCAGGCGGTCCCCCGAAACCGAGACCTCGATCTTGAAAAGGGTGCTCTTGAGTATTGCCTCCGACGCGGGATCGGGATTCAGAACCCACCGGACACGGTCCCCCCGGACCTCGAAGCTTTCCCGGTCGGTCACGATCTCGATACCGGCGGTCCTGCCGTCGGGCGCGGTGCCGATCGTTCTGATATCGACGAGCCGTCCCACGCCTCGAACGGGAACCTTGAGCTCCTTCGGCACGGTCCGCTTGAGAATCCCGGAGAGGGCCGAACCGCTCCAGTGCACGCGCCACCGAAAGTGCTTCGAACCGCGGCAGAGCGATTCGCCGGAGGTCTCGCGGACGGTGTCCCTCACGCCATGGAGATAGGGATAGGGGGTCTTCCAGGGCCAGGCGATCCGGATATCGGCCGTATGCCCGCCGCAGCAGGAGCAGTAGTACGCCTTGATCGGCTCGCCGAGGAACGTGCAAACGAGCCCGCGCGTCTCGTCGACGGCCCGGGAGGCCAGGTCGTGCTCGGCGCCGGCTCCCCGGTAGACCTGATCCATGACGGTCGCGTTGAGGTCGTAGATATCGGCCTTCTTCTCCTCGAGCTTGCTCAACGCGTAGGTGCGGGATGCAATGGCCTGTGCGCGATAGGCCTCGAACTGGTGGGGCTTGAGATACCCGATCTCCGAGGGGAGAACCCCTTTGATATACTCGTCGATATCGAGAATATTTATCGCGATCAGGCCGCCCTTGAACGGCCTGAAGCATACGAGCCCCCGGTAGGGTTTCCCGCCGAGATAGACCCGCCCATCCGCTTCAGGCTCGACGGAGACCGATCCGGAGGAGATGAGCCTCCGCTTTCCCTCCGCGAGCACAGCCTCCCCTCCCGAGAGCCTGACGGAAAAATCCCCGCCTCGCTCCATAGCCGCAATCGGCTCGGTCTTCGTATCCACGCCGACGCGGAAGGCGGACGTGATCCGCACGCGCAACGGCTGCCGAGATTCGAGGATGAAAATCCTGACGTGAGGGGCTTCGGAGAGGAAGACCGCCCGCGGCATCAGATCCTCCGCGGGGAGCAGCTCCTGCGGCGGCGGGGCGGACTGCCCTTCGGCGGAATGCACCTCCCGGGGAGGCGCGGCCTCGACGGAAGGGCTTTCCATCGTCATGCGCTTCTCTCCGCACCCCGAGAGGACGAGCGCGAAAAAAAAGAAGGCCGCGAGAGACCGACGATCGCACCTTCTCATATATTCAACCCGGAAAGAAGAACTCTCCGCACAGACACGCCCTTCCGGCCGCGGCGGACGAAGCGCCCGTGTGCTTTATCGCCCGCAGGGTCTTGCGCCCCTTGCCCTTCGCGCCGGCGCTTCCTTCGCATACGCTCACGCCCTCGTGGAAGATCGATTCGTTCGCGAGGAGCGCGACGGCGACCGCCTCCCGGACCTCTTCATCCAGGCCGAACCGGTCGATCATCTCGCCCACGATGCCCTGAAGAAGGGCCTCTTCGACGGCGACGAATGAGCCCGCCCCGTTCTCCACGCCTATTCTGAACCGGCTCGCCACGACGTGATTCGTCATCTCGCTGAATACGGACGGATCGCCCGGAAACGCGAGCTCCCCGACTTCCAGGCAGCTGAGCCCGACGCAATCCACATCCTCCGGTTTCACGGCGGCGTTCTCGAGCACGTCGTCGTACAGCTTCGAGAGATGGCTGAGGACGAGGAAATTGATGCCGGCAAGCTCCTCCGAATCGAATTTCTCGTTCCGGTCGAGGGCGCCGATCGTCGCCAGAAGCTCCGGATCCAGGGAACGGCTCGTGAAGCCGCGCAGGTACAGAACCGTATCGTCTCCGCTCCCCGAAACCTCGACGAGAGCGGCCCCGAGCTTGCCGGGGGTTGGCCCCGTTTCGATCCCGACAATGAGGCGTTTTTCCTTCTTCTTGAGGGCCGCGAGACGCTTCTTCAAAACAGAACCTCCCGGGGATGAGGCCGGTTCGAAATCAGGGAGCGCCCCAGGCGGGCGCGGATGTCCCCTGGGAGGCGATTGTAAGGAAGGTTCCACGCGAAGGTAAAGCGATATTATTCGAGCTTGACGCTCTTTCCCTTGATGTCGATCGTCTTCCCCGAGCCGGCTGATATGGATCACGTAGATGTACGTGCCGTTCGCGACGCGGTCCCCGGCGAGGTCGCGCCCGTCCCAGAGGACGGCGTGAGGGCGGGCGAAGCTCGCGGGTCCGAGCCTGCCGGGCGGCGGATTGAGGCTCCTGATCAGCACGCCGCTCACGTTGTAGATGTCGATCGTCACCGATTCGACGGCGAGGTTGATGCTGTAAACGATGCTCGTTTCCCTGCTGAAAGGATTGGGGAGGCTGAAGGCGCTCGCGACGAGATCGTTCCCCGTGACGTTGAACGAGATATTCCGGGAAAAATCCCCGGCGTTCAACGTGAATACGTGCAACCCGCCCGTGAGCGTCCTTTGAAACACGGCCTTCCAGTACAGCGGCCGATCCGGACCGCCCGCCGTGAAGACGATACCCGCCTGGATGACGCCGTCGATGGAAAGCACCGGCGCTTCCGTGAGATACGAGGGGAAATCGGCCGTCACGATGAAGGTGCCGGAGGGAGGCGATTCGGCGCCGGCGCCGATCTCGTAGCTGAAATCGCCGTAGAACGCCCGCACGCTCGTCAGGATCGGGATCTCGAAACGGCCGACCTCGCGGCCGTCGGGCGAGAACACCTGGAAGAGCAGCATATCGTCGTTCGGGTCGATCGTATAGTCGTAGTCGACCCGGTACGAACGGGCGAATGTCTTGTCGGCGTCGACGAGCGGAACGATCCGCAGCGAGCCGGTGCTGTCCTCGCCGTTCACCCTCAATGTAACGCGCCCGATCGCCACGATGTCGCTCACCGTGAGGCGCAGCTTGATCAGGTTCGCGCCGTCGCGGGCCCTCATCGTATCGCCGCTCGACACGACGCGGTATTCGCCCGCCGAATCGGCCTCGAGCCGCATGAGCGGGGGACCCGGATCGATCTTGAGCATCGGATCGCCGAGGACGCAATACCGGAACACCTGCTCGGTCCCGTACGAGGTGTTGTCGATCTGCTCGATCTCCGCCTTCGCGATCGCCTCGCCGAATACCCAGTGGGCGCCGGTGTATTCGTTGCGCGGCCCGACCGAGTCGGCGGGGAGCGCCTGAAACAGGACCCTGTGCAGCCGCTCGACGAGCACGGCGTTCTGGGAGAGATACTCGAATCCGGCGCTCGCGTACGTCGCGACGGCGCCCGCTCCGGACTTGAAGAGGAGCTGCTCGCTCATGCAATCGCCGTACGGCCCCGTCTCGCCGAACGTGTTGTACTCCGCCTGGATGGCGAAATCGCTGATGTGGCAGCCGACGCCGACGAATATGAACGGCGTGTAGATCCGCAGGCTGTCGGGATCCATATACCATCCGAGGGAGTAGGCGGACTCCGTCGTGAGAACGGCCCGGTTCCCGTGCCCCTGGAACATGTACCAGAGACATCCCCGGTTGAGCGCCTTGTTCAGCGCCGGAGTGAAGGTCCTTCGCGTCTCGGTCGTGGCTTTGCTCAGAACCGCCGCGCCGCTCTCGGTCCTGTTGGGATGGATCGGATCGGTATACAGGGAAAGGTGGAGCCTCTGCACGTCGAATCCTCCGGGGAGCGCCCGTTCCACCGCCGCGGCGCAGCTGTCGGTGCTTCGCTCGAACTCGTACTCGTACGATCGATACATGTAGTCGTTTCCGCGGCCGGACCATGCGTCGTCGGAGAAGAGGACGACGCGGCGGCGCCATGCAGTCGTCGGGCTGCGGAGTCTCCATGCGGTTCATCTTGTTGATGACGGCCCGAAGCTCCACGTCCCTTCCGACGGGAAGCCTGCCGATGAAAACGTCAGGGTAACCGCCCGGAAGAAGGGATGCCCCGGCCATCCCCGAGAAGACGGGAACGGCCTCGTCGAGAAACGAATAGTATCTATCGGAATAGATGACCTCGTCGTCATACGTGCCGCTCACGCTCGTCGAGTAGGTGAAGGAGGGGACATAATCGGGAGGGGATCCCTGCAGGTCGGGATTCGGCCCGTAGATGATCCGCTTGTGATCCTCGCTCGCGTCCCCCACGAGGAGAACGTACTCCACGCCCCAACGATCGAACCCGTACTTGATATAGCGTTTGATCGCGCTCGCGTTCGGGAGCCCGCCGTTGAATTCGTCGTAGACGTCTTCGACGTCCGCGAGGAGCACGCGGTAGCCCTGGCTCCTCCTCCAGGCGGCGTACTCGGCGCTGCGCGTCATGAAATTCCCGTGGGA
Source organism: uncultured bacterium (assembly GCA_963747385.1). Lineage (GTDB taxonomy): Bacteria > Krumholzibacteriota > Krumholzibacteriia > Krumholzibacteriales > Krumholzibacteriaceae > SSS58A. Next base: position 10,915 of record CAVVEY010000014.1, on the reverse strand, counting down.
GATGACGAGCGACTGGTACGCCCCGGCCGTTTCGCGGAGACGCGACGGCGCGTCGACGGAGACCGAGCGCACCGCGAGACGGGTCGCGGCGGCGCCCCTGAAGGCGATGAACCTGCGCGTCGCCGACGATTCGCCGAAGTCGATCGCGAGCCGGTAGCCGCCCCCGGCCGGGACGAAATCCGACGGGCCGAGCGCGCGATACGACGGGCTGCGGGGATTCGTGATATCGACGAGAAAGCCGCTGTTCGCGGAGAAGCCCGAAATGGCGATCGCGGCGGGCTCGTAGAGCGGATTCACCGCGAATTCGAGCCTGTCGCCGCTCGCGACGAAGAGCGCCGGGTACGCGATCGTGAAATCGTTGATGAGATACTTGTAGTCCGCGTCGCATGTGATGACGAGCTCGTTCAGGCCGGCGACGAGCCAGGAGGCGGAAAGCCCCGCGAACGTGTAGTTCCTCGCCTCCTTGGAATAGAAGCTGCCCGTCCCGAGCGTGCGCGTCCCCGCGGAGTTCCGGACACTGAACGAAACGGTGTGCGTGACGCTCAACGGGTCGTTTCCCTGCAGTCGAAACGTCAGCGAAAAGGTCCCCGTGGACGCCGGAGACGGCAGATCGAACGGCACCGCCGATTCCCTTACCACCGGCCCCTTCGCGTAATAGAAGTCGAACGTCCCCGGAACCGCGTTCTTCATGTACCAGGTGTCCGTGCGGTATTTCATCGTCGCGGCGAACTGGCGGAGCGTATCCAGCGCGCCCGGAGGAGCCGGGGGGATCAGGGGCATGGACGATCCTGCGGCCTCTTCCTCGAGCCAGAGGACGTTGTCGGCGGCGAAGAGAGCGTTCGCATCGAGCGCCTCCGCGTCGTCCTTGAGCCCGAACGCGTAGAAATAGACGAGATCGCTCCCGTCGAAAACGCCCGGCGCCGTCCCCGCGTCCTCGACGAAGAAGACCGGCACGTCGACGGTCCTCAGAAGATCGGGTCTCGTCTCGTCGTAGTAGTATTTCTTGAGCGCGAGCTCCCCCGTCGCAAGCCCGGCCGAAAGCCCGGCGGCGATGAGAGAATCGGCGCGCATATAATAAACGCCCGTCTCGGGAATCCGGATCTTGAGCTTCTTCCCCGCCTCCGCCGCCGCGAAGGCGCGCGTCCGGTCGAGCGGTTTCCGGAATTTCGCCGCGTCGCCGGGGTTGACGAGGAGCTCGTCATAGAGCCGCTTCCACGCGCCCGCAAGGGGAGCTTGCACGAGAGCGTCGGTCCCGGATGGCGCGAGCGCGGTCCCGAAGCTCACCGTCACCGACAGCCTGCGGGCGAGCCGCGCGCCGCCGGCGTCGAGGACGAGCGGATTGATCCTGATCGGCAGAATCCTCTGGCGGCCCATGAACGACGCCCCGAGCGCCTCGTAGAGCGGCAGGCCCCCGCCGTTCGCCCATGGATCGGGGGGATAGTACTGTTCCGTGACCGGTATGCCGTTTTCACCCTCGACGAGCCGTTCGCCCGGCACGCGGACGAGATTCAAAGGCCCGAGGCGCTCCTCCTCGATCACCGTCACCGAGACGCGGGGCTCGCCGTACTGCGGGATGGCGACGCGAAAAGTCCTGCCGGGGAGCTCGACGGCGCCCGGCGGGGAAAACGTTCCGTATCCGTCTATTGCAAGCCTCACCGCGCCTCCGGGCGCGGGAACCATGCGCGCCCCGGGGACCGTCACCTCGAACGTAACGGAGCCGCCGGCGGAGGAAACGAGGCGCGCTCCGTCCTCGCGAGCCGCGGCCGCTCCCGCGAGAACAAGGAGAACGAGAAGGGCCGGCACGAAAAGGCATACAGGCCGAATTCGATCAGGCTTTCTCAAAGAGATTCACCTCGTCTCCAGGGGTGGTATCGTCCGAGGAACAAGGGGCAGCACAGTATCCATGACCCGCTACTGAAAGCTATTTCCCGGAAGGGCAAAAAACAAGCGAAAAACGACGGCCGGACCGGAACGTGCAGCCCGCCCGCGCGACGTCCGATCCCTACGTGCCGAAAAGATTCTTCACCGCTCCCCACGTCGAGCTCCCGGCGCCGATGGCCGTCTCGGGCGGAAGGCACGGAGCAGCCGCGGCGTTCAGGTAGAGATTCGTGCCTTTCAGACACGGCTCCGCCGGATTTCCCTCGCCGCAGGTGAAGAACCGGAAGAACCCGGACGCCGGATAGACCGCGACCTCGAGATACGTCTGCTCGAGCGAGGTCACGTACAGCGTCTGATGCGCGACCCAGGCCCAGTCCCATTGACACGTCCCGAACGCGGCCGATATCCCCTCGAGCAGGTTCCCCTGCCTCGTTGCAAGGTCGACGTTGTACGTCACCCGGTCGGCCACCACGTTCGACGGATAGGCGACGGCGCATTCGACGCCCCAAAGCCCGTTTTCGCCCGGCTGGCACCACACCCAGACCTCGGCCTTCGCGACGGAAAAGCCCCAGGGAACCGCGCAGTAGGCGCTGTACGAACGGGCCCCGTCGGCGTAGAGCGAGATGTTCCCCCGCGGGGGAAGCTTCGCGCCCGCCGAACCCGCGAGAGTCGCGACGATCGCCGCTGCCAGAAGAATGGTGTGTCTCATGATGCCTGCCCGCCTCGATTGCGACGCCCATTGACGGCGATGGGGATCCTCGGGGATCCCCATCGTTTTCACACTAACCACCGAGTACGGCGAGAGAACTTAGAACAAGCTCTTGATCGCTCCCCAGTTGGTTTCCTGAACGCCGACGGTACCGTCCATGCAGAGGTACAGGGGCGTCAGATAGATCGCGGGCACGATCGGGTAACCGAGCTCGCAGGTCGCGAACTGATACGCCGGCGGCTGAGTCGTCGGGTGCTTGATGATCTCGATCTTCGTCGGGATCGCGGCCAGCGTCATCATGGTGAGCTGATGCGTCCAAACCCAATCCATATTGCAGGCGCCTTCAGCGAACGCGACGCTCATGCCACCGGCGAGGGTGCCGAGGGCGACGCTGATGGAGGGGTGCTGAACGGTGGCGAGCGTTACGGTCGTCGCCGGGAAGCTGACGGCCCACTCGGCTGCCTGCATGCCGGTCGCGGGCGGGAGAATCCATATCCAGGCCTGGAACTGTCCGTACAGAGCCGGGCAAATGACGTTCGCGCCCGGAGACGTATTGTGCGTCCCGTCCTTGAAAATGCCGATGTAGCCGACGGGCGGGAGAACCGCGGAAACGGAGCTGGCTACGAACATGATCGCCGCTGCTAGAAGAATCGCCTTCTTCATCTGATTGTCCTCCTCAAACTAGCAAACCCACGTTGCTGCTCGATGTCATGCGTCACAACTCTTCCGAGCAATTGCTGTCCCTTCTTGCCTCCACCACCCCCTTTTCTAAAACGGGGGTTCTCTGCTCTGCAGAGAACCCCCTCCAGTCTCTGCTACGAGTTTCCCCGAAACGATCGGGTCGCTCCGTAGCGCCGCAGCTTTAGAACAAGCTCTTGATCGCTCCCCAGTTCGTCTCCTGAACGCCCAGAGCACCTTCCTGACAGAGATACAGGGGCGTAAAGTAGATGAGGGGCTGGATCGGGTAACCGAGCTCGCAGGTCGCCGCCTGATACGCCGGAACCGGAAGGGTCGCCGGGTGCGGAATGATATCGACCCTGACCGGGACATTCGCCGCGAGCGACATCAGGGTAAGCTGATGCGTCCAAACCCAATCCATGTTGCACTGGCCCTCGCCGAACGCGACGCTGATGCCGCCGGCGAGCGTGCCGAGAGCGACGGTGATGTTCGGATGCTGGACGGTAGCGAGCGTAATGACCGTCGCCGGGAAGCTGACGGCCCACTCGGCCGCCTGCATGCCGTCCTCGCTCGGGAGAATATAGATCCAGGCCGGGAACCCGGCGTACGCAGCCGGACAAACAGAATTCACCGAATGCGCGGCATCAGCGAAAATACCGATGTAACCGATCGGCGGAAGAACCGCGGAAGCCGAGGTCGCTACGAACATAACCGCAGCAGCAATTAGCAACGCCTTCTTCATTATTGTGGCCTCCTCTCTAACAACTTGAAACACCAAACCGAACTACCTTCTGCGGGTTCAGGGTGGCTGGATGAGACGTTTCCGTCCATCCAGCCACAAGCCCTTAACCCTGCCTGTACAGAGACTCGATCGCACCCCAGCTCTCTTCTTGCGTGTCGTTTTCAGGCGTGAATGCTCCGCGGATCTCCCCGCTACCGGGATGCGGATCTATGGAAAACGAGAACGGCGCCGGCGAGTCCGCCATCCTGGACGGCGTGTCGAAACACGCGCCCGGCGTCGCCGCACCCAGCGTCCCTGGTATCAGGAGAGCCGTCGCGAATGCAAGAAGCAGCTTCCTCACTAATCCAACTCCCTTGCTTGCAGCCCTAAGTTGCATACACCTCACGGAAGCCAGATAATCGAACTACGACCAAACTAGCACTTGTGCTGATAGTGCGTTCCAAAGAATGCGAAATCGCTCAGGTTGCACTTGGCGTCGTCGTTGTAGTCGCAGCAATCGTTATAACCGGCCTGACCGAGATTCTTGTTGTAGCTCGTGCCGAACGGAATCAGGTCGGACAGGTTGACAATGCCGTCCGGATTGCCACCGGTGCCGGTGATATCCGGGCTCTTCACGATAACATCCAAGCAAATGTTGCTGGTGCAGCTCGGGTAAACGCCCTTGAGGGGCTTGCCCTGAATCGCCCACCAGATACCCTGAGTCAATGAGCAACCTCCGGCCGCGATGCGGTTCGAGAAGGTCGTCGTGCCGTTTGCTCCGGTGAGGGAGTCGGCAGCGATCGGGCTCGAACAGAGGGCAAGCTGCTTCGCAGGATTGCAGGCGTTCAGCCAGTAATCCGTCCAGGGAATACCCGGAACCGGATTGCCGCTGGCGTCGCGCGCCGTAACCCATATGTAAGCAGTGATGCCGGCTCCGCATGCGTCGCGGATGAACTCGAAATCTCCGGCCGGGCAGATCGTCAATTTCATCGTAGCGCATCCGGTAATACCCAGAGTGCTCCTGCAATCATCGACGTCACCGGCGAAAGACGGAGGTTGCAAGCACGAGCATCAAAGCGAAAGCAACCACTTTTCCTTTGAACATCTCTTTAACCTCCTAAACCTTCCATGAAAGGTTCGGGGACTGGAAGTGAGAAAAGTACTACGGGGGTAACCTCAACCTCCTTCCGCACCGTTGAGTGTTGGAGATACCATCGCTTACTCGACAAACATTATTCTAGCATACCCAAGCGGGCTATGTCAACTATAAATACGGGGGTTGCGGGGCCGGACCGGGGCTGGCTGCCGGCTATGCCGGCAGCCAGAAAAAGCGGCATATCTTATTCTATTTAAACAAGATAACCGGATCGCGCCCGTAGGGCGCTACCGGGCTTCCCGGCGCTCCCTGCGGCCGCGGACGGTCAGCCTGTCGACATATGTATACGCGATCGGGAATTATGAACAGAGTCAGCAGCGCCGAAACGACGACCCCGCCGATCTGGACGATCGCCATGGGCGTCCGCAGCTCCGAGCCCTCCGATCCCCCGAATATCTGGGGAATCATGCCGACGACGATCGCGAGGTTCGCCATGACGATGGGGCGAAGGCGCGTCGAGCACGCTTCGAGGAGCGCCTCCCTGATCTTCATCCCGCCGGTTCCTGAGCTGCGACGTGTAATCGAGCATGAGAATGGCGTTGTTCACGACGATGCCGGTGAGCATGACGACCGACATGAGCGAGAAGATATTGATCGTCGCGCCGGAAAGAAACAGCGCCATCGCGACGCCGATGAGCGCGAGCGGAAGCGTGAGCATGATCGTGACCGGATGAACGAAGCTCTCCATCATCGCCGCCATCACGACGTACAAGAGCACGATCGCGAGGACGAGCGCCGTGAATATCGAAGCGAACGATTCGTCCTGCACCTCGGACATCCCGCCGTGCTTCACGACGACGCTCGGCGGCACGTCGATCTTCGCGAGCTCGCGGTCGAACGCGGCGCGGGCCTCGCTCAGGGAGCCCGAAGCGATGTTCGCCGTGAGCTCGATCATGCGCTGCTTGTCCTTGCGCATGATCTGCGATTCGCCGAAGCGCGCGTTCACCTCGCCGACGTCGGAGAGCGGCACGGCCGTCCCCGAGCGCGTCGGGAGCGGCATGTCCTTGATGATGATACGGATCCCGGCGATGCGCCTCGGCGTACTTGACCTTGACGTCGTACTCCTCGCCGCGCTCGCGGTAGACCCCCGCCTCGACCCCCTCGTACGCGGCCCGCATGAGGCTCCCGATCGCGGCCGCGTTCAAGCCCTGGTCGGCGGCCTGATGCCGTTTCGGCACGACCGCGATCTCGGGCTTCCCGGCCTTGCGGCTCGTCTCGATCTCGACGAGCCCCGGCACGCGGTGGAAGATCCGGTACACCGAATCGCCGACCGCCTCGAGCGCCTTCTGATCGGACGAGAGCACGATCGACAACGAAATCGGACTCCGCCGCTTCCGGTCGCGCCTCCCTCGGTCGTGATCATGATCTCGGCGTCCGGAATGCCGGCGAGCTCGGGCCGGAGCACGTTGATGAGCTCGGTCACGTGCATGCCGCGTTCCGAACGGTCGACGAGCTTCGCCGCGATGTCCGCGTCCTCGACGCTCCGCTGCCCGCCCCCGACCTTGACGAGCACCCCCTCGACCTCGGCGTGCTTCCGGAGAATGTCGGCGACGCGCTTCGGCGGCTTCCCTCGTGCGATCGAGGCTCGTCCCCGGCGGAAGATTCATCGAGACGATGACCGTGTTCTGATCGATGCGGGGCATGAACTCGCCGCCGACGAAACGGAAGAGAGAGAGCGAGCCGGCGAAGATCGCGACCGTGAGCAGGATCCAGCGGCGGCGGCGATCGAGCATCCGGCCGAGAACGCCGCGGTAGCTCCGCGCGAGATCGTCGTAGAACGCGTCCCATTTCTCCCCGATCCGCGCGAAGAAGCCCCGCGCGTGCGGATCGCGGTCGGACGCCTGCGGCTTGATGAGGCGCGCCGCGAGCATCGGCACGATCGTGTAGCTCACGACGACCGAGAAGATCGTCGCGTACACGACGGTGAGGCCGAACTGGAGGAAGAATCGTCCGATGATTCCGCTCATGAACGCGATCGGCGTAAAGACGACGATGTTCGTGAGGGTCGAGGCCGCGACGGCCACGGCGACCTCGGCCGTTCCCTTGACGGCGGCTTCCTCGGGAGCCATCCCGAGATGCACGAAACGGGTGATATTCTCGATGATGACGATCGAGTTCGTCACGAGCGTCCCGATCGAGATGCCGAGCGCGAGCAGCGACATAACGTTCAGCGAGAAGCCCGCCTGATCCATGAGGAGGAAGGTCGCGACGACCGAGATGGGCATCGAGAGGGCGGCGACGACCGTCTGCTGCCAGTTGTGCAGGAACAGGAGGAGGAGCAGCGCCGTGAGCAGAATGCCGATCATGACGTTCGAGAGCACGTCGCTCACCGAGGCGCGCACGAAGGGAGCGTTGTCGTTCGTGATCGTGATCGTGATGTCCTTGTCGATCGTCTTCTGGAGCTCGTCGAGCGCCTTGTACACGTCGCGGGCGACGAGCACGGTGTTGCCGTCCGATCGCTTGTTGATCGAGACGCCGATCACCGGCTCCCCGTTGTACGTCGAAGATTCCCGCAGCTCCTCGGTGCCGTCCACGATCTTCGCCACCTCGGACAACGGCACCGTGCGCCCCGAGCGGAGCGGCAGGCGGAGATCGCCGAGCTCGCGCGGCGAGCCGATCTCCCCCGTCATGCGGAGCGTGATCTCCCGCGCGCCGCGGGTAACGTGGCCGGCGGGGACGTTCAGGTTGTCGGCCGCGACGGCGCCGGCGACGTCCATGAGACTCAGCCCGTACGAGCGCAGCTTCTGCGGGGAGACCTCGACGCGGATCTCGCGCTGGCGCTTCCCCGTGATGTCGACCGAGGCGACGCCGTCGATGCGGCTCAGCCGGTCTTTGACGACCTTGTCGGCCACCCGGTAGATCTCCTCGAGGGGTCGCGGCGCGGCGATGGCGAGCTCGATGATCGGGTACGCGGAGAAATCGAACTTGCTGATGACCGATTTCTCGGCGTTCTCGGGGAGGTTCGCCTGTATCGCGTCTATCTTGTCTTTCACGTCGATCGCGTCGAGATCGACGTCGGTCTCCAGCTCGAACTCGATGAAGACTTGGGAAACGTTCTCCTGCGAGTAGGACGTGAGATCCTTCACGTTGGCGATCGTGGAGACGGCGTCCTCTATCTTTTTCGTGATCTGGCTCTCCACCTCGCCGGGAGAGGCGCCGGGATACACCGTCGTCACGATGATGAAGGGAAACTCGATGCTGGGCATGAGCTCGGTGACCATGCGGCCGTAGGAATAGAGGCCGAGCACCACGAAAGCGACGACGATCATGGTCGTGAGCACCGGACGCCTGACGAATATCCTGATGATGTTCATCGCGCCGCAGCCTCCCCGCCACGGACGATCTTCACGCGGTCGCCGTCCTCGAGAAGCGACTGCCCGAACCGCACGACGCGATCCTCGGCCTCCAGCCCGGACACGATCTCGACCTCATCGGGGGTCCTGAGCCCCATCACGACGGCGCGGCGGCGCGCGACAAGCGTGTCCCCCGCCGCCTTTTCGACCATGAAGACGATCGCTTCGCCGCTCCGCTCGACGAGGCAGTCCGTCGGAATCCTGACGACTCCGCGCCGCTCGCCCGAGAGCACCTTGAACGAGACGACGGCGCCCGGCATGAGCCGTCCTCCCGGATTGGGAAAGAGCACTTCACCCTTTACGAGGTGGCTCTCCGGATCGGCCGACAGATCTATCTTGCTCACCACGCCTGTCCCCGAATCCCCGTTCGCATCCGAGCTCCAAACGGCCTTCTGCCCCGCTTTCAGAGCCGCCGCCTGGCTGCTCCCCGCCTCAAAGCTCGCCTTGACCGAATCGGTCCGGGCGATCCACATGAGGGGAGCGTAGGCGTCCGCCATCTCGCCGACCTTGACGAGCACGCTCGTGACGATCCCGGAGTGAGACGCGACGAGGCTCGTGCCTTCGCGCGCGTTCGCGAGATCGCCCCTTCGCGACCGCGAGAGCGAGCTCCGCCTTGTCGAGCGCCTGTTTCGAGACGCCCCCTTCCTTATAGAGAGCGCGCATCCGCTCGGCGTCGGCCAGCGCGTCCTCGAAGAGCACGAGGGAGCGGTTGTAGGAAAGGAGCATCGGATTCGGAGCGCCCTTCTCCAGACGGATGAGAACGTCCCCGGCCCTCACCCGGTCCCCCTCCTTTTTGGCGACGCCCGTGACCGCGATCGAGTTCGTCGATATCACCGGGTACTGAAAGGAGCCCTCGACCGTTCCCGCGAGGCTCGTCCATACTTCGAGATCGCCCCGCGAGGCGCGCGTCACCTCGATCGGCTTCCCCTGCGATTCCTGAATCGAGCTGATGCTGGCGAAGCTCTCCCTCGAGCTCACCCTCCAGAACCTGAACGCGAACAGGGCTGACCACGACGGATGACGACGATCCAGAGAATCATGCGGCCGCGGCCTTTCATTATTCCCTCCCGGGTTGCTCATAGATGCTCCTTCTCCTGCATGCCGGCGGGCGAAATGCCCGTCGTTTCCGCCTATTCCTTCGCGCCGGCGACGGCGCCGAAATTCCCGCTCCCCACGGCGAGCTCCAGATAGGCCTGCGCCATCCTCGACGAGAAAAGGGCCTCGGCGAGCTGCGCCCGCGCCGCCGTCATCGCGAGCTCCGCGTCGAGACGTTCGAGCGGGGTCCCGAGCCCGTTCTCGAGCCTCACGAGCGCGATGCGGTGCGCCTCCTCGGCGAGCTGCGTCGATTCCTCGCGCCCCTCGAGGGCGATGAGGGCGTTCTCGATTGAAAGGTACGACTGCCGGACGGCGAGCTCCTTGTCGCGCGCGACGCGATCGAGCTCGATCTCGGCGGTGCGCACGTCCGCCTTCGCCTTGCCGATCTTTCCCTTGGCGTTCAGGCCGTCGAAGATCGGTATCTGCAAGCCGATCTGGACCGCCGCGCTCTTCGCGACGAGATCGCTCGGCGGGAGCCAGTCGTTCGACCATTGGGTCTGCACGGCGTAATAGCCGTTGAGCCGCAGCATCGGATACCGGTCCGCCTTGGCGATGCGGACGAACTGCTTCTGCGCGCCGATCGCGTGCTCGAGCGCCTTGATCTCGGCGCTTCCCGAGCGCATCGCGGCGATGACCGCGTCGAGCCCGGCCGGATGCGCCGCCGCCGTGAGGGAGTCGGAAAGGGCGATCTCGTCCTCCGCCCCGAGGCCGCAGCGGCGCTTGAGCACGATCATCGCCTGCCCGTAGTCGTTTCGCGCCTTGACAAGGGGCGCTTTCCTGTTGGCGAGCTCCACGTCCGCGCGCATGAGATCGAACTTGCTCACGACGCCCTGATCGAATCCCAGGCGGGCTATGCGCGCCGCCTCGCCGGCGGACGCGGACGCCTTCTCCTCGATGCCGAGCAGCTCCGCGGCGAGAAGCGCGCCGTAGTACGCCTCTTTTACGCTGAAGCGAACGTAATCGGAGGTCGCGAGCTCCCGGAAACGGAACGCGGCGAGGTACTCCTTCGCCGCCTCGAGCCCCGCCGACACGCGCCCCGCCGCCCAGAGTATCTGCGACACGTTCGCCGAGCCGGCGAAATCGTTATCCTCGCCGATCTCGATCTTCACCGAGCCGGTCCCCTCCCCGAAGAACGCCGCCGGGAGGAAAAACGAAGGCTTCAGGAAGTTGCGGCCATACTGGCCCGAGAGCGAAACCTGCGGGAACGCGTTCGATTTCGCCTGTGTAACCTGCGCCTCGGCGCCGACCACGGCGAGCTCCGCCTGCCGGAGCGTCTCGTCGCTCTCGAGACCGAGCTCGATCGCCCGCTCGAGGCTCAGCGGCCG
>CAVVEY010000013.1:0-50918 GCA_963747385.1 uncultured bacterium | reverse complement strand
CGTCCCGGCTCCCGCCGGGCGCGCCGGCGCGCCCGCGACGAGGAGCATGATGAAGAGCGGCCGCAGGCCCTCCCGAAGAAGCGATACGCGGCGTCCGGTCAGAAACGCTCGCATCAGCGTCCCTCCATTCGAGAATTCTTTTCCCGTCTCGTTTCGAGCGGTTTGACGATAATCCGGTCGACGATCGCCGGAATGCCGTCGAGCGCGTCCCTGCCCCCGCGCTCCGCGAACAGGTGCAGGAGTTCGTGCACCGAACCGACGACGACCGCCGCGAGCGCGTGGGGATTTTCCGGCGGAATATCGCCGTCGTCGATCGCCTGCGCAAGAAGCTTCGCGACGGTTTCGATGTTCTCGTCGATATGCTCCCGGATCATCCCCTCGCAGCTCATCGGACTCTCGTTGTGATAGATCATGAGAAAATCGAGATGAGCCTTGAAGTGATCGACCGCCGCGACGAGCCTGCGCCGTATCTGCTCGAGAGGCTCGTCCGTTTCCCTGCAGGCCTCATCCCCCTCGCGCTGAAGCGATTTCATGGAATCGCCAAGAAGCTCGCGGATGATCTCGTCCTTTCCCCGGAAACAGGCGTACAGCTTTCCGACCGACATATCCGCTTCGTCGGCGATCTGCTTCATGCCGGTCTTTTCGATTCCCCGCTGCGCGAAGAGCTTCGAGGCCGCGGCTATGATCTCTCCCCTGCAGCGAGATCGTTCGCGCTCTTTTCGTTCATCCCCTTGCGATTTATCATATTGCATATTTTCGCCGTCTGGCCTGAACCCATATTCGGAATCAGAATTCAGATTCGGAATATATATTCTCGTCCTTCATGTACGCAAGCGGATACTGCAAAGTTCCCCGGGAAGAAGAAAATGAGCCTGCCAGGTCGATTACGAGGCATTCTGCAAGACAACTTGCCAGCAATACTCGCGGAGCGCTCTCCCCGGAAGCGGCGACGCGACGTCGCCGATCGACCATTTCCCGCTTTTTTCGGCCGCGGCGAACGCGCCGCCGCGCGGGCCCGCTCGCCGGAAATCGGCGAACCGCGAAATGACACCCTTATCAATAATTCGGCATAGCGTGAATCGCGGTAAAGATGTTTTCGATGGCTCATCGCATTTTTCCGGCGCATGCGCGAAGGTGGAAATATCGCCGCTCCCATGGGCTTTTCGGCATGCACCGAAGAACGGGCGCCGACGCGGAAATCGAGGCCGAAATCACGGACCGAAATTCCATCGATATCATATATAGGTATTTTGCCCTAGATATGTAAACGATACCGGACACGGGCGGCAGGCGCTTGAGCGCAAACGCAGCTTGGCACATATGCCGATACGGCACCCGGCCGCCGGCGCATCGAAATCACGCATTAATATTACCTGCCATATAATTTACAAGCTAACTGCCGGATCGATCCGTCGGCGTCGAGGCGGTTCGACACGAAGCGCCTTCCGGCTGCGGGCCCCGTCAATGGGACCAAGGTCGCCTGCGGGGCATGCTGGCACCGCGGTTGCGTTGTGCGTCGCAGGGAAAGGAACTGGAATATCTATATGGCGACTTCGACCGCACAAACGTCCCGGCCCGCGAGATCCCGAGAAAAAGTCCCGCTCGTGTCCGACGACCGCGGATTCTACCGGAACATCTGGCGCAACTGGTTCCTGCTCGCGGGGATTCTCATCCTCACGACGATCGGGCTCGGCACGGCGATTCCGCCGCTCCTGAACGAACGCGTCGCCCGTTTCTGGCCATGGATGAAGACGGAGATGGTTCTCATCGTGGGCCTGTCCCTCATCGTGATCGCCTTCGTCGGCTACCTCGCGCAACAGCAGCGGCACGTTATCGCGATGCACAGGGAGCTCCAGCGCGTGCGCGAGGAAGCGGACGAGCGGCTCCGCCGCCACTCCGGTCGTATTCTCGCGCTCAGCAGCATAAGCCAGATCATCAGCGTCGAAACGAACCTGCAGAACATTTTCGACCGGATCACGACAATTTGCGTCGAGACCTTCTCCTGCTATCGCGCCTCCCTCATGCTCTTCGAAGAGGCGAAGAAGGAGATCGTCGTCCGCTCGGTATGCGGGCACGGAACGCCTGACATAATCAACAGGAGACAAGGGCTGGGAGAGGGGATAGCCGGATATGCTGCTCAACACCGCGAACCTATACTCCTCTCCAGCCCGTCCGATTACGAAAAATATCCGGGACTCGAGTACAAGGACCCGTCGCTCACCTCCGCCATGGTCGTGCCGATCATCGTGCGGGACGAGCTCGTCGGCGTGCTCAACGTGAGCAGCCGGTCAGCCGGCGTCATCTACGAGGCCGAGGACCTCATCGCGCTCCAGGGCTTCGCGTCGGCCGCAGGCGCCTGCATCAGGCATACGGAACATATGAACTGGATGAGAAAGATGCTCTCGCATCACGTGCGCGCGAAATCGGCGAAGTCCCGAAAGACCGAGGTGGCGACCGAATGACCGTGGTGAAGGAATATGCCGGCCGGTCCGCCGCTTCCCGCGCGAGCGTCGACAGTTCGCCCCGGGCGAACCAGGCCGAGGTCGACGCGATCCTCGACGAGCTCGCCGCTCCCGCTCCGGCTCCGCTCGACGAAAGGATCGAGGCGATCATCGGCGCCCTGAACGGCCTGTGCACCCGGTTCGAAGCGCTCGCCGACGAGGCGAGATCGATCGGCCTCCTCGTCGCGCGCCTCGGCGACGGGCGGACGAAAACCATCGGCCTTCCCCGGCTCATGGCGAATCCCGTCCTTCGCGGAGGCCCCTCGAACGTTTCGGGGAGAGAGAAGGAAATCCTCTCGCACCTGCTCGGCGGAAAGAGCAACCGCGAGATATCGCGCGAGCTCGCGATCAGCGAGAAAACGGTCAAGAACCATCTCTGGAAGCTCTACCGGAAGCTCGGCGTCAAGAACCGGACGCAGCTTTTCCACTATCTTATTTCGACCTGACCGCCGCGGTCGACGCGCATCCCGACGACAATCCCCCCCGAATTGAAAAAGGGGCGGTCCGCAAAGCCGCCCCTCTCTCGCGAAAGGTTGTGCGTCAACCTGTTCTGCAACTCTCGTATCGAACCTGCATCCAGATATAGTATCGAGCCGCCTGAATGGTTCCCTTTTTTCGAAAATCATGGAAATTTCTGAAACCTTCTTGACTTCTCAGCGTACTACTATTAATATATCACTAGTGATATGTTGATAACGGTGCTGATATCAAATAGGGAGGCTTGAACCTTGAATCCGATGCGGGCCGAAGACAGGAAATTTCAGAAGGAGCTGAACGCCGGCACGGCGGCGCTCGTGCTCCTCAGCGTCGTGAGCCGGGCTTCGGAGCCGATATACGGCTACCAGATCGCGAAGCTCATCGACGCGGGGAGCGAGGACGTGCCGATGATGAAGCAGGGCGCCCTCTACCCCGTGCTGAGGTCGCTCGAGAAAACGGGGCTCCTCGAAAGCACGGTCGAGCCTTCCGTAACGGGCCCTCCGCGGCGCTACTACCGCATCACGGAGGAAGGGCGCGTCGCGCTCGATCGCTGGACCGCAATCTGGAACGAGAACAAGGGCTTCGTCGACTCGGTCCTGAAAGGAACGTACCATGAATAAGGCGATGGACGATTACCTGGTGAAACTCAAGACGGCTCTCGCGGGAGCGGACCGCGCGACGATCCAGGACGCCCTGTCCGACGCGGAAGAACACCTCTCGACCGCGCTCGAGCAGGCGCTCGAAACGGAGCCCGGCCTCGCCCCCGAGGCCGCGCTCGGAACAATCATCGGAACCTACGGGGCGCCGGAAGAGGTGGCCGCCGCCTATAAGGAGATGGAGAACATGTCGCCGATCGCGTTGGCAAATCCCGGCCCCCGAATCGTGAGACCCCGCGAGCACCGGTTCTTCGGAGTGCTCGGAGACATTCGCACGTACGGGTCTCTCCTCTACATGCTTCTCTCGCTCGCGACGGGCATTTTCTACTTCACGTGGGCGGCCACCGGGCTCTCCCTCTCGATGGGTCTCCTCGTTCTCATCATCGGTTTGCCGTTTGTGGCCGCGTTTCTTCTTTCGGCACGGGGGATCGCGCTCATCGAGGGAAGGATCATCGAAGGAGTGCTCGGCGAGCGGATGCCGCGGCGCGTCGCGTTCTTCAGGAAGGACCTCGGATGGTGGGGCGGCTTCAAGGCGCTCATCGGCGATCGCACCACCTGGTCGGCGATTCTCTACATGTTCCTGCAGCTCCCGCTCGGCATACTCTACTTCACGATCATGATCACGCTCATCGCCGTGTCGCTCTCGCTCATCGCGATGCCGATTCTCCATTATGTTTTCAATTTTCCCATCGTGCAGCTGGAGCATCATGCGTATTATCTGCCGGGGTGGTCCATGCCGATCGTCGTCATGGCGGGCTTCTTCCTCCTGATCGTCACGCTTCACGTGGCGCGCGGGCTCGGACGCCTGCACGCGCGCTACGCGAAGAAGCTCCTCGTGAAGGGGGATTAGGTTGGCGAAGGCGCTCGTCATACTGAATCCGTCCGCGGCCCCCGAGGTCCGCGAGGCCGTGCTCAAGGCGCTGGAGCTGCATTTTCCCGCGGCGCGCATCGATTACACCGTTCATGAGCCCCGCAAGGGAGATCCGTTCGGAGAGATCGTCCGCGCGCGCCTGAGCGAGGGCTTCGACCTGGTCGTCGCCGCCGGAGGTGACGGCACCGTTTCCGCCGTCGTCGACGGCCTCGCGGGGAGCGCGGTCCCGCTCGGCATCGTCCCGACGGGAACGGCGAACCTGGTCGCGCGCGAGCTCAACATCCCCCTCACCCCGCGGGAGGCGGTCGAGCTCGTCGCGCGGGCGCCGCATTCGCGAACGATCGACGCGATGAGGATCGGCCCGCGCGTCTACGTGCTCGTGGCCGGGATCGGCATCAGCGCCTCGGTCGCCGGCGGCACGACACGAGGGAACAAGCGCCGCTTCGGGCTCATCGCCTATCTCGGCGCGGCCATTCTCAAGATGTTCGAATTCAGGCCCCGGCATCTCGAGGTCACGGTCGACGGCGTCTCTCGGCGGCACCGGGCGATCGAGGTCGCGATCCTGAACTGCGGAATACTCGCCGCGATGCTGTTTCCCGCGAGACCCGACATCCACGTCGACGACGGGCATCTCGACGTCTGGATTCTGGACACGAAGACCCTTCTCGATTATCCGCGGTACCTATTCAGGGTCGTCGCGCGCAGGCCCGGAAATCCCCGCGCTCATTTCATCACGGCCGAGAGGAGCATTTCGGTCAGAAGCGCCGTCCCCCTTCCGGTGCAGGCCGACGGCGACGTCATCGGCGCCACGCCGGTCGACATCGAGGTCCTTCAGGGCGCGGTCAGGGTGTTCGTCCCGGTAGAAACCCGCCGTCGAGCCGGGGCTCCAGCTCGCGCGGGAAATCTTCCTGGCGCAGTACTTCTCGAGCCCGGCGCGGAAACGTTCCCGGAACCTTCCCATTATCCGGTTGTAAATGATATGTCGGGCTGGTACGCTCGACCCGTCATCGCTCCCGTGCGCGCTCCGTCGCTCAAACCGCAGGAGGACCTGAAGCCATGAGAAAGCCTTTCCTGTTCCTGCTCGCCCTCGCCATACCGGCGATCCTCTGTTCGTTCGCTCCCCGGACCGGAGAATCCCCTGCTCGGGGAATTCACCGCCCCGTTCGGCGCTCCGCCGTTCGAAAAGATCCTGGCGGAACATTACAAGCCGGCGTACCTGGAAGCGATGCGGCTCCACCGCGAGGAGATCGCCGCGATCGCCGGGAATCCCGATGCGCCGAACTTCGCGAACACGATCGAGGCGCTCGAAGCGAGCGGCGAGCTCCTCTCGAGCGTCGACAACATCTTTCGGAGCATGAGCTCCGCGAACACGAGCGACGAGCTGCAGGCGATCGCGCAGGAGATCGCGCCGGTCCAGTCCGCCCATTACGACGAGATTCTCTTCAACGAGAAGCTCTTCGCGCGCATCAAGGCGGTCTACGACAAACGGGACAAGCTCGATCTGAACCAGGAACAGAAGAGACTCCTCGAGAAGACGTACCGCGCGTTCGTCCGCGGAGGCGCGAATCTGAGCGCCGGCGACAAGGTGAAGCTCGCCGAAATCAACCAGGAGCTCTCCGTTCTCGGGCTCCAGTTCGAGGAGAACCTCCTCGCGGAGGCAAGCAAGTTCGCGCTGATCATAGAGAACAAGGCCGATCTCGCCGGACTCCCCGAGGGGGTCGTGATCGCCGCGGCGGAGGCGGCGCAGCGGCTCGGGCACGAGGGAAAATGGGTTTTCACGGTCCGCAAACCGAGCATGATCCCCTTCCTGCAATACTCCGAGCGGCGCGACCTCAGGGAAAGGATATACAAGGCGTATATCACGCGGGGCGACCACAACGACGAGCTCGACAACAAGAAGACGCTTCTGCGCATCGCGGATCTTCGCGTCAAGCGCGCGCAGCTTCTGGGCTACAAGACGCACGCCGATTTCGCGCTCGAGGAATCGATGGCGAAGAACCCCGCGGCCGTCTACGACTTCCTCGGCAAGCTCTGGACGCCCGCGCGCGCGCGCGCCGAGGCCGAAGCCGCTTCGTTCCAGCAGATGATCGACGCGGAAGGAAAGGGCTTCAAGCTCGAATCCTGGGACTGGTGGTACTACGCGGAAAAGCTCAGAAAGGCGAAGTACGACCTCGACGACGAGATGATCCGTCCGTACTTCGAGCTCGAGAACGTCCGCGCCGGCGCCTTCATGCTCGCCACGAAGCTCTTCGGAATCACCTTCGAGGAGCGAAAGGACATCCCGACGTACAACGCCGAAGTGCGCGTGTACGAGGTGAAGGAAGCGAACGGAAAGCACATCGGGCTCCTCTATACCGATTATTTCCCGCGCGACAACAAACAGGGCGGAGCCTGGTGCGGGGGATTCCGCTCGGCATCGAGGATCGGCGGAAAGATCGAGACGCCCCTCGTCACGAACTGCGGCAACTTCGTGCGGCCGGCGGGAGATACGCCCTCGCTCCTCAACTTCGACGAGGTGACGACCCTGTTCCACGAGTTCGGGCACGGCCTGCATAGCCTCCTCTCCGAATGCGCGTATCCGACGGTGCAGAACGTCGCGACCGATTTCGTCGAGCTCCCCTCGCAGATCATGGAGAACTGGGCCGTCGATCCGGAATTCATGAAGATGTACGCGCGGCATTATAAAACCGGCGAGCCGATACCGGACGCGCTCATCGATAAAATCAGGAAATCGAGCACCTTCAACCAGGGATTCATGACGACGGAGTATCTCGCCGCATCGATCCTCGACATGGACTGGCACACCCTGGCCGCGCCCCCGGCGCCCGACGCGAACGCCTTCGAGGCGGCCTCCCTCGGCCGCATCGGCCTCATCCCGGAGATTGTCTCGCGCTACCGGAGCACCTACTTCGCCCATATCTTCGGGGACGGCGGTTACGCGGCGGGATACTACAGCTACATCTGGGCCGAGGTGCTGGATGCCGACGCGTTCCAGGCCTTCAAGGAAACGAGCCTCTTCGACCAGAAGACGGCGGCCGCCTACCGGAAGAACATCCTCGCGGCGGGCGGCATCGAAGATGAGATGTCGCTCTACAAGAAATTCCGGGGCCGGGAACCGAAAATCGAGCCGCTCCTCGATCGCCGCGGTCTCAACTGAGCGAACGCATTTCAGCCTGGCCGGCGCCCCCGCCGGCCAGGCGTCTCTTTATCCCGGCGGGCATTTTCCAGAATTAAGTATTTATGCCCATTTCTCGGCGATCCCCGGGAAAATCATCATTCCTGCCGTCCAATCCATCATGAGGACGAAAATTTCGCTTTACTCCCCAAGTCTTCGGGAGTACGCTGGCAATCAGCTCCTGTTCTCTGGCGATTATCGACCTCAGTTGGGGGTGGCCGATATGAGCGAAGAGAAACCGATTGTATTTATCGTCGACGACGATCCTTCCGTTCGATCGCTTCTTTCAAAGCTTGTCCGGTCGGTCGGGCTTCAGGTCGAGGCGTTTGCCTCCTCGGCGGAATTCCTTTCGCAATCCCCGCCTTCGGGCCCCGCGTGCCTCGTCCTCGACGTTCGAATGCCGGGGCTGAGCGGCCTCGATCTCCAGGAGCGACTCGCGCAGCTGGGTCTCGATATTCCGATCATCTTCATCACCGGTTTCGGCAACGTTCCCCAGAGCGTTCGCGCGATGAAGGCGGGCGCCGTCGATTTCCTTCAGAAGCCGTTCGAGAATCAGGCCCTCCTCGACGCCGTCAACAGGGCGCTCGAGCGCGATCGCACGGCGCGCCTCCGCCATGGAGAGCTTCACGAGATAGAGGCGCGCCTCGCCACGCTCACGCCGCGCGAGCTCGAGGTCTTCTATCTGGTGGCGACCGGCCTCGCGAACAAGCAGGTGGCCGATGAGCTCGGCCTCAGCGAAAAGACCGTCAAGATACACCGGGGTCACGTCATGCAAAAGATGGACGCCCGGACCTTCGCCGATCTCGTTCGAATGGCCGAAAGATCGAACCGGAAGGCGCCGCGCGCAGAGGAACACAGCTCTTCCGATCGCGGGTAGCGGCATTCCGTTCCGCACCGCGGCTCTTCCCCCCCATAGGCCTTTAGTCTTATGCATGTAACCCCTAAGTGCAATTGACGCCCCGCGCCTTCAGAGCGACACTCGCCGCGATGAACGTTCTCGATTTCGAAAAGCTCGTGAGGAACGAAAAGACGGCGAAGCATTACATGCTGACCCGCTGCAGCATGGTGGCGGACGTCCGCTGCCCGAGCTGCTCGGGCGACAGGCTCTACGAGGTCGAGAACGGCAAACGGCGGCGCTGCCCCGGATGCGGACATACCTTCAATCCCTTCGCCGGCAGGTATCTCAACAACGTCAAGCTCTCCGCCAACGAGTGGCTCTGGGTCGTGAAGCTCTTCGAGCTCGAGACCTCCGCAACGGTCATCGCGAGCGAGACCGGCATCAGCTATCCGACCGCTCTCAAGACGATCGATACGATCAGGAGCGCGATCGCCGAGGCGCGGAGTCAGGACGCCGGCATACCCGGCGGCTGCGAAGAACCGGATCCATGCAGGTGGCTCGGCGCTCCGAACGGAGACGGCGCCACGGAGCCGGTAGCCGACGACGCGATTCTCCATCATCTCAGATTGGGAGACGATTGCCTCATACTGACGGAGAGATCTCCGGAGTACGGCTATCTCGTCTGCCGGGAGCGGAAGATCGACGTCGTCGATCACGGCAGAGGCTTCCCGAAGCTCAGGGTCTACTGCAGCGCGAAGGGTTTCTGGCCGTTCGCGAAGGAACGGTTCGTCAAATACCACGGCATTTCCCCCTGCAAGCTCCCCGGTTACCTGGAAGAGATGAGCTTTCGGTGGATGAACCGGGGAACACCCCTCTTCGATCTCATCCTCGAACGTCTTTGCCGCTATGAGCCCGAAGGCGCGGTCCGCAAGCGAGCGCGCGCGGAACAGCTCGCGCACTGAACCGGACGGATCGAATCAAGCTTTGACAGAACTGCCGCCGCGCGGTACGCTGCGCCGCGTCGAATCTCTCATCGGGGAGCGTTGAACGTGGTGCGAATCGTGCCGTTCGGATGCCTGCCGCTTATCCTGCTCGTCGGGCTCGCGATATTCTTTCCCATCTTTCTCGCCGACGCGATGGCGGCGGCATTCGTCAAACTCGGCATGAGCCCGGGCCTCTCGCTCGCGGTCGTGATCGCGATGTTCGTCGGAGGGCTCTTCAACATTCCCCTCAAGAGAGTTCCGCGAGTCATGTCGGTCGACACGGCGCCTCTCGGGCTCTACGGCGCCGGGCGCATCTTCCCCCGGCTGCTCAACCAGTCCTCCTCGACGGTCATCGCGGTCAACGTCGGCGGATGTCTCATTCCGTGCGCGATCGTCGCCTACGAGCTGGTGCGCATCGCCGGGCACGGATCGACGGCCCTCGCGCTGACCGCCGCCGCCGCGGCGATCAACGCCGCGATCTGCTACCGCCTCGCCCGCCCGGTGCCGAACGTCGGAATCGTCCTGCCCGCGCTCGCGCCCGCGCTCGCGGCGGCGGCGTGCGGAATTATTTTCATGCGGGAGCTCGCGCCGCCGATCGCCTTCACGGCGGGCGTTCTCGGTCCGCTCCTCGGCGCCGACCTCCTCAACCTGCGCCGGATGATGCACGGCGGCGCCGGGCTCGCGAGCATCGGCGGAGCGGGCACCTTCGACGGAATCGTTCTCTCCGGACTCGTCGCGACGCTTCTCGCCTAGGCGCTTCTTAATTCAGCATGGGTACAACGCCCTATTTTTGTGGCCAGTTTCCAGACATGGCGCACGATATATCACCAATCTGATTCACCTGATTCCCGCTCACATCGATCCCGCGCCTCTCATCGCCAAAATATCTCAACTATGTTTTTCGGGGCTCATTGCGAAATCATATTTCTGATTTATTGCGATATTGTGTGCCGTATATTTTATCCGGTATAAATAATCTGGGAATTACTTTCGTTTTTTCGAAAAAGTTTCTATCGGTCCACTATCATGGCTTCTCGAATGAAATGACGCGGTTATAGGCTTGAGTTCCATCTTGTGCGCGCCGCTTACAATCAGATATCCGGCGACCTCCGGATAATTCACCAAACGAGAGACCGGCCTCGCCGCCCCGGTCGCGCGAATTCAGGCCGTAGGTATCGACGCAGCAGGGGCCAGAGGGTGAAAGCTCGAAGAACAGACCGAACGGACGAACACGCTTTCTGTGCCAGATGCTTCGAAAGTGGCCTCCGTCGACCGCTCCCGGATCTGAAGGTCACGCCGCGGGAGCCGGGGCGGTCGCCGGAGGCATTTCGATCATGGGAACTTCCAGCCCGCCGTGGCACGGGACATTCATGGCATCGCCGTTGCTGCCAAGCGCAAGACATAGCCGACAATTCGCCAATGCCGAAATCGCTGCTCCACGGACCCGAATTGTCTGTGGCCACTGCGACTGGGGCGTCACGATGAGGACTCTGATGTGGATGGCATTGGAATCATCGAACGTGCCGGTCGTTCAACTCGATTCGATTCAGGGAGGTGAATTATGAAGAAATTCGTCGCCTTAACATCGGCAATGCTTCTCCTCGGCGTTTGCGGCACGGCCTTCGCCGCGAGCAGCGCCAACCAGACGGTCACGTACCAGGTGTCGGCGATCAACGAGATCTCCGTCAGCGGCAACCCTGGCGCGCTTATCGTCAGCGCCGCCACGGCGGGATCCCAGCCGACAGCCGTCACTGACGCTACCACGACCTATGCCATCACCACGAACGGTAGCGCCAAGAGGATCACTGGCGTGCTCAACACAGCGATGCCGGCTAATACCTCGCTCAAGGTGAACGTTACAGCTCCGTCAACGGGCACCGGCGCGGGTCAGGTCACCCTGACCGCCAGCGCCCAGAGTCTCGTCACCGCGATCGGGGCAGTAGCGGAGAGCGGTATCGCCATCAGCTACGAGTTCTCGGCCGCGGCCGCCGCGGGAGTCGTCTCCTCGGCCCAGAAGACCGTGACCTTGACCGTCGCTGACGCGGCGTAAGGCCGGCCTGGCATGGAGGGGTGGTTACGCCGCGTGACCACCCTCCACTTTCAAACGGTTGATTGGAGATCGAAACAGATCAGACACGGGATAGCCGATCGGGGAAGAAAGAACATGTCGAATAAAATACATAACGAGGAATTTCCATCGGGATGGCGGTGCTGCTCATGACGGCGGGCGGCTTCGACGCGGCGAAGCGGACGACATTGCCGTGAGCGGCAACCCCGGCTCGCTCATTATCAGCTCCGCGATTGCCGGCTCCGATCTTCGCCCCGGCGAGCGACGCGTCGACAACGTACAATATCGAGCGTCACCTCGGGCACGATCAAGATCACGGGAGAAATCAACACGGCGATGCCGGCGAACACTGCCCTGAGAGTCATGCTCGCGGCACCCACCGGGGCAACGAGCGTTGGAATGGTCGCCCTTTCCGCCACGGCCCAGAATCTCGTGACCGGAATCGCCAATCTGACGAGCGAAAACGGTCTCGGAATTTCGTACGAGCTCGACGCTTCCGTTATTGCCGGCGTCGTCTCGAGCGCTTCGAAAACGGTGACATTCACGATCGCCGCTAATTAGCGGGAAACGGCGGGGAGATTTCGACCATGACTCCGCATATCGAGACTACCGGGAGGTCGTTATGAAGAGATTCTTCTGCGCATTCATGCTGATGCTCGCGCTGGCGAGCTCGCCGGCATGGGCCGTTTCCGTGCTCGGGGGTCTGACGCACCAGATGACGCCTTGCGCCCGGCGAACGAAAAGAGGGCACGATTCGAGCTCTATAACAAAGACGACGTCGACGCGAGGGTGCGCGTATCCCAAACCGATTACGCGTTCTTCGCCGACGGGCGCACGCTGTACGACGAGGCGGGCAGCAGCAATCGCTCGAACGCGGGATGGATCGAACGTCAGCCCCCTCAACGTCACGATCCCCCCGAAGGAGTCGGTCTCCATATTCTACGAGATCACGGCGCCGAACGATCCGGGGATCGCGGGGACCTACTGGAGCATCATCATGGTGGAGCCGATCGCCGATGCGGGCCCGGGAGTCAGGGGCAGTGACGGAAAGGTGGCGCTGGGGCTCCAGACCGTTATTCGTTACGCGGTCCAGATCATCTCGGACATCGGCGAAACGGGCAGCTCGACGATCACCATCAGCGACAACAAGGTCGTCGTCCGCGACGGAAAAACGCTGCTCCAGACCGACGTCGCCAACGTCGGCGAACGATGGCTGAGCCCTTCGGTATGGACCGAATTCTACGACAAGGACGGCCGCTACGTCGGGCGTTTCGACAGCAACCGGCAGCGCGTATTGCCGAGCTGCTCGGTCAGACATCTCTTCGACCTGACAAGCGTTCCCCGGGGAACGTATACGGCGCTTTTCGTCGTCGACAACGGAGACGATCGAGTATTCGGAACCACGTATGAAGTGAGGTTGCAGCAATGAAACGCCGATTCGTCGTTCTGATTCATCATGATCCTCATGCTCCCGTCGTACGGATTCGCGCAGGGCGCTGGGCGCGGCGTTGAGCTCGCCCTGACCTCTCCGAGACTGGTCCTGGTCGAGCCGGGGAAAATCGTCACTGCGAGCTACCTCGTCTCGAACCGGACGAACGCCGTCCGTGGAGCTCGACGAGAACCTCGACCTGCCGATGCATCCCGAGGAGTGGCAGCCGGCCATCGCCTACAAACGCTGCATTATCCTGGCGCCGGGCGAGCAGAAGGTGCAGCTCGTGACGTTCATCGTTCCGAGAAAGTACCCGGCGGGGGCCTATACCGTCGCGTACTCGATGATCGACCGCAAGAACGGCCGAGCTCGCGGCGGTCGAGAGCTTTTCCATCGCGGTCAAGCCCGTCGTCAAGCTCGACGCCGTCATCGAGAACAAGCCCGAGATCGTCCTCGCCGGCGAGGCATACGACGTGCGCATGCTGCTGGTCAACAACGGCAACAGCGCCGTCATCGATGAAGATGATCGCGCGGAGCTCTCCCGAATTTCCCGTCGTCATGGATCCGGTGTCGGTGGTCCTCGCCGCGGGAAGCTCTCTTCCCCTGAACCTTTCCGTCAAGACCGATCCGACGATCGCCGCGAAAATCAACAACGTGCTGGAGGTCGAGATCCTCGCCGAAGCGCCGGACGGCGGTTCCACCTCGCTCGCGCGCACCGTGTTCGTCGAGATCCTCCCCCAGCTTTTCGCCTCGGTGGATCCGCGCAATCGCGTCCCGAGCCAGGCGCGCTTCATCGCCGTCGGGCAGAACGACGAGACCGGCGCCCAGCTGGAATACTCCGGCTTCGGGAACCTCGACGAAGAAGGAACGAGAAGTATCGACTTCCTGCTCAGGGGACCCGATCGCCTCGAATCGAAGCACCTACGGATTGAGGGACGTGCTGCGCGCCTCGTACGCGGACGAGAACCTCAGCCTTGCGCTCGGCGACAAGCTCTATGCGCTCTCTCCCCTCTCCGAGCTTCTCACCTATGCGCGCGGAGCCGAAGCGATTCTCCATCCGGGAGAGGCCGAGATCGGATCCTATTACACGGAAACACGATGGGACGCCCCCCCGGAGCGAGAAATCGCGGCGTTCGCGGGCTACCGATTCGGCCCGTCGCTCAAGCTGCGGGTCAATTTCCTGAACAAGCGCCGGGACGAGAGCCCCGCGCGCGCCGGCGCCGCCGACGATATATATACGATCCAGGCGCGGGTCAATCCCGGCTCCCTTCTCAACCTCGGCCTCGAGTACGCCCGGAGCAGCTCCGTCATGGGCAGCGAATCTCTTTCGTACGCGCACCGGATCACGCTCGACGGACAGGCGCGGGATCGCGTCTGGTACACGCTCGAGAATACCTACGCGGCGCCGGATTTCGCGGGCTACTTCCGGAACGTCACGTACAGCAACGGCACGATCTCCGCCGAATTGCGCCGCAACCTCAGAGGCCACGCGTCGTACCGATTTTCCGAAAACAACCTCGACCTCGGCGCGACATGATCGTCGCTTCGCGCGAGGCCTCGTACACCGGCGGACTCTCGTATACGTTTCCCGCCGGCACGGCCGCCTCGGCCGAATTCGAAACGCTGAATCGGCGGGACAAGCTCGCGCCCGCGCAATACGATTTCACGCGGAACACCCTGCGGCTGGGGCTCGGACACACCTACCGGATCCTCGGAATCCAGAGCTACGCCGAACGGGCGGCAGTGGACAGCAGGCTCCCCGGCGGGCAGGATCGAGGTGTTCGGCAACTACTCCATCTATACCTATATCAGACCCTCGCCGACGCAGAGCTATACGCTCTTCACTAGATTCGGCCACAACAGCTTCACGGGAAGCCCCGAAAAGACGGTGAACGTCGGAGCGTCCGCGTGGCTCAGGCTGAGACAACGCCTCACGCTGAACGTCAGCTATCAGAAGAACAACATCGATAGCGAACGGCTGCCGCTGCAGGATTACCTCTTTTCGGAAATCGAATATGTCCTGCCGAATGCGCACTCGATCTCCCTCAAGATGCGATGGTTCAAGTTCGAAAACGTCGCGCAGGAGGATTACGCGTTCTTCGCCGCGTACACGATCCCCTTCAGGATACCGGCGATGAAGAAACGCAGTTTCGGCCTCCTCAAGGGAACGATAATCGACAATGATCAACCGGGCGCCGTGCCGATGCCGAACGTGGTCCTCTCGATCGGCGACGTGGCGACAATGACGAACAAGCGCGGCGAATTCATGTTCCCCGCCCTCGCTCCGGGCCTTCACCAGATCGCGATCGATCAACGATCGATGGGGATGAACAGGATCCCGGTCGACGGGCTGCCGATTCCCGTCGAGATCGCAGGGGGCCGCACCACCGTCTCGCGAGATCGGCGTCTCGACCGCCGGAGAGATTTCGGGCAGGATCGCGCTGCTCGCCCTCGATCCCGCGAAGGTATCGGCCGATCCGAGGATCGGGGCGCAGCAAGGGCTCTCCGTCATGGGATCCCGCGTGGTCAGGCAGGGACCGGTCACGAGGGACGATCTTATCGACGCAGGGCGGCGTCGAAGAGGTCGTCGTAGAGCTTTCGAACGGAGATGAACGCTTCTACCAGGAAACGGACGGGAGAGGAAGATTCACTTTCAGGGGATTGAGACCCGGCACCTGGCTGATCAGATTCGACGCTCGGAAGCTCCCCCCGCAGCATGTCCTGGAAACGGACGAGCTCAGCGTCACGCTCGCGCGGGGCGAGAAGAAAGAGATCGAAAACTCCGTCTGGCCGCGCCCGAGGACGATCCGGATCCTCCCCGGCGGCACGATAACGGCCGCAAAAGGAGCGGAAAATGCCGTCAATTAACCCTCGCTCAAAGATCGAATCGACCGGATCGGGCAATCTCGTCACGCCCGCCGACAAAGACATCCTCTACCGTCACACCTGGCGCAACTGGTTTCTCCTTTCGGGCGTCCTCGTATTGACATCGATCGGTCTCGCCTCGGCGATCCCCCCCCTCCTCAGCGAGCGGCACTTCAATCCATGGCCGTGGATGAAGACGGATCTGGTCCTGCTCGTCGGCCTCTCGCTGACGGTGCTGATCTTCGTCGCCTACCTGACGCAGCAGCAGCGAGTCGCCATGCGCATGCACAAGCGGTTCCTGGCGCTCCAGGAGGGATACGAACAGCGGCTGGTCCGGCATACGTCGCGCATGTATGCCCTCGCGAGCATAAGCCGCATCATGAGCGTCGAGAACGATCGTGCGGAACATCCTCCAGAGCATTACGAACATATGCGCCGAGACGTTCAACTGCCATCGATCGTCCCTCATGCTTCTCGACCCGCAGAAGAACGAGCTCGTCGTGCGCTCGGTGTCCGGTCACAGCGATACGGCGCATGATCGACATGCG
The DNA here is from genome assembly GCA_963747385.1 of uncultured bacterium. Taxonomy (GTDB): domain Bacteria; phylum Krumholzibacteriota; class Krumholzibacteriia; order Krumholzibacteriales; family Krumholzibacteriaceae; genus SSS58A. The sequence goes on along the minus strand of CAVVEY010000013.1, from coordinate 34,507 downwards.
GCAGAAGGTCGGGGAGGGGATCGCCGGATGGGTGGCGGCCCACCGTGAACCGATCCTTCTTCGGGACGTCGGCGATTGCGCACGATATCCCGACCTGAAATTCAACTATCCATCCCTGACCTCGACCATGGTGGTCCCCATCCTGCTGCGCGACGAGATCGTCGGCGTCATCAACGTCACGAGCAATTCGCCCGACATCACGTACGACGACGACGATCTTCGCGCGTTTCAGGTGTTCGCCGAAAACGCCGGCGCGTGCATCCGCCACGCGGAGCACGTCCACTGGCTCAAGCAAATGATCCCGCATCTGAAAAAACCATTTCAGGAAACGAGGCGAGGACGCCGTCGCCGATCGGAAATAGCGGAGATTCACTATGACGACGAAACAGGCCATACACTGCCGGAAGCGACGAGCGGCCGAGCGAAGAATGCGATCCTTCCCGAGCTGGAGCGCCTCCTGCGGGAGCTCGCCCGCGGACGCGAACCGCAGATCGGCGAGGAGATCGAGAGATCGATCATCGCGCGCATCGACGCATACCAGAGGGCGGTCATCAAATCGGTCGAAGCCCTCTGCGCGAACGCGCTCGTCAACGCGCGCGACATCGAGAGACTGAGCTGCATCGTCGCGAGCCTTCCCGAAACGAACACGGAGAGATACCGATCTCCGCCGCATTCTCACGAGCATCGAGAAACTGCAGCGGCGACGCCGCGCTTTCGAAACGGGAGAAGGGCGTCCTCGGTCAGCTCGTTTCATGGAAAGAGCAACAGGGAAATATCGGAGGCGCTCGGCATAAGCGACAAGACCGTCAAGAATCATCTCTGGAAGATCTATCGCAAGCTCGGCGTCGGAAACCGGTCCCAGCTGTTCCACAAGCTCATCTCCTGACCGGACCGTAGCGTATCCTCCTTTCGCCATGCAAAATGCATCGAACGGCGCTCCCGCGCGAGGTCGACGGCCTCTCCCCCGCCGGCGGCGCGAATGGGACCATCGGCCGGCGCGATCCGCGCTCCGTGGCGCATTCGACTCCATCGCTTGCGGAAACGGGTTCCGTTTCCCGGCCGACGTCGCGCTCCCGAATCCGCGCTACGCCCTTCATCGTATCCGTCTCCCCAGGGTCCGGCGCGCAAGACCAAAGTCCCCGGGCCGAAACGGACCTTTTCCCTTTCCCGCGGCACGCCGATTGCGGACTCCGCCGGTTTGTATGAACTTGAAACTGACCGATGCGATCATACTTCCGCGTATCGAGATGCATGGACCGGCCGAGAACGCTTCCCGGGCGTTCGCCGGCGCCGTTCATGCCGTCGAGGTATCCGCCACGAGCGCGAACGGTTGCCGGAAGCGCAGCAACAGAGCGCGGTGGATCTCGGCGAACGCATCAAGGAGCTGAACTGCCTGATCAGGCTCTCCAGGCTCGCCGAAAAACACGACAGCTCCCAGGACGAAATGCTCCAGACGGCGGTCGAGACCATTCCTTCGGGCTGGAAATATTCCGAGATAACCTGCGCCCGCATCATCCTCGAGCATGAGGAGTTCAAGACGCGCAACTTCGACGAGACCCTCTGGAAACAATCGAGCGGCATCTTCGCGCACGGCTCCCTGATCGGCGGGCTCGAAGTCTGTTACCTGGAAGAAAGACCGGCCGCGGACGAGGGCCCGTTCCTGAAAGAAGAGAGAGATCTCATCAACGCCGTCGCCGCGGAGCTCGGCAAGCTCATCGAGCTCAAGCGCGCCTACGGCGATCTGCGGCAGGGCGAGGAGAAATATCGCGGTCTGTTCGAAGCCAACAACGACGCGATCTTCATCGTCAAATCGGATACGCTGCATATCATCGACTGCAACAGACAGGCGGAGCGCATGACCGGCTGTTCGCGAGACGAGCTCCTGTCGCTGGATACGCGGCGGATTCTGTCAGGACGGCTGGAATCGCCCGCGTCGCGGGATTTCGCCAGGCGCGTTCTCGAGAGCACGGAGGCGACCGAATGTGAAATAGTCGCCAGGGACGGCACGGCGATACCGGTGAGCACCTTCGCCGCGTCCTTCACGTTCGGCGGCAGCATGTGCCACCAGCTCATTCTGAGGGACATTTCCGTCCACAAGGAAACGGAACGCGTTCTGCGGAAGGCGAAGGAGACGGCGGAGCTCGCCGCGCGGATGAAAAGCGAGTTCGTCGCCAACGTGGGCCATGAGTTCAGGACACCCATGAACGCGATCATCGGATTCACCGACATGCTGTGCGACACGGACCTGTCGAAGGAACAGCGCGAATTCGCGGAGATCATCAAATCGAGCGGCGAGACCCTCATCGCGCTCATCGACGAGATACTCGACTTCTCGAAGATCGAGGCGAGTCGGATGGAGATCGAGAACGTCCCGTTCGATCCGACCCTCGTCATCCATGAAATCTGCGATCTCGTCCGCCCCGAAGTCACGGCGAAGCATATCGAGCTTCTGTGCGACGTCGGCGACGAAGTCCCCCGCGTCGCGCGGGGCGACCCCGCGCGATTCCGGCAGGCCCTCTACAACCTGCTCGAAAACGCGTCCAAATTCACCGAATCGGGGAAGATCGAGGTCGCGGCCCGCGCCGAGGACGGCCCCGGCGAAGACGTCACGCTGCGCGTTTCGGTGCGCGATACCGGGATCGGAATCCCGCCGGACAAGCTGCCGATCATCTTCGCGCCCTTCCAGCAGGTGGACGGTTCGAATACGAGAAAGCACGGCGGCGCGGGACTCGGGCTCACGGTATGCAGGCAGATCGCGACCCTCCTCGGCGGCGAGATACGCGTCGAGAGCGAGCCGGGAAAGGGCAGCACGTTCCATTTCACGTCGCGTGTCCGGAAATGCGCGGCATCGGAGGCATCATGAACATCGTCCAGTTAGCCAGCGATCTCGAGCTCGACGAGGAGGAGTACCGCTCGATTCTCGATCTGTTCGTCGAAACGTCCCGGACGGATCTCGCCGCGATCAAGACGGCGGTCGCGCGCGGAGACGCGACGGCCGCCGGCCGGGCGGCCCATTCGCTCAAGGGGGCGGCCGCGAACCTCGGGCTTTCGGACCTGAGCAGCACGGCTCATGAGATCGAGGAAAAGAGCCGCGAAAGCAGGCTGCACGAGACTCGCGAGACGGTGCTTTCGCTCGAAGAGCATCTCGCCGCGGTCGAGCGGCTTCTCGGCGGGAAACAGGCGACCGATGGGGCGCAGGTCCCGGAAGAGATACTGGAAAAATGAACAGCCGCTATCCCGTGCTCATCGTGGAAGATCATCCCGCGCTGCGGCGCCAGCTCGAGCTCACGCTCGGAAAGGCCGGCTTCTCGGTCACCGCGGCCGAGAACGGCCGCGCCGCGCTCGAGCTGTTCAAGGAGCGTTTCTTCCCCATCGTCCTGACCGACTGGATGATGCCGGAAATGGACGGCATCCAGCTCTGCTCGGCGATTCGGGCTCTTCCCGCCGAAGGGTATATCTATCTCGTGCTCCTGACCGCGAAGAGCGCCAAGGACGATATCGTCGCGGGCCTTCGCGCCGGCGCGGACGATTTTCTCACCAAGCCGTTCCACCCCGCGGAGCTGATCGCCCGGCTGAACACGGCGAAGCGAATCCTCGAGCTCGAGCATTCCCTGAAGCACGCCAACGAAGCGATCAAGGCTCTCTCGATCCGGGACCCGCTCACCGGCACCTACAATCGCAACTATCTGAACGATCATCTCTCGAAGGAGATCAAGAGAGCCCAGAAATATCTGCGACCGCTGTCGATCGTGCTCTGCGACATCGATCGCTTCAAGAGCATCAACGACACGCACGGCCACCTCGCGGGAGACCGCGCGCTCACGGCGTTCGTCGAGTGCATCTCTTCATCCATCCGGCTGGACGTGGACTGGATCGCCCGTTTCGGAGGGGACGAATTCGTCATCGTTCTCCCGGAAACGACCATCGACGGAGGCGGCGCCGCGGCCGAGCGGTTCGCGCGCATCATCCGGCGGAAATTCATCGAAATCGGCGGCGAGAAGATCCATCTGTCCGCGACTTTCGGCGTCACCGGTTTCGACCGGGCCCCGATCGACGAATCGATCGACGTCAACGCCCTCATCGAAATCGCCGACAGATGTCTCTACGAGGCGAAGCACCGCGAAAAAGGCACGGTTCAAAGAGAGGAGTGGCGCCGGGACGCGCTCCCCGCGGCAACCTGACGATCGGGATGGGGCGGGGCTTACTTGTGCTCGAAGAGGTTCAGATACTCGCCGTAACCTTCCTTCTCCAGATCTTCCTTCGGTATGAACCGCAGAGCGGCCGAGTTGACGCAGTAGCGCTGTCCCGTGGGCTTGGGCCCGTCGGGAAAGACGTGCCCGAGGTGCGAATCGCCGCGCTTGCTCCTCACTTCGGTGCGTTTCGAGAGCAGGCTCCGGTCTTCCTTTTCCACGAGGGCGCCCTGGTCGAGGGGCTTCGTGAAGCTCGGCCACCCCGTGCCGGAATCGAACTTGTCGACGGAGCTGAAAAGCGGCTCGCCCGACACGACGTCGACGTATATCCCCTCGCGATGATTATCCCAGTAAGGATTCGCGAACGGAGGCTCGGTGCCGCACTGCTGCGTCACCTCGTATTGCATCGGAGAGAGTTTCTTTTTCAGCGTTTCCTTGCCGTCTCCCCAGATGGCCTTGAGAAAAGCGTCGCGGCCGGAACCTGACCGGTACCTTCCGTACTGCGCCGAGCACGTTTTATAGTAATCCTGGTGATAATCCTCCGCGGCGTAGAATGTCTTGAACGCTCTGATCTCGGTCACGATCGGCCCTGCGAAGACACCGGACGCGCCGAGCGCCGCTTTCGACCGCTCGGCAAGGCGCTTTTGATCGGCGTCATGATAGAAGATCGCGCTTCGGTACTGCGGCCCGCGGTCGGCGAACTGCCCCCCCGCGTCGGTCGGATCGACGTGCGTCCAGAAGATCTCGAGCAGCTTCTCGTATTCGACCTTCGACGGATCGTAGTGCACCTGCACGGCCTCGAAATGTCCTGTCTCCCCGCCGCAAACATCCGCGTAGGTCGGACCGGCTACCTGCCCGCCCGTGTACCCCGAAACCACCTTCACGACGCCCTCCACCTTCTCGAAATCGGCTTCGGAGCACCAGAAACATCCGCCGGCGAACGTCGCGACGCCTGTTCCCTTGTCCTTTTCCATCGTATCGGTTCCCTTCTCCCGCTCCATGGCGGCGGCACCCCGTAATCCGATGACGGCCAGGAGGACCATGAGCGACAGCATACTACCTTTCATCATTCCATCCCCTTTGCCGGCTCGTTTGCAACAGCGCCACCTTGACATCAATTTATAATAGTTATATATTGGCACGGGCGCAACGACATCCGCGTTTTGAACATATCCGGTTGCGCCGCCCGCTCTCCGTCGGCAGGCACGGACGGCATCAAACAGCACGAACGATGGCAAAATGAAATGTCCGTGCCGGGTGCGCGCGGGAGCAGCCGATGCGCTCGCGCAGTTTTCGGGCATGACAACCGACCGCCGGCGGGAAGGGCGTTCCTCAACCGGAAACGACGAATCCCGGCGCTCGCCGGCACCCTCGAGGGCGCCCGGTACGTGGCTCGGCAATTGCAGCTTGTTCGGTAGAACAATCTGACCCATATCTAAAGTTCCGCAATCAGAGACACCGTTGTCGTTATATGCAATTTCATTCCCGGGGAGACAGGCCATGAGAGCAATCATCATCGGAATTCTCGCAGCAGGCTTGCTGAGCGCCGCCGCAAACGTCGCGACGGCGAGAACGCTCATCGCTCCGATCGTCATCGACCACACGTGCACGAGCCTCGAGGCGATACCGCTGGACGCGGTCCAGACGGCGCAGAACGTGTGCAAGTGGCACTATGCGAGGCTGTCGCACGGACGACAGCTCATGGAGGGGTTCGGCATCATCGAAGCCGCGGATCCCTTCTACGCGGCCATCTGGCCGTCGGCGGGAGGCTCGCTTCCGCTTGAGCAGGACATGCTGTGCATCTACACCGACCCGGTCGGGCCCGAGAGCTACTGGCTCGGCTCGGGGATCAATGTCACAAGGAGCATCCTCAACGGGACGCCCGCGCTGAACATCTCCGCGATGGCCTGGTGCACACAGCTCAACACGGCTTCGGAGAGCTACGTTCAGAGTTATCTGGCGGCGATGCAGACGCTCGAGAGCGAGTTTCCGAACGTCACATTCGTCTATTTCACCGGCACCGCCGAGTATAACGACGCGTACGGATACAACAGGGCCCTGCGCAACGAGCAGATCAGGAATTTCTGCGTCGCGAACAACAAGGTTCTCTACGATTTCGAGGATCTCGATTCGTGGTGGCTCGATCCGGGCACGCAGCAATGGGATCAGGCCACCTATCTGTACAACGGCCGCGTCGTGCCGGTCGAGCACCCGATGCTCGCGGGGAACGACGCCGAGCACACGTCCTACGAGAGCTGCGAGCAGAAGGGACGCGCGGCGTGGTGGATGATGGCCGTCCTTTCGGGCTGGTCGGCGAGAACGGACGTGGGCGACGACGAATCGGACGGCCCGGCTCCGAGCCCGCCTCCGTATGAGGGCTTCGAGCTCTCGTGTCACCCGAATCCCTGCAATCCCGCGGCGACCATCCGCTTCTCTCTTGCCTCGGACCGGCACGCGCACCTCGCGATTTACGACGCGCGGGGCAGGCTGGTGAGGACGCTCGTCGACGGGACGCTTTCCGGGGGCCGGCACTCCATTATCTGGAACGGCACCAACGAATCGGGCGGCAGGGTCGCTTCGGGGGTCTATTTCTACCGGATCGCCGCGGACAAGAAAACCGCCACGAAGAAGATTCTCCTCCTCAGGTAGCGGTTCAACCGCCGCCACGACATACCGAGGGGAAGCGCCGCGAGGGCGCTTCCCCTCGCATCGATAACCGCCGCTCACAAATCGCCATCCCCCATGCATAATGCACAGGCAGGAAGCGCTCCTCGACCCGCGCGCCGCCGGCATCTCATGTCGCCTCATGGGACTAAAGACCGTGTGCTCCCTATCGACGCGACGCTCCGATACGGTCGCATGGTCCATAGGTCCCACGGCGCCCGCGAGCCCGATCATCGCGGCATGCCCGTTGCGAATGAATGGATTACGGGCGAATATCCGGCGCGCTCGGCGCCGTTCATTTGAATCACTTTCATTCGCGAGGGCAATCTGGTGAAGTCGGAGTTGATTCCGTATCAGGCGCCGGGCACGAGCACGCCGCTCCTCGATAACACGCTGTTCGCGAGAATCATCAACTCGCTCTGCATTCCGATGTGCGTCATCGACGCGTGCGATCTCACCCTTCTCACGGCCAACGCCGCCGCTCGCGCCGACGCCGCGTTCTGGCAATGCGAGAATCGCTGCTCACGTTCCCCCGCCGGGCCTTCCGCCGAAACGGGCGCCGGCTGCGCCGCGCACATGGCGCTCGTCACGCGCGCCCATGCGGTGCGGGAGCACAAGAGAGCGGATGCGAGCGGCGCCGTCAGAACCTACGAGATGCACGCCCACCCGATCTTCGGCTCCGAAGGAACCCTTATCTTCATCGTCGAGTACATGCTCGACGTCACCGATCGCTCCCGGGCGGAGCAATCCCGGCGGGAAAGCGACGAACGATTCCGGCAGGTCGCCGAGAACGCGATCGAGTGGATCTGGGAAGTGGATGCGAGCGGCGTGTATCGCTACTGCAATCCCATGGTGCAGCAGGTCCTCGGATATGCGCCGGAAGAGCTCGTCGGGCGGAAGCATTTCTACGACTTCTTTGCCCCCTCGATGCGGGATGAGCTCAAAAACGCCGCGCTGGCGGCGTTCGCGCGCAAGGAGCCGTTCCGGAATTTCATCAACCCGAACGTTCACAAGAACGGCTCGATCGTCGTCATGGAAACGAGCGGCGCCCCGATGCTGGATAACGCGGGGAAGCTGCTCGGGTATCGAGGGACGGACCTCGACATCACGGCGCGGATAGAATACGAACGCCAGCTGAAGCAGTATTTCGACATCGTGCTGAGCATGCAGGTCGGCCTGTACGTGTACCGGCTCGACGATCCCAATAACGACGAAAGCCTTCGTCTCGTGGCCCTGAATCCCGCCTCGCTCGCCACGATCGGCCTGCCGGAGGAGAAGGTGCTCGGGCGGAGGATCGACGAGATGTTCCCGAACTTCGGGAAGCTCGGCATTTACCGGCAGTTCGCCGACGTCGTCCGCACCGGAGTTCCGTTCGAGAACAAGGAATTCCACTACGGCGATTCGAACGTCAGCTCTCCCTGGTTCGCCTTCAAGGCCTTTCCCCTGCCGGATGACTGCGTCGGAGTTCTGTTCGAGGACATCACCGGGCGCAAACGCATGGAAGAGGCGCTGCAGCGAGCGAAGAACTACGCCGAGAATCTGATTCGAACGGCAAACGCGATCGTCGTCGTGCTGGATGCGAACGGAGCGGTTCAGGTATTCAACGAGGCCGCCGAGAGGATCACCGGGTATTCCCTGGAAGAGCTGAAAGGCCGCAGCTGGTTCGAGACGCTCTGCCCCGAGGATCGCTACCCTGATGTTTGGAAAATCTTCTCGTGCCTGCCGGCGGGAAGTCTGCCGAAAAACGCCGAGAATCCCATCCTCACCAAATCGGGGGAGGAACGATACGTCGTATGGCAGAACAACGAAATCAGGGAGCAGGGAAGAATCGCCGGCACGATATCCTTCGGCATCGACATCACCGAGCGCAAGCGCGCCGAAGAGGCGGAGCGGCGAGACAAAGCCTTCCTCGATCAGCTCATCGAGACCGCCCGCGAGGGAATCGTCGTCTGCGACAACGACGGCCACGTGCTCCGGATCAACGACGAGTTCCAGCGTCTGTTCGGCTACTCGCGGAACGAGGCTCTCGGGAAGCTCATCGACGACCTCGTGGCGCCCGACGAGCTCCACGATCTCGCGAGCGGAGTCACCAGCGACGTGGCAAGCGGCAAGCGTATGGACTTCGAGACGCGGCGGCGGAAGAAAGACGGCTCGATCATCGACGTATCCGTGATCGCCTCCCCGATCGTCATCGACGGCGAGCAGGTCGCGGTGTACGCCATTTACCGGGACATCACCGAGCGCATCGAGGCGGAACGGAAACTGCGGCACGCGAAAGAAGAGGCCGTGCACGCCAACAAGGCAAAGAGCCAGTTCGTCGCGAACGTGAGCCACGAAATCAGAACGCCCATGAACGCGATCATCGGTTTCGCCGACATGATGCTCGACGGCGATCTGACGAACGAGCAGCGCGAGCACGCGGAAATCGTAAAGATGAGCGCCGAGACGCTCCTCTCCCTCATCAACGACATTCTCGATTTCTCGAAAATCGAGGCTGGGCGGGTCGAGCTCGAAACCGTGCCGTTCGAGCCGGAACGTATCGCCCACGAAGTCTGCCGGCTCATCTGCTCCAACATCGCGTCGAAAGACATCGAGCTCCTCTGTGACATCGGCGACCGGGTTCCTTCGGAGGTGCGGGGAGATCCGTTCCGTTTCCGTCAGGTTCTCACGAACCTCCTCAGCAACGCGGCCAAATTCACCGAAACGGGCGAAATCGAGCTCGCCATGGATGTCGATCTCGTCGAAGAGCATCGGATCATGCTCCACGTGACGGTGCGGGACACGGGGATCAGCAATTCCGGCCGACAAGCTGTCGCTCATTTTCGCGCCCTTCCGGCAGGCCGACGAATCGACGACGAGAAAGCACGGGGGCACCGGGCTCGGACTCACGATCTGCAAGCAGACCGCGAACCTTCTCGGCGGGGACGTCTGGGCGGAGAGCAGTGAAAGCGCGGGCAGCACCTTCCATTTCACCGCATGGCTCGGTAAATCCGGAGAGGCTTCCGGCGACCGGCCGGACGACGGGCCGGTACCCGTCAAGAAATTGCTCGTGGTCGACGACAACGAGCGGGCGCTCGATATCGTCACGCGCAGATTCGCTTCGCTCGGCCAGCGGGTAGTCGCGCGCAACAGCCTCGACGGTGCGATCGAAGCGCTGCAAGAGGCGCTCGCCGCGGGAGGCCCTTTCGATATCTGTATCCTCGATGCAACCATGATCGCCGAAGACGGTTGCGGAACAATCGAGGAGCTCCGGAGGCTCTGCGGCGAAGCCCGTTGCGCCGTGGTCGGCATAGCCCTCCTGATCGGTCGGGAAGCGACAAAGTGCGTTCACGGGCACTTCGACGCGCATCTGCACAAACCGGTTCGCCGGAAGGACTGCATCGACCTGCTGCGCGCGTGCGCCGAAGGCGCGGGCTCCGCGAACCCTCCCGATGCGCCCGAGGCGACACCCGGCGGCGCGCCGGATTCGACCGCAAGCGTCCCGGGCGAGGGAGCAGCGAGCGAGGATCGCACGATACGCATACTCCTCGCGGAGGACAATCCGGTCAATCAGAAGCTCGCGAAGCTTCTCCTGGAAAAGGCAGGATACGTCGTCGAGGTCGCTTCAAACGGAAAGGAAGCCGTCGAAATGTTCGTCGCGGCGCCCGACAGCTTCAATCTCATTTTCATGGACATCCAGATGCCCCTGCTGGACGGGCTCGAAGCGACGAAAGACGATCAGAGCGAGAGGGTTCTCCGCGATTCCCATCGTCGCCATGACGGCGCGCGCCATGAGCGGAGATCACGATTCGTGCCTGCAAGCCGGGATGACCGACTACATCACGAAACCGATTCGAAAAGACCATCGTTCTCGAAATGGTCGAGAAACTCACGCGCCCGGCCGCGCAAGCGGCCCCCGCCCTTTGATTTCCTTTGACTTTTCACGCAGAATCGCAAAGATTCCTATCTGCGTCAGCTTTCACGCGTCGCCATATGAAAAAACGACTTTATCTCATACCGGTCATCATAGTGCTCGCCGCTCTCGCAGTGCGAATCGCCCTGCTCATCGTGAAGGGATCGGACGAGCAAGAAGCGGCAGCATGCAGATGGCTGCCGTGGCCGTCGAGGTGGACAGCGTCCGGTTCGGCCCGATCAGGGAGATCCGCGAGTTCACGGGTTCCGTCTATCCCTACAACCAATACGTCGTGGCGCCCAAGGTGTCGGGCCGGGTCATCGAGATCCGCAAGCGCATCGGCGACCGCGTGAGCTCGGGGGAATTGATCGCGCGGATCGACGACGCCGAATACCAGCAGGCGGTGCGCGAGGCCGAAGCGAACCTGAAGATCGCCGAGGCTGCCGTGGCCGACGCCCGCAGCCAGCTCGATCTCGCCCGGGATCAGAAGGAGCGGATGGAATCGCTCCGGGCAAAGGATCTCGCCTCGTCGGCGGAGCTCGACGGCGCCGTTTCGGACTTTTCCGCGAAGGAATCGCGCTATCGCCTGGCGGAGGCACAGGTGGAACAGCGCGAGGCATCCCTCGAATCATCGAAGATCAGGCTCGGCTATACGCGCCTGACCGCTTCGCGCGCAGGATATATCGGCGAACGGTTCATCGACGAAGGCGCCCTGCTCGCGCCCAACGCCGCCGTCGTATCGGTCATCGAGATCGGTTCGATCATCGTGCGGACCACGATAACGGAGCGCGACTACCGCCTCATCGATCCGGGCCAGCCGGCGGAGGTGACCGTTGACGCGTTCGCGTCGAGGGTATTCTCCGGCCGCGTCGCGCGGATCGCTCCGATGCTGCTCGAGAATTCTCGCGTGGCGCAGATGGAAGTGGAGGTGCGAAACGACTCGCTCCTCCTCAAGCCGGGCATGTTCGCCCGCGCCCTGGTGATGATCGCGTCGAAGACCCGGGCCCGGATCGTTCCCGCGAGGTCGATCGTGAACCGCAACGGCGAGACCGGCGTCTTCATGGTGCCGGAGAACGAAAACGTCGCGCGCTATATCCCCGTCACGACGGGCATCGCGACTCCGGATATCACCGAAATTCTCTCTCCCGCTCTCGAGGGCCGCGTAGTGACGCTCGGCCAGCACCTTCTCGAAGACGGAAGCCCCGTGCTGCTTCCGAAAGGCTCATCCGGCGAGGCGCCCGGCCCGGCCGAAGGCGCGAAAGAGAAATCAGGCACATGAACATCGCGCAAGGGTCCGTCCATCGACCGGTTCTCACGGCCGTCATATTCCTCGTCGTGATCATCCTCGGCATCGTTTCCTTCAGCCGCCTGTCGATCGATCTCATGCCGGAAATCACCTTCCCCACCATCTCCGTGGTCACGAACTACGGCAACGTCGGCCCGCAAGAGATGGAAGAATCGATCACCCGGCCGATCGAGGAGGCGCTCGCGGCGGTGCAGGGCGTGGAGGAGATCACGTCGTCTTCCTCGGAGGGGCAGAGCCAGGTGAGAGTCGCCTTCGCGTGGGGAACGGACCTCGACGTGGCGGCGAACGACATCCGCGACCGCATCGACCGCGTGCTCGGCCGGCTTCCGGAAGACGTCACGCGCCCGATGATCCGGAAATTCGATCTTTCGGCCTTTCCGATCATGTTCATCGGCGCTTCCGGCAATCTCAATCCCCTCGATCTGCGGCGCATCGTCGAGGACCAGGTGAAATACCGGCTCGAGCGGGTGCCCGGGGTGGCCTCGGTCGACATCCGCGGCGGCCTGAACCGGGAGATACACGTCGATCTTCGCGGCGATCAGCTCAAGGCGCTCGGGATATCGACCGACGCGGTGCTCGGCGCCCTGCGGAACGAGAATCGAAACGTCCCGGCCGGGCTCTACGACAAGGGAAACCTCGAAGTCCTCGTGCGCACGCAGGGGGAATACCGCAATCTCGACGAGATCCGCAACACGGTCGTCACGACCCGCGCCGGCGCTCCGATCCGCATCAGGGACGTGGCGGACGTCGAGGATTCCTGGGAGGAGATCCGCCAGATGGTCCGCATCGACGGGAAGCCGGGGCTGCGCGTCTCGATCAGCAAGCAGTCGGGCGCCAACACCGTCGCCGTCGCCGAAGGCGTGCGCGCCGAAATGGGCCGCATCAACCGCGACATCCCGCAGCTCAACCTGGTCCCCATCGTCGACACCTCCGTCTATATCAAGAAATCGATCAGCAACATGGGGACCGCGATTCTCGTCGGGGGGCTGCTCGCGATCCTCATCCTGTTCCTGTTTCTGCGCAACGTCTCGAGCACGCTCATCATCTCGACCGCGATACCGATCTCGGTCATCGCCACCTTCGGGCTCATGTATTTCGGCCGCTTCACGCTGAACATCATCACCTTCGGCGGGCTCGCGCTCGGCATCGGCATGCTCGTGGACAACGCGATCGTCGTTCTCGAGAACATCTATCGCCATCGGGAATCCGGGGCCGACAACATCCGGAGCGCGCTCACCGGCTCCTCCGAGGTCTGGTCCGCGATCGTGGCGAGCACGCTCACGACCGTCGTCGTGTTCTTCCCCGTCGTGTTCATCCGCGGCATGTCGGGGATCATGTTCCGGCAGATGGCGTACGTGGTGAGCTTCTCCCTTCTCTGCTCGCTCGTCGTCGCGCTCACCCTCATCCCGATGCTCGCGTCCCGCTTCCTTCGCTTCCAGCCGGCCGGGCATTACCGGAACGAGAACCGCCTGCACCGGATCTATTCCCACAGCGAGGAGACGCTTCCAGCGGATCGAGCAGCGGTACTCGAGTCTGCTGCAATGGGCGATGGAGCGCAAGAGAACCGTGCTGCTCGCGGCGCTCGGCCTCTTCGCCCTCTCGATCGCGATGGTGCGGCTCATCGGAGTAGAGCTGATGCCGGCGACGGACGAGGGGGAGGTGCGGGTCAACGTCGAGATGGCGGTGGGCACGAAGCTCGCGATCGTCGATCAGGCGACGCGGACCGTCGAGGAAATCGTCCGCGCGCAGGTGAGCGAGGCCGTTTCGATCCTCTCCAACATCGGCGGCGGAGGCTTCGGCTCTTCGGGAGGCCACACCGCCGAGGTGCGCGTCAACCTCGTTTCGCGCGGCGAGCGCCGCCGCAGCAGCGAGCGGATCGCGAACGATCTGCGCCGCTCTCTCGCGGGCCTTCCAGGCGTCACCATCCGCACGAGGGCCGGAGAAGGGCTCTTCGTTCTTCGAATGGGCGCGCAGTCGTCGAGCGGCGTGAGCATCGAAATCCGCGGGTACGATCTCGCGACGGCCCAGGCGCTCGCGCAGCGGGTCAACGAGGTCGTCGGCACGATCCCCGGCGTCACCGATACGAGGATCAGCCGCGAGGAGGGAAATCCGGAGCAGATCGTCCGGATCGACAGGGAAAAGGCGGCCGACCTGGGCCTCGGCGTGACGCGCATCGGAGACGCGCTGCAGACGGCGGTCGGCGGCACGCTCGCGTCCTACTACCGCGAGGGAGGCAAGCAGTACGACATTCTCGTGCGCCTCAGCGAGAAGGACCGGAAGAGCCTGGACAACCTCCTCGACCTATCCGTCGTCAACAGCCGCGGCCAGCCGGTCGTCCTGCGCAACGTCGTCGAAGCCGTTCAGGAGGAAGGCCCGGTCCGTATCGAACGGAAGGATCAGGAGCGGATCATCACGATCCAGGCGAACTATACCGGCCGCGATATGGGATCGGTGATCGGGGACATTCGCCGCGAGCTCCGTGCGGTTCCGGTCCCGAAGGATTTCGTCATTCTCTTCGGCGGCGACTACGAGGAGCAGCAGAAGGCGTCCCGGGAGCTGCTGTTCGGATTCATCCTGGCGATCATGCTCGTCTATCTGGTGATGGCGGGGCAGTTCGAATCGTGGCGCGACCCGTTCGTCGTGCTCTTCTCCATACCGATGGCGCTCATCGGCATCACGGTGACGATGCTGCTCACCGGCACGATCTTCAGCATGCAGGCCTTTATCGGCTGCATCATGCTCGCGGGGATCGTCGTCAACAACGCGATCCTGCTCGTCGATTACACGAACCAGCTCCGCCGCAACCAGGGGATGGAGCTCGTCGAAGCGATCCGGCTCTCGGGATCGCGGCGGCTGCGCCCCATCCTCATGACCACCCTCACGACGGTGCTCGGCCTCCTCCCGCTCGCCATCGGCCTCGGCGAGGGGGGCGAGACGCAGGCGCCGCTCGCGCGCGTCGTGATCGGGGGGCTTCTGAGCTCGACCCTCATCACGCTCGTCCTCGTGCCGGTCGTATACGCGGTATTCGAGCGGAGACTCAAGAGAAAAGAGAATTGACCGGCGGATCGATCTCAGGGAGTCTCGTCGAGAGCGCAGCCGGCGCAGGATTTCCTGGAATCTCGGATCGGGACGCATATCGCGCAGCATGGGAAGATGCCGTGCGTACATGACCCAGTGATCCCGCTCCTCGAATCCCCTCTCAAGCCATTTGACGGCGGCGTCCCGCTCGCCGAGCGCCAAGTGTATGGAGGCAACGAGCTGAGCCGAAACGTACCGCGATTGCATGATCCCGGACAGCGTGCCAAGGATCTCGCGCGCCTCGTCATGCTTCCCGGCTCGCGCGAGCGCATAGCCGAGCGATCCGAGTATGAGCGTCGATTGTCCCCCCGCGAGCCCGTTCGCTTTCCTGAATGCGTTTTCGGCCTCGGTGAATCTGCCGAGCTCTGTGAGCACATGCGCCATAATCGACCAGGAAGCGAATAGATTCGGATCGAAGTCGACAAGCGCCCGGGAGTATTCCATAGCTTCGTCGTACCTGCCGGCCATATACAGATTGAAGACGCAGGCATTGCGAACGATCGGTTGAATGGGATCGAGCGCGATCGCCCGCTCCGACTCGGCGATCCCCTCGTCGAATTTTCCCTGCACCGCAAGGAGCAGGGAATAATAATGGTGAGCCGTCGCGTAGTTCGGATTGAGGCTGATGGCTTTTTTGAACTCGGCCTCGGCACCCGGCCAATCCCAGTCCGCGTACTGCAGCGCCGTGCCGAGAGAGGTATGGGCCTCGGCGAGATCGGAATCCATTTCGAGAGCCTTGAGCGAACTCTCCTTGCATTTCCCGAATGCGTCTTTCGGCGCGAGAAAGTCGAACCAACCGAGATCGTAGAAGCAGTCGGCGATGCCCGAATAGGGAAGCGGGTATTCCGGGTCGATCTCGATGGCTTTTCGAAAATACTCGATTCCCCGCTGGAGCCCTCCCTCGTGGCGCCGGTTCCAGAAATATCTTCCCTGGAGGTACAGCCGATACGCTTCCTCGTTCTCGGTGTGTCGCTTGATAAGCTTTGATTTTTCATTCTGCAGGAGCTTCACCTTGAGCTTGTCCACGATGGCGAGGGAGATCTCGTCCTGGATCGCGAAGATATCGTCGGCGGTCCGGTCGTACTTCTCGGAGAAGAGATGGCAGCCTTCCTCGACGTTGATGAGCTGCGCCGTAATCCGGAGCTTTTCGCCGGACTTTCGAACGCTTCCCTCGAGGACGCTCTGGACATTCAGCTCCCTGCCGATGGCCCGCACGTTCATCGCTTTGTCCTTGAATTGAGCGCTCGAAGTCCGCGCTGCCACACGGAGCCCGTCGATCTGGACGAGGGCGTTCAGGAGCTCCTCGGCTATTCCCTCGCAGAAGTATTCCTGGTCCTGCTTGGGACTCATATCCCTGAAAGGAAGCACGGCGATCGAGGGAAGACACTCCCGCTCCGTTCCGGCGGACGTCGAAGCGCCGCCGGCGCCGGCCGCTACGGATCGTGCGAATTCCTCGATAGCCGCGCGCATGTCCCCGGCGGTCTGATAGCGCTCGGCGGGGGACTTCGCCATCGCCTTCATGGTAACGCGATCGAGCTCGAGCGGCACTTCCCGTCGGAAAGCGGACGGCAGCTTCGGCGCTTCGTTCAAGATCGAGAAGATCACCGCCTGGTCGTAATCCCCGCCAAAGGGACGATGTCCCGCGAGCATCTCGCAGAGGAGCACGCCGAGCGACCAGATATCGGAGCGATGATCCACGATTCCGCCGCTCGCCTGCTCTGGCGACATATACGCGGCGGTGCCGATCGATGATCCCGCCCGCGTGATCGTCGCCTCCCTGGTGAGCTTCGCGATTCCGAAATCCATGATCTTCACGACGCCGTCGCGCGTAACCATGATGTTGGCCGGTTTGATGTCCCGGTGAACGATGCCGCGCTCGTGCGCCCGTTCGAGCCCTCGGGCGACGCCGATCGCGAGATCGACGGCACGGCGAACATCGAGGCCACCCCGCGCGATCAGATCTCTCACGGTGCATCCCTCGTACAGGGTCATGACCATGAAAATCCGTCCGTCTTCCGTTTCGTCGATCTCGTGAATCGTGCAGATATTCGGATGATCGAGGGCGGAGGCGGCCTTCGCCTCCTGCACGAACCGCTGTCTGGCTTCGTCGTCGCCGCCCAGATGCAACGGGAGCACCTTGATCGCGACGGCGCGCCCGAGCCTCGTGTCCTCGGCGCGATAGACCACTCCCATCCCGCCCTCGCCGATCTTTTCGAGGATTCTGTAATGGGAAATCGTCTTGCCAATCATTGTGCCCCTGGAAGACGGCGATAGGACCCGCCGGCGGAATCCCCGCGACTATCTGATCCTGAGTCGACGCGGGGCCGGGCGAGGAGTTCTGCCGAATGCGGGCTTCTTCGCCGCCTTCTGTTCGGCGGCGAGCTGCTCGGCGGGGATCTCCGAGTCCCGCGATACCGGGATCGCGGCGCACATGAACCGTTCGATCTCCCTCACGTCGCTGCGCTGGTCAGGCGTGGCGAACGCGATCGCGTGTCCCCGCTTGCCCGCCCGCCCGGTGCGGCCGATGCGGTGCACGTAGTTCCCGGTCTCGTCGGGCAGATCGTAGTTGATCACAAGCTCGATATCCTTGACGTCGATGCCGCGCGCCGCGATGTCGGTGGCCACGAGGATGCGGTACTCTCCGGTCTTGAACCGCCGCAGCGCCTCTTTGCGCTGCGGTTGCGACCGGTCGGCGTGGATCTCGCCCGCCGTATAGCCCATCTCGCGCAGCAGCCTCGCCACTCTACCGGCGCCTCGCTTCGTCCGCACAAAGAGCAGCACGGAGCCCGCGTACTGCGTGAGGACCTGCCCCAGCAGACGGCCCTTGTGCTCTTTCTGAACGAAGAGTATCTCCTGCGTCACGAGATCGGTCGCCGTGCCGGACGGCGCGATCTCGGTGCGAACGGGCAGATGCATGTAGTTTGACGCGATCCTCAGAACGCTCGACTGCATCGTGGCCGAGAAGAGCATGGTCTGGCGGGACTTCGGGATCAGCTTGATGATGCGCTCGATCTGCGGGAGAAAGCCCATGTCGAGCATACGGTCGGCCTCGTCGAGCACCAGAATGCTCACGTCGGCGAGACGGACCTGGCGCTGCTCGAGGAGGTCGTTGAGGCGGCCGGGAGTCGCGATGATGATGTGCGGATGCTCCTTCAGCTGCCGGATCTGATGGCCCATCGACTCGCCCCCGATCACGACGGCGCTCCGAAGCTTGAATGCCCGGACGAACTTCGAGAGGTCCTCGTGGACCTGGAGGGCGAGCTCGCGCGTGGGCACCAGCACGAGCCCCCTGCTCTTCCCCTGGGCGAGGCGCTGGACCATGGGAATACCGAACGCGATCGTCTTGCCCGTCCCGGTCTGCGCGACTCCGATGACATCCTTGCCCGCGATCGCTATCGGGATCGCCGCTTCCTGAATGGGCGTGGGGACGGTGAATTTGAGCACATCCAGCACGCCGAGGAGACCCGGCGCGATGCCGAGTCCGAAGAAACTGCTCTTTGCCTGAATCATCGCGACGCTCACTCGCTTTCTTTATGCGCACCCCGAAACATCCGACGGCTACATTCTGCGATACGGCGCGCGGCATGTCAACGGCAATCCGCCCTCGCGATGTACTCCGCCATTTTCCCGAAGTAAGAACGGGCCGGAGGGGCCTCGAGACCGGTCGCCTGTACCGTATTCGAGTTGTCGAATCGGAGCTCGCCGTTGAGATACGGCATGTAGAGCAGGATCTCGTCGATCCTGTCCATATCTTCCTCGGTGAGCTTCTTGAGCCTCGAAATGTTCGCGGCGAATACCTCGGGAGGCACGATCGCGAACTTCTCCCTGCCGAAATGAAGGCTCGCGAGCCCGGCGATCTCCCCGAGGGTCGGCGCGTTGTCCAATCCCGCGGTCAGATGGTAGCACCTGCCGAGGCTCGCAGGATTTTTCGAGATCGAATATACCGCCTCGGCGACGTAATCGACAGGGACGAGATCCATCGTGCTCGAGGGATTGCCCGGCACCGCCGTCAGGAGCCCGAGCGAGTACATCCTCATCGCCCGGTAGAAGCCGTTGAAGTTCGACGCGCGCCCCGTGCGCGAATCGCAGATGACGATGCTCGGCCTCAGAACGGCGACGGGAAGATCCCGCATGCTCTCGCGCACGAGCTTCTCCGCCTCCATCTTGCTCCGCTCGTATGTGTTGCTGTGCTCCTGGCCCTCGTCGAGCTCGTCCTCACGGATGACGCCCCGGCGCCGGCCCGCCACGTAGGCCGTGCCGATGTAATCGATCCTCCCGAGCCCGCCGCACGCCTTTCCGAAATCGAGGATGTTCCGCGTTCCGCCGACGTTCGTCTTCCGGGCGTCGTCGAGCTCGAGGTCGAAGCGCGCCGCGGCGGCGCAGTGAATGATATGCGTGACTCTCGCCGCGAGCTCTCGATAGGGCTTTTCTTTCAACCCGAATCTCTCAAACGAGACATCCCCCTCCACCACTTCGATCCGCGCCGGGAGCCCGCGCTCCCCTCCCGCGGGGGAGAGTCCGGCGAGCGCGTTTTCGACCCGCGCGCGGGGTTTCTTGTCCCGCTTTCCCCTCGCGAGAACGACGATCTTCGCATCCGTTTTCTCGAGCCAGGCCTGCAGGAGACTCGATCCTATATAGCCGGTCGCCCCCGTGAGAAAAACGGTGTCGCTCATTACTCACCTTTCCTTGCGCGCGGCGTACAGCGCGTCGATTGCATCTTGGTATCGTTCCACGATCTTTTTTCGCCTGAGCTTGAGCGTCGGCGTGAGGAGCTCGTTCGCGACGGTGAAGCCGTCGGGGAGCAGCTTGAACGCCCTTACCTTCTCGAACGGCGCAAGCTCCGCCGTCGCCCGCTCGATCTCCGCCGCGACGAGATCGCTGATTTCCCGCCTGGCAAGCAGCGCGGCGTAGCCGGCGGCGGCGAGCCCCTTCTCACGCGCGTACCGCTCGATCGCGTCGCGCCGCGGGACGACGATCGCGACGATGAACTTCTTGTTGTCGCCATAGAGAATCGCCTGATCGATATACGGGCTCTTCGCGATTTCCGCTTCAATCGGAACGGGCGCCACCTTCTTCCCGTTCGAGGTGACGATGAGCTCCTTGAGCCTCCCCGTTATGGCGAGGTTTCCCCGCGCGTCGAGCCTTCCCTGGTCTCCCGTGTGAAACCAGCCGTCAGCGTCGATCGCCTTCGCCGTCTCGTCGGGCAGGTTGAAGTATCCGCACATGAGGTTCGGACCCCTGACGAGGATCTCGTCCGATTCGCCGATCTTCAGTTCGACGCCGTCGAGGGGCTTGCCGACCGTACCGAGACGATTGTCGTCGAGCGTGCCCGTGCAGACGATGGGCGCGGTCTCCGTGAGGCCGTACCCTTCGACGATGTTGAAGCCGAGAACAAGGAGCGTCTTCGCGAGCTTCCGGTCGAGCGGGGCCCCGCCGGACACGAGGAGACGGAGCCTCCCCCCCGCGATCTTCCTGAATTTCGACGCGACGAGGCGGTCGCAGAGAGCGCATCGCACGCGGAGCGAAATCGGAACCTTTTCGCCCCGATAGACGCGATTCACGCGCTCGTTGAGACATCTCACCGCGGCGAACACGAGCGCGCGCCGAATGAAGGGCGCCTCCGTGACCTTTTGCTCGACCGCTTCGTAGATCTTCTCGACGATGCGCGGAACGACGATGATGATCGTCGGTCGGATCTTCCGCACGTCGCTCACGATGGTCGAGATTCCCTCCGCGTAGGCGATCGTGGCGCCCGCGAAGAGCATCGCGTAATACCCGCACGTCTTCTCGAGCATATGACAGAGCGGCAGGAAGGAAAGAAACGTATCGTCGGGCCCGACGCCGAAACGCCGCAGCGCCGCGAACGCGTCGAAGAGGATATTGCCGTGCGAGAGAACGACCCCCTTCGGCGTACCGGTCGTGCCCGACGTATAGACGATCGTGGCGGGATCGCCGGGGAATACGGACGGGAGATCCCGGAAAGCGGCACATTCAGCGCTCGCTTCGCCCGCAACCAGATCGCTGAATTTCAGGAATGCTCCTCGCTTCTCGATCCCTTTCTCGTCGAATACGACGACGTGCGCAAGCGACGGTATCTCTCCTCGTATCGAGTCGATCACGCCGAAGAGCCTCTGGTCTTCGACGAAGATCAGCTTGCATGCCGAATCATTGAGGATGTATTTCGCGGCCGACGGGGGAAGCGTATGGTAAAGGGGGACAATCACGGCGCCGAGCCTGAGGGCCGCGAGATCCGCCATGACCCACTCGGGGCCGTGGTAGGCGAAGACCGCGACACGGTCTCCCTTCGTGACGCCGAGCCGGCTCAGAGACGCAGTGAGGCGATCGACGGAGTCCGCCAGAGCCTCGAAGCTCAAGCTCCGGTACTCGCCGTCCTCCCCCTTGAACCGCAGGGCCGGTTTCTGCGGGTACCGCGCCGCAACCTCCCGAAACGCCGCGTGGATCGTTTCCGGTATCGTTCCGTTCATAGATGCCTCTCGATCCAGCGTTCCAGATCGCTCACGATCCGATCATACCCGATATCATTGTGGAGTTCATGGTACATTTCTGGATAGATCCGCAGTGTCTTGTCCGTGCCGGGGACGCGCTCGAAGAAGTCCCGGATCCCGCCCGGGAGATTCAGCCGATCCGCTTCCCCGTGGACAAGAAGAAGGGGGACGCTCAGCTCGGCCGCGCGCGCCTTTACCCGGGCGATGGCGGCCAGGGCTTCGGTGCCCCACCGCGCGGTGAATCTCCCATGGACGAGGGGATCCTCTCTATATGCGCGTACGACCCCCGCGTCGCGCGAGAGAGCCGAGATCTCCAGGGCAAGCCGCAGCGGGAAACGCGGGCACACGCGCGAAAGCAGGCGCGACATGAGGACCAGAGCGGGCTTCGCGACGCCGGCCGGCTCGATCGGCGCGCCGCTTATTATCGCGCCCCGTATTCCCCTTGAATCGTGGAGCAGGTAATCCAGCGCGACAAGCGCCCCCATGCTGTGTCCCATGAGAAAGACCGGGCGATGCGGCTCCCTGCCTTCGATCAGCCGCAGAAAAGCTCCCACGTCCCCGCGATACTGAGCCCATGAGTCGACATGTCCTCGCTGCCCGCGAGAGCGTCCGTGCCCCCGGTGGTCGAAGCCATACACGGCGTAGCCATGCGGGATCAGAGAATCGACTATATTCATGTACCGACCGCTGTGCTCCCCATGACCGTGAACGATCGCCAGCGCGGCGCGTGCTTCCCGCTCGGGCCGCCACCATTGGGAGAAGAGCTCGACGCCGTCTGCGCCCCGAATATTCCCCTCGCCGTGCGTCATTGCGGCCGCACCGGCTCTCGCTCCCCCGAATCGTCACCGGCGCCGCAGCGAAGAAGCGCCACTCCGCTCGCGAAGAGAGGGCCGAAGAAGAGCACGATGACAAATCCGCGCCCGCGCGCGAGCGGTTCGCTTCCGACTATTTTGTAGAGCCCGAAGAAATAGAAGAAGAAGGCCGAGGCCGCGATGAGCAGCGCCCCCGCCGCCTTCGGCCAGCGACCCGCCACCCAGGCCAAAGCGAAGAACGGCACCGCCACGAGCGATTGCATAAGCAGCATAGGGAGGCTATGGAGACTGTCCGCGGCGCTGAAGATGAGCCAGAATATGCCGAAGGTCACGAGGATCGTTCTCGCCGTTCTCCGGGGGCCCCAATAGGCGAGGAGCGAGCTCAGGACCCACGTGAACCACAGCACAACGAGCAGCAGCGAGACGACGGGCTCGGCCTCCTTTATTCCGTGCTCCCCGGTCCGGAGAAGCGCCATGAGGGCGAATGCGAGGAGCCCGGTCGCAAGGAAAGCGTGGTACCCCGCGCGGCGGGCCGCCTGCCGCTGGAATTCGTCCTGATCCTTGAGCCAGCCGAGCTCGCGCAGCAGTCCCGGCCCGAAGACACCGATGGCGATCAGAAAGGAGAAGCCCCAGCTGATATCCGTAAGCACGAGACCGAGGACGATGAACACCGCCGCGATCAATGTCGTCTTCGTCGGCCGCCAACCGATTCGCGCAAAAAATCTATCCATGACGATCTCCTTCCTCTTCTTCGAGCTGGAAGAGCTCTTCGATAGTCGCCCCGAGAACCTTTGCGATGCGGAGCGCGAGCCCCACGGACGGGTTGTATCTCCCCTTCTCGATGGACACGATCGTCTGGCGCGTGGCGCCGACTCTGTCCGCGAGCTCCTGCTGGGTCATATCGCCTGCCTTGACCCTGTAGAGCCGGAGCTCGTTGCGAATGTCATACTTTGGCTTCATGCGCGGGAGAGTACAATAAACTTTACATTTTGTCGAGTTTATTCTTTGGCTATGGAACCGCTTGATTGAAATAGAACTTGCGAAGCCCGCCCTTGCGTACTATGTTCCTGCGTGCCTACACCGACGCGGGCCGCGGATATCCGGGCCCGGTTTTGTTTTATTGAGGAAGTATTTCATATGCCGACAGTCAACCATATCCGCAACGTGGCCATCATCGCCCACATCGATCACGGAAAAACGACCCTGATCGATTCCATCTTCCGCGCCGCCCGGACCTTTCGGGACAACGAGCAGGTCGCCGAGCGGCTCATGGACAACAACGACCTCGAGCGGGAGCGCGGCATCACGATCCGGGCCAAGCACTGCACGGTCGACTGGAACGACTATCTCATCAACATCATCGATACGCCCGGCCACGCCGATTTTTCCGGCGAGGTGGAACGAGTGCTCTCGATGGTCGATTCGGTCCTCCTCCTGGTCGACGCCAACGAAGGACCGATGCCGCAGACCCGGTACGTGCTCATGCGCTCGCTTCGACTCGGACTCCGCCCGATCGTCGTCATCAACAAGGTCGATCGTCCGAACGCCCGCCCCAACCACACGCTGAACAAGACGTTCGATCTCTTCATCGATCTGGGCGCGACGGACGAGCAGGCGCATTTCCCGGTTCTGTACGGCTCGGGCCTCGACGGCTGGTTCGTGAGAGACCTGGACAAAGACGCGCACGAAGGAATGGACGCGCTTTTCGAAACGATCGTCGATAAGGTCACTCCGCCGAAAGTCGATCGGAAAGGTCCGTTTCTCATGCAGGTCAGCACCCTCGCCTGGAGCGACTACGTCGGGCAGATCGGCTGCGGCCGCGTGCTGCGCGGCACGCTGCACAAGGGAGAGGAATTCACGCGGTTCGTCACGCGGTGGAAGAATCCCGGCGATCAGAGCCGCCGGCTGGGACGTGACCGGCTCGACCAAGGAACACGGCGTGCATTTCTGGGTGACGCGCGGGCTGGAGCGGGTCGAGGCGGACAAGATCAGCGCCGGCGATATCGTGTGGCTCGCGGGCCCGGCCGAAATCGGCATCGGAGACACGTTCTCGAACATCGACGATCCCGCGGAGGCGCTCAAGCCCCTCGAGATCGAGGAGCCGACGGTGTCGATGTTCTTTCTCGTCAACACGGGACCCTTCTCGGGAAACGAAGGCACCGCCATCATGCTGCGCCAGATGAAGGAGCGCCTGCAGCGGGAGCTGCGCACCAACGTGGCGATGCGCGTGGAGGATCTCGGTCGCTCCGACGGCGTGAAGGTGATGGGACGGGGAGAGCTGCATCTGGCCATTCTGATCGAAGAAATGCGCCGCGAGGGACTCGAGTTCTGCGTCTCCCGCCCCGAAGTCATCACGCACCGGGACGCGGACGGAAACACGCTGGAGCCGATCGAGCAGCTGATCATCGACGTCCCCGGGGAATATCAGGGCGTCATCATCGAGAAGCTGGCGCGCCGCAAAGGGGAGCTGCGAACCGTCGAAAACTCGGGCGCCACGGTCGTGAGGATCGAGTTCGAAATACCCACCCGCGGGCTGATCGGCTACCGGTCCGAGTTCCTGACCGACACGCGCGGCCTGGGAATAATGTCCTCCCGCTTCATCGGATACGGCTACTGGCGCGGCGAGATCGCCTCGCGCAACCGCGGATCCCTCGTCAGCATCGCGACGGGGCCGACGACGGCGTACTCGATCGAAGCGCTGCAGGAGCGCTCGGTGATCTTCGTGGAACCGATGGAGCGAGTCTACACCGGGCAGATCGTCGGCGAGAACTCGCGCACCGACGACATGGAGTGCAATCCGACCAAGCGCAAGCACCTGACCAACCACCGGTCGTCCACGAAGGACATCGCGGTCACGATCGAAGTGCCGCGCAAGATGTCGCTCGAGCAGGCGATGGGATGGATCGCGGCCGACGAGCTGGTGGAAATCACCCCGAAGGCGATCCGGATGCGCAAGGCGATCCTGGACGCCCTGCAGAGAAAGCGCGCGCAAAAGGCGCTGACGATCGCCACGCAGGATCTCGGCGCTTCATCGACCCCGCTTCCATCCTGACCGAGCGGCGAGATTACTCCTTGCCAAGGCGCGGTCTTCCCCTATAATCGTCACGATGAAGATAATCGCGAATCAAATGACGTCGGACGAGCTCAAGCGGATGGCCGCCGGCATGTTCGGCGATATGGTGAAGGTCGTCGTCGATATCGATCGGGAGCTTCTCGCGGCCGACGGAGAGCTCCACTCGGATTTGGAAGCGCTTCTTATCGACAATGGATCGAAGCAGCAAAGCCTGTGGGGAATCAATCTCTATCCGAACATGACGGGAGACGATTTCGTCGAGTTCGATTCGATGATCAATATGCGCCCCTCTCAGGGCAACAGAAGCCGCGGCGTCGAGAGCGCCGAGACACGCGAGAGGATTATCCGGATAGTCGCACGGCGGATCGAACGATGAGCTATCAGCATCGGAATCTCGCGGCCGGACGCTGGAAGGAAATGCCGTTCCTGGAGCGAATGGCGAATATCGCCGGCGAAGTGGAACGCGCATTGAGCTGGCGGGCGAAGAACAACGCAGAGTACAGCCGGGGAGCGTTCGAACGGGCGCTCGAGTTGCTCGACCTCACCCTTGCATATCCCCAGAAACGATCCCATCTGAAGGAGATCGCCCGCGTGCGAGAGGCTCTCGTGGATTATTTCTATGGAACGAACGAGTTCAAGTCAACCGATGCGTCCTTGAGAAGGTATTTTTCGCATTTCACCTACGCCGCCCGCAGAAATTCCTAGAGATCCGACCGGTGCGCGAACTGCTCCTTCTCGAGCTGCGATTCAGCTCGACGTATTCTTTTTGACATACATGTCAATTATTTGTTACCCTGGCCCAGGGAGTTGCCATTTCATCGGAAAATTCAAGAAACGCGCGATCAGAGGCTCACGTCCATGGATTCTCTTGTCGGCAAGACCGTATCACATTACAGAATTATCGAGAGAATCGGCGCAGGCGGCATGGGCGTCGTCTACAAGGCCGAGGACACGAAGCTCGGCCGCACCGTCGCCCTCAAGTTCTTGCCCCCGGAAATGACCCGCGACCGGAAGGCGAAGGAACGTTTCGTGGCCGAGGCGCGTGCGGCCTCCGCGATAGAGCATTCCAACATCTGCACGATATACGAAGTCGACGAGATCGAGGACGACCGGATCTTCATCGCGATGGCCTGCTACGAGGGGAAAACGCTGAAAGACCGGATCGCCGAGGGACCGATCGAGCTCCGTGAGGCGCTCGATATCGCCTCGCAGGTCGCCCATGGGCTCGCCAAGGCCCACGCCCACGGGATCGTGCACAGGGACATCAAGCCGGGCAACATATTCATCACGGACGACAAGGAAGTGAAGATCGTCGACTTCGGATTGGCCAAGCTCGCCGGGCAGGTGAGACTCACGAGCACGGGAAAGACGATGGGCACCGTCTCGTACATGTCCCCCGAACAGGCGCGGGGCGAGGAGACCTGCCCGAACACGGACATCTGGGCTCTCGGCGTCGTGCTCTACGAGATGGTAACGAGGGAAGTTCCGTTCAAGGGCGACTATGACGTCGCGGCGATCTACTCCATCATGAACGATACGCCCCCCTCGATGAGCGGCATTCGTCCCGGCATACCGGAGGAGCTCGAGAACATCGTCAAGAAGGCGCTCGCCAAGAACCGGGCCGAGCGGTACGAGGACGCGAACGAGCTGCTTTCGGATCTGAGCGCGCTGAAACAGCAGCTGGATTTCAGCACGTTCACAGGTACAAATGAATGGAAGTTCAAGAACAAGGGAAGGAGGTGGGTATTGGCGGTTGCGACGGCAGCGGTCGCCGTGGCCGCGGTCGCGGTCGTCTGGTGGGCCGTCGCGAACAGGGAAGGCTCGCAGCATGGGCTTCCCGGGCAAGCGCACGAAGTGACGAACAGCGACGCCTGGCAGGGCGATCCGGCGCTCTCTCCCGACGGAGGAACCGTCGCGTACACTTCCAACGAATCGGGCAACAAGGAAATCTACATCGCGAACGTCAGGAGCAGAAGAATCCTGAATCTCACGAACAATCCGGCGCCGGACTACTACCCGGCGTGGTTTCCGAACGGAGACTTCATCGCTTTCGTCTCCGAACGCGGCGGGGCGCCGGGGATATGGAAAATGAGCTCGCTCGGAGGAGGCGCCACGCTGCTCGTCGGGAACGCCGCCGATCCCGCCATTTCACCCAAAGGCGACTGGATCGCATTCTCGGCGCTTCAACCGAATGGGTACAAATGGATCGGCATCGCTCCGCTTGCCAATCCGGGAGACATCAGGATTCTCACGGGACCCTCGGACGGTATGTGGGAGCATCAGAGACCGGCATGGTCTCCCGACGGAAAGACGATCTGCTACGCGACGAGGCAGGATCTCTGGGTCGTATCCTCCTCGGGAGGCCCGGCCAAGCGTCTCTCGAAAAACGGCATGATGGACTTCAATCCCGCGTGGTCCAGCGACGGCAAGTACGTGTACTTCTCCTCCGAACGCGGCGGCACGCTGGCTCTGTGGCGTATCGGCGCCAAGGGAGGCGAGCCCGATAGATGCACGCAGGGGCCCGGTTACGAGTCCGACCCCAGCGTCAACAGGGACGGATCGCGTTTCGCATATACGACGCGGAGGGAACCGGGCGCGCTGTATATCAGGGACATGAAGTCGGAGACGACGACGAAGGTCGCCGGGATACGCAGCACCGATCTGGCCGCCATCGCGCCCGACGGGAGCAAGGTCGTGTTCGCGTCGGATCGCGGCGGCTCGACGGACGATCTCTGGATACAGCCGCTCGACAAGGGAATCTCCGCGGGGCAACCGTGGCGACTGACCGAAGACACGGCGCATGCGTCCTGCCCGGCCTTCTCGCGTGACGGCAAGTGGATCGCGTACTACCGGATTCTCGGCGAACGGCGCGATATCTACACGATTCCGGCCTCGGGCGGACGACCGATCATGTTCACCGACGATCCCGCGCCCGATTTCCAGCCCGCATGGTCTCCGGATGGTGAAAAGCTGACCTTCGCGTCCGAGCGCGGGGACACGCGGGGCCGCTCCCATATCTGGATCGCTCCGGTATCCGAAGGAAAGCCTGCCGGTCCGCCGATACGCATCACGAGCGACACGATGTACGCGATCGGCCCCGTCTGGTCGCCCGACGGAACGCGCATCGCATACCTCGGGGAAATCGAGGGAAGCTCGGAGGTATGGATCGTGCCCGCAGACGGCCGGACGCCGGGAAAGCAAATCACGTCGGGAGCGCGGGCGCAGACGGTCCGGTGGGATTTCGCCGAACGGCTCGCTCTTCGTGAGCGGCAGCTGGGGGGAAGATAGCATGAGCATTCGAAGGCTCTCCCCCGAAGGCGGGAAAGCCGATCCGATCGCTCCCCCGATCATTCTCGGCCCGATGCCCGCGGTCGGGACGTTCGATGCGTCGTTCGATGGGCGCTTTGTGCTCTTCCCGAGCGAAAACAGCCGGGGCAACATCTGGGTTCAGGAGGCGAAGAAGGGTACCTTTTAACTTCATCCGCAGGGAGGTAGAAACATGCCGGTAAAAAGACCAACGAAGAGCTCTCTGGAGGCGAGGCGCCAAACCAGGAAGGCGCTCATGGAGGCGCTCCGCGCGATCCGCGAGGCCAGGAAGAGCGTCGGCAAGGTCGGGAGTGTCGGGCGGCTCACCGTCGATCCCGTCAAGTACCCGCCGCAGCCACCCAATACCATATGCAGGCTGTCGACTTCGCCCGCGAAGGTCGTTCCTGTTTTTCCGCCGCATACGCCTGCGTTCATATGCAAGATTCTCGGCTTCCCGCCGCGCGTGCCTACGGTTATTTGCGGTACCCCTCCGGCGCCGAAAGGAGTGACGAAACAAGACCTCGCCATGGGCCTTTACGTGCTCGAATTCTGGACGCGATTTCTCGTGAAGGTCGTGGACAAGCTGTATCCGCCGAAACGGCCGGCGCCGCCCAAGCTGAAATCCCGGCGCTAGCGGCGGCGGTCGAGCATGCGCGGTCTCGAGCGAATCGAAGCCCTCTCTCTGATCCTCACCTCGCGCTGCAACCTGCGCTGCGGCTACTGCTACCAGAGCCCGAAGCGGCCGCGACGCGCCGCGTGGAGTACGATTCGGGCCTCGCTGGACCTCGCTCTCAGCGGCAGCCGGAAGGATCTCGGAATCGGTTTCAGCGGAGGCGAGCCGCTTCTGGAATTCCCCTTGATGCGCCGCGCCGTCGCGCACGTCGAGAAGACCCGTCCCGCCGGGAAAACCGTGACGTACTACGTGAGCACGAACGGCACGCTCCTCACGAAGGAGATCGCCGGCTTTCTCGAAGAGCACGGGTTCGAAACGCAACTCAGCTTCGACGGCGTCGCCGCGGCCCAGAACCTGCGGGGGCGGGGCACCTTCTCCTCTCTCGACCGGCTGCTCGACCGGTTGCGGACGAAGCATGCCGATTTCTATAGGCACAACGTCGCGATCGCACTCACCGTGACCCCCCGAAACCTCGAACACCTCGCCGACTCGGTCGCCTATTTTATGCGAAAGAGGGCGGCGAGAATCGTGATCGCGCCGAGCGTCGCTTCCGACGGGGACTGGGCGATCGATCGCATCGACGAGCTCGACGCGCAGATCGACAGGATATTCAAGAGGAGCCTCGCGCACTATCGAAGAACGGGAGAGATACCGGTGCAGCTGTTTCGCGGCGCAGGACAAGATCCCGTCCGCGCGCGCACAAGACCGCTCATGTGCGGGCTCAGCTACGGGAAGGGCGTCGCCGTCGACGTGGACGGCCAGGTCTACGGCTGCAGCATGTTCGCGGGATCGTACACGAAGCTCGACTCGCCGCTGCTGCGCGGCTGCGTGGAAGGCATGAGGCTCGGCCGTATCGACGAACCGGGGCTTGCCAGCCGCTTCGCCGCTTTCCCCGCGGCGGTGCGGCGAGCCCGGATGTTCCATCGCAAGGACAGGAAACACTCGGCGTACGGCAGGTGCGCCGAGTGCGGATACCTCGCGCGCTGTTTCGTATGCCCCTCGAGCATCGGCTTCGTGCCCGGAAACGACGATCCCGACAGGGTCTCGGACCTCTGCTGCGCGTTCAACATGGTATCGTTGAAATACAAGGAGCGTTTTCCCCGCGAGCCGGACATGTCCGATTTCGTTCTGCCCCTCCCCTGGATCAACGCGCGAACAGCTTCTTCTCCATCTGATCCCAAAAGATGATGAGGTTCGGATGAATCGGTCTCAGCTGGTTCTCCGCGGAATCGAGCTCTTCCGGCCCTGAGTGCATGAGAATGATATGCTCCGGTTTGATATATTCTCTCATGAGGTACTGCCCGACCGAATCCGCGAGAAACATTCGATCGGCGAACGCGATATCGATCCCGTCCCTCGCGAGGTCGACCGCCTCGACATTCTCGACGTTCATCCCGACGATCTCGTCGGCGAGATGCACCAGGCGGATTCCGTCGAAGTCCAGGACCGTCGCGAGGGTCTTGTACGGCGCCTCACCGGCCGGCGCGTGATTCACGCCGAAAAAGGCGACATCGATGCCGTTCTTTTGCAGCTTCTCGATCGTCTTCCACTCGGGATCCACGCTCACGACCCTTTCCGCGATCGCGTCGAAACCGCTCCCCGCGACGATCCGCACCGAATCGCAGGCAGCGGGGCTCGATATATACATGACTCCGGGTACGCGGCTCAAGAGCTCGGCATTCATCCTCGGATTCGTATGGTCGGCGTGCGCGTGCGACGCTATGGACAGATCGATCCCGTCGAAGGGCGGCCTGCTCTCGAGCATCATCGAGAAAACGCGATCGCCCGTCATCGGATAGTTCCACGGATTCTTATGGAGGGCGTCGATCAGCACCTTCTTTTCACCCCGCGCAATCAGGAAGCCCTCATTGGCGACATAGGTGATCTCGAGGGGCATGCCCCCGGCGTTCTCCTTCCCCTGCGCTGATGCGCCGGTGAGACGGTAGGCGCGGCGATCGGTATCGCGGGCGCCCTTGTTCCGGAGAAGCTTCTCGATATCGCCCTGCACGTTAT
Organism: uncultured bacterium; assembly: GCA_963747385.1. Taxonomy (GTDB): domain Bacteria; phylum Krumholzibacteriota; class Krumholzibacteriia; order Krumholzibacteriales; family Krumholzibacteriaceae; genus SSS58A. The sequence continues at coordinate 2,994 of CAVVEY010000013.1, read as the reverse complement.
CCTCGGCGATATGGAGGGGCGTTCTTCCGTCCGCGTCGGCGACGTTCGGGTCCGCGCCGCGCTCGAGGAAGAGACCGATGATGTCGAGGCGATTCTTGCTCACCGCGTAGTGGAGCGCCGTCTTCCCGCGGGCGTCCGCCGCGTCGATATTTCCAGCGCGCGCGATCATCGCCGCGGCAAGGCCGGCGCAGCCGCCGATTGCGGCGTCGTGAAGGAGCGTCCTTCCCCCGGCGCCGATATCGTCGAGGGTTGCTCCCCGTGCGATGAGGGTATCGACGATTCTTCCGCTTCCCGCGGCGGCGGCGAGATGCATGAAACGCGCGAGAGCGGCTGCGTCCCCCTCGATCGCGACACCGGCGTCGAGGAACGCTTCCGCCGTCGAGGCCTGCCCGTTGCCGAGAGCGGACGTCATGGGCGTCTGTCCGTCGTCCGCCTTTGTCCCGGGCAGGGCGCCGCGGGCAAGGAGAAATTTCACGATCTCCGTGCGGCCGTTCATCGCGGCCAGGAAAAGCGGAGTCCTCCCCTGGTTCCCTTTCTCGTCGAGCCGGGCCCCTTTCGACGCGAGGAGCTCGACCACCGCCATATGCCCGCCCCTCGCCGCGAAATGGAACGGAGAATTGCCCCTCGTATCCCGATAATCGAACGGCGCGCCGCGGGCGATGAGCGTGTCCACGAGCGCCGCGTTGCCGACGTAGGCCGCATAGAGGAGCGGAGATTGGTTACTGGAGTTCCTCGCCTCGATATCGGCGCCCCGCCCGACGAGATACAGCGCGGCGTCCATGCTTCCCGCCAACGCCGCCGTGTGAAGCGGCGTGTCGCCGTCCTCGTTCTTCGCGCTGACGAGCTCCGGCGAGGCGTCGATAAGCTCCTTGAGCCGCACGCAATCGCCGGCCCGCGCCGCCTGATGAACATCGGCGCCCTGCGCGAAGCAGGAGACCGCCACTATCAAAACGCCGAGGACCGTGACAAATCCCAATGTCTTCATTGATTCTCTCCCTCTCGTGGAAACGACATCAACCGGATTCCCCACGTTATACACCGATTGATTGAAAAGAATCCAAGAGCCCGGGCGGGCCATGGAGGACTTGCGCCGATGCGCTCGGCACGGCGGTCATCGGAAGGTGCGGCTCCAGAGCCCCACGAAGAACTCCCGCGCGTTCAATCCGATCGAGCGGTTGTAGTAGCCCCCCTCCTGGATGACGAGCGTCGGGAGCCCGAGCGAGGCGACCCGTTCTCCGATCGCGCGGTAATCCGGCCGGACGAGACTCCAGCTCCCCGTCGGATCTCCCTTGGCGGTATCCAGTCCGAGGCACACGACGAGGTACGACGGGCCGAAGCGCCGCACGTCGGCGCACGCCGTGTCGAGCACCTTGAGGTACTGGGCGCCGTCGAAATGCTCGGGGCAGGGATAATTATGGTTGAAACCCGAGCCCATCCCCCTCGCCCCTCTCGCGCGCGAAGCCGGAAAAGTACGGGTAGGCGATCGCCGGCTCGCCGTGGATCGAGACGGTCAGCACGTCGCGCCGCTTGTAGAAGATCATCTGCTGCCCGTTCCCGTGGTGGTAGTCGAGATCGAGCATCGCCACCGTTCCGTAGCCGCTCAGGAAATGGGCCGCGATGGCGGCGTTGTTGAAGTAGCAGAATCCCCCGAACGCCTCCCGCTCGGCGTGATGCCCGGGGGGCCGCACGAGCGCATAGGCGATCCGGCGCCCGCCGAGAACCTCCGTCGCGGCGGTCATGGCGCAATCGACGGCCCGGTTCGCCGCGATGTACGCGTTGCGGCTGAGCGGCGTGAAGACGTCGATGCAGTAGTACCCCGCGCGGTACGCGAGCTCTTTCGGCGGATTCGCGTGATTGCGCAGGGGAAAGACATACGGATACACCGCCTCCTCGGGCGGAATCGTGCTCGTGACCCGCTTGAAATAATTGATGTATCCGGCGTCGTGCACTTCCCGCAGGTGCCGCTCGGGGGCTTCCTTCGGCGGTACGAGCTCGAAAAGCCCCGTCGGCAGGATCTTCGTTGTGATCGCCTTTATACGCACCGGGGACTCCACGTACCCGCGGTCCTTCACGTGATGGATCTCATGCTGATCCGTTATCACGAGCGCGATCTTCTGAAGGTGATCCGAGACCGCCATGTGCGTGGTGTGCTCCTCGCGCACGTATCGCGGCGGCCGGATCTTCACCGGGTCGTCCTCGAACGATTCGACGACCATCTGAATGTACTCGGGGGTGCAGTAGCCCTTGTATTTGTGACTGAGAATCGAGTACGCGACGGTGCGGGCAAACTCGCGCCCGAGCGGCTCGCCGCGGTCGAGCCCGTCGAAGACGAGGTACGGGGGGTTGTCGCCGCCGGGCTTCACGGGAGTCTCGTACGCCGTTCCGAGGATCGGACGGGCGCCGTACGCCTCGTAGAACCGGAGCCGGGCCCTGTTGTTGCGCAGGATGTCGGGGTTCCGGCTGAGCCCGGGGTCGTCGGGAAGGCACTCGAAGAAGATGCCTGAAGCGCCGAGAACGAACGCCTCCTCCCGCACGCGGCGATAGAGCGCGTCGCCGACCCCCCGTCCCGCCGAAAGGATCGCCGCCGCGAGGTAATCGAGGTAACAGAAACGGTGTTCCGCATCGTACGAGAAGAGGGCGGCGCCCGTCACGGCGCTGCCGACCCCCTCCGCGACGAAGGCGATCGGCCTGAAATGGCTCGCGGCGGGATTGTGCAGCGTCTCGAAGTACTTGTCGATCTTGATCGCGCTGAGCGGGGAGAAGCGTTCGAGCAGAAGCCGCCGCACGAGTTCGATGGCGAGCTTGTTCGCGGGAGTCGTGTCGCCGTGAATTCGTCGTATCTTGAACATAATTAATCAAATGCAGAATACCATCGCGTCGCCGACACTGTCAACCGTGTATAGCGCCGCTTCTCGATCGTCTGTCTGATGCGCGATCGGCGGCGCCCCGGACCTACGCCTTTGTGTCCGACGACTGGAATTCCTCGATCTCCCG
>CAVVEY010000012.1:0-12802 GCA_963747385.1 uncultured bacterium | reverse complement strand
GGGTTCGATTCCCGCCGCCTCCAATTTTTCTATCCATCGGTCCGCGGCGGGTCGGTTCAAGACCGACCTTTCGCGCGGCGGAATTTCGCGGAGGAAGTTCAGGCCCGCTTATCTTCATGCAGCGACTGATAATATTTATATTTTTCGAATATCAGCTTCAAGTAGCAAAGAAATCCGAACCCCAAGGCGAAACAATTGTACCCGACGTTTTTGAGTTCCGCCGCAACGTCTTCTTTTATCGCAGGGCGTATTGATTTGATGTTCATGAAATAGATGCCCTGCACAAAGATATATCCGGCCACGACCAGAAGAACAATTGCGCTGATTTTAATACTCTTCGGATTTGCAAAATCCTTCTTGTCTTTCTTGGACAATTTTTCAATATCGCCGAACCCCATGAAACCCAGAAATAATCCGACGAGAAAAACACACAATCCCGTATTGGACAGCGCGTAAAGGCCGGGGTGAAGGAATACCTGCGCCATCAGGAACATCGCCCAAACAAGAAAGATCCATTTCGCATAGCTCAGGTAATGAAAGATGTCCAGTATTTTCATGCCGGCATTCTATATGCGATAGGATTCCGCGTCAAGATTCTCGCGCGGGCGGGGAATCAAAGCCATGCGCGCCGAGTTCGCGGCTCGTCCGAGATGCGGCCGACCGAGCCGGGCCGGAGAACGATAGCGCCGCTGCGGTGCGTCGGCGTGCTCGAAGCCGACGTGTCGAAGCGGTCACTTGATTCTCGCGCCTTCCATATTGCGGCCGCCTTGATGCAAAACAAGTCCGGTCACCAGCCCGGCCGAGTCCTTCACGAACGTGATCTGGGCATCGACGACCTTGTAGAAGAACTCTGCTTCCGACGAAGGATACACCTGGAATCGGGGCTGGCCGGTCGCCTGGACAAACAGCTTGTCTTCCTCGCGGGTGACCGTCAGCGTGAAACCGGGAGCGAGTTGGTATTCACCGGGATAAAGATCGAGCGCTTCCGGCTCGATCGGGCTTTCGACGCGCCGCTTGGCCGGAGGCGGGAGCCGGTTGTCGAGCAGATAAAAACCGATGTCGTCGATATCGGCGTTCGAGTTGTGGAGGACCGCCACGCCGGATCCGCTCTTCAAATCCAATCCAACGAAGGAGTGGTATCCCCCGGTCTGTCCGTTGTGCCAGACGATCTCCGCGGCCGGTGTTTTGGTGATGAGCCAACCCAGGCCGATATCGGTGTTGGGATTGCCGATATTGCGTCGCTTGCCGTGGCAGCGGCGCAACGCGGCCGACAAGCGTCCTGAATCGGCGAGATTCGCCTGCAGGAACTTCACCATGTCGTTCGCGGTGGATCGCAACGCGCCGGCGCCGGCCAAGGTCGGAAGATCCCAATTGGGGACGGCGTTCCCCTCTCCGTCGTGCCCGACGGCCAAGCGCGCCTTCAACGAAGTCGAAAGCGAAATCGCCGTGTCCTTCATGCCCAGCGGCTGGAGGATTCGTTGGCGGACCAGCTTCTCATAGCCGATTCCGGACTTCAAGGCGAGGACATGCCCCAACAGCCCGACGCCGACGTTCGAGTACTCGAATCTGCCGCCGATATCCCGGGCCAGCTGATGTTCGCTCAGGAACGCATACAGCTGCGGGACGGTATAGTTAGCATAGGGATTTGCGGGCTCCATGACGAGATTGGAAGGGAGAGTCGGGAGTCCCGAAGTGTGGGTCGCAAGGTCGATCAGGGTGATGGTCTTGCCGTTTCTTCCGGGGACGCGCACATCGGCCGGGAGATATTTCCCAAGGGAATCGTCCAGGGCGACTTCGCCCCGTTCGATCATAACGGACAGGATGGCCGCGGTAAGCACTTTGGTGACCGAGCCGATTTCAAATACCGTATTCTCGTTCAGCGCCGGCTCTCCGTTCGGCCCCGCTCTGCCGGCCGTGACGATGCGCACGCCCTCCGGCGAGACCACAGCCGCGACCAATCCGATATCGGCTCCGGGATCCAGCCGGTCCTGAAGAAGGGTCCGGATTTCGGCTTCGGAAAGGGCCGGCTTCGTTTTAGCTTCCTGAGCGAGAAAGGAAGCGCATGCGAACACCGCGACGAAGAACAAGGCTGGGGCGGCGATGGAGCTCTTCTTGAATGACATCGGGAACTCTCCTTGCCGAAGAGATACATAGGCAGATCGATTCTGCCATTTCTATAGGAAATTCGATTCCGCGTCAATATCGGTGATGAGCGAATCTCTCAAGATCCGTCCGGAATCGCCGCTTCAACGGGGGTCTCCGCAAGGACTCGCTTTCTTTGCGTACGCGTCCGATTTTTCTGCCCTCCGGTTGGTTCGAGCCGAAGGGGGCCAAGCCGAACCCTCGGCAGCAGCGCCGATGCAGACGCATCATCGAATGCGTGCGATCGACGCCCGCAATCCCATTCCGTCTCTGATATGATTATTCCGACTATCAGGGAGGAAATACACCATGAAATGGACTTTCTGGCTGGGATTCTTTGCGGTGCTGCTCTCGACAGCTTCGGGTTGTTCCGATAAAAGCAGCTCGCCCGCCGACCCAACGGACGGGGCAAGCGCCGCCGGCGGCCTTCGCATCAGCTACCAGGCGGACGTCGCGAGGGCGGCGAGCGGCCAGGTCACCCCCGCCGGGGGCGGCAGCGTCACCGCCACCGGGGCCGACGGAGTGACGTACTCGCTCCATGTGTCGCCGGGCGCGGTCGACACGGCAGTCACGATCGTCATCACGCCGCTCTCGACGCTCACGGTCAGCCGACTCGACACCGGCGAGCCCGACACGAGCGCCTGCGTGCGGGGCGCGCTCTTCGAACCTTCGGGCCTCGAGTTCGCCCCCGGCGCCGTTCTGACGTTTTCCTATCCGTCGGGCGGGGCGTGCGCGCTGTCGCCCGATTTCCGGATCGTGTCGCTGGACTCGTCTTCGGCGTTTTACGAGATCATCCCCACGACGGTCGATACGGGCGCGCCGGCGCTTTCGTGCACGCTCTCGCACTTCAGCGGTTATGGCGCCGACGACCACGACTACGAGTTTCTGAAGTACCTGATTATCGAAGCGAGCAAGCACGGCCGGGACTTCCCCGGCATGGACATACTGTCGAAGCTGATCAGCTATGCCGACGAGGCGGCGGCGCACGGGTGGGACGACCTGAAAGACCTGGCCGTGCAGGGATGCCGGCCGGTCCTGAGCGCCCTGGCAAACGCGGCGATCGCGGCGGCGCAGAGCGACCCCGGCGAATCGACGCTGGCGGTGCTGGCGCACTACTGGGACCTGGCGCTGGGGTTTGGATTCAACGATATCGCCGGCCGGCTGGCGGCCGCCGCCGAACAGGTCGTGCGGTCGATCGCGGCGCAGGGAAAGGCCGAATGCGAAGCGGGGCGTCACGATGCGGGCCGGGCGATTCTCCGGCGCGCGCTCGATTGGATCCTCGCGGGATTGGTCGACGACGAGGCTTTCAAGCAGCAGGTGATGGACTGGCTTGGCGACTGCGGGGAGATCAGCGTCACGATCGTGCCGAGCGCGTCGCTGGTGCGCGACGTGGCGCTCAATGCCGGCGACGACGGCACGTATGTGATCTTCGACGTGTCGGTGACGACGTTTTCCGGAAAGCCCGTCGCGGGAAGAGCCGTCGGCGTGAGCCTCGAGAATACCGCAACGCACGCCGGCCGCGGCATCGCGTCGGGCGCCACCGACGACGAGGGGCGCTTCTCCTGCATGTACGCATATAATTGGAACAGCGCGGAGCAACCGGGCACGTACGCTTTCAAGGCTTATACGTTCGATCCGCAGATAATATCGAGCACGGTCGTCGTGCTGGCCAGAACGCGCTACACGCTGCACTACACATGGGATTACAGCTATTCGAAATCATGGGCCACAGGATCGATAAACGATATCTGCAGCATGCGCGGGGCGGGGACGGGCCGGTCGTCGCACGATCCGAGCTGCCCGACGATGTCTCGATCCTACGAGCACGTGAATCAGTACGAGCTCGGTCCCGGCCGGACGCAGACATACACCGACCGCCTTCTCGAGATGCCGGCCGCGACGGCGTGTCAATTTACGATGCGCTATACATCGTCGTTCATCGACGCCGACGGGTTCCGCATTCCGGTCTCATTCATCAGCAGAGCGACGGTGCACGCGAGAACGCCGATGACCGTCGGCCGACTGGAGAGGTCTGCCTCGGGCCACTCGGAATCCTATGTGGATACGGTCTACACGTTCGACCTGGCCACCTTCTTCCAGGGGACGTTCCCGGTGGCCGGCGACAAGGATCTCTTGTACATCGACGGGATGGGATTCGATACGTACTCGAATACCTCGACTTCCCCGGAGGGCGCGATCGGCACGCTGAGCCTGTCGATCGCCCTCGAGGCGCCGGGACTCCGCAAAGATGGAGTCGTCGTGTGGGAGCCGATGAAGAAGTAGCGGCTCCGAGACGCCGGCGTCACTTCACCACCGTGCCGAGGAACCCCTCGAAGGCGCGGCGGTCGATCTTCTTCTTGAGCGCGGCCACCTCGGCCTTCGGCCCGGTGATCTCGAGCCGGATGGAGATAACGGGCGCAAAGGTCTTGGCGGGTTTCTCGACTGTCAGCGTTTCCTCTTCTTTGCCCGTGCGCGGCCCGAAGATCGTGCGGAGACACGTCCCTTCGTTGCTGTCCCAGGACAGAAACGTAGCGCTCTTCTCGATGTTGGCGGCGTCCTCGTCGCCGATTTCCACGAGCTTCCCGTCTTCCGTATCCACGAGAAACGCATGCGGAAAGAGCTCGACGCTCACCTCTACCCGGCTCTCGAACGCGGACATCATCGCCTGGGTGGCGGCGAGGGGGTCTTTCTGATCGCCCGCGGCCTTCTCGGGCTTCGCTTTTGCGTCGTAGCCGAAGAGGAGCGTGTTATAGGGGCTTTCGGGGAAACCGCCCGCCGGCCAGGCGCGGCATATCGGCGCCGCCTCGGGAATGTTCGCCTCGGCGACGAAGGGCATGGTGCTTCCCTCGGCCGCGCCGTTGTGCCGGTAGCGAGCCGGATCGGGAACCGGCAGGACCGCTTTGACGGCCAGCACCAAGGCCTTGAAGGCCTGCACCTCGGCCGCGGTCATGACCCGGCAGTCGGAACCGATTTCAGCGCAGGGATTCTGGGCCCACGCGGAGATGCTCAGCGCCGGCAAAACGCAAACGGCGAACAGTACGGCGATCGTTCTCTTGCTCATCGCTATCCCTCCTGAAGAAGATCGAGATACTGGTGACCGAAGCCTTCGTTCACATCTCCCACATGAAACGGTACCGGCAGCAGGAACCGCCTTTTGCGCGGCACTCCTCCTCGACCGCGACGACGTTTTTCGCGCCGCACAGACGGAGCGCTTCCTTGTGGAACCCGATAATGGTGAGGCAATCGGAAACGGAGGAGGTCTCGGCGTCATAGGTCGTCATGACGCCCGAGGTCGGGCCGGTCTGTTCGTATTCGCGGCGCCCGGTATCGTAGTAGAACTTGTACATGATCTCGGTCTTCTTCATGAACGCCTGCGGATCGCCGCGCGTGAGAAACGATCGGTGCACCTTGAGCAGGCTCCGCTGAGCGGATTTCGCGCCGATATCCTCAAGAAGCTGCTTCTTGCCTCCTCCGAGCACGTCGACGATGGCTCGATCGATGCGTTCCCCGAGCTCGAACGGATACCACTTGGCCGCGAGGATCAGATCGCCAACCGCATCCCGATCCGCCGGCGACATAGTACCGAGCACTTTTTGCCAGGCATCCCTTCCGAAACACTCCTCCGCGAACTCCTTGCGACTCTGAATCACGATCCCTTTGATTTCCATCGCCTGACACCTTTTTCGGTTTGAATTGCGCAGCACGGGGCTGGTGACGAACGCTCTATTCAGCATACACCATGCCGCCAGGAAATCAAGGGCTCCCGGGTCGGGGACCTTCCTCCCGTTTTCCCCTTGAATCGCCCGCTCATTCTCCGTATCGTTAGAATGGATAAGCGATCTGCCATCCCAAGCCGACCGAAAAATGCTATTTCGCCGAATCGGCGTCGCTTGCCGCTCGCTCATGCGAAAGGGGTGGACCATGCGAAGGATACAGGGGCTCGTCTTCGAATCGGCCCTTCTCCTCGGACTATCATTCCTCGGCTGCCAGGAAACCCTCCCGCCGGAATCGCCCGACCTGAATCCAAGCGGCGATCAGCAGGCGCTTCTCCCGCCGAGAGGCGAGCCGTTCGTCGTCATCGATACCCCGACGCCCCCCTCGAATTCCTCGGCCACGGTCATGCTCGGCAGGGTGATCGTGTTCGAATGGCACAGCGGGGCCGAGATCGAGCCGCAATCGGTCCGGTGGCTCTGCATGCAGGTCGTCGATACGATGGGCAATTACAATCCAACGTTCGACATCGTCGGGGATTTGAACCTGCACCCCGATCGGTACGAGAGCAGATGGTCGAGTTGGGTTTCGTACGCGAATCCCGAGGGCCGGACGACGACGACCGGGAAAGACGCGCCACTTACGTTGAGCAGGTCCCATGTCTTCGCCGTGCAGGCGAAGAATCGCTCCGGCAAGGTCACGAGGGTATTCAATCGGGGAGTGAACATCCGGCAGTTCATCGTATCGGCCACCGCAACGCCGCGGTTGATAATCACGGAACCGTTCATCGGAAGCCAAATGTTCCTGGGAATAAATCCCCGACCCACGACCGTTTCGTTCCCGCCGGAGCTCGAGATGAAATTCTCTTGGAAAGCCGACGCGAGCTCCTACGGAGGCCGGATCGTCGGCTATCGGTACGGCTGGGACGTATCCGACATAAACAACGATACCGACTGGGCGGTTGCGTTCTCCCCCCTGATCACCCATGCGTTTCCGATCGCTTTTCAATCGGGAGTTCATACACTCTTCGTCGAAGCGATCGACAACTCGGGCGCGATAACCCTCGGCATGGTCGAGCTGTCGCTCGTCCCGTTCACCATGGAGAGGAATCTCCTCTGGGTGGACGATTTCCCGTCGAGCGATTTTGCGCAGTTTGACTACGCGATGCCGACGGAGAAGGAGCACGACGCCTTCTGGCTCGGCCACTGCGCAAAGGCGGAGGGCTTCGACGCGTCGCGGGACGTGTGGGACGTCCGTTACGCCTACAACGGGCTTCCACCCCGGTTTTCGCTCATTACGAAGTACAAGAACATTATTTGGACTTACTCTTTTGATCCGAATAATGGCGCCTGGGACGACGTTATCCGGTTCACTCCCGAAAGCATGATCGGCATTGTAGGCTGGCCCCAGAACAACTACCTGCCGTTCTTCCTCGCGAAGGGAGGACACCTGATCACCGAAGGCATGTCCGATAGAATGAATGGGCTCGCCGCGATCCTTCCCCCCGCGCAGACGACGAGGGGATTCCCGCTCGACATCAAGTGCGAGCTTCTCGGCAACTCGGACGGCTGCGAAGGGGATACGAGCGGCGTCAATTCGTACGCGTACAAGGATTACTGCGTCACGATGCTCGACAAGATCGTCGGGACGTTCCGCACCGATATGGATATGCCGATGCGGAGGATGCGCAACTACGACTGCATGTATCCGGGCGCGGTCAAGTCGACCGACGCGTGGCACGCCCGGGTTCCCGGCATGCCGGAAAATCTCGACCTGTGGTCGGAGATCCTGGTGGCAGACCGGTACTACTCTCCGAACATGCCCTCGCCGTACCCCGGCGGTTTCACCCCCGTCGAGGTCTACGATCCCGCGTACTGGATGAGCCGGAACGGCGTCACGAGCCAGGGCTGCTTCCATCCGATGTACCGCATGAAATCGAAGAACATGGCTTCGGTTCTCAACAATCAGCCGGTGGCGCTCTGGGTGACGAAGTATGCGGATGTCGTTCCTGATGTGACGGCCGGGGTCGCCGTGACCGCGCCGAGCGCGCATTTCGGCTTCGAGCTGTGGTTCTTCGACCGACCGCAGGTGAACCGGATCGTGTACGTCATATTCGACGCATGGGGAATCGCCGCGACGCGGTAGACGCCTACCGTCCGATTAACCGCTTCAATTGGCTGAGACTCGTCTCGAGCTCGATCTTGCAGGCCCGATCCTTCTCGACGGCGACGGCGGCTTCGAGATCCGGTATCGCGGCGGTGTATTCGGCCTCCGCCAGCACGCGAGCCGCGGCCATGCGAACGTCGGGATGAGTATCCCGCAAGAGTCCCATCGCCCATCGGATGCCGTTTCGGTAGCGCGAGTCCACGAGCGTTTTCAGAGCGTCTTCCTGCTTTGTCGCGCTCGTGTCGCAGAGCTGCCAGAACATCTCGGCTTCCAGTTCGTCGGAATGGAGAATCTCTCTATTCTCCCGCTCGGGCCGCACCGCTTCCGTGGCGTATGCGACCATCGGTTTTTTCGCCGCCCAGCGGACCATTCTCGGCACGATCCATCTCATTCCCGGCGTCGATTCGGGATGTCCGGCGCAGGCGAAGACTCTCCCCTTTCCGGCCTCCTCGCACAGCAGGAAGGGCTTCCCGGGGGTCATGCCGGCCGGTGCATCCTTCGTTATATGGATATCGCTCTTGAATACGGCGAGCTCCCGATACGCTGGCTTCGCGCCGTTCGCCGAAGGAACGAACACGGGGCCGTCGTGATACTGGATGTACCCGAAAGGAACCGATTTCATTTCGGGAAATATCTCGAGGCCGCCCGCGGTGAAAGAGACTTCGGCCAATGCGCTGCCCCGCACGTCGTGCTCCCGATCGATGCCGTTGGCCTTCACGAGGTTGAGACAGGGGTAGCCGGGAGTATCTGAAACGAGGTAGGCCCCGGCGCAGATCCCGACGACGCCCTTTCCTTCTACCAGGACAAGATCCCGTATCCTGTTTCTGAGGCTCGAGCCCAGGCTGATGTACTGCTTGCTCCCGCTTCCCCCCGGGAAAACGATGACGTCGACGTCTTTCAAATTTCCGGTCACTATCTCCGCGGCGCTTATCGTCGAAGGCTCGATGTCTCTATCGATCTTCAACGCTTCGAGCGTTTCTATGATGCAGAAACGGTCCGCGCCGTTCGCATTGAAGACGGCTGCGCGGATCGGCCGCCGGCTCTGTTCCGATCCGAACAGCGGGGCATTCGACCCGGGGAAAACGATGGCGCAGAAAATCAGGAACGGAGCGACAACGGCGGAAACGGAGAAAATCCTCTTGGCGCCGAATTTCTTGTGAATTATCACATGCCTCATTTCATAGGGGAGCTTATGGGAAATTCGACTCCGCGTCAAGGTGCGCGGGCATCCGGATCGGAAGCGGTTCCGGGACGATGCACGCTCTACTGCAGCGCATATGCGCCGACTGATCCATAGTACACCCGCGGAACGACGAGAAGCCCTCTCTCCGGAACGTACGTGATGTCGCCGAACTGCAGGCCCGGCCCGGTCACGTCGATCAACTTCGTCGCCTGCCCCGACGGGGTGACGCGGAAGAGCCTCCCTTCGCCCATGGCGACGAGAATGTTGCCGCGCCCGTCGGGCTCGACGCCGTCGATGCCGCCTGAGCGCCATTTCACGATCGTGCGTATCGTCTTCGTAGCGGTGTCGATCGCGTAAAGCGCCGCCGGCTCCACTCCTCCCCCGGCGACGGGCGTGTCCCCGAGGAAGCAGATCCCGTTCACCGCGGCGGGCTTCGGAGCAGCGAGCCACTCCCCGCACGCGGCGCCTCGATTGTTTGCGCGATCGCCGGGCCGTCGAGAGCCGAGAGCGCCAGAGCGATAGCTTTTTAATTGAACATGATCGAATGTCCGGTGGTTCCGGATACCTTTGGACCGGCCAGGATCCGGCGCGGCGCCCTCGCGACGGGCGCCGCCTAGAAGCGGTACGCTCCGGAGAGAACGATCTCCGTCGACGAGCGTTCCTGCGTCAGGATCTTCCCCGCGCCGCTTGCCGTCACCTTTTCCCAGCCGCCCATGGCGACACCGAGATCGAGGGTCAGCACGCGGTCGATCGTGCCTCCGACGCCGAAGGTGAAGAACTTCCGCTCGCGCTCGGCCTCGAAGTCGGCGATGATCGACGTCGGCGAATCGTCGGCGATGAACGCCACCTCCTCGATGGTCGAGAGCTCGAGCGGCACGTAGGCGAAACCCGCGCGGAACCTGACCGGCGCCTGGGGCAAGGTCGCCTCGGCGCCGACGCGGAAGCCCAGGGTCGCGTCGAGCACGTGCTCCATGCCCGGGTCGATCTCGCTCGTTATCGCGAGGCCGTTGTACTCCGTCTGCGAGTAATCGCAGTAGGTAAGATCTGCGGCGAGCATCAGCGGTCCGGCCGCGATCGCAAGGCCGCCGCTGAATCGCATCGGAAGGGTGTACTCCTCTTCGATGAGCCCAGGGTAGGGATCGGTCGTCCAGCCCCCGCCTCCCGCGTAGTCCCCCACGTAGTTCGTCACGCCCTCCCCGGTGTAGGTGAGCCACGCGGGGCTCGTGAACGAGAATCCCGCCCTGACGACGTCGCTGAGCCTCATGAGCAGCCCCACGTTGAAGCTCAGCCCGTCGAGGTCCATCGTCACGTCGTCGGTCCAGTATGCCGACGAGTCGGCGTCCGCGTAGTCGATGCCCTCCTCCGAGTCGATCGATTCGTCCCAGAGCACGAGACTCGCTCCGAGGGAGATCTTCGGGGAGATGTCGATCCCGAGGCCGAAATGGTACTGGTAGATGGTGCCCGACTGAACGAAGCGGTTCTCGACCGTCGCGGGAATGTCGGAAAGGTACGCGTCCTTGACCGACTCGAGATTCGACGTCCCCGCCTGGAAGACGCCGAAACCGAGAACGAGGCTCCCCCGGTACGTGGGCACCGGATAGGCGGCGGCGATGTGCCCGAGAGACGTATGCGAGCTCGACTGAGTCGCGCTCAGATCCAGATACGTGTTCGCGATCTCGTCCGACCGCTGATGGAAGCCGAACGAAACCTCTCCCCGGCGCATCTCCGCGAGCCCCGCCGGATTGTAGAGCAGGGAGAACACGTCGTCGCCCGCCGCGGTGTAGGCGCCCCCCATCGCGAACGGGCGCGCGCCGGTCCCCGTCGTGGAGAGGATCCCGAGCCTCTCGAGGGAAAGGCCGGCCAGTATCTGCGAGTGGGCCGCGAACGGCACGACGAGCATGAGTGCCGCCGTAGCGGCCAGGATCGCGTAAATGGCATGTTTCTTCATCATGAGTCCCACCTCTCCTTTGGTCACCGTTTGATGGGGTCCTTGGGATCGATCGGCCGATCGGGCGGCGACGGTGGAACGGGCGGGGGCGGCGGACCGATCGGCGGCGGTGGCGGAGGAATTATCCAACCCGGCGGAATATAAATCGGAAATGCCGGATCCACGTAATAGTAGTCGTCCCCGGTATCCTCCACATCCTCGGTGACCGCCTGGCGCTTCAGGACCGTGTAGCATCCCGCGAGCGATCCGGCGATGAGCAAGACCAGAAGCGGCGTCAGGAATCTTCTCGCGCTGTGGTTCATGGAACCACCCCCTCCATTATACCGTCGTCCCGCGCGCCCCGCCGGTTACAGGTGCCGCATGACGGAACGTCCGGAGTATAGAGGTCGGGGCCGACCCTGTCAATTGCCTCGCGTCCATATCGGTTGCCCGCGCGCGGCGGCATGGGTATAATGCGACGGGGGGAAATCGAGACATGAAAAAAAGGAATATCGCCGGCGCGACTCTGGCGCTCCTTCTTCTCGGAGAGACCGCGTTTTGTTCGACGAGACCCTTTGAACGCGTAGGCTACCAGCATGACAACGCGACGACGTTTCCGCGCGGTGTTCGAAATATCGGGATGGGCGGAGCAGGGGCCGCCGACATCTCCGGATTCAGCAGCGGATACTTCAATCCGGCGAGCTTCGCATGGTCCGATGCAGTCACTCTCGGCGCGAGCACAAATGATTTTATGCCGTATTTCGAGTTCTTCGATACGAGACTCTCGGCGGGCTATCCTCTCAAAGGCACGTTCGGAGGAGCCGAGCTGCGGCTCGGCGGTTCTCTTGCCTATTCAACCATGTCCACCGACCTCGGTTGCGTCCGCACAATCTACGATCCTTCCGGTTATTGCATGGAAATAGACAATCCCGACTATTACCTGTCCGGATCGCTCGCCGCCGGCGCGAAGCGGGGCATCTGGGAGCTCGCCCTGGGCGGGACCGCAAAATATCTCGAAGTCAAGTCCCTCAGGCGATACACGACGTGGGCATTCGATCTGGGATTCATCGCCGCGGCGGACATCGAGCAAGCGAATGGGCTCCGGCTGCGACCGCGCGTCGGAGCGAGCGTCAGGAATCTCGGGAAAGACATCGAGATGACGATCGGCGACACCAGCTACCCCGCATTCGATCAGCCGGGAGAGCACCGCTACGGAATCGGGATCGACGTTTCCGCGCCGCCGGTCGACGCCGTGACGGGAAAGCTCCATCGCGGCGTTCCGGCTCTCGGCATATCGCTCGATTACGATATCGTGAAGGGCGACGGATCGAACCAGGCGAACGGCTGGGCATTCGGCGCGGAAGTCTCATTCTTCGAGATGGTGCGCTTGCGCGCGGGCAGGAGCGATGACGTGTTTTCCCTCCTGGACTGCGCCACGTACGGAGTCGGCCTCGGATGGGACTTCGGGCGCGTGCTCTTCCGACTCGATTATGCGCGAATCGACCCGTCATGCGACGCATGCTCATGGCTCGGCATCGATCCGGAAGAAGACGCATTCGAACTCGTCGTCGGCGGAAGATTCTGAACCTGACCTTCCCCCGCCAACATCCGTTTTCGCGCCGCTTTTCTCGATCGTGAAATTATCGGACGCGGGCGCCCGAGGCGGGCGCCGG
>CAVVEY010000011.1:0-75283 GCA_963747385.1 uncultured bacterium | reverse complement strand
TCTTAATCAGTAGGTTTGGGGTTCGATTCCCCGGCGGTCCACTTTTTTATCGCATGAACCCGTTCAGGCGCAGGTCTTCCCCGTGCGGCGTTGGTTCGGATACTCACCGCCGCCGGAGAGTTCCATACCGCTCCGCGCACGCCTTCGTGAACTCCGCCCCATAAAGGACGATCATCGCAGACCAGTAGACCCATAGCAGTATGACGATGAAGGAGCCGACCGCTCCGTAGAACGACGAGACCGCGGTCCGCTGCAGGTAGAACAGGATCGCCCGGTTGATCGCCCAGAAGAGCGCCGTAGTGACGAGCGCCCCGCACCAAACGTCTTTCCACGCGATGCGCCGGGCCGGGAGTATCTTGAAGGTGAGCATGAGGAGGATATACAGCGCAACGGGGCCGACGATCTGGGGGAGCCGCGGCAAGAGAGGCTCGAGGGCGGGGATCGCCCGGATGAGTTGCCGCTCCTGGACGACCTTTACGGCGCTCATGAGCACCGAGAAATACAGATAGAGGCCGACGCACACAAGCATCAGGAAGGCGAGAAAGTGGGTCCGTATGAGCCTCAGGATGCCGCCCAGGAATCCCTTTCTTCCCTCCTCGCTCACCTTCCAAACGACGTTGAGCGCATGAATGAGCTGCTGGAAGGCGCCGGTGGCGAAGATCACGAGGAGCACGATAGTGCCTCCGCCGAGGGCAAGCGCGTCGGAGCGGCTCATGGTCATGTTGTCGAGCAGAAGGCTCACCGCCTGAACCGCCTTCGGCCCGAGGGAATTGCCGACCTGGGAGACGATCTGGCGCTCCACGGCATCCACCCCGGCGAGCAACCGGAAAACTCCCAAGAGGACGAAGAGGAGAGGCGCGAGCGAAAGAAGGGCATTATACGCGAGAGCGGCCGACATGGAGGGCATGTTATCCCGCGCGAAGTTCCTCCCCGCCTCCACGAAAAGGCCGACGAATTCGCCAATGTACGAGACGACCGGTTTCATCGAATCCTCAACCTGCGACGAATACATGCTCGCCGCCAGTATACCTCATGCCGGCCCGCGGCACAATTGCGACTCGTTGCATTCGCAGGAAATCGTCCACCGGGACGTCAAACCGGCGAACGGCTTCGGCTAATCCTGTCTCATCTTCGCGCTCAGCGCGATGGGGGTCGGCAGGCTGTACACGACGACGTACGTCGACACGACGAAGGTCGCGATCGTCGCGAGTTGAATGAGGCATGACGATCTCGCCTCGATCCTCCCCGCGGCGAACGCCCCATACGCGACGAGAAGCGAGAACTCGCTCGCCTGTCCCGACCTGATGCCCAGCTCCTTCGCCGCGCGGGGGGGCTCCTTCGAGAGCCGAAAGGCGCGGGCGAATACGAGCGGCTTCACGACTAGAAGCGCGACGGCGAGTATCGAGCCCGGGGACAAGTACCTCCCGCGCGACGAGCAGATCGAACCGCGCGCCGATGGCGAAGAAAAAGAGAATCAGGAAGAACTCCCGCACCGGTTTCAATCCTTCCGCGATGAACAGGGCGATCGGCGAAGAGCCGAGCGAAATTCCCGCGATGAACGCTCCGATCTCGTACGAAATGCCGAATGCATGGGCCACTCCCGCGACGAGCAGGCACCATCCGAGCGACACGAGAAAAAGGTAATCCTGGATTACATCGAACCGCCTGAACACTTTCGAGAGGCCGAAGTTCACCGCGAGGAAAGCGGCCACGGCGATAACGAGAGTCTTCGCCGTCAGAAGCAATCCTTCGAGAAAAATGTTGGTCCGGCTGTTTCCGTAGAGAAACAGCATCAGCGCAATCGCGATAATGTCCTGAAGCAGGAGAATGCTTATGATAACCTCGCCCATGTGCTTCTGGTGAAGCGTCGTCGTCGGCACGAGCTTAATGCAAATGACCGTGCTCGAAAACATGAGCGCCAGCCCCACGATCAGGCTATCGAGCGGGGGGAACCGAAACGCGAGCGCGACGAACGTCGCGAGCGCGGCGAAGACCGCGCTCGTCGCCGCGGTAACGAGAGCCGTTTGCCTGAGAAGCTTGTAGAGCTTCTGCAGGTGCAGGTTGAGCCCCAGAAGAAACACCAGCAGAATGATGCCCAGCTGGGATATGTGCTCGATGTTCGCCGGGTCCTCGAGAAGCTTCAGCCCGCTCGGCCCGACGATCATTCCAAGCGCGATGTATGCGAGGATTATGGGTTGTTTGAGATACAGAAAGAGCGTGGCCAGGATCGAGGCTCCGGCGAATATGAGAATGAGCTGCAGAATGATATTGTGGCTCATCGTTGACGGCCAGTTTCGCCCAATACCTCCCGTATGTCAAGAAGACCGTTAAGAAGGGATGAGAGCAAATTCGCGTTTGCATCGACGCGGCGACCCGGTTATTATGGTCATGGTAGCGTCGCGTTTGCTTATCATCCGAATAACCGCGGGCCAGGAACGTTTCAAGGGAAATGACCTCATGAAAGAGCTTCTTGCGCACATCGTTCGGCAACTGATCGAATACGCGATTCCCCTCGCGGCCGTCGCCGCGGCGATGGCGTGCGGCTACGTCGTTCGCGGCATTCTCTTTCACCGGCTGGCCCGGTGGTCGAAGGGAACGAAAACGCAGATCGACGACATCGTCATTTCGTCCGTGCGCGGACCGTTCCTCGTCTGGTTTCTCATTCTCGGCCTCTACGTCGCGATCCAGCTGGCCGAGTTTCCGGAGCGCGTCGTCCACGCCGTCGGGAAAGATCCTCGTCGTGCTGGCGATCATTTCGGTGACATTCGTGCTCGCGAACATGGCCACCAGGCTTATACGCGCGTATACGTCGACGGTGGATACCGCCCTGCCCGTCACCTCTCTTACGCAGCACATCGGCCGCGTCGTGATATTCACGATAGGATTTCTCATCGTCCTGAACGCCCTCGGCATTTCGATCACCCCGATCCTCACCACGCTCGGCATCGGGGGTCTCGCCGTCGCGCTCGCCCTTCAGGATACGCTTGCGAACCTCTTCGCCGGGTTCCACATCATCGTCGCAAAGCAGGTCCGCGTCGGAGACTTCATAAAGCTCGAGAGCGGCGAGGAAGGCTACGTCACCGATATCACCTGGCGAACGACGAAGATTCGGATGCTGCCCAATAACGTCGTCCTTGTGCCCAACGAAAAGCTCGCGAAGGCGATCGTCACGAATTACTATCTGCCGGAAAAAGACATGTCGGTGCTCATCCGCGTCGGCGTTCATTACGCGAGCGACCTCGCGAAGGTCGAAGCGGTGACGTGCGACGTCGCCCGGGAGGTCATGCGGGAGGTTGCCGGCGGCGTCCCCGAGTTCGAGCCGTTCATCCGGTACAACACATTCAACGACTCGAGCGTCGATTGTTCGGTGATCCTCCGCGCGAAGGAGTTCGCCGATCAATACCTGATCAAGCACGAGTTCATCAAGCGGCTCCACGTTCGGTACGCGCGCGAGGGCATCGTGATCCCCTTCCCCATCCGCGCGATCAACTACGAGCAGGAAAAGGAGTAGCCGCGCGCGGACCAATGGCGCATTTTCAACAGCTGAGATTCGTGGAACTTGCTTCGTCGCACGCGACCCGAAGCTGGAAAGGGCTCGCGGTGCTGGAGATCGGCTCGCATAACGTGAACGGGTCGATAAGGCCGTTCTTCGCGGGCAGCGGGTACGTCGGCGTCGACCTGAGCGAAGGAAAGGACGTCGACGTCGTGGCCTCGGGTCACGAGGTCGCCTTCCCGGATGGAAGCTTCGATCTGGCGATTTGCTGCGAGTGTTTCGAACATAACCCGCAGTGGGTTCGGACGTTCGCTAACATGCACCGGATGACGAAGGCCGGAGGCCTTGTCGTCGTCACGTGCGCGTCAAGGGGGCGTTGGGAACATGGCACGGCGAGGTCTTCTCCCGAGGAATCGCCGGGAACGACGTCCATGGGCTGGAACTATTACCGGAATCTGAACAGGTCCGATTTCGAGGCGCGCCTGGACCTGGGAGAAATGTTCGCGGCTCATGCGTTTTTCAGAAACGACGCGTCGAAGGACTTGTATTTCATCGGGAAGAAAAAGGGCGAAGAGTCGTCGCGATTGATTCTCGATATCGCCTCCCTGGGAGCCGAGCTCATCGCCGCCAACAGCCTTGTTGTCGCGGACAAACCCTTTCGCTTCGGAAGTCTGGCGCAAACGGCCCGGAACGCGCCGCTGAAGATGGCCGAACGGCTCCCGGACGGGATCTATCAGGATTTCGTCATATTCTGGAAGAGGACGAAGAGGGCGATCCGAAAATCGCGGTGACATTTTGTGCTTGCAAAAATCCCGAATAACGCCATAATTAAGCGAGTCGGACAGAGTTGGAGTTAATGTTGGGAATCCAGTTAAAGACGATAGACGGAGCCTGCCAGGTTGATCCTCTCTATTCGGGTCTTGCGAGATTCCTTTCCAACAAAATCTGCGACGGGAATTTTTGACCGATAGGAGGTCACCATGAAGCTTTACGTGGGCAACATGTCTTTCGATTCGAGCGAGACCGAACTCCGGAAGGCGTTCGAGGCTTTCGGCGCGGTTGACTCCGTGACGATCATTATGGACAGGGACACCGGCCGGCCGAAGGGATTCGGATTCATCGAAATGTCCAACGACGCCGAAGCCAAGAAGGCGATCGAAGGCCTGAACGGCAAGGATTTTATGGGCCGCACGCTCAACGTCAACGAGGCTCGCCCCCGCACCGACGGCCCTCGCCGCGGAGGCAGCGGCGGCGGCCCCAGGCGCAGCTTCTAGCAGCCGACCAGGAAAACAATCGGCACTGAGTGGCAGGCTCCTGTGCTGATCGTGAAATCGAGGGAAGCCGATCGTCGGCTTCCCTCGTTCGTCATCTCGGGCGCGACGGCGACCTCGCCCGCTACCTCAACAACACGAGCTTCTTCACCGCCTGATAGCCGCCGGAGGCGGTGAGCTTATAGAAGTACACGCCCGAGGCCGCGCGGTTGCCCGAGTCGTTCGTCGCATCCCACACCACCGAATATCCGCTCGCGACGGGAGATTGGACCTGATCGACGAGCGTCCTCACGAGCTGACCCGCGGCGTCATAAACGGCGAGCCTCACGCGCCCCCGCCTCTCGATCGAGTACCGGATCGTCGTCGTCGGATTGAACGGGTTGGGGTGATTCTGATAGAGTTTGTTCACCAGAACGCCCGGAAGCTCCGCACCCGTGGGCACGGCGTTCACCGTGAATCCGCCGGCGATGACCGCTTCCTGGCCGTCGGGGTTGCGGACCACGACGTTGTAGGTGCCCCCCGCCATCCCGTGCAGATCGAGATCGCCGGTGAGCTTCGCCTTCCCGATCCACTTCACCCCGATCGCAGGGTGCTCGTTCATCGCGCCGTCGCGAAGAAGGAACGAGGCTCCGTAGACGAAACCGCCTCCGAGGAGGCCGGTGACCGCGACGATCTCGTCATTGCTCCCCGAATTGGGCGCGATCGCCGCCGCCGTCGGAGCGAAGTACCCGCCCCGAAGATTCGCCGTCATCGTCGCGCCGGGGACGCCAATCGCCGCCGCGGACACGTTCGTCACGTAGCTGTTGTGGCTGTTGCTGCCCGGCGCTGTCGCCGAGTTGAACGTCGTGTTATTCGCCGTGCCGGGAAAAACGTCTCCTCCGTCGCCGCGGTTCGTCCCGTTCAGGAGCTGGTTCAGGTTATCCGCTTCCGCGAGCATCATCCCGCGGGTCACGTCGTTCGCCGAACCGCCGGTATTTCCGAGCGAGGTCGTCGCGACGTCCTGCTCGACGTGGTAGATGACGAGTCCCTGGCCATGAAGGGCCTGGTCGAACTGGGCGCCGCTCGTGTTCCGGTTCTCCACGAGGAAGTACTCCTTGACGGGGTTCATCGTCCGGTCGTAGTGCCAACCGTCCTCGTACGTCTCGAACCCGGTGGAATAGCTCTCCCCGCCGCCGGTTACCGAGACGTCGTCGAACTTGAACGCGCCGTTCGTCCCCGAGTTCCACAGCCCGTCCTCGTCCGAGTATGCGTAGTCCGCCGTGAACTGGAATATGAGCCGGTAGCCCGTGGCGCCGCTCCCGTTCAGATAAGGCGTGAGATCGATGTTCGCGTGGCCCGAGCCGCTCCCGGTCGAACGCGGCGAGCGTCGTCACCGTGCCGTTCACGTCGATCTTGACCAGACCGAAGTCGTAGTCGGTCTCGGAGTCGTACGCGCAATCGAACTGAAGGTTCACCGGGTCGCTCCCGTTATAGGCGAACTCGCGGACGACCGCTTCGTCCCAACCGTTTCCATAGCCTGCGCCACCCGGCCAGTGCCGGGCCGTCGCCTCGGCCGACGTCGACATGCAGCGCATCGACCACGACCCCGCGATCGGGTCGGCGTTCGTCCGGCTGAATTTCTCCTCCACGATGTCGAGCTTGTAGGCCTCCGCGTTCATTTCGGAGCTGTGGATCGAATAGGGCTGGGAAACCGGGCCCACCTCGGTCGGAACGATCCACCCGAGCTGCGACTTGCACCATGCGTCGAAGTGCGCGGGATTCGTCGGGCTGTTCCAGCTCCCCGAGCCCATGAGCCCCCAGTGACCGATTCCCGAGCCGCCGCTCCCGTCGTAGAGATCCGGGAGCCCGAACGCGTGACCGAACTCGTGGCTATAAACGCCGATTTCGCTGATACCTGTTCCGCACCCGTTCGCCGAGCCCAGAGCGGGCTGAATCGTATAATCCAATATCCCGATGAATCCGCCCCCCGTCCGCGGATCGTTCGTCGTCCAGGGACTGCCGCCGAACTCCGGCCATCCCGTGACGACCCACCGGTGAGACCAGATGTTGTTCGTGCCGCCGCATTCCGCCCCGATCTCGGGCTGAACGATCGCGACGAAATCCACGAATCCGTCGTCATCCCCCGAATTCGGAATCCCGTCCGGCCCGTCGTTGTCATAGGTGCCGAAATTCACCGCCGGATCCGCGAGCTGCAGGACCTCCTTGATATACTGGCCGGTCTTCGCGGTCACGCACAGACCGTAACAACCGGCAGGCCCTTCATAGTACGTATCGACGTTGGAAACCTGATACCACCCGAACACGGTGCCGGTGAGATTGAGGTTGCCGTACGACATCTCGCCGTACAGCGACGTCATCGAGGCGGCCGGAGGAGCGCTGAACAGCTTGCTCTGAAACAGAGACGTCGCGTACGGATCGGCGCCCGTATTGGAAAACTTGCCCATGAGGACGGGAACGTACGCCGTCCCGGACACCATCATCGTCTGTCTGAGCCGCTGCGGCAGGGACGAAAACGTCATCCCCTCGGGGCGGGACGTCGCGAGATACTTATCTCGCGCCTCGCTCGCGCGCCTGGCCTTTTCGATCCAGGCCTTCTGGAACCGGAACGCCGACGGATCGCTCTTGATCCGGTCGAAATACACCTGGGGAAGATTCACGCCAGGGGCGGGCGGGACAACTTGAGCGAGGGTCGCCGCCGACACGAGCAGGACGGCGGCAACGACGAACCACATCGCAGTCGACTTCATTCGGGGCCTCCTTGCTGCCGGAACAAAGCGGTCACTCACGAGCGGCGCCGTATGGCGTCGGCGACGATGCGAGCCTCATCGCCCGAAGCTATCGCACCATACTCTTTCATTCTAGGCCAAACGATCGGCAAGTCAAGCGGCAACGGAAGGATGTCCGGCCGGCGCACGACCCGTTGAACGTCGCCCGGAAAACTATCTCAGAAGGATCATCTTCCGGACAAAGACCTTGCCGGAGAGCCGCAGCTCCGCGAAGTATAACCCGCTCGCGACTGGATTTCCTCCCGTCCCGCGGCCGTCCCACGTCGCGGAGTATCTCCCCGCGGGGAGTCTTCCCTCTCTGAGCACCGCGATCACGCGCCCGGAGACGTCGTAGAGCCTGAGGCTCACCGCCGCGGTCCGGCCTTCCGTCGCCGCCGCGGCGCCGACGTCGAACTGCAGCGTCGTCGACGGATTGAAGGGATTCGGGTAGTTCTGCTCGAGCCTCGAGGCGAGGGGAATCGGCGTCGAGTCGGAAATCGCGTCGACCTGCCACGCGGCGAGATCGCTCCGGGCGCTCGCGTTCGCCATCGCGTCGAAGGCCCGAACGAAATAGATGAAGCTCCCGATCTCGTCGGGCCAGCGGCGGAACGACGTCGAGCCGAGATTCGACGCGATCACGGAGCTTCGCTCGCAGCGCGTCACGGGATTCACGAGATCGACGTAGATGCCCTCGCCGCTCGTCAGCCCGTCGGTAACGTAGAGAAAGCGCAGGAGAATGAAGCCCGACCCGCTCGTCATGAGGCTCGAGAGATCGAACGTCGCGTTCACCCAGCCTCCGGAGACGCCCGTGATCCCGTTCCCGCGGTTGGTCCCGTTCGGATCGAGGTTCGTCGTGAGGCTGCCGGGGATGGTGATCCACGTGGCCCCGTCGTCGAGGCTTCCCTCGAGATACGCGTAATCCCAGTCCTGCTCGATATCGTACCAGAGACGACACGAAAGCGTCTGGGGCAACCACCCCGGATAGATGTTCGCCATGCTCAGCGTGCTCCGGAGATCGTCCCCGCGCCCCGAGTAGAAACTGCGCGAGCCGGCGTACGCGCGGGCGTCCGTCAGGACGAAGCCGTCCGTCGTCCAGAGCGCGCCGGGCGATTCGACGGAATCGACCGAGCCCGCGAGATTCTTTATCTCGGTGAGCTCGTAGCAAATCGGAGAATGCGGGTCCTGCGGATCGGCCCCCGACCAGCTGATATCGTACGCGGGAGGAGCGCTCGATGCGACGGGATTCATCGCCGGGGGCCACGGACCCTCGTGGAGGCGCGGGTCGGCGGCGACCCGGAGGGCAGCCAGATTCATGGCGAGCATCTTCTCGAAAGTCGGCTGGATCTGGCTCTCGGGAGGCGAATACCCCCCCTCTTCGTACGAATTGAGCTCGATGGTGTAGCCGAAGACCCTGTTCTTCGTCTGGGTATCGCCGTAGAGCCAGTCGTCGCTGTCGCCGTTCGTTATATAGATCTCTCCCGACGCGGCGTTGCCGACGGCGTAGCCGTTCCCCTGCCGGAGAGAATCCCCGATCGCCAGAAAGAGATCGTGATCGGGAGTGTTGAGAGCCGCGTATCCCCAGGGGAACAGGATCTGCTCGCCGTAGGAGTGATACGAGAGGCTGAGGATGAAATGCCGGCCCGCGCAGAGATTCCTCACGGCCTGGTTCTCGCGCTCGCCGAAAGGACCCGTGCCGCGATATTGCCAGCTCCACGTGTCGGGCGAGCTCCCGATATCGTCGTATCCCCAGTTGTAGCCGTAATTCCTGTTGGGATCGACGCCGTAGCTTCCGTCGCCGTTCGGCCTGCGGTTCTTGTTCCACCAATTGACCGAAGAGCCGCCGTGATTCTGCTCGACGTAAACGTGCCCGTCGACGTTCAGCATGGGAACGATCCATACGGCGCGCGTGTCGACGAGGCCGGTCACGGCCGGGTCGGTCCCGTAATGCGCGAGGAGATATTTGGCGAAGAGGAGCGGCACTTCGACCGACATGAGCTCTCGCGCGTGGTGCGCGCCCATGATGAGAATCTCGGGCTCCCCCTCGTCGACACCAGCGTTGTCCGAAATCTCGATCGCCCGGATGTGGCGTCCGAGGAGGCTCGTTCCGATCGTGTCGATGCGGGCGAGCGAGGGATTGGCGAGCGCGAGCGAATCGAGAAGCGCGTTCATCTCCGCGTAGGTATGGTATTCCCCGAGGTTCTCGTCGAGCGCGGACGGGGCCGCGAGATCGATCCTCTCGAGAACGGAGACGAGCGCCCCTTTCGCGCCGATCCAGGCGAGCTGCTCGTCCGTGACGGCGAGATCGACGCGTCCGTCCGAATAGACGTGCAGGATATCGACGCCCCGCTCGACGAGCGTTCTTTGCGTGATCTCCTTCGTGAGTCGCGTCCGGACGACCGCCGACGCGGGCCGGGTCTGCGCACCGGACCCGCGAGCCGGGGATGCGGCGAAAGCAATCGCCGCGAGGATGACGAGAATATTCTTTCGCAAGGAAGCCTTTCCCGTATGCCCTGCGTCGGCGTGCGCGGCGCCGGCGGACGAGCCCCCCGTAAAGATATCCTGCGGCGGCCGGGAAAACAAGCCTCATCGGCGCGCGGGTGGCGCGAGACGGGGCCCGCGCGCATCTTGACAGAAGATCGCGGCTCGTATAAGCTTCGGCCGGCGTTGAAGCGCTTCGGAAGCATTCGATTCACGTTCGGGAACGAAAGTTGGTCGTCATGGCTGAAGAGAAGAAGTCGGTTCCGTTCGTTCCGGCCGAAACGAAAATGGCGGAGTTCACCTTCCGGGCGGTGCTCCTCGGCGTGCTCATGGCGGTGCCGATGGGGGCCGCCAACGCGTACCTCGGCTTGCGGGCGGGTATGACGATCGCCGCTACCTACACGACCGCCGTCGTCGGCATGGCCGTGCTGAAAACCATGAAGGGGACGATTCTCGAGGAGAACACCGCTCGAACGATCGGCTCGATAGGCGGAAACGTCGCGACCGGCGCGATCTTCACGCTCCCGGCCTTCTTCATCGCCTCGATCTGGAACCCGTTCTTCTCGCTCGAGCACTACATCCTGTCGACCGTCATGCTGGTCTTCGCCGGCATCCTCGGCATCATGTACGTGACGATTCTGCGGCGCGTGCTCGTCGAGGATACCGATCTCCCGTTTCCCGAATCGATCGCGGCGGCCGAGATCCACAAATCGGGCCAGAGCGGAGTGCAGAATTCGCGCTTCCTGTTCATGGGCATGGGTGTCGGAGCTCTTTTCAGCGCGCTCGTGGAATTCAAGTTCATCGCGGCCGGATGGCAGAAGATCGTATCGCTCTCCAAGGGCGTGCTGATGCTGCGGGCGCCCGGGATGAATCCGGCGTACTTCGGCGTCGGTTATATCATCGGCCCGAAGCTCGGCGCCATCAACTTCAGCGGCGGCGTGCTGGCGTGGGGCCTGTTGACGCCGATGATCGCGTACTTCATCCACCGGGACGATCCCGGGGCGGTGACGAGCTGGCCGTCCGAGCTGACGTTGATATGGAAAAACTACGTCCGCTACATCGCCATCGGCGGAATGCTCGTCGGCGCCTTCTACACGCTGTACAAGATGCGGAACAGCCTCTTTACGGGTATCTCCCGCTCGTTCTCCTACATGAGAAAGTCCGCCGACGACGACGCCGCGATCTCGCGCACCGACAAAGACATCAACATCCGCTGGTCGCTCCTCGCCATAGGATTCATCGCGGTGACGATGCTGTTCATCTTCAACTATTTCACGCACAGCCTCGTGCCCGCGGCGGTCGCGGCCGTCGCGATGCTGTTCCTCGGATTCGTGTTCGCCGCGGTCTCGGGATATCTCGTCGGCATCATCGGGGTGAGCAACAACCCGACGAGCGGCCTCACCGTGTCGGTGCTCATCGTGGCCGCGTTTCTCATGGTGGCCATGGGGATGAAGGGGATTGGGGCGATAGCAGCGGTGCTCGGCGTGGCCGCGTTCACCTGCACGAGCGTTTCGGTCGCCGGAGAGATGATGCAGGACCTCAAGGCGGGCCATATTCTCGGCTGCACGCCGTGGCGGATGCAGGTCGGAGACATCTTCGGCGTGACCGCGGCGGCGGTCGTCATGTTCCTCTTCATCTCGCTCTACCACCTGGCGGACGTCAAACAGGTCGTCGGAAACGAGATCGAACGGCTCGAAACGAGCGGCGTCGTTTCGGTCGAATACCGGGGACAGGACCCCGCGCTCGCGGGAACGACCTACACGCTCGACGAGGTCAAGCAGGTTGCTCCCGAGCGGCAGAACGACATTCTCGGCACGCGCGCCGGCTTCGGCGGCGAGAAGTTCCCCGCGCCGCAGGCGAGCCTCATGGCGGTGGTCGCCCGCGGAATCGTCGAGGCGAAGACCGAGTTCATCCTCATCATCGCCGGAATGCTCATGGGGGCCGCGTTCATCATGATGCAGGTGAAAAGCCCGATGCTCATAGCCGTCGGGATGTATCTGCCGATCGATACGAGCTTCGCCATCTTCGTCGGCGGGCTGATGAAGGGACTCCTCGACCGGTTCGCCGAAAAGCGAAAGATGGAAGCCGGCGCGAGGAGAAGATGGGGAACGTCGGCGTGCTGCTCGCCTCCGGCTTGATCGCCGGGGAAGCGCTGCTCGGCCTCTTATTCGCGGGGCTCGCGTTCGCCGAGATCAGGCTGTTTCACATGTTCGAGTCGCCGTCGTACGTGCCGAGCCTGATCTGCATCGGTATCATCGGGCTTCTGCTGATCCGCGCGCCGCTGCGGAGCACGAGATAGCGCGGGTCCTGCCGGCGATTGCACCCCGCATGATACGCGGGTCCTGACGCTGATTACACCCCGCGCGTGCTCGCTAGAGGGCGGAAGCGATTGTGCTGTGGAGCTTCTCGAGCCAGGCCTCGTCGGGAACTCCCGCCCATGTATCCGGCCCCATGGGCGGATGGACGGTCATCGTGATGGCGCCGGGGTGGATCTCCTTCGTGCGGGGCGGATTCACCCTGTTGCTGCCGGCGATCGTGACGGGAACGACCGGGACGTTCGCCTCGCGCGCGATCCTGATGACCCCCTTCTGAAACGGGAGCATTCTCCCCTCGCGGTCTCCCCACGTGCCTTCCGGAAAGATGACGAGGTTGTGCCCCGATTTCAGCGCCTCCACCGCCTCCCGCCAGGCGCCCCGAATCTCGCTGCGACTTCCGGGAACAACGCCGATCGCTTGCATGTTCCTCAGAGCCCTTCCAATAAAGGGCCATGAAAAAAAGGCCCTCTTGCTCACCCAGCGGAAGCCCACCGGCAGGAGCGCGTGGAAGAGCGGAATATCGAAAGCGCTCTGATGATTCGACGCGAAGATGACCGCGCTATCGCGCGGAATATTCTGAGCGCCCTCGAGCGAGCAGCGAGCGCCGAGAAGAAAGAGCCTCCCCCAGAGGCGCGCGTATCGCAGGTACAGATCCGTCCTCGCGCGGCGGGGCGTCATGAGGACGCACAGCCCGGCCGCGCCGCCGGTCCCGATCGTCGCCAGGCCTATCCACAGCCAGCGGAAGCCGTACTTGAAGAACCACACGGGGTATTTCGGCTTTGCGCCGGGCACGTCGATTCGATCTCGCGCAAAACGCGCCATCGCGCCTCCCGCCGATCAGGACTTCCCGGCAACGGCGAAGTCCCTGCCGTGCTTCAACATTTTATCGAAGAGCGCATCGAGGCGCGCGGGGTAGCTCTCCATCGAGATGTTCTCCTCCGCCCACCGGCGCGCGAGCGCCCCTATGCGGCGCGCCTCGCCGCCGTCCCGCAGCAGATGAAGAACGGCGAGCGCGATCTCGGCGCCCGTCTGCGCCTCGAGATAATCGCTTCCCGCCTCGAGCCCCATGCCGGCGACGCCGACGGGCGTGCTCACGACGGGCGTGCCCGTCGCGGCGGCCTCCATCATGCGGATGCGCACTCCCCCGCAGAACCTGAGCGGGAGCACCATCACCGAGCATGCGCCGAGATGCGGCCTGATGTCCTCGACCCCGCCGGAAAAAAAGACACCCGGGCCGGCCGCGGCGCGGAGGCTCTCGTCCACGCCGTGCCCGACGATCTCGACGCGCGCCTCCGGATTCCTCGCCCGCACGACGGGGAAAACCTCGCTCGCGAAGAATCGAAAGGCGTCGCGGTTGAAATCGGAATGGAAGGTGCCCATGAAGAGGATCCTGTTCCGCTCGCGCGCGTAAGCCGCGGGGTTGAACGCGCCGAGATCGAGCGCCAGCGGCAGAGCGAATATCGCCTTTCCCGCGGCGACGGACTGCCGCGCGAGCGTCTCCGCATCGGACGGGGTGACGGTGAGAATCGTCTCGTAGCGCTCGTACGCCTTTCGCTCGATACGCTCGAGCGCCTTGAGGCGTCTCGCGGCGAAAAAGCGCGAGGCGCCGCTCGTCGCGGCGAGCCTCGCCGGATTCACGAGAAAATCGAGGTCGTGCGTGACGAGCGCGAGCTTCGAATCCTTCACGAGTTCCGGCAGCCGGTACAGGTGCCAGTACGACGCGAGAACGAGATCGGCTTTCCGTTCCTTTACCGTATCCGCGATGAGGCGCAGGAAAGCCGCGGGAGCGGCATAGCTGACCTGCGCGGGAAGGCCGGCGAAAGCAGCCTTCAGGATATTCACATTCTTGTGGCAGGCGCGATGAACCACGCTTCGCTTGTTGGGAGCGAGGATCGCGCGCACGGCGACGCGAGGCCTCTCGATCTCGCGCAGGCGCTCGAGATCCCCCCTGCTCAGGGCCATCGTGACGAGCGTAACCTCGTGATTCACGGCGAGCCCGTCGAGCAGGTTCAGGATGAGCCGATCCGTGCCCTTCGTGGCCGGCCAGGGAGCGTACGGAAGCACGACGACGATTCTCATCTACTCGTCCTGGCTCTTCGAGAAATGCCGGTACAGGAGGTACGTGATCGCGTACGAGAAGATAAATACCGCCGCCGGGAAGATTATGCCGAGCGCTTTGCCGCCCATGTCACTTCCCCGCTTCCTTGTTCCGGTGGTGTTTCCGGTACGAGTGGTACGCGAGCAGGAGCCCCGCGAAGGACGTCACGTACGCGAGCGACATCCCGATCACCATCTTGAGTTCGTTGCCCACGCTAGTCCTCCCATTTGATCGTGCGTTCGAGCTCCTCGACGTATCCCTTTTGCTTCTTCTCGTACCCCTCGGAAACCGAGGAGAGCTTCGGATTGATAATCCAGATCATGACGAGCATGAGGATGATCCCCGCCCCGAGAATCGCGAAGCCGGCCGGGATGAGAAACATGCTCAGCGCGGTTCCGACCATCAGGAGGACGTAGACGAGCGGCGATATGATGACGGTGATCGTATCCTCCCGTGTCCATTCGTCCGCTTCCTTCGAAGTCCATTGTCGTCGTATAAAGGGCATGTCTTCCTTTCGCGCGCGCGGCCCGAGCCGGGCCGGGCGGCGCCTTTAGAGCAGCCCGCGCCGCTCCGCTTCCCTGCGCACCGGCCCCCACCATCCGACCGGCCGCGACATGACGTAGAACTTCACGAGCTTGTCCATGCTCTCGGCCTTCGTGAGGAGCGTCACC
This sequence comes from uncultured bacterium, assembly GCA_963747385.1. Taxonomy (GTDB): domain Bacteria; phylum Krumholzibacteriota; class Krumholzibacteriia; order Krumholzibacteriales; family Krumholzibacteriaceae; genus SSS58A. The sequence continues at coordinate 60,192 of CAVVEY010000011.1, read as the reverse complement.
GGGATGAAGACGATCGCGCCGAGGAACATGAGCAGCCAGAACTGCTGGTAATCCCTGAGGTGCGGGAGCACGCCGAAGGCGGGGAGCACCCACACGACGAGCCACGAAAAGACGAGATTGAAGATCCACGCGGTAAGATATCCCCAGCCGTTGAAACGCCACCAGATCACCTGCAGAATGCCGGGCAGCCACACCCCCGCCGCCATGATCCAGAGGGCGAAGATGAGCCACTCGGTGATGTTCTCCATGATCGAGCCGAATATGAACGAACCGACGAGCAGGATGACCGTGCCGACTCCTGCCGACCCACACGAGCCTGCGTTGGTCCGCCTTCGGATTGATGTAATGGTGGTAGAGATCGCGCGTGATATAGACGGCGCCGAGGTTCAGGTGCGTCGAGATCGTCGAGAGGTGGATCGCGACGATCGCCGCGAAGAAGAATCCGATCATCCCGACGGGGAGCGTCTCGAAGCCGAGCCTGAACCACGCCATCTCGTAGTCCTTGACCTGCGTCAGATCGGGATAGAGCACGAAGAATCCGAGGATGGCCGCCCCCCAGAGCGCGTTTCGCGTGACGACGAGCGCCTGTCCCGCCCAGATGCACCACGAGGCGTCCTTCACGGTCCGCGCCGACTGGATGCGCTGCGCTTCGGGGAACCAGTCGATCGCCGTCGCCATGCCGAGGCCGCCGAGTATGCCGATGAAGAGCATCGTGGCGAACCACGCGACGGGGAAATCCCCCGTCGTGAGGCCCGAGAACGCGAACGGGTTGAGCATGTGGCTCTTGTCCATCGCCTGGAGCTTCTCGACGATCGCGTGCGGTCCTCCGGCGGCGTGCATTCCCCAGATCGACACGAACGCGATCGCGACGAACGCGATGATCCCCTGCTGGAAATCGGCCATCACGACGCCCCAGTAGCCGGCCGCGAGCACGTACACGGCGCAGAGCGTCGAGAAGATCGTGAGCCCCATCCACGGCGGCCAGCCGAAGAGAAATCCGCATATCTTGCCCATCGCGATCCCGACCCAGCCGAGAATGAACATATTGAGAAACACCTGCCAGCCCGCGACCCACCCGCGCAGGAGCTCCGCGGGCATGCCGCCGTAGCGGAGCGTCTGCCATTCGGCCTGGCTGTAGGCGAGCGAGCGGCGGAATATCTTCGTCGAAACGAACGCGCTTATCGCGCACCACGCGGCGAAGAATCCGTACCAGAGCCCCGCGAGGCCGTGCTTGTACACGACTCCCGCCACCCACATCGGCGTGTCGGTCGCCGTGTGCGTCGCATAGACCGAAGAGGCGGGAAGCCACCACGGAAGCCCTCGCCCCGCGAGGAAGAAATCGGCTTCCGAGCGTTTCCCGAGGCGGTAGAAGAGGGCGCCGCTCCCGATCATGAGAAGGACGAATGTCACGAGCCAGAACCAGTCGAGGAACGCGAAATGAACCATGGCACCATCCTGTCGTTGAGCGATGAGCTCGCCGGCGTCCGGGCCGCGATTCCACCGATCATTCGATGACGATCTCGTCGGCGAAGATCCAGGCCTTCCCCCCCGCGCCCCGGTGCCACGCGGGACAAACTCCGACGTTCTTCGCGAAAACGCGCACGTAGCGCGCGCTCTTTCCGATCGCTCCCGACGCGAAATTCTCGATGCGCGCGCCCTCCTCCCGAGGGGGAACGCCCGGCGCCGGTCGCGCCACGGGAGCGAAGACTTTCCCGTCGCTCGAGAGAGAGTACTCTACCATCTCCGGCAGGAAAAGCCACGAATTTTGGTCCTGCAGAAAGCCCGTCGTCACGCGCTGCACGCGCTGCACGCGCCCCAGATCGACGATCGCGTCGAGATCGACCCCCTCGTAGCCCTGCCAGAGCCCCGTCCTGAAATCGAGCGGGCCGCGCAGCCCGTCGATGAGCGCGAGATCTCCCCCCGCCGGGTACATCGCGCTGTACGACGTATTCAGGCGGATTCTCCTGTCGCCCGGAATCTTGCGAAACTCGGCCGTCACGACGGCGCTCGGCGGAAAGCCGTCCTTCATGGCGACCGCTTTCAGCGTTCCCGATTTCGCGAAGAGAACGGGCTCGCGGTACGGGCTCGACGCGGCGCCGGGCGCTCCTCCGTCGAGCGTGTAATATATTCGGGCGCCTTCCGTGATCGAGGCGAGCGCCGCCTCGGTCGATCCGCTGAATATCCTCGAGCCCGCGGCGACGAACGGAACGGGGAGAATGAGACTGTCGGCGATCGCGCTCACGGGGCGATCGGACGGCGCGGCGCCCCAGGAGGTGTTCGGCTCCGCCCCCATGACGAACGCGAGTTCGCCTCCGGCCATGATGTCGCCGTGCCGCAGGTACGCCTTGCCGTAGGGCTTCGCGTCGAGCGCCGCCGATTGTATGTAGATGTTCTTCCGCGAGACTCCCTTCGCCCTGACGACGAAACGTTTCCCGCCGCCGACGTCTACGGCCGCCTCCCGGAAGATCGGCGTGCCGATCACGTAGACGTCGGAGCCGGGCGTCACCGGGTAGAATCCGAGCGCGCTCAGCACGTACCACGCGGACATCTGCCCGCAGTCCTCGTTGCCGCACAGGCCGTCGCGGCCGGCGTGATAGAGACCGTCGACGATGCTCCGCACGCGCTCCTGCGTTTTCCAGGGCCGCCCCGCGAAGCTGTAGAGATACGCCATATGATGGCTCGGCTCGTTGCCGTGCGCGTACTGCCCGACGAGCCCCGAGACGTCGGGGAGATCGAGGCCGCTCGTCTTCGGACTCGTCGAGAAGAGCGAATCGAGCCTCTCGACGAAGCGCTCGTCTCCCCCCATGAGCCCGATGAGCCCCCGCACGTCCTGCGGAACGTAGAAGCTGTACTGCCACGCGTTCGCCTCGGTGTAGTTGAAATTGATCTCGGCCGGATCGAACGGCGTCCACCAGGCGCCGTTCGTCTTCGCGCGCATGAAACCGGTGGAGGGATCGAAGAGGTTCTTGTACGACTGCGCGCGGCGAATGTAGGTCGCGTAGTCCTCGGTCGCTCCGAGCGCCTTCGCCATCTGCGCGATGCACCAATCGTCGTACGCGTACTCGAGCGTCTTCGAAACCGACTCCCCTTCCTTGTCCGAGGGGATGTACCCGAGCTCGCGATAATACCGCAGGCCGCGAAAATCGATCTCGGCGCTGTGCTTCATCGCCTCGAGCGCCTTCGCGGCGTCGAAGCCGCGGATCCCCTTCATGTACGCGTCGACGATCACGGGCACGGCGTGGTAGCCGATCATGCAGTTCGTCTCGTTGCCGGCGAGCTCCCACACCGGCAGGAGCCCCCCCTGCTCGTACTGCGACGAGAAACGTCTTTATAAAATCGACCGTGCGCTCCGGCTCGATAATCGTGAAGAGCGGGTGCTCGGCCCGGTAGGTGTCCCAGAGGGAGAACACGGTATAATTCGCGAAGCCGTCCGCCTGGTGGATCCGAAGATCTCTTCCGCGGTATCTCCCGTCGACGTCCATGAAGAGATTCGGCGCGAGCATCGCGTGGTAGAGCGCCGTGTAGAAGGTCATGCGCTGCGCCTTCGTGCCTCCCCTGACGTCGATCTTCCCGAGGGCGGCGTTCCACGCGCCGTCGGCGTCGATGCGCGTCTTCTCGAAATCCCAGCCCGGAATCTCCGCGTCGCGGTTCTTCCGCGCGCCCTCGATGTCGACCGCCGAGACGCCGACCTTCACGAGAATCGCCTCGTTCGCCGCCGTCCTGAAGCTCGCGAACGCCTTGACGTTCTTCCCGGACGCCTCGACGGCGCCGATCAGGACCGTATCGTCGACCGCGACGCCCGCCGAGCCGAACGGTTTCGAGAACTTCGCCGCGAAGTACACATACTGATCGTCGGCCCAATGCCGCGATCTTCTGAAGCCGACGATTTCGTTGTTGCCCGCGATCTCGGCGTGCGATTCGATGACCTCGTCGCGATGGGCGAGGTCGATAACGACGTTCGCGCTCTCGCTCTTCGGAAAGGTGTACCGGTGGAAGCCCGCGCGCTTCGTCGCGGTGAGCTCGACCGTGACGCCCCCGTCGTCGAGCTTGACGCGGTAGTAACCCGGCGCGGCCTCCTCATTCTTATGGCTGAATCCCGAGCAGTACCCCGTTTCGGGATTCTTCTTCGTCGCCGCGGACGAGCTGCACGGCGCCGACCGTCGGCATGAGGAGAATGTCCCCGTAATCGGAGGCTCCCGTGCCGCTCAGGTGCGTGTGGCTGAATCCGTACACGACGCTGTCGGAATAATGGTACCCGGAGCATCCGTCCCACCCCGTGAGCCTCGTATCGGGGCTGAGCTGCACGCCTCCGAAGGGCACCGTGGCCCCCGGATAGGTGTGCCCGTGCCCCGACGTCCCGATGAACGGGTCGACGAAGCTCGTGTACGCGGGCTTCTTCTCGATCGAGCACGCGCCCAGAGCGCATGCGCAGGCGAGGGACAGCACGATGGCGGTTTTTCGCATCGGTCGCTCCTTCTTTCAATACGTGTCCGCGAGGGACATCAATCACGAGCGCTGCGTCGAAATCGCCGATATCCTCGTCCGTGACGAAGAGCACCGTCTCGCAGCTCCCCGGCAGCATATCGAAGAAGTTCCTGTCGAAAAAGCCTTCATGCCCTTCGACGGACAGATAGAGATTCTTGACGAGAGCCCGGGCGCAGAGAGAGATCGCATACCCGTGCTCGAAGCGGGAGATCGATCGCACCGAGAGATTCGAGCCGGACTTCCTCTCTCCGGAGCGAGCCGTCTCGATCGGCGGAAGGTCGAGCTCCCGGGGGGGCGCGAAGTAGAGGAGATTCCTCGAAAGGAGCGCGTCGGCCTCCCAGAGCTCCGCGGAGAAGACCGCGGCGCCTCTTGCGCGGCCGCGCAGGAGGCTCTCGACGTCCGACTCGAAGAACGAGACGCTCGAGTCGGGGCCCACCGTGACCCGGCGGCTGTCGGTCCAGATGACGTTTCCCGAGAAATCGAGGACCTTCAACATCGCCACGCCCTCGATCGCGGCGGCCCGATCGGATACGGCATAGACGCGAAGAACGCCATCCTCGACGACCGGCGAGACGAGCGCTTCGCCGAACGCGTCGCGCGCGAAATAGTGGAGCGCCTTCGGATCGCCTTCGTAATCGATGCTCGACCACGACGGCGCGGGCCAGCAGTCGTCGAGCTGCCAGTAGAGCGATCCCATGCAGGAGGGCTTCGCGCGGCGCTGCGCTTCTATGGCCGTCTTCATTCCCTCCGCCTGGAGAAGCTGGCTCACGTAGACGAACGATTCGAAATCGCGCGGAGCGCGGTAGGAGCGCTCCATATACTCCCGGATGATTTCGTTTCCCCGCGGATGCTTCTGATGCGCGAGCATCGCGGCCGAGTCGATCCTCCAGTCTTCGGGGTCCGCGAAACGCGCGATCGTCGCGAGCGACGGAAACGACTGGAATCCGAACTCGCTCATGAACCGCGGCACCTTTTCGCGGAACGCCTCGAAGGCCTCGCCGTCGTGCCACACGCCCCAGTAGTGCGAATCTCCCTCCGTGAGGCTCCGCGGATCGGCCCGCCCGCGACCCGGCGACGACGGCCAATAGGCCGCGCCCGAATCCAGCTCCGCCACGACCCCCGGAAGGAGCTCGTGGAAGAGCTTCACGTAATCGCTCCATATCTTCGCCGAATCGGCCGCGGAGTAACCGTACTGGCGCTGCCATCCCCAGTTGTGCCAGCCTTCGTCGATCTCGTTGTTGCCGCACCAGAGGGCGAGGCAGGGATGGTTTCTCAGGCGCTTCACGACTCCGACGGCCTCTTCCCTCACGTTGGCCAGGAACGCGGAATCGCCCGGATACATCGCGCAGGCGAACATGAAATCCTGCCATACGAGAATTCCGTACTCGTCGCACAAATCGTAGAAGAGCTCGCTTTCGTATGCGCCCCCGCCCCACACCCGCAGCATGTTCATGTTGGCGCCGGCGGCGCTCGCGACGAGCCATTCGTACCGCTCCGCCTCGACGCGGGGAATGAAGCTGTCCATCGGGACGAAATTCGCCCCCTTCATGAAGACGGGCAGCCCGTTCACGCGGAAAGAGAAGCTCTCCCCTTTTTCGTCCCGATCCCTGACGAGCTCGATCGTCCGGAGACCCACCCGCCGCGCGGCGCGGTCGACGACAAAAGCTCCGTCCCGCATCTCGCCGAGGAACTCGTAGAGACGCGGCTCCCCGAGGCCGTTCGGCCACCAGAGCTCCGGCTCGGGAACGGTGAAGTCGATCGACACGGCGTTCGGCCCCGGGACGAGCTCCGCGTCGACGCTCGCGACGATCCGGTCTTCGCGGAAGACCGAGAGAGCGACGTCGATCCGGGAGGAAGCCTCAATCTCGAAAACGGCCGTGAGCTCCGCCGATTCCCGGGTGAGGCGCTTCTGGACGATCCGGAAATCGGCGATCCTCGCCTCGTCCCAGGCGTGCAGGCGGACGGGGCGCCATACCCCCGAGGTCACGAACCGCGGCGCCCAGTCCCATCCGTACTGGTACGCCGCCTTTCTCGCGAGGACGCGCGCGCCCCCGGGGAGCTCTCTCCCGAGCGAATCCCACCCGGCCCGCACCGCGCTTACGGCCGAATGGAAATAGACGCGCAGCTCGTTTCCCTTTTCGCGCAGGACGCCGGCGCACGGCGCCTTCCACTCGCGGAACATATTGTCCGCCTTGAAGAGAAGCGCGTCGTTGAGATATACGTCGGCGTAGGTGTCGAGCCCCTCGAAATCGATTTCGATATGCTTCCGGGCGATGAATGCCGGCGGCATATCGAAGATGACGCGGTACTCCCAGTCCTTGTTTTCGATCCACTGGAGGTGGTGCTCGTTCGTCCCGAAGAACGGATCGTCGATGAGCCCGGCCGCCAGGAGATCGGTGTGAACGCACCCGGGAACGCTCGCGTGGCGCCAGGCGTCCCGGGGGACTTGCCGAAACTCCCAACCGCTATCCAGCGCGATCGTCGAGCGCTCGGATGGCTCGTTGCACGATGATACAAGGAGCTGAAGCGAAAGCGCGACGAGAAGAGCCTGGCGATTCATCGATCCTCCCTCGAAGGCGGCAGCGGCGCCAGTATATCATGGCCGGCTCGCCCTTGAAGGTCGGTTTTTATCCGCGTTCTTATCCGCGAAGATCCGCTGTTCGAAAGAGCCCTCCCGTTTTTCCCTCTTGACGAAGGGAAGCTTTCTCTGTATAATGGAATAATGGTACTTGAATACTAGAATATAGGAGGCTCGCTGCATGAAAAGACAGATCATAACGATCGACGAGGACCTATGCACCGGCTGCGGCCTGTGCATACCGAATTGCCCCGAGGGGGCGCTCCAGATCATCGACGGAAAGGCCCGGCTCGTGAGCGACCTTTCGTGCGACGGGCTCGGCGCCTGTATCGGGCACTGCCCCGAGGGGGCCATGAAGACCGAGACCCGCGAGGCCGAGCCGTACGACGAGAGCAAAGTCATGGAGAACATCGTGCGGGGAGGCCCGAACGTCATCACGGCCCATCTCGCCCACCTCAGGGATCACAACCAGGACGAATACTTCCGCGAGGCGCTCGCTTGCCTCGTGGATCGCGACATAGAGATACCGGCGGAGTTCTTCGAGCCGGCGTGCCGATGCGGCGACCTGGACCGTTCGGCCGCCGTGCCGTTTCGAGCGCCGGCGGACAGCCCGGTGCGGGCAACCGGCGGATGCCCCGGCTCGAGAATCGTGAATTTCGAAACGGATGCGGCGTGCGCCTCGACGGCCCGGCCCTCGAGCGCCCCGGGAACCGCCTCTCCGAGCGCGCCTGAGGACCGCCCGTCGCGCCTCCGCCAGTGGCCCGTGCAGATCATGCTCGTGCCGCCGAATGCGCCCTTCCTCAACGGCGCCGACCTTCTCGTCGCCGCCGACTGCGTGCCCTTCGCCTACGCCGGCTTCCACGAGAATCTGCTCTCCGGCAAGGTGCTCCTCGTCGGCTGCCCGAAGCTCGACGACGCGGAGCACTACCTCGAGAAGCTCACCGCGATGTTCAAGGGCAACGACGTGCGATCGGTCACCGTCGCCCACATGGAGGTCCCCTGCTGCACCGGTCTCGTGCGGCTCGTCGAACGGGCGATACGCGAGTCGGGAAAGAACATACCCTTCGAGGCGCGGATGATCGGCATCAAAGGAAAGGAAATGTAATCGGTGGCATATGGAGCATCTACTTCGTATAATGGCCCTTCGCGACTGCGCGCGCCTTGCCCGCGCCCAGGCGGCGTGGAAGACCTTTTTCAGGAGGGAACGGATTGAGAACAACACGCGTATTCGCTCTTTCGACGCTCGTTCTCGTCACGATCATATCGATGCTCCCGGCGGAGGGTTCTGCGGAAAGGTCGCGGCACGCGAAGAAGAGCGGCGGCATCGAATGGACCTATAGCGTCGACGACGGTCTCGCGCTGGCGAAGAAACGGGGAAAGCCCGTCATGATCGATTTCATGGCGGTCTGGTGCCCTCCCTGCAAGGCGATGGAGGATTCGACCTTCAGCGACCGCGCCGTCGTCGCAAAGGCCTCGGCGTTCGTTCCCGTGCGGATCGACATCGACAAGCAGCGGGAGGTCGCCTCGAAGTACGGCGCCCTCGCGCGGAAATACGGCGGGATCGGGATTCCCAATATCCTCTTCCTGTCCGCCGGGGGGACGAAGCTCAAGCACGTCGTCGGGTACTACGGGCCGCGGGAACTCGTCGCGGCGATGGACTCGGCCCTCGCCGTCCGAAAATAGCGGGGCTCCATAGGCCGCACAGGCTCCCGGCAGCGGTCATTTCTTGAGATCCCACCATCCGTACCAGTTCACGTAGACGACGAGCTTCTGCGCGGTCTCGTCGAATTGCGAGGCTTTTTCCAGACCGAGATAGCGGTCCCAGATATACTCGACGCCGAACGAGGCGACGACGCCCTTCGGCGAGTACGCCTCGAGCGATACTCCGAAGCCGGGCCCGACCGAGTTGTTCCAATCGAGCCCTTCGGTATCCGCCTGGTAGCGCAGCGTGGCGTACGTGTTGAGCGTGACGTTTCCCCACTTCGTCCAGTCCACTCCCTGCTTGATCCAACCGTTGAGGAGCAGGTTGCTGTCCCCCTCCTTCGGCAGCTCCCCTCTCAGATCCCCCCACGTCGAGCCGCGAAAGCCCACGATCGCCAGTGCGCTTCCCGAACAGAGCGCGAGACACATCAGCACGAGAGCGATCCCGAATACATGACGTTTCATTTCCTATCTCCTTCCGTAGATCAGGGCGTCCGTCTCGCCCCATGAGTGTTCGATCGTGAAATTCCTGAGCAGCGTGAAATCGTCCTCGAAATAGGCCTCGAACTGGCTGCACGGAGACATCTTCCCGTAGAAGAGATCCTCGCACACCACGAAATCCACCGGCTCGGCGAACGCCGGCCTCGGCGAATCCGTTTTCCGGATCTCGAACACGTTGAGGAACCGCGCGTCGGGATAGCGGTCCCCGAGCACATATTCATAGATGACGCCGTCCCAACCGTTGAACGCGACGGTCATCCCGTCGAAACCTCTTGTCTCGAAGAACTCGATCACCGGTGTCACGTCCGGATACTGCCGTTCGAGCCAGCGCAGGTTGAAGAGCCCGTACGCCCAGAATATGGCGAGGATCGAAACGGCGAAAAAGCCGCGGACGGCGCGGTTCCTCGCGCCGAACGAGAAGATCTTCACCAGGTGCTCCACCCCGAGCGCCGCTGCGGGAACGAGAAAGATGAGCGCGAAGATCATGTTCTTGTTCACCGACTGCTCCGCTCGCGTCACGAGATGGAGAATGATGATCGGCGACGAGAGCGCGACGAGGACGATCGCGGTCTTTCCGTGCCGTTCGTGAAACGCGCCGAAGACGGCCAGCAGGAGCACGAACGCCACCCAGCGGAACGCCCACTCGAACATGGTCGCGAGCGGCACCTTGATGTTCGCGTAGGTCTCGACCTGCCCGAGCACCTGTATCCGGGGGGCGTACTGGTCGAATCCCAGATAGAGCGCGCCGAGAACGGCGAGCGGAAGGACGCAGAAGAGCGCCGTCCGCCTGATTCCGTGCTTGAACAGGACGTACAGCACGAGCGACGGCACGAACACGGGGAGGAGATACTTCGTGATGGCGGCGAGAAACAACGCCGCCGCGCCGAAAACGATCGCGAGATTCCGGTGCCAGGCCGCCTCGGTCGAGGCGGAGACGACGAACATATAGAACGAGGCGCCGATGAAGAACGCGCCGATCATGTCGTACGTGCCGAGCTTCATGAGATAGAGGGTCTGCCCCGTGCACATGAAGAGCGCCGCCGCGACGAGCCCCAGGTTTCCGCCGAACATCGTCGCCGCCGTCGCGTAAATAATCACCGTGAGAAGGAGCCCGATAACGACGTTCAGGATCCGGACTCCGTGAATGCCGCCGGCCGAATCCGCCAGCGCCGCGAGCACCGGCCATATCATCACCGAGCCGGTGTGATGCGGGCACCCGAGGCACGGCTCCCCCCTGACGATCTCCTGCCCCATCGTGATCTGGAACGCCTCGTCGATGAAGACGGAGTTGTAATCCAGATCGGTCAGGCTGACGATCAGCCCGTAGAGGAGGACGGCGAGAAGCAACAATCTCCGATGCGAGCTTTTCATTGGGCCATCACCACAGCGATGCCATCGCGTCCGCGATCGCGAGAATGCGGTTCACCGCGCCGATATCCGCCTTGTCGAAAACGACGCCCGCGACGCATTCGGGAAAGTCCTCCGAAGGATGGCGGACGACACGCGCGACGATCCCCGGAAGCGGGACGTTCCGGTCGCCGACGACCGCATCCGCCGCCACCCGGTCCCCTTGGGCGAGATTTTCGCGCGCGGCGATGAGATACCCGCTCTCCGAGATGTTCCGGATCACTCCGTATGACACTCCGCCGCTCTTCCCGTGGATGACGGCCGGCAGGTACACGCGGATGCGCCTCGCCCGGGCCTTGCGCTCCAGTCTCGGCGCGAGCCTGCTCTCGATGTAGGTGAGGTACCGCGTCGCGTACTCGGCGAGAAACTTCGAAACGGCGGATTCGTGGAGATAGCGCGACATCACGTCCACCTCGCCCGAAGGCCCCGTCACGGCGACGCCCGCGCGCGCGACCACGTCCGCTCCCGCGATCACCGTCTTCACGTGCATGACGCGCCCCGTGCCGGCGAGCGTCTTGCGCGGGAGCATGATCTCGAGCTCGATGTCGCCGCCATCCGGGATCGGCCCCGCGGCGACGAGCGATATGCCGGTCTCCGTGGCGTCGTCCGCCGCGGCGAGCCGGCGCACCGCTTTCCCGCCGTCGCGATAGGCGTAAAAGACGGGGACCGAGTCCTGGATGCGGAAATCGCCTCTCCGCTGATAGAATTTCGATCGCGCGTAGAGAATGATCGCGATGGCGAGTCCGCTGTTGAAGAGCGCCCAGAGGCTGTTCACCGCGATGATGAACTCGTCGCCGCGCAAGCCCAGCAGAAGCTGGAATATCGCCCATACGATCGCGATGACGCTCCCCGCGAACACGATCGCCTGCGGAACGACGAGCGGATACGGGGTCGAAGTCTCCCGTCCCTTCGGCGTCACCTTGAACTGTCTCAGCCGGCGCGGGAGCAGCAGGGAGAAAAACGATTCGAGATACGTGAAGAACTTGCCCATGCTGAACTGCTCGAGCAGGAGATACCCCGCGTATCCCCGTCCCATCTCGTTGAAGGCGAAGAGCGAGAGCGCGTAGTACGGGACGAAATGAAGAAGATACGTGATGTCGAGGGCGTTCATCGGAAGGATGCCGGTGAAGAGCACTATCGGAGGAGTCACGTAGAACACGAATTTCTGGAATCCCTCGATCGGATAGATGAGGCTCCCGAGATAACAAAGCCGCTGCGGGAAGGTGAGTCCGCGAACGAAGAACGGATTCGCCTTGAAGAACACCTGCCAGCCCCCGAGCCCCCACCGCTTCCGCTGGATATGGAACGGATTGATCGTCTCGGCCGCGAGACCGTAGGCGAGCCCTTCGTTGTGGTAGACGGACTTCCATCCCTTCTGGTGGATATGGATCGACGTCAGCATGTCCTCCGTGATCGAGCTCGTCGCGAAACCGTCGACGTCGTCGAGCGCCGCGCGCCTCATGAGGGTGCAGCTCCCGACGAAGTAGGCCGCGTTCCAGCGATCGCGCCCCGGCTGGATGAGGTTGTAGAAGAGCCCCTGCTCGGTCCAGACGTATTTCTTCTCGTGGTCGGCGCGGTGCTGGAACGAGTCGATGTTGTAGAACTCCTGCGGCGCCTGAGCGAAGGCGACCTTCTCGTCCCTGAAATAGCCGATAAGGCGATCGATGAAATGCGGGAGCGGCGCGTGATCCGCGTCGAAGATGGCGACGAACTCGGCGGTCGAGTGCTTCAACCCGAAATTGACGTTGCCGGCCTTCGCATGCTCGTGGCTCTCCCGCGCGAGGTACACGCACGCGAGCTCGTCGCAGAGCGCCTTGACCTCAGGGCGGTTCCCGTCGTCGAGGAGCAGGGTCCGGTGCGGATACTTGAGGTCGTTGCAGGCGAGGAGCGTCTTCCGCAGAATGGAAACCGGCTCGTTCTTCGTCGGGATGAGGACGTCGACGGTGCGCCCGGCGAGCGACTCGGGAACGGCGCGCGATATGGGGCGCCATACCGCGAAGAAGAAGAGAAACGTCGTCAGCGTGCCGAAGCATTCCGCGACGAAGAGCGCCCACGAGAAGAAGAGCGCCGATTCGTTGAATGTCTCCGTCACCCTCCAGTAGAGGTAGTAGAGGGTCACGAGCATCGAGACGACCGCGGCGACGCGGCGGATCTTCTCCCCTTTGAGATTCTTGAAATCTTCCACGAACGAACCTTCCTTGTGTGAAGGCATGGCCGAAAACGGACCTTCAACCCTCCAAAACCGACCCACTATGAGAAAACCGTACCAATCGAAGGATGAAACGCCCAATAGCTTGAAAATAAAGCAAATAAAAAGGGGTCCGGCACGACCCGGGCCCCTTCGAACCCCGGATTGCGCACGCTCACGCGGCTACTTCTTGAGCCCCTTCTCCTGTTCCTTGCCGGAACCGATTGAAGCGCCGATACGATAGAAATCGGCGTTACCCGGAGCGTAGACGAATGGCTTGAGCTTCGTGATGTCGGGCATGCCGTTCGCGCCGAGAACGGACTCGACCGCTTTCACGTCGACGATCTCGCCGATAAACATCGTATGCAGCCCGAGCTCGACCGTTTTCACGAGCGTGCATTCGAGCACGAGCGGGAATTCCTTGACGTACGGCGCGTTGACGAGCGTGCTCTTCACGGGAGTGAGACCGCTCGCCGCGAACTTGTCGACGTCCTTTCCCGAAACGCCGCCGAAATAGGCGGCCGCGCTCACGAATTCCTCGGACGGGATGTTGACCGTGAACGCCTTGCTTTCCATGATGCAGCCGTATGTATACGTCGCCTTTCTGAGCGAAACGGTCACCATCGGGGGCTGCGAGCAGCAGATCGCAGCCCAGGAAGCCGTCATCACGTTCGGTTTTCCCGCGGCGTCGTAGGAGCCGATGACCCACACGGGGCACGGCTGCGCCAGCGTTTTCGCTCCGAGCGACTTCATCGCCTCCCCGGTAGCCGCGTCCTCGACGCACAGGGCCGCCGTCGAAATAACGACGATGGACAAAAAGACCGCCGCGAGCGCTTGTGGAGATCTCATCCTTTCCTCCGTCTCTCCGCTATCCTGGAATCGCACCTGCCGATTTATCGGAGACGACTTGATTGCGGCATAATACAGCAATGAATCTTATCATGCTGCAACAAATGCATGCAGAATCGCCGATCGGCGCTCCCCGCCCTTCGCGACGTTCATTCCTCATGAGTACCGCTCGTTTCGCCGTCGTAATTCACAAGATTTCCGAACTGGCATTTCCGCACACCGCCCCATCCGCCCGGACGGCCGACACCCGCGCAATCTATTAACCCACAACGAGATATAGCGCAGCAGCCGCGGCTCGAGGGCCATACCGCCGGCGCCTCATGAACCTCGAGCACAACCGGGTCTCTCGCGGCATGTTTTTTGCGAGAGCCCTTGGGACTTAGGTCATTACAAAGGGACGGTCGATTCGATGCATGACAAGAAACGAACGGCGCAAGGCTTCACGCTCACGGAACTGATGATCACGGTCCTCATCATCGGAATCATCGTGGCGCTTTCCGTGCCGGGCTTCTCGCGCTTCCTGCAAACATGGAAACTCGCCGGGGACGCGGATCACTTCGCCGCCTCGCTGAGGACCGCGCGGGCCGCGGCCGTCACGAAGAACGTCGCCACCGTTTTCAGATTCAACAAGGACGAACGGCACTTTCTTCTATTTCGAGGATACCGACAGAGACGGCAACCTCGACGACACCGAGTATTGCAGCGCGACCTATCGCCTGGAGCCGGGAATTGTCTTCGCCGGCTATACGCTATCCAACCCGACGCTGACCTTCGGGTCGATGGGCAACACGAGGGAGAGCGGAACAATTACCTTGAGAAACGCCAATAACAGGACGAAGACCGTACGCATCTTCGGCGGAACGGGAAACGTCCTCGTCGATTGAAAGGAAACCGACAGGCATGTTGAAATCGCAAAAAGGCGTAGGGTTGATCGAGATCGTCATCGCCATGCTCATTTTCGGCATCGGGATATCGGCGGCGTTGCGCACGCTGCCGGACAGCAATTTCGCGACGACGCGCGCTCGCAACGTCAGCGTGGCGACGAATCTGGCGCAGGAGCAAATCGAGGTCCTGATGGGCACTTCCCTCAACAGCGCCGATCTCTCCGCGGGCACTCACAACGACCCGCGAAACCCGTTGGAACGCAACTTCACGCGAACGTGGACGGTCACGGACAACTCGCCGATCGCCACCATGAAGCGTCTCTCCGTAACGGTGACCTATGCGGGGCGCGGCAACGATCGATCGGTAACACTCACTACTTTTCTCACACCGAGGCGGTAGCACATCATGATGATTGACGCGAGAAGGAACTCGGCAGGATTCACGCTCGTCGAAATGATGGTCAGCGTGCTCGTTCTCGGCGTTCTCATGATCGCGATGGGAGGGCTGTTCGTTCTTTTTCAAAAGAGCGCCGCCCAAACGAACGAATATACCGAAGTTCAGCAGAACGCCCGCATCGCGCTCGATTTCGTCACCGATCATCTCCGGCAGGCGGGATCGCAGACCGACTATTTCAGGGGACAGCAGCCGATCGTGCACGCGGGACCGTACCAGGTAGCCATCAACGCGGACATCGACAACCAGCAAACCATCGACGGCATGGGCCCGCTGACCGCCATCCGTCGTTCCTTTTCGCCGAACAGGGTTCCTGCCTCCGGGACGATCATCTACTCTCCCACGACCGATTATCAGTCGAACGCCGAAACGATCGTTCTGACGCTCGACTCCAACGGCGACGGCGTGATATCGGCGTCCGATCGCGGCGACGATCCCGAGGAGAGCGGCCGCAACACGAACCTGTTCATATTGAAGAAAGTCGTGTACGGATACGACGGCGCCGGCTCGAACGAGGTGCGGGAATCGAATCTCGCGCTTCTTCGCGGCCCCAATATGGCCCCCACGTGGACCGTCCCGCAACCGCTCTTTCAGTACTTCTACGACCACGACAACAATCCCTCGACCGCGGACAGGCTCTGGGGCGACGGCAACCTCAACGGTGTCCTGGAAACCGGCGAGATCACCGTGCTCACCGTGATGCCTCAGAATCTCTTGAGCAGCATCCGCAAGATCAAGACGACGGCCGCGGGAGAATCCGACGTGTACAACACGAAGTACGAGACCAACGGCGGGTACCTCGGCGTGACGATGACCTCAGAGGTCTATGTGAGAAACGCGACGCGGACGAGCTCCAATATTTACGGCAAAGTCTACCATGACATCGACAGCGACGGGATTCCGGACCAGGATGAAACCGGCATCCCGCGAGTGGAGATCCGCCTGACCGGGCAGAGCCGCTCGGTCCTCACCGACAACTTCGGCATGTTCTATTTCCCGCTTCCCGCCGGCACCTATTCGCTGACCGAGGTGGATCCGCCCGGATATACGTCGACCACGGCCAATATGGTGTCCGTGACGCTCGCCGCCGGCCAGACGTCGATCATCAATTTCGGCGATCGGTCGACCACGCCTACCGGCAAGATCAAGGGAACCGTTTACGAGGACGCGGACGCCGACGGCATCAAGGATGCCGGCGAGACCGGCCTGAACGGCGTCCTGGTTTCGCTCGATAACGGCGCCCAGGTTTTGACCAGCCAGCACCGGATATTATTCGTTCATCGTCCAGCGAGGCACCTATACGGTCGTCGAAACGGATCCGACCGGCTTCAGCTCGACCACCGCGAACTCGGTCGTCGCGACGGTCGCGGCGGGGACCGATACGGTGACGGTGAACTACGGCGATTACGGGGCTCCCGTCTCCGGAACCCTTCAGGGATACGTCTATATCGACGAGAACGAGGACGGGTACCGCGGGGGCACGGAGGAAGGCGTCCCCAACGTCGTCATCATGGCTTCCAACGGCGATTCCGCCGTGACCAATTCGAAAGGGCTCTACAAGTTCACCCTGGCGCCGGGAACCTATTCCGTAACGGAAACGGATCCGGATGGTTACACGTCCACGACGGTGAATACCTTCACCGGCATCGTTATCGCCGTCGATACGCTCGTGACCCGCAACTTCGGCGATATCCTCGAGGTTCGCCAGGACTTCGTCGAGATCCACATCTCCCACACCGACCGCGCTCTTTCCGTGGCCGCGACCGATCTCAGCGAGGATACCAAGGGAGATACCGATATAGTTCTCGGAACGGCCCTCGCGGCAACGACCGGGAACATGCTCATTTTCCATAACGATTGGCAGAGCGCTTCGACGCCGATCGGCGAGCTCTTTGAAGCCGATCCGACGTACCGGCGGGACGCGACGCAGAACGTCAACACGATATCCAAATACGATTTCACCGGAGACGGCACGCCCGACATCCTGGACGGCCTCGATTACAGCGTCGGACGAAACGTTCAGCTCTGGTACACGGGGAACGGCGGCGTGCTGAGCACGAGCCCCGACGCCGCATACATCACGAACGGCGCGAACGTGGTCATGGACAGCAAGCTCGCGGACTTCGACAACGACGGCAACATCGATCTCGTGGTGGCCCTGAGATCGTCCTTCGGGACATACTCGGGAGGGTTCGAGGTATTCAGCGGCAGCGGCGGAGGAATATTCAGCTCTTCGCATTATATTACGACCGCGGGCACGACGGGCAGCATCAACCTGGGAGAGATCTGGGCGGTCGACACGGGCGACATCGAGGGAGACGGCGACCAGGATATCATCGTCGGTTCCCACACAAACGCATACGCCGGATTCATCGACATCTATCGCAACAACGGCGTCGGGACGGGCAACTTTTCCTGGCATTCGAGGTACGTGACGAACGGCGCGGTGAACGACCTCAAGGTCGTGGACATGATGGAAGACGACGGCAACGATCCCGATATTCTCGCGGCCACTTCCACGGGCACGAATATCGGCAACGTCGCTCTCTGGCTGAACACCGCCGGCGCCTTCGGACTCCCCGATACCACCGGGATACGTTTTCGCGCCCCAGGAAACCCCGAACTGGCCCGACGATTACGTGAACGCTCTCGGAGAGGCCTTGAGCCTCGCCACGCTGCACGTGAACAACGACCTGTTCACCGACGTCGCGTACGGAACGAGGAACTCGGCCCTGTACACGGGGGACATCTACATTCTGTCGTGCTACGGCACGCTGCCGACATATGGCCAGAAAATCAACAAGACCGAGTCGGGTGAAATCATCACGATGGACGTGGCGGACTTCAACAAGGACAACAGGCCCGATATCGTCGTCGGAACGCGTACCTCGGCGACGCAGGGAAGGCTCATCGCCTATTTCGGCAAGGAACTGTAAGCCGGTCTATTGACCCGGAAAGGATCGAGATATCATGCGCGACGCAATCAAGAAATTCCCCGGCGGAGAGAAAGGGAACATCCTTGTCGTCACCCTTATCATCCTGTTCGCCATCTCGGTGATCGGCGCGACGATGGCCATGATTTCCTCCATGGATCTCAAGATCGCCGGCAATCAGAGGAGCACCACGCGGGCGCTTCCCGTCGCGGAGGCCGGGATGAACGAGGCGATCCACCGGCTCTCCCTCCCCAATCCGACGACCATGACGGTCGCGGGCTGGACGGGAAACGCGGCGATCGGCGACAGCGAACCGTATAACCCGAACTGGACGGCGCGCATATACCTCACGAGACCGGGCTCCGCTCCGGCCGGGGGCGCGAACGTCTATACGACGGGCACGATTCAGGATCCCAGCCAGCCGTATCTGGTCTACAGCGCGGCGAGCGGAACGGACAAGGTGCTCAGCATCCAGCATAAATGGGTCGATCGTGACGGCGACAACGTGCGCGACGCGAACGAGATCGTGCGCTACGATCCGCTCCAGATTCCGCCCGAGAACTACGCTTCAGGATTTCCCGTCGAAGTCGTCACCGTGACCGGCCACGCGGCCAACTCGGAGCGGGTGATCCAGACCGAAGTCACGAAACGAACGATGCTCGCGAGAACCCTCGGAGCGCTCTACTGCGACAAGGCGGTGCGGCTCACCGGCAACTGCGCCTTCTGCGGATACAATCACAGCATCAACACGCCCGCCGGCACCAAGCCGAACGCGTGCGTTCCCTGGCATCTCTCGAGCGGTCATCTGCCGGGCGTGACGACGACGGGCGACAACGTCCAGGTTCAGGGAAGCGCATTCACCGGGGGCAATCCCATTCCGGTCGACAAATCCGCCACGAACCCCTGGTACTCGCTCGCGGACGTGCTCGGAATCTCCCAGGCCGACGTCAACGCGATGCTCGCGGCGGCGGATCACACCTCCATCACCAATCCGCTGAACGGGGTCACCTACATCAACGGAGACGCGAACGTAGCAAGCAACTCTGGTCGGTTCCGGGACTGCTCTATGTGACGGGGCGATCTCAAGGGCGCCGGAAGCTTCACCTTCAGAGGGTTGGTCTACGTCGAGGGCGACGTCAAGCTGACCGGCACGCCGTGGATTCTCGGCAGCGTCGTCGTCAAGGGCACGTCGAATTTCAACTTCAGCGCCGGCAACGCCGGCGTCCTCTACAGCAAGGACGCGCTGACGCAGTACCTGAGCCAGGCGCTGCCCTGCATCGTGCTGTCGTGGCGCGAAATGTAAGAGAAATGCGAAGCGCTCCCCCCACGGGGAGCGCTTCGTTCTTCCTCGAGTCCAACCCGGCGGATCCGTCCTACTTGATACTCGCGAGATCGATCGAGATGGTTCCCCCTCCCGCCTGCGGCGGCAGCTCGAAGGTGCCGCGGATCATGCAGCGCTCCTTCTCGCTCACGTAGATCCTCGAGGCTCCCGATTCGTCGCCGATCGGCCTGATCTCCACGTTGAAACACGCATATGTCCCGGCGGGCACGGTGACGTTCTCCGTGCCGACGACCTTGAGCGACATCGAGCGCGCTTTCTGCATCTGGAAATCGAACACGCGGAGCGTCGTCTCGTATCCCGTCGCGAGCGGGAGCGCGCCGACGATCGTCTCGAGCGAGGAGCCGTCCCCGAAGGCGGGAGCCGGGAGCGTCGCGTCGATCGGTATTTCCTGCGCGCCCATCCTGACGGCCCCGTTGACCGTCGTTCCGGCGAAGTTGAGGACGACCGTGGCGGTACCCTGACGAACGCCCCAGCGAAGCGGCATGAGGGTCGTCGCGTCGAGATCGAACGTATCGACCGCGCTCTCCCCGCCGCTCGACTGGCTCGTCGCGACGCGCCACGTCGCCGCGTCCCCCAGCGAGCCCTTCGTGAGGCTCCGGGCGATGTCGATGGCGACCTCCTGGCCGCCGGCGCGAACGGTCCCCTTGTACGCGAGGGTCATCGGCTTGAGAAGACTCGCGTCCACCGCGGGAAGCGGCGCCGCTTCGACGTCTCCAGCGGCCTTCGGAGGGGCGGCGAGGGCGACCGTCTTCACGTCGACCGCGAGAGCGTCGAGCCGGCTCCGCACCTTTTCGCTCATGGTCTCCTGGTAACGCCCGCCGAGATGTTTCGCGAGGAATTTCTCGGCGGCGACGGAGAAGGCCATCCGGTTATCGACTCCCGCGAAGCCGTGCCCCTCGTCCGGCGCGACGATATACTCGACGTCGCGGCCGAGATCACGGAGCGCGACGACGATCTGGTCCGATTCGGCTTTCTTCACGCGCGGATCGTTCGCGCCCTGCACGACGAGGAGCGGCGCCTTGATCTTTTCGGCGGAGAAGAGCGGCGACTGGCGCTTGAGACGTTCGGCGTCCTCCGGCTTCGACGGGTCTCCGACGCGCTCGTTGAACACCGTCTTCAGAACGGCCCAGTAGGGCGGGATCGAGTTCAGGAGCGTGATGATATTCGAGGGCCCCACGTACGAGATGCCGGCCGCATAGAGATCCGGCGTGAACGCGAGCCCGGCGAGCGTCGCGTACCCGCCGTACGAACCGCCGAAGATCGCGATCTGTTTCGGATCGGCGATTCCCTTCTTGACGAGATAATCGACGCCGTCCGTGATGTCGTTCTGCATCGCGTCTCCCCACTGCCTGTTGCCGGCGTTGAGGAACGCCTTGCCGTAGCCCGTGGAGCCGCGGAAATTCATCTGAAACACCGCGTAGCCGCGGTTCGCGAAGAACTGCGCATACGGATCGTAGCCCCATTCGTCGCGCGACCAGGGGCCGCCGTGCACCATGCAGAGAACGGGGAGGTTCTTCTCCTTGACCCCTTTCGGCATGGTGAGATAGCCGTGAATGTCGAGGCCGTCGCGGCTCTTGTACACGATCGGCTTCATCGGGGCGAGATCCTTCGACGGAAGATCCGGATACGGCCGGTAGAGAAGCTCCGCCTTGCCCGTCGCGCGCGTGTACAGATACGTCGCTCCCGGATCGACGTCGCTCGTGACGCCGGCGAGCCACAGGCGCTCGTCGCTCGTCGACGAGCTGAGATAGATGTCGCCGTCGGGAAGCTGCTTCTGAATGCGCCGGTAGTCCTTCTCCCATTCCTTGTCCCGGAAATAGACGCGAAGCCGATCCCCCACGTAATAGGTCGCGACGAGCTCGTCCGTCTCCTGCGAGAACTCGGCGCCGCCGAAATCGACCTGATTCTCGGGATCGGCCTCGACGAGCTCTTCCTTGAGCGTCGCCGGATCGAAGAGGATGAGGCGCTGGAAATTGACGTCCTTCCCCTTATCCGACGCCATGTACACGCGCTGTCCGTCCTTGTGGTAGCGGATGGGATCGACCGTTTCGTCCTTGCTGCACGAATAGACGACGACCGTCGTGTCGGGATCGACGCGGAGGAGCTCGGTGCCCCCGTCGGCGGTCTGCTTCGACGCGAGCCGGAGGATTGCCCTGGACGTCGAAAATCCAGCTCGAAATCTCGTTGTCGTTCCGCTTCACGAGCGTCCGCTCGCCCGTCGCGATGTCGAGCCGGTACGCGTCATGGTAGCGTTCGTCGCGGTCGTTGAGTCCCACGAAGATGGCGCCGGGCATACCCTTCGGCAGCGCGTAGATCGTCGCCGCGACATTCTCGTACGGGGTGAGATCGCGCGGCGGAGGCACATCCTGGCCCGCTTCGAGCTTCGCTCTCGGGTCCACCGCGTAGATATGCCAGTTCTCGTCTCCTCCCTTGTCCTGGACATAGAGGATGTACTTGCCGTCCTTGGTCCAGAAGTAGCCGCGGACGGGGCGCGTCGTGTCCGCCGTCACGGGTCGCGCCGCGGCGAAGGGTTCGCTCGCGCCCTTGACCCAGATATTCAGAATGTTCTTGTACGGTTTGAGAAACGAAATATGCGAGCCGTCGGGAGAAAGCTGACCGCTCGCGATCTGCGGATCGCCGAAGAGCACGTCGCGATCGATGATCGGCGGGAGCTTCGCCAGATAGTCCCGGTCGATTGCGGCCCCCGCGATGCCGGTCAGCACGAGGAGCGCCGCCAGCGTGAAAAGCACTCTCTTCATCATCGAAAACCCTCCTTGTAGAGAAACGGGCGGATTCTAAACCCGGCCGGGTGCAAAAGCAACCGGTAAATGCCTCCGCCCCCTCGCGGCGCCTCACATTCCATATTGCGGGACCGCGACGAGTTGTTTTATGGTGGCGGCATGAAGCACAAATACCTCTATCTTTCGATCTCCGTAAGCGGCGCTTCGGTGCTCGCGATTGAAATCCTCGGCACGAGAATCCTGGGACCCTTCTACGGGGTGAGCCTGTTTCTCTGGTCGGCGCTGATCACGGTGACGCTCGCGGCGCTGAGCGCGGGATACGCCCTCGGCGGACGGTGGGCGGACAAGGGGGCGACCTACCCGCGGCTCAGCTCGCTCCTCGCGGGAGCCGGACTCTGGCTCCTCGCCGTGCCGTGGATCAGGAATCCGATCCTGCACCTCGCCGAGCCGTTCGGCCTTCGCTTCGCGGCGCTCGCCGCGGCGCTGGTGCTCTTCTTCGTCCCGCTCATGCTCCTCGGGATGGTGAGCCCGTACGCGATCAAGCTCCGGGCCTCGAGCCTCGAAGATATCGGCCGCTCGGCGGGCAACCTCTATGCGATCTCGACCGTCGCGAGCGTCGTCGCCGCGCTTCTCACGGGATTCTTCCTCATACCGAGCTTCGGGGTATATCGCCTGACGCTTGCCGTCGGAATTCTTCTCGTCGCCGCGGCGCTCCCCGGATTCTTCGGGAAACGCATGCCGGCGGCGAAGCTCATTCTCCCCATCGTGATTCTGGCGGCGGGCGCGGGGCTCATTCGCGGATCTCGCGAGAACGCGCCCGATCCGGAGCGCGGCCTCATCTTCAAGGGCCAGAGCCCTTACGGCGAAATCCGCGTCGTAAACGACTTCGAATTCCGCTACCTCCTCATCGACGGAGCCGTCCACACCGCCGTCGATACGACGCTCCATTATTATTCGGTCATGCCGTACGTCCACGTCATCGATCTCGCGCGGGGATATTTCGAGAGACCCGGCCGCCTCCTCCTCATCGGCCTCGGAGGCGGCTCGATCGCGAAGCGCTACCACCGGGACGGCTGGGATATCGACGCGGTCGAGATCGATCCGCTCGTCACGAAGGTCGCCTATGATTACTTCGGCTTCGACTCGCTCGAAGCGCGAGTCCATCAAGATGGACGGACGCCGGTTTCTGCTCTCGAGCGGCGGCGACTACGACATCATCGTTCTCGACGCCTTCGGATCGAGCTTCCATCCCCTTTCATCTCGCCTCGCGGGAGGCCTTCGCGCTCATGGCGTCGCGGCTCGCGCCCGACGGCGTCTTCGTGCTCAACGTGCAGTCGATCGGCTGGCACGGCACGATCGTCCGTTCCCTCGCCGCGACGCTCGGGACGCAGTTCCCGAACGTGCGGGCTCTCCCCACGATGGAACCTCCCGACAAGCTCGGCAACGTCGTTTTTTTCGCGTCGAAGAGATCCCTCGAGCTCCGCGACGAACCGCCCGTCCCCATAGACCGGCTTTCGGCCGAATACAACAGGTTCCACGCATGGGAGAACCGCTTCGAGCCCGACACGCGCGGCGTACCGGTTCTCACCGACGACCGGAACTGCGTCGACCTGTGGACCGAGGCCATCAACGTCCGGGAGCGCAAAGAGCTTCATGGAGTGTTCGCGAAGGCCGGCGTGAGCTGGTAGGATCTGTCCTAGCGGGCCGAATCCCCGGGCATCGCCCGGATCTCCCCCGACACCTCGACCACGACGGGATACCCTTCGATCTCTTTCGGAATGAGCTTGCGGTGCTCGGACGTTTTCTTCACGACGAGCACCTTGATGCAGGGCCTTCCGTCGTCGAGCGCGCCGACCGCGACGCCGGCGACGCCTGGAATCGCCATGAGCTCGTTCACATGGGCATCCATCACGCGGATAGCGTCATCGGTCGACATCGCGGGCGTTCCCCTTTCGTTTCCGGAGTTCTGCTTGCACCCCGCGGCCTGGATGGCGATCGCCGCGGCCAGAATCAGCACAAGAGCCGCCGGGCGGCGGGGCGCATTCCATTTCCGATATCGTATCATACAACCACGCTCGAACGAAACGCCCGCCCCTGCACAGCGCGGGGCGGGCGTTCGTCTTTCCTATCGAAGCATCGGAACCATCAGGTTCCCTTCATGCTTTAGATGCCGACCATCGTCACGCCGAGCCAGCTGCATACCGCGCTGATCGGATTGGCGATAGCGCTCGAAGTGCTGCCGGCGAAGAGAAGGCCGACGGGACGAGGATTCGACGCGACGTCCTCGACCATGAGAGAGCCGGAGTCGCCGCTGTTCAGGAACGCGCTCCGCTTCTGATAGACGCCGATCTGGCCCGTGAAGGTCTTCGTGTACGCGTCGCCGTTGCATTCGCTTTCGTAGCCGACCGTGACCGTCAGGTTGATCGCGTTGATGTAGCTTCTCGTGAGACCGGTCGTACGGCCGCTCTTCTTTACCTTCAGGTTCAGGGACGGGGCGAGGATCGTGGACGAAATGACGCCGATCTCGTAGATCGAGCCGTCCGTCCGCACCATGCCCGGAATAACCTGGGCGATAGCGCAGTCGACGTTCGCCGCGGGATTGATGAGCGTCGAGAGCGACGAGAGATTCGCGACGTAGTCGGTCGCGATATTCTGGCAGTTTACGTCGATAACGCCCGGCTGGTCGATCGGATCGCCGATCGTCGACACATCCGGATCGTTCGCGTTGTTGTCGGTATCCCCGGCGAACACGTGCGAGTTGCTGAGGATGTACTGGATACCGTTCTTCGTCACGAGGGCGCCGAGCGTGCCGCTGCAGCAGTAGCCGTTCGCGAGATCGTTCGCGTTGCCGCCCGAAACACCGAGCTCGATCGGGCGAGGCATGCGCGCCGTATGCGGCGATACCGTCGTTTTCAAGGCCTTGATCTCGCCGGTTATCCACGGCACGACCGGCACGCCGTCGAGGCTCTTCGGCAAGGCCGGCCAGACGAGCGTCGGACTTGAGGAGCACCATGACGGCCGGTGTGCCGTCAGGGGCGATCCCCGTTGCGGTCCCGACGATTTCCGGATCGGCCATGAGCGCCGCCGTGTGCTTGTTCTGGGTCGCCATCGCTTTCTGGAACAGCGGATGCGAGACGCTCATCAGGAGCTCTTGCTGTCCGCTCGGGGGCGCCGTCGCCGACTCGTCCTTCGAGCAGCCGACGAAGCTCCCGAAGGCCAGAGCCACGACGAGGAGAACCAGCAGAACGTTCGAGGAGTGCTTCATAAGGACCTCCTGCGCTGGTGGGAAAAGGGTGAATTTATTATTTCTATTTTACCACAAATGAAGGAGCATGATTGCAAGCAAGAAAATGCCCTTCCCCGGATCGAAATCCGGGGAAGGGCATGGAAAGCGGATCGAGGCGTCAGCCGCTCGATCGCTTAGATTCCCACCATCGTGGCGCCGAAGAAGGAAAGCACCGAGTTGATCGGGTTCGCGACGGCGATCGTGGAGCTGCCGGCGAACAGGAGACCGACAGCCTTCGGATTCGTCGTCACGTCCTGGACCATGAGCGACCCGGAGTCGCCGCCGGCCAGGAACGCGCTTCGCTTGTTCGTGACGAGGATCTGTCCCGTGAACGTCTTGGTGAACGCCGTTCCGCCTGCGCACTCGTTCTCGTACGTGATGCTGATGGTGGCGTTCAGGCCGCTGACCTTGCTCCGGGTGAGACCCGTCGTGCGCCCGCTCTTCTTGACCAGCTGGCCGACGGAAGCGGCGATCGTCGTGGCGGAAATCGTTCCAACCTCGAGGATCGCGCCTGTCGTATTGACCATGCCGGTGATGATCGTCGCGCTGGAGCAGTCGACGTTGTTGTTCGGCAGGCTGCTCGTCTTGACGAGCGTAGCCACGTTCTGGGCGCTCGTGGCGGCGCACGCGACGTCGATCAGGCCGGGCTGAATGATGTAATCGCCGGTCGCGGCTACACGGCTGTTGCCGCCGCTCACGATGTCGGCCTCGAACACGTGATAGTTGCTGAGGATGCGCATCTGGGTGCCGATCTTGATGAGCGAGCCGAGCGTCCCGCCGCAGCAGTAGCCGTTCGCGAGATCGTAGCGCCAGCCGCCCGACGTTCCGAGCTGAATCGGAGGAGTCTGCTTCGTCTTGTGGCTGACGGCGGTAGTGCCCATGGCGACGACGCGATCGGTCAGAACGACCACGGTGTTGACGTCATCGAGCTTCGTCGGCACGCCGAGCTTCGCCTTCTCGGTCAGAACGAGCACCATGATAGCCGGCTTGCCGTCTTCGCCGACCGTAGTCGCCGTTCCGATGACGTCCGGATCGGCCATGAGCTTCGCCGTGTTCTTGTCCTGGATCGCCATCGCCTTCTGGAACAGCGGACTCGACGCGTTCATCAGAAGATCTGTCTGTCCGCTCGGGGGCGCCGCCGGCGTCTCATCCTTCGAGCAGCCGACGAAGCTCCCAAAGGCCAGAGCCACGACGAGGAGAACCAGCAGGACATTTGCGGAGCGCTTCATAAGGACCTCCTGCGCTGGTGGGGAAAGGGTGGATTTAGTTTTATGATTTTACCATAATCCGGCAAAAGGAAGACAAGCGGAATTTTAATTATTGCATAAGATAGCCCGATTCGGCCGTCAAAAATGCTTGACACTCTTTGACCGCTTTTTCATCCGGGCGCAGGAGCGCTTTCGCTCCTTTACATTCGGCCGAAACAGGGCTATACTACTGAATAGCTTATCCAGGTCTTCTCGTGTGGGGGCGAATGGATTCGACGGGGATGATAGAGGCCAGGGAAGCGTGCCGAGGATGCCATCAACCTCGTAAATCAGGTGGCAAACCACAAATGCCGACAACCAGTTGGCAATGGCCGCCTAATTAATTAGGCGACCCGTCCGTTCCAGTTGCGCCGGCGGGGCTGGAATCCGGGCGTCGATAACCGACGGCTAGCGTGTCGACCTGCTCTGGGTTTGCACGCGAAAAGAACAAGAGCTAGCTCCGTGAATCCCCTGCCTGTTGAGGCTTCACGGGGCGAACAAAACTCGACAGGATACGCACGTAGACGCCCTCGCGGAAGCATCTTCGGACGCGGGTTCGATTCCCGCCGCCTCCACCATCGCAAAGAATTCGAACCGTCGTCCGGTTCGATGGAATAGCCCGGCTCTGGTTGATCGGAGCCGGGTTTTATTTCGAGAAGGGTCGATGCACGGTGCGCCGAAGCCGCCGACGAGCGGCCCGCCCCCACCCCATCACTTCAGAAGCACCATCTTCCTCGTTTGCGTCAGAAGGCCGGCGTCGAGGCGGCAGAAATAGACGCCGCTCGCCACCGCGGCGCCATTCGCGTCCGTTCCGTCCCAGATCCGCTCGTGCCTTCCGATCTGAAGATAGTCTTTCGCGAGCACTCGAACCACGCGCCCCGAGACGTCGTAGATCCTCAATGAAACAGTCGCCGGCTCCTTCAGCCAGAAGGTGATTTTTGTCGTCGGGTTAAACGGGTTCGGGAAGTTCTGGGCGAGGAACGACGTCCGCGGGGCGGGGGGCTCACCCGTCACGACCTCGTTCTTGTCGCAGAGTATCCAGTGATCGGGATCGAAATCGACGCGGAGGACCGAGTCGGCGAGGACGACGTGAAACTCTTCGTGCCGCTGCGCGACGAAGAAGGACGTATCGATGGTCCCCGCGACCGTCGTGATCCTGAATTCGATGGGCATCGCATAGAGGGAATCCTGAACCTGGTCGACGGCGAGGGTAACGTTGAAGCCGCCGCTCAGAGGGTATACCTCATTCGTCCACCGGTAAATGAGCCGATCCGTCCTCGTGAGCCATTCGTTAAAGAACCATCCGAGCGATGAACCATAACGAGTTTCGCAGATCGCGCGGAAATCGTTCGTCTCGGCGGTCGAGAAGCGGTAGCGCGGATCGGCGCAGTAGTCTTTGAGGATATGGAAGAACGTGCTATCGCCGGTCACGTGCCTCAGCATGTGGAGAACCCATGCGCCCTTGTCATAGACGACGGGAGCAAAATAATACCAGGGGATCGGGTTGTCCGGGTCGCCGAGGATCGGTTGAGTCCAGTATTCCGGCTCGTCCATCGATTCCATGTATGCTTTAAGCTCCGCGGGGCCTTCCTGGTGCTCGAACCAAAGAGCCTCCGCGTAGCTCGCGAAGCCTTCGTTGAGCCACGCGTGCACCCAATTCTTGCAGGTAATGAGATCGCCGAACCATTGGTGCGCGAGCTCGTGCACGATCAAAAAGTCATGCGCGCGATTGCCCTCCACCAGGCCCCATGCGTAACTCGTGAGGGTTTGATGCTCCATGCCGCCGCCTATGGCGCAAACGGCCATTCCGTACTTTTCGTCGATGAACGGGTAGAGCCCGAATATCGACGAGTAGAAGCTGAGCGCCGGCACCGTGATGTTGAAATCGATCGCGGCGTTGGCGGCGAGGCCCGGGGGAACGTAGTGCGCGACCGGCATCGTGTCTCCCGGGGCGTACACGAAGCTGTCGTCGAGCTTTGTATAGATCGTGGCGGCGACGGACGCGAGATATGTGGCCATCGGGTGGATCTCGACCCAGTGGTATCGCCGGAAGGAGGCGCCCCATTTCGTCAGGCTGGAATAGCCACGATAGGTCCCGTTCGAAGCCGCGAAATGCTGGTAGGGCACCGCGAGATAGAGGTCGAAAGTGGCCTTGTCGTCGGGATAGTCCTTGCAGGGCCACCACGTCCGCGCCGACCACGGCTCGCTCAGCGAGCAGATGACGGGCGTGCCGCCGAACGATCTGAAGAAGAGCCCCGGCCACGCGGCGGATGAAGGGCTGCCGCTGTAGAAGATTTTGATGATGGTCAACTCGTCGGAAGTAACGGCGGCAGCCGTATACACGGTGAGGACGTCGCCGGCGCGGCTCCAGCTCAGCTCTTCCCCCTCGATGTCGCGTATCATGGAAATGGCAAGGCACGAGTCGGCGTTGAGATCGATCGAATGAAGGATTTCACCGGTGCCCATCAACGTGAGCTGGACGCTTCCTTCGACGTACTGGATGGAATGATTGAAGGCGATGTCGATGGTATAGTGGATCACGTCGTAGAGGAGCTGGTTCGGCGTCGGCTGGGGAGTGAGCCGCGGACCGAGAACCGATGAGCCCAAGGCCCGCACGATCTCCGTCCTTCGGTCGATATCGCCATGGATCCGTTCGAATCGGGATTGCGCCGCGAGGGAAACGGGCGCGGCAACAAGGAGGAATGCCAGTACAGCGCTTCGAAGTTTCATTCTTCTCTCAGATTAGATTGGAAACAAATCCCCTCTGAATATAGCGATCGGCCCGACCGCCGGCAAATCCGATTTCGAAAGAGCGGTTCCGAGCCGAGACGGCCGGGGGTGCGGAAGAAGAAGGCGATCGAGCTCGGACCGCGTCACTTCACCACGGGACCGAGAAACGCCTCGAAGGCGCGGCGGTCGATCTTCTTCTTGAGCGCGGCCACCTCGGCCTTCGGCCCGGTGATCTCGAGCTGGATGGATACGACGGGCGCAAAGGCCCGCGCGGGCTTGTCGACGTTCAGCGTCTCATCCTCATTGCCCGTGCGCGGCCCGAAGATCATGCGGAGGCATGTCCCTTCGTTGCTGTCCCAGGAAAGAAACGTGGCGCTCTTCTCGATGTTGGCGGCGTCCTCGTCGCCGATTTCCACGAGCTTTCCGTTCTCCATATTCACGAGAAACGCATGCGGAAAGAGCTCGACGCTCACCTCTACCCGGCTCTCGAACGCGGACATCATCGCCTGGGTGGCGGCGAGGGGGTCTTTCTGATCCTTCTTGGTTTCCCCGGGCTTCGCTTTGGCGTCGTAGCCGAAGAGGAGCGTGTTATAGGGGCTTTCGGGGAAACCGCCCGCCGGCCAGGCCCGGCATGTCGGCACCGCTTCGGGAATGTTCGCCTCGGCGACGAACGGCGTCGTGCTCCCCTCGGCCGCGCCGTTGTGCCGGTAGCGAGCCGGATCCGGAACCGGCAGGACCGCTTTGACGGTCAGCACCAAGGCCTTGAAGGCCTGCACCTCGGCCGCGGTCATGACCCGGCAGTCGGAACCGATTTCAGCGCAGGGATTCTGGGCCGAGGCGGAAACGCTCAGCGCCGGCAAGGCGCATACGGCAAACAACACGGCCACTATTCTCTTGTTCATCGATATCCCTCCTGAAAAAGATCAATCTACTGGTGACCGAAGCCTCCGATCACATCTCCCACATGAAGCGATACCGGCAACAGGAACCGCCTTTCGCGCGGCACTCCTCCTCGACCGCGACGACGTTTTTCGCGCCGCACAGCCGAAGCGCTTCCTTGTGGAATCCGATAATGGTGAAACAATCGGAAACGGAGGACGTCTCGGCGTCATAGGTCGTCATGACGCCCGAGGTCGGGCCGGTCTGCGTGTACTCGCGGCGCCCGGTATCGTAGTAGAACTTGTACATGATTTCGGTCTTCTTCATGAATGCCTGCGGATCGCCGCGCGTGAGAAACGACCGGTGCACTTTCAGCAGGCTCCGCTGAGCCGACTTCGCGCCGATATCCTCAAAAAGTTGCTTCTTGCCTCCTCCGAGCACATCGACAATTGCTCGATCGATGCGCTCGCCGAGCTCGAACGGATACCACTTGGCCGCGAGGATCAGGTCGCCAACCGCATCCCGATCCGCCTGCGGCAAGGTATCGAGCACCTTCTGCCAGGCATCCTTTCCGAAGCACTCCTCCGCGAACTCCTTGCGACTCTGAATCACGAGCCCTTTGATTTCCATCGCCTGACACCTTTTTCGGTTTGAATTGCGCAGCACGGGGCTGGTGACGAACGCTCTATTGAGCATACACCATGCCGCCAGGAAATCAAGGGCTCCCGGGTCGAGGGGCCTCCCTCCCGTTTCCCCTTGATGCGCCCGCTCATTCTCCGTATCGTTAGAATGGATAAGCGATCTGCCCATCCCAAGCCGTCCGAAAAATGCTATTTCGCCGAATCGGCGTCGCTCGCCGCCCGCTCATGTGAAAGGGGTGGACCATGCGAAGGATAACGGGGCTCGTCTTCTCGTCAGCCGTTCTCCTCGGCCTGGTGTTCCTCGGCTGCCAGGAAACCCTCCCGCCGGAGCCGCCCGACCTGAATCCGAACGGCGATCAGCGGACGCTTCTCCCTCCGAGAGGCGAGCCGTTCGTCATCATCGATACGCCGACTCCCCCGTCGAATCTTACGGCCACAGTCATGCTGGGCAGGGTGATCGTATTCGAATGGCACGGCGGGCTCGAGGTCGGGCCGCAATCGGTCCGGTGGCTCTGCATGCAGGTCGTCGATACGATGGGCAATTACAATCCGACATTCGACATCGTCGGGGATCTAAACGTGCACCCCGAGCGGTACGAAAGCAGATGGTCGAGCTGGGTTTCGTACGCGGATCCCGACGGCCGGGCGACGACGGTCGGGAAGGACGCGCCCCTTACGTTGAGCAGGTCCCACATCTTCGCCGTGCAGGCGAAGAATCGCTCCGGCAAGGTCACGACGGTATTCAATCGGGGAGTGAATATACGGCAGTTCATCGTATCGGCCACCGCCGCGCCGCGGCTGATAATCACGGAACCGTTCATCGGAAGCCAAGCGTTCCTCGGAATGAATCCTCGGCCGGCAACCGTTTCATTTCCAACGGGGCTCGAGATGAAATTCTCGTGGAAAGCCGACGCGAGCTCCTACGGGGGCCGGATCGTCGGCTATCGATACGGCTTGGACGTCTCCGACATAAGCGACGATAACGATTGGACGGCTGGATTCTCCCCCCTGATCACTCATGCGTTTCCGATCGCGTTTCAATCGGGGGTTCATACACTCTTCGTCGAAGCGATCGACAACTCGGGCGCGATAACCCTCGGCATGATCGAGCTGTCGCTCGTCCCGTTCACCATGGAGAGAAATCTTCTCTGGGTGGACGATTTCCGCTCGACGAACGATTTTATGCAGGTCGACTACAACTTCCCGCGGGAAGACGAGCATGACGCCTTCTGGCTGGGTCTCTGCGCCAAGGCGAAGGACTTCGACGCGTCGAGGGACGTGTACGACGTCTCTTACTCATATGGCGGGATGCGGCCCGGACTCTCGCTCATTACGAAGTACAAGAACATTATCTGGACTTACAATTCGGATCGCCTGAGCAGCGTCTGGGACGACGTCATCCTCTTCACGCCCGAGAGCATGGTCTCTTGGGGAGCCAAGCTCATGAACAACTATCTGTCGGTGTTCCTCGCGAAGGGGGGGCACCTGATCACCGAGGGTATGTCCGAAAAGGTTGGGGGGCTCGCCGCGATCCTTCCCGTCGTGCAGGCAGCGAGGGGATTCCCGCTCAATATCAAGTGCGAGCTTCTCGGCAACTCCGACGACTGCGACGGGGATATGAGCAGCGTCAATTCATACGCGTACAAAGATTACTGCGTCACGATGCTCGACAAGATCGACGGGACGTTCCGCACCGATCCGGATATGCCGATGCGGCATATACGCAATTACGACTGCATGTATCCGGGCGCGGTCAAGTCGACCGACGTGTGGCACGACTGGACGCCCGGCATGCCGGACAATCTCAACCTCTGGTCCGAGATACTGGTCGCGGGGAGATTCTACGCCCCGAGCGAGCCGTCGCCGCGCCCCGGCGGCTTCACCCCCGTCGAGGTGTACGATCCCGCTTACTGGATGGGCCGGAACGGCGTGGCGAGCCAGGGATGTTTCCACCCGATGTACCGCATGAAATCGAAGAACATGGCTTCGGCTCTCAATAATCAGCCCGTGGCGCTCTGGGTGACGAAGTACGCGGATGTCTATCCGGATGTGGCGTCCGGAGTCGTTGTGGCCGCACCGAGCGCACACTTCGGCTTCGAGCTGTGGTCCTTCGACCGGACGCAGGTGAACCAGATCATGGACGTCATCTTCGGCGAATGGCAGATCGCCACGACTCCATAAGTCCCTCTTGACCCGGTGGAAGACTGAGCGTGCAGGGCGGTAGGAGCTCCCTGTTCGCAGCGTTTCCCGCGTTGTCTAGATCTCCACCGGCTCGCAGAGGTGCTTCGCGTGGCCGGGATGCTTCGTATGGAGCTTGTCGCGGAACGCGTGTCCAGAATGGAATGACCCGGCTCCGATTCGTCGGAGCCGGGTTTGGTTTCAAGAAGGGCAAGGGCCTATAAGCTGAAAGCCGCCTTGGAATCAGGATCCAAAGCCAGACTAGTCTATGTTCTCCATTGCCTGCGTATTGTACAGGCCTCCATCTCCATCGCCATTCTGGTAAATCATGAACATCCCGGATCCATAATGTGTGATGCCCACACCTTCCGATGTCGATCCCTGCAGAATGATTTCCAATCCTGACGTGTATCCACCTTGCATAATGGAGAACATGTACAATCTGTCGCCATCCGGAGACCGGAGAACAACATTCACCTGCCCTCCTGCCACGACAGCCGCGGGGGCGTCATTGGTCCGGGCGCCGTTGACGTCGGTGACGCACTTCGCCGCGGACCAGGCAGATCCGTCGAAGCCGGTC
The DNA here is from genome assembly GCA_963747385.1 of uncultured bacterium. Lineage (GTDB taxonomy): Bacteria > Krumholzibacteriota > Krumholzibacteriia > Krumholzibacteriales > Krumholzibacteriaceae > SSS58A. The sequence goes on along the minus strand of CAVVEY010000011.1, from coordinate 26,588 downwards.
ATGTAGAGATTCGATTCGTCATCGTGATAGAAGACGTACATCTTGTCTTCGAAAACGCAGACCGCGGGCGCATCGTCCGTTGATCCCGTAGCGAGAACGGAGCTCGACCATGCGGAGCCATCGTAGCGCCTGTATGCAATCCGCCCGAGGATGTCCGGATATATAACATAGATCTCGTCTTTGTAGACGGTCATGCCGGCATTCCCCATATTCTTCCCCGTGCTTACGGGTGCAACGGTCAAGGGACTTGACCATTGGGCACCGTCAAATTGAGCGTATCAGCAGTGCTCCGTTTAGCGGATACGCCGTCCAGAGAGTATCCCGGCAGACGGCCACCGCCGGACAACCCGTGCTATTGAACCCCAGGGAGGCATAGCTCCCCCATGCGGAGCCATCTCCGGTGAAGGAGCATACCGGACCTTCGCCGGACCCCAATGGGCTGCCTTCATTGAATACGACGTGCAATTGACTCTGGAATTCCGCAACCGCCGGCCTTGTACCATTAATGTAGAGCGGATCCTCGGCTCCCCACACACCCTTGCTGATAGGCCAGAGCGGCATCGTGCCGACGATCGCCCATTTCTCCTCATCCACCAGATCGGATGAAATCATGTTGATCTTTGCGGCACGGGCCATTGCCCACAGCTCGACGCCGTCACGCAATTCGCCGAAATCGAGCGTGTGCTTTCCGCAATCGGGATCCAGGTCTTCGTTCGCATCCTGACATATATTTTGGCCCCGCATGATGAAATAGGGATAATGCGATCGCAACCACAGCGCCCGCTCCTGCCATGGAGTACCATCCGGCAAAGCTGCCACTGTTCGGATATCCCATTGGAAGAAGATGCGGTTTCCCGAGTCGTACCACTCGTCATCTCTGAAGCGGGCCATTGAGAAACAGAGCCTCTCCTTCGGATTCACGTCGGAGTAGGTCCGGGAATCGCAGAATGAGATACCGAAAACGATGATGACTTTCCCCGTGAGCTCACCCAGAGTGGGCCAACCTTCAGCGCGAGCGGCGGCGACGAGATCGGCGTAGTTCTTAATCATATCCCTCGGCTTGAAGAGCAGCGCCGTATCGAAATGCGCGGCTATGTATTTGTCCAGCTCCGAGGGCAAATTGTTGATATAGCTCGCGGAATCCGGTTCGAAAAGAAATTCGTCCGGACCATCCTTCGCGTCGATCTGCACCGTGAGGACTCGATGACCAGGATGCGCCTTGGACCATGCCTGCAGCCGGTTCAGGTAGACAGCAAATCGCTCCTTCGGATCTGGTTCGAACTTCACATGAGAAATGCTCCAATCCGACTCACCCTGCATGTATTTTCCCGGATCGATTCTGAGATCCATCTCCACGCAGCCGGCGCCATACTTCCACGGCTCCGAAGGAACCCATGAGAGCGCCGTCTCGAAGGGCACATGCCGCTGGTACGAGTTGTGGACCTCCTTGAAACAGACTTCGTTGTAACGGAGATTATTCCATACAGGGGGGACCGGTTCGGGCATCACTATCGGCACAGGCCCGACCCCGCTATCTCCGCAGCCGATGAACAAAACCGCCGCTGCAAGAAGACCGAGACCGAGTATCGTGCAGCTCGTGACAATCATTCGAGTCATCGTATACCTCCAGATGCTGCCGGCCGGACCGGCGCCCGCGAAGTGTGCTCTATTTGGGACCGCCAGCAGATTTCCCGAGATGAAATGGAGAGATTCCGTATCTTGCCGCTCGACGTCGAAATTTCTGAGCGTCAACTTCATCGAAGGAAATCCATACATGGCCGGAATCGTCAATGCCGGTATCGGGAAGGAGCCAAGGGTTTTCTCCGAGATCTTCAAGAGAGCTGCCTTCATCTCATTGCGCAGCTTTCCCTCGAGCTCCGCGTTCATCAATCCCCCCAGCTCCGGGTCGTGAATCGCCGTTATCTGCGCGTAGATCTCGGGATCCGGATTGAAGGCCGCCCGGAACCTCAGGGAACCGTTCGATTCCTCGACGAGAAGTGAATCGACCCTGAGAATCGCAGACATATACGCCTCGACATGGATCGGCTCATCAATATCCCCGGGCATCTGCGCGCTTCGTCCGCTTGCCGCCATCAGGCGCGCCAGCTCCTGCGGCGTGACGGTCACATCGATGAAGATGTCGCCCCAGGCAAGCTCGACGCCCCCGGGCTCCTCTGTCGCCTGAATGACCGGCGGGAGATTGGAGAATATCGAAAGCTCGAACCCGGAGAGACTCGCCGGATCGGCGACGAACTCCGATAAATCATCCATATCGAATGCGCCCCCGAGCCAGAGCGCCCAGAGGAACTGATTCATAAAATCGTCCCTGATCCCGAGGCCATATGCGCAGGAGGAGCATGGAACCGGCATCGCGCTCCCGTATTCGATCGCTCCGTACTGCTGCGCATGCTCCGCCACCGGGCGTTCGGGGTATGCCTGAATGTAGTTACTAACGGTTAGGGCCGCTCCTTGCGCCGGAAGATCGATGATTTCAAAGCGATCGAAGCCTGTTTCGAGCATCAATTTCTGATCGAAGAATCTGGCGAGTTCCCCGGGTAGTTGAATATCGTAGCTCGGCTGCAGACCTTCGAAAACGCCATTGATCAAATCCTCGATCATGGGCGGCACTTTGTTCAAACTGCCGAGCTGATCCTTAAGGACCCCCCTGAGCTTGTCGGCCAACCAGTCACCGCCCATAGCGTCGCACAGAAATCCAAGCGGCCCGCAGCCCCAATCGACGACCATGCCGTCAATCACCTGATCGAGAGTCTGATCGGCGATCGTTATGTCGAACGCGGTCACATCAACCTGAGGCTTGCCGCTCGCCGGGTCCAAGCTCATGGAAGCCTTCATATTGAACTCAATATCGGGGAAATACAACCAGCCATACATAAGCGTCCCATTCGTCTCGCCGAGACACGCGAGATCCAAGTATCCCTTGATATTCGCATCTATGGCGAGGAGCGAGAGACGCACCGTAATATCCATTTCAGACTCGGTGAGCGCTATCGACGTCGTGTAAGTCCCCATTGTGAGCGGGGTGCGCTTGAAGGCAACGCAGGTCTCGTGATTTGTCTCATGCCAGGTTACCGGCCATACTCCGCAGTCATACGTCGTCTTGTCCACCTCGCCGTCGCCGTCATCTGCGTCGCCGGGGCCATTTTTAGGTTCGTCATCCGCGGTCTTCGGCCGCACTGAAAACAGTGGGATCATCGCTTCCCAACGGCTCTTGTCGAAATGATTGAGATAGTACTGCAGAATGCTCGCCAGATCGTCGAGATCGGACCGGTTGCCGTCGTCAAAGAAATCTTGCATGAGATACATGGAAAGCGCGTGTCCGGCCCTCGCATCCGGACTGGGTGCGACGGCTGCTGGGTAGAAGTCCGGACTCCTCAGAAAGGAATGAGCGAGATATCCAATCCAGCCTTCATCGTTCTCGAGCGTGCCATGAACGATCGACAGCCCGCGCCGGGTGTTCTTTTGAAACGCAATCGGTTCGCATGGACTTGTACCGGCCAAATCGACGAAATTATCCTCAATTTTGCAGAGGACGACCGTATGGAAGGAATCGCAGACCGCGGCGTTGATATCCACAGCGTATTCATCCCATTGGGTGCCCGCCTTCACCATGCCTGCACGTGGAGGGGCAAGGATAGTGATCTCAGGGCCGATGTACGACTTTGACTCGGTCTTCTCGGGCGGCGGAGCAGGTTTCGGCTCGGGCTCGGTCGATTTCGAGCAGCCGATGAACAGAACTGCCGCCGCAAACACCAATGCGATCAGTTTGAGCGATACACCATTTGGCGGTTTGGAGTTACGTTCTACCATGAATCTCATTTCAGACGATCCTCCTTCTGCGCAGAGCGCTTTGGCCCGGGTGCTGCGCCCTCATGCCGATGGCCGGCATAGGGGTCTGCCGATCGCCTTTCACGAGGAAGGCATGAGGCGCGGGATACTCTGATTCAAGGATTCGGAACAATACCGTTGTTGTCTGCCTTGCAATTGATGCCCCAAAGCTATTGAACGGATTTGAAATGCGAGCTCCAGATTAGCACGTCTGCATCAAGCTGAAGATAACGAAATATTGACAAGCGCTGTCGGTTTATACGACAATAGCGCCATGGATCGGCTCAACTACCATCACCTGCACTATTTCTGGACGATCGCTCAGGAGGGAAGCCTCTCGAGCGCCGCGGCCCGCCTGCGCCTCTCGCACTCCACGCTCAGCGAACAGATGAAACTGCTCGAGAGCTTTCTCGGTCAGAAGCTCTTCGACCGCAAGGGCCGGCGCCTTGCGCTCACGGAGTTCGGCGCCGAGGTGGCGCACTACGCAGACGACATCTTTCAGCTCGGCCACGAACTGGAGCAAATCACTCGCGGCCGCACCCGGACCCGGCGGTCGGTCTTTCGTGTCGGCGTGCTCGACTCGACTCCCAAGACGGTGGTCTACCGACTTCTCGAGCCATCGATCAAGCCATTGGGATCTCTATCGCTGGAAATCAGAGAGGGAGATATCGACGTCCTCATCGGGTGGCTGGCCCGGAACCTCGTGCACGTCATCATCTCCGATCAGCCGCCCGATAGCGCAGCGCATTACCCTTTCAGCACCCACAAGCTCGGCGAAACCGACATCGATCTCTACGGCGTCCCGCGCCTCGCGGCGCGCTATCGCCCCAATTTCCCCGCATCTCTCGCAGGAGCACCGATGCTCCTGCCTACCAAAGTCTCCTACCTCAGACAGAGCATCGATCGATGGCTCGCCGACAGGTCGCTCGAGGTGAATGTCATGGGGGAATTCGACGATGCGGCCTCGTTGAGGACATTCGGGGGATTCGGGCTCGGGCTCTTCCCCGTGCGATCGGTTCTGGCTCGCGAGGTCGAGGAAAGACATGGGGTGAAACGTGTCGGCCCTATCACCGGGGTGCGCGAGACGTATTACATCGTCTCTCACGAGCGCCGGGGTACGCACCCGCAAGTCTCGGCGATCATCGAGGCGGCAAAGAAGCGTCTGCTGGTGGCGGAGCCGCGGAAGACGAGGAACAAGTCCCAGGGGATGAGGTCGCCGAGGCCTACCGTCCGATAAGCCGCTTCAATAGGCGGAGACTCGTTTCGAGCTCGATCCTGCAGGCCCGATCCTTCTCGACGGCGACGGCGGCTTCGAGATCCGGTATCGCGGCGGTGTATTCGGCCTCCGCCAGGACGTGGGCCGCGGCCATGCGAACGCCTGGATTCGTATCCCGCAAGAGTCCCATCGCCCAGCGGATACCGTTTCGGTAGCGCAGATCCACGAGCGTTTTCAGAGCGTTTTCCTGCGTCGGCGCGCTGGTATCGCAGAGCTGCCAGAACATCTCTGTTTCGAGCGAATCGGAATGCAGAATTTCTCTGCTCTCCCGCTCGGGCCGCACCACTTCCGTGGCGTATGCGGCCATCGGTTTTTTTGCCGCCCAGCGGACCATTCTCGGCACGACCCATCTCATTCCCGGCGTCGATTCGGGATGGCCGGCGCAGGCGAAGACTCTCCCCTTTCCGGCCTCCTCGCACAGCAGGAAGGGCTTCCCGGGGGTCATGCCGGCCGGTGCATCCTTCGTTATATGGATATCGCCCTTAAATACGGCGAGCTCCCGGTACGCGGGCTGCGCGCCATCCGTCGAAGGAATGAACACGGGGCCGTCATGGTACTGGATATACCCGAAAGGAATCGATTTCATTTCGGGAAAAATCTCGAGGCCGTCCGCGGTGAAGGAGACCTGGGCCAACGCGCTGCCCCGCACGTCGTGCTCCCGATCGATGCCGTTCGCCTTCACGAGATTGAGGCAGGGGTAGCCGGGAGTATCGGAGACGAGGTACGCCCCGGCGCAGATCCCGACGACGCCCTTTCCTTCTAGCAGGACGAAATCCCGTATCCTGTTTCTGAGGCTCGAGCCCAGGCTGTTGTACTGCTTGCTCCCGCTTCCTCCCGGAAAAACGATGACGTCGACGTCTTTCAGGTTCCCGGTGACTATGTCGACGGCGCTTATCGTCGAAGGCTCGATGTCTCTATCGATCTTCAGAGCTTCGAGCGTTTCTATGATGCAGAAGCGGTCCGCGCCGTTCGCGTTGAAGACGGCTGCGCGGATCGGCCGCTGGCTATTCTCCGCTCCGAACAGTCGTGCATTCGATCCCGGAAAAACGATAACGCAGAGAATCAGGAACAGAGCGACGGCGACAAGAACGGAGAAGAGCCCCTTGGCGCCGAATTTCTTGTGAATTATCACATGCCTCATTTCATAGGGGAACTTACAGGAAATTCGACTCCGCGTCAAGATGCGCGGGCATCCGGATCGGAAGCGGTTCCGGGACGATGCACGCTCTACTGCAGCGCATATGCGCCGACTGATCCATAGTACACCCGCGGAACGACGAGAAGCCCTCTCTCCGGAACGTACGTGATGTCGCCGAACTGCAGGCCCGGCCCGGTCACGTCGATCAGCTTCGTCGTCTGCCCCGACGGGGTGACGCGGAAGAGCCTCCCTTCGCCCATGGCGACGAGAATGTTGCCGCGCCCGTCGGGCTCGATGCCGTCGATGCCGTCTGAGCGCCATTTCACGATCGTGCGTATCGTCTTTGTAGCGGTGTCGATCGCGTAAAGCGCCGCCGGCTCCACTCCTCCCCCGGCGACGAGCGTGTCCCCGAGGAAGCAGATCCCGTTCACCGCGGCGAGCTCCGGAGCGGCGAGCCACTCCTCGCACGCGGCGCCCGCGATCCGGTAGATGCAGCTCTTGTACGAATCGGAGACATAGACGGTTCCATCGTTCGCGATGGCGATATCGTTCGGCACGACCGGACGCGGGAACGGAACCTCGTTCACGATCGTCCGCGACCCGAGATCTATCTTTACGAGGGAGCGCCGGCACACCGCGAAAAGCGTGTCCCGGTAGAGCGCGAGCCCCGTGGGATTCGTGATCCCGACTATCCAATCCGGATCTACGATCTCCCCGTCGAGAGAGAGCTTCGAGATCGATTGCTTCCCCGCGGCGCCCCGGTTGTAGCCGTCGAAGTTCGAGACGTAGATGCAGTCGCGCGCAGCATCGTACACGGCCGATTCCGGAATGCGGAAGCTCCGCGCCGTTTCCCACAAGGGTTTCACGCCCGCTTCGTATCGGACCGCACCCCCGTCGCGGCACATAAGGCCCCAGCCTCCCGTCGCCTCGGCCACGTAGAGCACAAGCTCGTTGTCCCCTTTCTTCAACGGGAGCGCAACCGCATCGAAATAGCCCGCGATCCCGAGAAACGTCGGGTCGCGGTAGCGATAGGAGCTTCCACCGGAAAAGAGGAGCTTTCCGTTGAGGAGAATGCTCACTGCGTCGCTGTATCCGAAAAGCATCTTCATCGTTTCGCCCTTGTCCGAACGAACCGTCGTCTTCGCGCAAATGATGCTCGGTTCCCTCCCGGGCCGTTTCGCGTATCGCCCGAAATCGACGAGCCCCGACGGCTCCGCGGTGACCCGCTGCCAGCGGAGATCGTTCAACCCCTGCGCCGCCGGCGCGCGCTCGTCGTCGACCTCGGTCGCCTGAAAGGGCCGGGAGATTTCCCATTCGGCGATGACGCCACACACCGGATCCGCGATGGGCGGCGGTTGGAACGAGAGATCGCCCTCGAGACGGTAGCGAAAGTTCGAGAAATGCGCTTTCGCGTTGTTCTCGCCGACGAGCGCGATTCCGCCCTTCGAAAAGCCGCGGCGAAGCTCGTGTATCTCGAGCGCGGGGCTCTCGGCGTCGTTCACGAAGACCCGTGCCTGGGTCCCTTTGATTTCGAGCCTGACGGGAATCCATCGATCGGGCGGAAACTCCACGCCCGCCGTGAACCCGGGACCGTTGCAGAGCTGCCACTCCTCGATGCCGTTCATGGTCGGCGTGTACTGGATGGCGTCGGGGTAACGGCCGGCTCGATGCGGGCGGATATAGACGCGCTCGAACCAGTCGTCCCCCTCCATGCGAAACGCGATCCCGGGATAGCTCGCCTCCCCGCTCACCGCGAGGTCGAACTCGATGACGCCGTTTTCGAACTCGACCTCCTTGAGAGATGCCGTTCCCCTGAGCGCCTGCCGTCCGAGATGCTCCACAATCGACGCGCCCGCAAGCTCCCATCGATCCGCCGTGAACGGCGCCTCGATTGTCTGCGCGAGAGCCGGGCCACCGAGAGCCGAGAGCGCCAGAGCGAACGCAGCCGTCGACATCGCGCCGCGAATCCTTTCCCCGATCATGCGCCTCACTTCCCTTCGAAAAGTATCCGACGTGATTTCCGATCCGATGCGGCGGAAGACCTCAGAGCGATAGCTTTTGAATTGAACATAATCGAATGTCCGGTGGTTCCGGATATCTTTGGACCGGCCGGGATCCGGCGCAGCGCCCTCGCGACGGGCGCCGCCTAGAAGCGGTACGCTCCGGAGAGAACGATCTCCGTCGTCGAGCGTTCCTGCGTCAGGATCTTCCCCGCGCCGCTTGCCGTCACCTTTTCCCAGCCGCCCATGGCGACACCGAGATCGAGGGTCAGCACGCGGTCGATCGTGCCTCCGACGCCGAAGGTGAAGAACTTCCGCTCGCGCTCGGCCTCGAAGTCGGCGATGATCGACGCCGGCGAATCGTCGGCGATGAACGCGACCTCCTCGATGGTCGAGAGCTCGAGCGGCACGTAGGCGAAACCCGCGCGGAACCTGACCGGCGCCTGGGGCAAGGTCGCCTCGGCGCCGACGCGGAAGCCCAGGGTCGCGTCGAGCACGTGCTCCATGCCCGGGTCGATCTCGCTCGTTATCGCGAGGCCGTTGTACTCCGTCTGCGAGTAATCGCAGTAGGTAAGATCTGCGGCGAGCATCAGCGGTCCGGCCGCGATCGCAAGGCCGCCGCTGAATCGCATCGGAAGGGTGTACTCCTCTTCGATGAGCCCAGGGTAGGGATCGGTCGTCCAGCCCCCGCCGCCCGCGTAGTCCCCCACGTAGTTCGTCACGCCCTCACCTGTGTAGGTGAGCCACGCGGGGCTCGTGAACGAGAATCCCGCCCTGACGACGTCGCTGAGCCTCATGAGCAGCCCCACGTTGAAGCTCAGCCCGTCGAGGTTCATCGTCACGTCGTCGGTCCAGTATGCCGACGAGTCGGCGTCCGCGTAGTCGATGCCCTCCTCCGAGTCGATCGATTCGTCCCAGAGCACGAGACTCGCTCCGAGGGAGATCTTCGGGGAGATGTCGATCCCGAGGCCAAAATGGTACTGGTAGATGGTGCCCGACTGAACGAAGCGGTTCTCGACCGCCGCGGGAATGTCGGAAAGGTACGCGTCCTTGACCGACTCGAGATTCGACGTCCCCGCCTGGAAGACGCCGAATCCGAGAACGAGACTCCCCCGGTACGTGGGCATCGGATAGGCGGCGGCGATGTGCCCGAGGGACGTATGCGAGATCGATTGAGTCGCGTCCTGATCCAGATACGTGTTCGCGATCTCGTCCGAGCGCTGATGGAAGCCGACCGAAACCTCTCCCCGGCGCATCTCCGCCAGTCCCGCCGGATTGTAGAGCAGAGAGAAAACGTCGTCGCCCGCCGCGGTGTAGGCGCCCCCCATCGCAAACGGGCGGGCGCCGGTCCCCGCCGTGGAGAGGATCCCGAGCCTCTCGAGGGAAAGGCCGGCCAGTATCTGGGAGTGGGCCGCGAACGGAACAACGAGCATGAGTGCCGCCGTGGCGGCCAGAATCGCGCAAAGGGTATGTTTCTTCATCACGAGTCCCACCTCTCCTTTGGTCACCTTTTGATGGGGTCCTTGGGATCAATCGGCCGATCTGGCGGAGGGTCCGTCTTGGGCGGTGGCGGGGGCGGCGGCGGCGGAAAAATTATCCAGCCCGGGGGAAAATAGATCGGGGGGGACGGATCCACGTAATAGTAGTCGTCCCCGGTATCCTCCACATCCTCGATAACCGCCTGGCGCCTCAGGACCGTGTAGCATCCCGCGAGCGATCCGGCAAGGAATATGACAAGAAGCGGCGTCAGGAATCTTCTCGCGCTGTGGTTCATGGGACCACCCCCCCGATTATACTGTCGTTCCGCGCACCCCGCCGGTTACAGGTGCCGCATGATGGAACATCCAGAGTATAGAGGCCTGGACCGATCCTGTCAATTGCCTGCCCCCGTTTCTTCTTGATGCGGCCGCTCATCCTTTGTATCATTATATTGGTTAAGCGAGCTGTTGTTCCAAGCCGACCGATTAAATCGTTCTTCGCCGAATAGGCAGAGCTTGCCGTCCTCACACGTGGAAGGGGTGGGCTATGCGAAGGATGACGTGTCTCGTCGTCGCTCTGGCCGCTCTCCTCGGCCTGGCATTCCTCGGCTGCCGGGATCTGCTGCCGCCGGCGCCGCCTCCCGATCTGGACCCGAACCTCAGCCGGCTGCCGCTTCGTCCTCCAAGCGGCGAGGAGCCGTTCCTCATCATCGACCAACCGGCTCCTCCCTCGAATCCCAATGCCGTCACCATGCTCGGGAGGGTGATCGTATTCGGATGGCACAGCGGGCTCGAGGTCGAACCGCACTTCACCCGGTGGCTCTGCATGCAGGTCGCCGATACGACGGGCAATTACGATCCGCAATTCGACATCGTCCGGGATTTGAACCTGCACCCCTCGCGGTACGAGAGCAGATGGTCGAAGTGGCTTCCGTACAAGAATCCCCACGGCCGGACGACGACGGTCGGAGAGGACGAACCTCTCACGTTGAGCAGATCCTATATCTTCGCCGTCCAGGGGCAGGACCGCTCAGGCAAGGTCACGACGCTATTCACTCGGGGGGTGAACGTTCGACAGTTCGTCGTATCGGTCAACGCGGTGCCCCGCCTGATAATCACGGAACCGTTCGTCGGAGGCAGAGCGTTCCTCGGAATGAATGCTCGAACGGAGGGGGTCCTGTTTCCAACGGGGCTCGAGATGAACTTCTCGTGGCGAGCCGACGCGAGCGCGTACGGCGGGCAGATCGTCGGCTACCGGTATGGCTGGGACGTGTCCGACATAGATCGCAAGAAGGATTGGGCGGTTAAATTCTCCCTCGAGCATACCTCCGCGCCTCCGATCGCGTTTCAATCGGGGTCTCATACTCTCTACGTCGAGGCGCTCGACAATACGGGCGCACTGACCCTCGGCAGGATCGAGGTATCGCTCATCTCGTTCACCATGGAGAGGAACCTCCTTTGGGTGGACGATTTCCCATCGAGCAATTTTGTTCAGGTGGACTACGCTTTCCCGCGGGAGGACGAGCACGACGCCTTCTGGCTCGGCCACTGCGTCAAAGCGGCCGGCTTTGACGCGACGCGAGACGTGTGGGACGCCAAGTACTCCTACAACGGGCTCCCGCCCCAGCTCTCGACCATTACGAAGTACAAGAACATTATCTGGACCTACAGTTCGGATCCGAGTAGTGGCGCATGGGACGACGTCATCCGGTTCACCCCCGAGAGTATGATCGGCTGGGGAAGCAACCTTCAGCTCAACTTCCTGCCATTCTTCCTCGCGAAGGGGGGACACCTGCTGACGGAAGGCATGTCCGAGAAAGGGGCGGGGCTCGCCGCGGCCCTTCCGACCGTGGCCGTTGCGAGGGGCTTCCCGCTCAACATCAAATGCGAAATCCTGGGCAACTCGGACGATTGCGAAGGCGATTTGAGCGGCGTCAACTCGATGCCGTACCGGGACTACTGCGTCACGATGATCGACAAGATCGATGGAGTCTTCCGCACTGACTCGGATATGCCGATGAGGAAGATTCGCAATTACGATTGCATGTATCCGGGCGCGGTCAAGGCTGTCGACATATGGCACGACAGGGTTCCCGGCATGCCGAGCGAGCTCAATCTCTGGTCGGAGATTCTGGTGTACCCGCGGTACTACTCTCCCAACATGCCCTCGCCGTACCCCGGCGGATTCCGCCCCGTCGAGGTGTACGATCCCGCGTACTGGATGGGTCGGAACGGCGTGACGAGCCAGGAATGCTTCCATCCGATGTACCGGATGAAATCGAAAAACACGATGTCGGCGCTCAATAACCAGACGGTGGCCCTCTGGGTGACGAAGTATGCGGATGTCGTTCCGGAGCCGACGTCCGGAGTCGCCGTGGCCGCGCCGAGCGCGCATTTCGGATTCGAGCTGTGGTTCTTCGACCGGCCGCAGGTGAACGAGATCATATACGGCCTTTTCCGCGAATGGCAGATCGTCTCGACACGCAACACCCGTATTGACAAGGCCCTGGACTGAATCCTCAGGGCGGGAGGGGTTCTGGCTCCTCCCGCCCGCGAATCTCGGCGTAGCGGCATCCGCGCCCTACTGCATTCGGTACGCGGCGACTGAGCCTATGATTTGAGCAGGGCCGCGAGAACGCTCTTGACGTTATCGGGTGCGGGCGCCCGAGGCAGGCGCCGGGGCGGGCGGCGGCGCGCTCGCGACGAGTTCCATCAGTCCTTTGGTAAGCATCTCTTTTGCCTTGGCGTCTCTGACCTTCGCGTTCGACGCTCCGAGCACAACCGCAATCGCCCTTTGGTTCTTCCTGGATGCGGTCGCCGCGATGGAATACCCCGCCGCCCTGAAATACCCGGTCTTCAGCCCGTCGCACCCCTCCGTGTTCTTCGAGCAGCCGATTGTGGCTTCGTCATTATGAACGGTTCGGCCTTATCCGCCCTGAAGGAACGCTGCCTGGTGGACGTATATTTCAAGGCGCCGGGTCTCTTCAGGAGCTCCCGGCACAGCTTCGCGATATCGCGCGGTGTGGAAACATCCGGCAGCTGCCCTCTGCCCGGGGGCAAGCCGTGCACGGAGCGAAAGATCGTGTCACTCATCCCGATTTTCTGCGCGCGCCTGTTCATCAGCTCCACGAACGCCTCTTTGCCGCCGGCGTAATGGATCGCCAGCGCCGTCGCGGCGTCATTCGCCGATTGGACGACAAGCGCGTACAGCAGATCGTCGACCGGGAAGACCTCTTTCTCTTTCAAATACACCTGCGATCCGCCGATCTTGGCGGCTTTGGCGGTCACCGTGACCGGCTCGTCCAACGTCAGGCGATGGGCCTCGACCGCATCGAGAATGACGAGCAGCACCATCAGCTTGGTGACGCTGGCCGGGTATCCCTTGCCGTCGGCGTTGTCCTCAAAGAGGACTTTTCCCGTGGCGGCGTCGATGACGATGGCGCCCGAATACGGGTCCCTGGCAACGACTTCCAATGCCGCCGCGGTCGTGCCGGCGCACGCAAGCAGCAGGAGGACGAGCGCGGAGATAAGCCGAAGATGCATTTTCATGATCGCTCCCTTGATTCCAGGTACCCGTTCGCCGAAAAGGTGAAGAGAGTATATGGGCTCGTTTTCTCGAGAGTCAACAAGAAGCGTGGCGGGCGGCGCGCCGAACGCCTCGGCGATTCCCGCGAGTTGGAACGAGCATCGGTACGCGTCAAAATGCGGGTCGATGACGACGCTCCTGCGCACCCCGGATCTTCCATATGATGAAGACCGTTTCGTGGGGACCGTCGAAGTACGGCCGGGACCGGTACACCTCGTCGGACCTCGGGAGCGCGAGTTCGTCGCTCTCGCATTCGTACCGGCGGCTCCGGTAGCTCACCGCGAGAGTGTCGTATTCCCCCTTCGTGATATCGGGCCTGTCCCAGAAGGCGTGCTGGACGAGGTAATCGACGCCCTTGATCGCGAGGTACCCGCGAAGGTCCCTCTCCTTGAGCGCGGCCTGATACTCGAGGTTGTTCACGACCCCGTCGAGGTTGATGACGCGCCGCTCAGCTGAAGTAGCCGAAGGTCCCGGCATCCTTCATCGCGAAGACCGCGTCCGTGTCCGTGTTCTCCCGCGCCCATCGCGCCGCGGCGTACGAGGCGGGGCACCAGGCCCCGTCCAAGGGGCGGCTGAGGCCCCGGAACACCGCGAGGCATCCGACCGCGACGATCGCGGCGACGGCGAACCGGTAGAGCGCGCGCCGCCTCTTCAGGCCCGCCGGCGAGAAAAGCCGCTCCGCCGGCTCGCAGATCGCCACCACGCCGAAAAAGACGTATGGGACGTAATGCCAGCTGAAGACGGCCCATTTCATAAAGAAGAGCGCGTGGATAAAGTGGAGCAGAATCGCGAGCGACATCGCCGTCATGGCGGACCGGTAGTACCGGAGGCCGTCGGCGCCGCTCCGCGTCGACCGGAATCGGACGAGAGAGTATGCCGCGTACCCGGCGGCCATGAGGAGCCCCGCCACACCCTTCTTTCCGAGCGACGAGAGCGCGTACCCCGGTTGAGAGAAATTCGGAAAGCTCGACTTGAGGAGCCCGCTGATCGGCATCACGGCGCCGAAGCTCGTCTCGTTGTAAACGAGGTACGGGAGAACGACGGCCGCGGCGCCGGCGCCGACGCAGAGCGTTCGAACAAGACGCGCGCGCCGTTCATCGCGCCCGCCGAGAGCGCTCACGAAGGAGGCCGCGACAACCACGAGAGGCAGAAACACCATGTCGAGCCGCGAAAGGACGACGAGCCCGAGAAGGATTCCGAAAAGGAGCTCCCGCATCGGATCGTGGCGGCCGAATATGTCCGCTCTCGCGCCCCCGTAGAAGGCGAGCGCAAGGAAGAGCACGAGGACCGCCGACTCCATTCCGTTCGCGGCGGGAACGAAGACGAAGAACAGGAAGAGGAGCAGGCTCACGAGAACGGTGCGCCTCGAGAAAAACCGCGCGAGGACGGCGTTGAGGAGAAGCGCGGCGAGTGCGAGAACGACGAGCTGGAACACGAGGACGATCCGGCACATGGTCTCCGGGGTCCCGTGGTAGGCGCGATAGACGGGAACGAGCATGGCGAGCCACAGCGGCTGAAAGCCGTTCGTCCGGTTGATACCGATCGAAGGTGAGACCCTTCTCCCGCGCTCGCGTTTTCGGCGATCTTGAAATAGTACGAGGCGTCGTCGGGGATGATCGTCAGTACGCGCGGAATGTCCGCCCGCAGAAAGAATATCGAAAGAACGAGAAACGCCGCGGCGATAGAGAGGTGCGATACTTTCGAGACGCGTCGTTCGTTCATCGGGCGGCCGTCCACCGTTGGAGCCTCGTCGTCGCGGGCTGAAACGCGCACCGACACCTTCTTCTATAGGAAAATCTATTTCGTGTCAAGATGCCCGGGATCTGAGGCAGCCGGCCGTATTCTACTGTCGCTCGAACGCCCCTATGTCGATGACGCCGTCGACGGGACGATGCTCGGCCGCTCCCACGGGGATGAGCGCCGCCTGCGGCGGATGGAAGAGCGGCGCCGCGAGCGGATTGGGGAATGGCGATCCCGCCGGACTCGTCATCGTCGCCGTTCCCGCGTCGATGAGGATCGAACCGGCGGCGGGGCGCAGCAGGTCTGCGCCCATGTCGACGAATCCGGGACTCGTGCCGGCGAGGGTCCCCGTCCACTCCGACGGGTAATCCGCGCCCGAATGGACCCAGTTGTTCGCGCCGCTTACGCGCCTGCCGAGCGCCCAGCTCGCCTCGGAATCGTCGAACACGCACGGAAGACGCGATGTAGAAAACGTTGTTGTGCATCTCCACGCTCTCGACGCCGAAATGCGCGAAGATCTGCGAGGCCGGATCGGCGTTTCGGTGAATGAAGGTGTTGTTCATGAACCGGTAGCGCCCGAAGCTCTGCCCCGTTCCGTCGCCGCCTATGCGGACGTTGCGGCTGTAGCGCTGGGCGATGAGCACGTTCCCGGCGACGTCCGAGTCTTCGCGCGCCTTGTCTTCCGCCACGCCGCCGGCCGGATCCGGTCCGATGAGCTCGAGGTTGTGATAATAGGGAGTCTCGAGCCAGTTGTAATATATCTCGTTGCGTTCGGCGCGGCTCTTGACGTTGTTGCCGCCCGTGCCGTCGTGGATGTAGCAGAACCGCAGACGGAACACCGAACCGGGGTAATCGTTCTCGTTCGTCGATATGTAGATCTGGTGCCGGCCGTCTCCCTCGCCGCAGGCGAATATCTCGCAGTATTCTACGGTCAGGTCCCCCGAACCTTCGTCGGCGCCGAGAATGCCGTGCGGGCAATCGTGCACGACGCAGTCGCGGATAACGATATTGTCGGCGTGGTGATAGAGGCCCCGGAATCCCGCGTCGCGAATTTCGAATCCCTCGAATACGTAGTTGCTCTGATTGAATTCGACGACGTTGTTGCCTCCCTCGATCGCGGGACGGACGCCGTTCACCTTGACCCCGCGGATCGTTATGGGCTCGCCGGGCGCTCCCGCGTTGCTGAAGGTGACGCCACCCGCGTAGACCTCGTCCCCGTCCACCAACACCAGGTCCCCCGGCTCGAGGAGCGCCTCCACCTGCCGGATGCTCGTATACGTTCTGGCCGGGCCGACCAGGTAGGTGCTGCCGCTCGGGCTCCCGCCCGAGGTCGTACCGGTCGCGGGGCTCGATCGCGCGCTTTCGTTGCCGGATGTGTCGAACGCGCCGACCTGGTAGCTATAGCTCGTTCCCGCGGCGAGACCGGTATCGAGATATGCAGGCGACGACGCGACGCCCACGGCCGAGCCGTCGCGATACACCCGGTAGCCCTCGACGCCGACGTCGTCCGTCGACGGCGACCACGTCACGTCCATGCTCGAATCGGATGCGGCGGCGGCGAAGAGGTTGAGGGGCACGCTCGGCGCTTCCGTGTCGGTCCCATCCGGATCCGGCCCCGCGGGGGGCTTCGCGGTATCCGCGTTGTCGCACGCATAGATCGAGAGCAGAAGAGCGGCGGCCGAGACACCGCAGACATGCAGAGCCTTCTTCATGGACGCGCGTAATATCATCGAAGCCTCCCTCATGGCAAATATGCTGCGAGGACGCCCGTCGTGCAAAAAGCGATTTGTTCGCGCAACGATCTTTTCAGGACATGAATCAAGCATAATGGATGCCCGTATGCCGGGAAGCCGGCCTGGCTCATCATGGATCTCCGGCAATTCTGCGCATCGCCACAGGCGACGCAACTCCGCAGTTTTATGTTGACACTCAAGGCTAAATGAATTTTGCTTAACAACATACGGGATTCGGGTGGTCCCAGATGACGGAAAGACAAATCGGAAATTACCGGATACTCAAGCAGATCGGCGCCGGAGGCATGGCCAAGGTTTATCTGGCGGTGCACAAGGACGTTCCGAACCTGAAAGTCGTTCTCAAGATACTCTCCAGCCCTCAGCATGCCGAACGCTTCATGCAGGAGGCGGACAAGCTCGCCCTCCTCGAGAGGAATCCGAATATCTGCCATATCAGGCACTTCTTCAATCACGAGGACGAGCTCGTCATCGCGATGGAGTATATCGACGGGAAATCGCTCGAGGAGATGATCGCCGACCAGGGGAAATTCTCGGTCGAAGAGACCATCAGGATAATAGCGGATCTTCTCACGGCCCTCGCCTTCGCGCACGACAAGGAGATCTACCACCGCGACATCAAGCCCGGAAATATCATGTTCGATCGCGAAGGGCAGCTGAAGATCATCGACTTCGGCATCGCCAAGGGGAAAACGGACCCGCAGATGACGATCGTCGGCACCTCGACCGGGACCCCCGAATACATGGCGCCCGAGCAGTTCGCGGGCGGCGAGCACCTGGACTACGCGAAATGCGACATTTACGCGGTGGGCACCATGATGTACGCGATGCTCACCGGCCGGCCCCCGTTCAAGGGCGAGAACGAGTTCGTATTGAGGGACGCGAAGCTCTCCGAGGATCCCGTTCCTCCCTCGCGCCTCGACAAGGAGATCTCCGGGGAGCTCGACAAGGTGATACTGAGGGCGATAAACAAGGATCCGGCAAAGAGATTCTCTTCCGTCGTCGAGATGAAATCGGAGCTCCTGAAGCTCGCCGGAAAACCGGTCCGCCCCGCGAAAGCGCCCGCAACGGAGGCGTCCTCCGCATCCCCTGCCAGGCCGGCGGCACAACACGGCAAGGGGGGAAAGATCGTCGGCGCGGTCGTTGGTCTCGTCATCATCGTGACGGCCGTGATATTCGGGATCAGGATGATGTCCGGGGAGGACGACGGCAGCGTGACGACGCCGGCGAAAGACAGCGTCATCGCGCGCCGGCCGTCCCTCGTGGATACGCAGAAGGTCGTCGAGAACGCCGCTCCGGCGCCCGGCGGGGCTTCGGAGCAGCAGGAGAATAAACCCGCTGCCGGCACGCTCCCGGATAAAGTCGTGGAAAGGCCCGCAACCGCTCCCGGCACCGCTGCCGCCGGCGCCGGCGCGAAACCCTCTAAGCCGGCCCCGACCGCGCCGGGGTTCCTGAAGGTCCTCTCGAGACCGAGAAACGCCGCGATCTATATCAACGGCGAGCTGCAATACGAGAAGACTCCTTTCACGTTCGACAGACCTCCCGGACAGTACACGGTGAAAATGGTCATGCTTGTCGGCGGCAAGGAGCTCTCTCACTCCAAAACGATTACGCTGGAAAGCGGCGAGACGGAAATAGTGTCGCACAACTTCGAGGAATAGGATAGAATCGCGTCAACGGGTTTCATTCACAATCGGGAGGCGTGTATCATGAAACGGTCGATTCTGTTTATCGTGACGATCGCGGTGCTGCTCCTTTCGCCCTTTCGTTCCCTGACCTCCTGCCCCGGCGCGACCGCTCCGGAGGGCACTATCACCGAGAGGCTCGCCGAGGCCGTCAACGTCTATCTCGACGGCGAGTTCGATTCGGGCCTTGCCATTACCGACAAGCTTCTCTCCGGGAAAAACCTGACCGCCGGAGACAGCGTGGCCATACTTGAAGTCAAGAGCGTCATCACGTACGCGAAGGGTCAGAAGTACAAAAGAGAGGCGTACGGGTATCTGCAAGAGATCTCGAAAATCGGGCATTGCATGATGAGCTTTCCACGGGAGATGTGGCCGAGCGAGCTGCGGGACAAGTGGTACGAGATCTCAAAGAGCAAGGACATGCTGGTCTGCCGGAACGACGCCGACCCGGCCGCGCGGACGATCGCGATCATGGAGTTCGACAACTTTTCCATGGGCCAGTACAAGAAGGATCTCGGCGACCTCAGCAAGGGTCTCGCCGACTTTTTCGAATACGACTTCTCCAAATTCACCGGCGTGAAGATCGTCGAGAGGGACAAGCTCGATTACCTGCTCAGGGAGGTCAAGCTCTCCGAGGAAGGGAAGATCGATCCCGCCACGGCCGTCAGGGTGGGCAAGATGCTCGGCGCCCAGATGATGGTCTTCGGCAGCATCACGCAGCTCGACGGGAAGAACGCCCGGATGGTCGTCCGCGTGGTCGACGTCGAAACCTCCGAGATCATAACGTCGGCCGACAGGGAGGGCAAACCCAACTTCGTCGAGATGGAGAAGGAGCTGGTCAAGGACGTCGCCGGCAAGCTCAACCTCGCTCTGTCAATAGAAGGCGGGAGCCGTCATCGAGGAATCGGCCACGTCCGACATGGACGCCGCGAGGCTCTATTCCCTGGGCCTGAAATACATGGACGAATATCAATACGAGAAGGCGTACGATTACTTCAAGAAGGCGTACGAAAAGGACAACTCCTTCGCCGAAGCCAAGAGGAAGATGGAGATCTACAAGCCTCTGGTGAGCTGAGAGAACCGCAGAAACAAGGAGAACACGATGTCGAGATCCATTCCGGCGGCGCTCCTCGTCCTTTTCCTTCTGCTCGCGGGGTGCGGGCAGAGCTACTACAGACAGGGGCAGGCCGCTTCGGAGAAGGGCGACCACGATCAGGCCCTTGCGCTGCTGTACAAGGCCGTGCAGGAACGACCGGACGATTACCGGGCGTGGCGCGAGCTCGGCCTGGCGTGGTACCGGACCGATTCCCTGGGGAAGGCCGAAGAGGCCTTCGCCGCGTCGAACAGGATCAATCCCAACGCCCTTTCCAATCTGTACCTCGGCCTGATATTCGAAAGGACCGGGGAGCTCGACAAGGCGATCCGCGTGTACGGCGCGGCGGCCAATCTGCAGGGAGACGACCGGACCGGGAAGCTGATCCGGGACAGGCTGGACGTTTTGATCGACGCTCGGCTGGCGGAAGACGCCCGCCAGGCGGTGCGCGGCGAAGACACGCTCTCCGTCGCGTCGCTGCCGGAGAACAGCGTCGCGGTCATCAATTTCAACGGATCCTATCTCCCGCCCGATATCCAGCCGATTGCGCTCGGGCTGGCCGAGTTCATCGCCATGGACCTTTCCAAGATCTCCTCGCTCAAGGTCCTCGAGAGAGTCAAGATCAACGTCATCCTCGACGAGCTCAAGCTCGGCGAGTCGAGCTACTCCGATTCCCGCCTGGCCCCGCGCATGGGGAAACTGCTCGGAAGCCGCAGAATCGTCCTCGGCACGATGACCGGAGCCGGCGAGTCCGGATTCAGGATCGACGGCCGGCTCGTGAACACCATCGACGGCACGTCAAGCGGAACGCAGTCCAACGAAGGGAATCTCAACCGGTTCTTCGAGGTGGAGAAGAAATTCGTATTCGCCCTGCTCGACACGCTCGGGATCGATATCAGCAGGAAGGAGCGGGACGCGATCGAGGCGTCCCTACCGAATCGTTCCTCGCGTTCATGGCCTTCAGCAAGGGGCTCTCCTACGAAAGACGCGGGATGTACGACGACGCGACGAGCTCCTTCAGGGACGCCGGCACGGCAAGACCCCGGATTCGTCGAAGCCTCGAACCTCGCGGACAAGATGCAGATGACCTCCGCGTACCGCGGGGAGATGAAAGGCGCGCCTTCCGGGCGCGGGAAATCCTTCGAACAGGAGGTCGCCTCTTCGATACAACCGGAAGGGGCGGGAACCGGCATGGACGCCATTCAGGCCGCGAACCTCGTGAACGGCAATTTCATCATGAGCGACGAGCTGTACTGGAATTTCGGATCGTATCCGATCGCTCCTCCGGGCGGAGGCCCGATCTGGAGACGGCTACGGGCGAATAATAATCAGGGGGCACCTGGATGCGAATTAAGACGATTGTTGCGGCGATTCTGGCGCTCGCGTCCCTGTTCGCCGCGGAGGCGTCCTGCCAGATCGTTTTCGATCAGCCGGGTTCGTTCGCCTTGAAGTTCAATTACGGCAGACTGGTCTCTCGATCCCGCGAGCGGCCCGGAGGAAAGCATCTCGCAGATGACCCTCGGCCTGTCGGGATTCGTTCCCCTTCGCGACAACTTCGAAGCCAGGTACCAGATCGTCTCCGGGTACAACAACCTCGACGCGTACGGCGCGCAAACGAACATGTCGGGGCTCGGCGACCTGCGTCTCCAGCTCGCGCATTCCTTCTCGCGGGACAAGCTGCTTCTCTCCGCCGGGCTCAACCTGCCGACCGGCAAACGGGAGCTCGATCCCGACGGCGAACGGCGCATCATCGAGTTCCTGTCGCGCGATTACCTCTCGCTCCCCCTTCGGCGCTACGGGGAGGGATTCGGATTCAACCTGCAGGCCGGCGGCGCCGCCGGGCTGGGACCCTTCAAATGCGGGCTGAGCGGCGTCTACGATTATTGCGGTTCCTACAAGCCGTACGAGGGGAGCGGCGAATACGACCCCGGCGACGCCTTTTCGCTGAACGCCACGGCCGGAACGACATCCGGCCGGATCGAGTACGCCGGCGATTTCGGATTTTCCTTCTTCGGAACGGACGCGCTGGACGGCGCGAGCATATACAGACAGGCGCCGCAGTTCAGCACCCGCCTCATGGCCACCCGACACGGCGAAGAATACAGCACCACGCTGGGAATGAGAATGATCCTTCGCGGCCGCAACAGGCGTTACGACCCGACCGACGGCGCGATCGAAAGCCAGCTGAAGAAATACGGCGACGAATTCGACGTCTTCCTCCGCGTCGCCCGCACGCTCGGGGCCGGCTGGAAGATCGGCGCGTTGGTCGGCACGAGGCAGATCCTTTCGAGCGAGGAAGAGCTCGGCAGATCGTCGCTCCTGAATTTCGCCGTGGATCTGGGCAAGGATCTATCCCGGAATCTGGGCCTCGACCTGGGCGTCATGTATTACACCGGTTCGGCCGACGGAGGCGACGTCGACATAGGCGGCCTCCAGATGTCCGGAGGTCTGCGGGTCTCGCATTAAGAGGAGTGAACAATGTTCGGATTCGGCACATCCCGTAGCGTCGCGGCGATTGCGCTCTTTCTCATGATGGCGGTCGCTTCGTCATGTTCGGAGAAGATCACATCCGCCGAGGAGCAAAGGATCGACCTCGAGATATGGACTTCCCTCGCGACGTCCGGGCAGGTTACGCAGGCCTCGAGATTCGTGCTCACCGTGACGGGGCCCGGCATCATGGAACCGATAGTCGCCGAGCTCGCGCTGTCGGGCGGCCTCCTGACCGGCAGCGTCGTCGTGCCCGCCGGGCCGGACAGGGTCTTCCGGATCGACGCGTACGACGCGGCGGGAACGCTGATCTACTCCGGACAAACGATCGCCGACGTCGTCGGCGGAAGCGATCTGAGGCTCGACATCGAGCTCGTTCCGCGGGTCCCGATGATCAAGCTCTCGCCCGTGTACCTCGAGACGATCCAGGGGGATCTCCTCGCGGTCAAGATCAGCGTCTACAACCTCCCCGACGTCGCCTCGCTCAGCGTCAGCCTCTCGAGCTACCGGTCGGCCGGGCAGAGCTACATGGTTACCAGCGCCGGATACGTCCAGATCGATCCCCAACTCGCCAAGGTCGCCGCCTCATATATCAGTCTCGACGCGAACTACGTCGTGAACATCGATCTCTCGCTGCGGAGCGTCGCGAACAGGATGGTCGACGGGAACGGCTACGCGGAGATCGCGACCGTGTACTATCAGACCGGCATCTACGAGGTGTCGCCCTACGAGACGGCCACGTTCACGCCGGCGGTGGACTTCATGCTCGACAAGCTCTCGAACGAGCTGCCCGTGGAGGGGATCCGCGCCGAGAACTCCGTCGCCCTGCTTTACGACTACTGGTACAGCCGAATCGCCTCCTGGGATATGGGCTACGGAGCGATCCCGTCGGTCATCTACGATGGATCGGGGAACGGACTGAACGGAACGGCCACGGGAACCTCCGCGCTCGATGGGCCGTTCGGTGGGCTCGCGCGGCGCTTCAACGGGAGCGGCGATTTCGTCACGGTGCCCGACAACACGCTCCTCGATCTCCAGGAAGAGATCACGATCTCGATGTGGATCTATCTCCCCGTTGGAGCTCCCGCTCCCAATCCTTTTTCATCGCTCATATGCAAGCGGAACGCGGACGGCGCGATAAACTACCAGCTCCTGCTCGTGGACGCCTTGAGCGGCGACGGGGTCAAGTCGCTCGTCTTCAGGTACGGGACGGCACCCTATCACACGTACCGCGTCGACAACCTGCCCGACAACCGGACGGCGGGCTGGTTTCACATCGTCTTCTCGTACCGCTTCGGAGAGCCGTCCTCGGCGATGCTGGTCCTCGGCTATGGCTGCACGATCACCGAGATGCCCGGCTCATGGGTCACGGGGAACGGCGGCGCGCCGGCCCCGAACACGAGCGGCGCTCTTTTCATGGGGAAGGATAACGCCTCGACCACCAACTATTTCGTCGGCGGCCTCGACGAGATGGAGCTCTTCGATATCGCATGGACTCCGGGAGTGGTGCAGTACTATCTCTTCACCGGCTGCCGGTGATTCCCGGAAGGCGACTCCGCCTGTCGCCGGCTAATTGCTCTCGAGAATGATCGTCTCGCCCACCGTGGCGGGATACTCCAGGGCTACGTCGATATCTCCCTGCCCCCCCTTGATGAGCAGACCGAGAATGAAGAGCCAGGAGATGATCTTCCTTCCGCCCCCCTTGTCCTCCGCCACTCCGGAGAGCTTGATCATGCTGCCGTCTTTCGATCGGTAGCTTCCCTTGGGACTCAGCTCGACGAACGACATGACGATCTTCCCGGGCTTTCCCGGTCTCGACGCGCGGACCGCTTCCTTGACAGTCGCGATCCCCTTCGCTCCGGCCTCGACTATCGTTTTTCCGCCGACCTTTATGTCCTCCACGAGACTGATCGATACGGTGTCCCCCGCATGGAGCTTGCCCGAGTCGATCTTCTTCGTCGAATCGAACTTCACCTTTATCTGCGTCCCCTCGGGCACCGCCACCTTCCCGGCGAAAACCGCGGCGGGCGCCATGACAACGGCGAGGATCGCGAGCGCCACAAGCGTCATGCTTCTCATTTCTCTTTCCTCTCTTTCGTCCGCTCGATTATTTCAGTTTCGGCAGGTTCTCCCTGAGCCCGCCCTTGAATCCGATAGTCACCGTTTTTCCTATATTGCGGAAAGCGACTTCGCCTTCCGCCTCGAACAGCGCGTAGTCGTCCTCGAACACCGCCAGACCGCTCGGCTGCCTTCCCCAGTTGCATTTATGCTTGAGCTCGTCGAACGCGATATAGACGTCGTCTCCCTGTTTCCACTCCAGCTTGATCGGGTCTCCCTCGAAAACCTGCGTCGTATTCGACCATTTGGGACTGCCGCCCGACTCCGTCACCTCGATATGAAGATGACCCATTTCGGGAATGCTCTTGGGCACGCAGATATACTGGCGTTTCTGCTTGTACTGCTGCGTTTCGGCGATGAAGGAATTGATCGCCGAGATCTGGGCGTTGTGCACGCCCGGCACGAGCCTGCCCCTGAGAGCGACGAGCTCGTCCGCCGCCTCGCCCAGGACGAACGCGGGATCCGCGTCTTTCGCGTTGATCCTGCCTTTCAGATCCTCATACGCGCCGAGACTCGTATTGGCATTCTGCAGCGAAGAACCGGCCGGCGCCGAGCCCGCGCCGACGACGCTCCGCAGGTCGTTGCCGAGCTTCTGTTCGGATTGGTTGTATTCGGGGTCTCTCGAATAGGCGTCGACCTGATCCCATATCGCCTGCGAAACCGCCGCATCCGACCGATTCTTGAGGTATTTGACGAAGAGATCCCACAGCGTGAGCGCCCTTCCCGCCCGCTTGGCGGAGGCTTCTTCATCCTTGGAGCTCAGGTCCTTGAGCTCGTCGAGAAGCCTCTTGGTGCTCTCCTCGATCTTCAATTTGTCCTTGGCCGACTCGTATATGGGCCATGACCTCTCGTCGGCGACGATGCCCGCGAGCTGGCTGATAATTGCGTCGAGCCTCCCGCCGGCCGAGGGAGTTCCGATCCCTCCATAGAGGTCCTCCAGATAACCGGCCTGCACCTGGTATTCGGGGAACATCCTCTTGACCAACCATCTCCGGCCGTACCGGTCGTACGCATTGGATACATCCGAGTTTTGCGTCGGGGACATGAGCAGGCGATTCCCGCCGGCTTCTTTCAACGCCTTCTTCTCGATCCCTGTCGGAGATCGCAGGAGACCGACGAAGTGAAGCATGAACGGCAGCGAATAGATCACGATCCACACGACCGAGATCGCGACGACGAACCCCGCGATTCTCCGCAAAATATCGAGTCTCCGGCTTCGGACGATCGATTTGAGCATCCAGTGAAACGGCACGGTGACGCCGCACGGATTCACCTTCTCGGGCGGGGCGTATATCGAACGCCCGACCTCGGCGCCGATCTTCTCGGGCCTGTTTCCCGTGCTGGACACGAAAAATATCTGGAAATCGAGCGTTCTTCCCACGACCACTCTGATGAATTCCCGCAGCTTCACCAGGATATTCCTCACCGAGGAGGCCCACTCCCGGTCGGCCGACAGGCTCTCGAAGCCGAGAACCCGTTCGAGGAATTTCTCGTAATCCTCGGCGATCACCTGCTCGTCTTCGGCGCGGATCAGGATCGTCTTGTCCTCGCCGCTGAAACCGGGGAGCGTGTCGGCCTTGGTGATCACCAGCCCCACGGGTATGGGCAGCCGCGACTTGAGCGACGCGATAAGCTCGAGGACATTGACGAACGACGAGACGCGCGCCTGGACCTCGGGATCGGCGCCGAGAATCTTCGGATCGAAGAAGAAGAGCACTCCGTCCGCGTCCGCCATGAACGAGCGTATGTTCTCCGCCTCGTCGGAACGCTCGGAGATCGACGCGGCCTTTCCGTTGTAATCGTAGGTGACCACGGGGATCTTCGTGCCGCCGTCGACGATGGCCGTGAACTGGAGCAGGACATCCTTCACCGTATGATCGGGGAATTTCTTCGGAACGGACTTCGCCGCTATGGTCCCCGTGCCGCCGCTGTCGACGTCGACCCCCTTGATGGCCATGTCGTTCCTGAAGAACTCGTTGGCCGTCGCGTTGTCCCTCACCGATACATGAAAATCGTTGGTAGTTTTGCTCTGCGTGTAGAGCGCGGTGAAGAACACCGTTTTGCCGGAGTTCTCGTGGCCGAAGACTCCGACCCTGGTTCCTTCCGGCCAGCTTGTCTGCGCCGCTGCAGCGCCTTTGGCTTTCTTGGCCCTCTTCGCGCCCTTCTGCCCCAGCTTGAATATCTTGGCAAACTTCATGATCCTCCCGTCACCCTATCTGCCCATGGCCTTCCCGGTCTCTTCGACATGGGACTTGAACTTCTCAAGCCTCGCCTCCGTATACTTGTTCCATTGCAGCGGAATGAATACCGCCAAAAAAACGAACACGGCGATCATCAACCCGTAGAACAGGTACGCGGAATACCTCTGGGCGAGAACGCCGCCTATGGCG
>CAVVEY010000010.1:0-20949 GCA_963747385.1 uncultured bacterium | reverse complement strand
TTCCTGGCGGGCCCGGGAGTCTTTGCGGCCTTGGCGGGCTTGATCGGGGCCTTGGCCTTCACGGTCTTCGTGGAGGGCGTCCGGGGAGCGGCCTTCGCCGCGGGCTTCGCCGCCGCGGGGCGTGCTGCCGCCGCGGGCTTCGGCGTCGCGGGGCGGGCTATTTTCTTGGGCGACGCTTTCTTTGCCTTGCGGGGGGTCTCCCGCACGCCGGCGATAAATCTCCTTGCCGCTTCCTTTGCAGCCTCGACCCTCTTCTGGTTATCCGTAGTCGAATCCTTTTTCGCTTTGGCCTTCGGCTTGACGGCCGCCGCCGCCTTTTTCCGCTTCTTGAGCTCTTTCGGAGTCATATCGGATCCCCTTCCTGTCCCGCCGTCGACTATGGACGGCAGCCGCTTTATCGCGCAGTGTCGCATTATAACGAATTCGCCCGGAAATCACCACCCTTAAGTGATGAGGCATTCGCCGGAGAAATAACGATTTACAGCAATGGCCGTCTGTGCTATGATCTGTCCGGCGGTTGAGTCTGCGGAAATCCAATGCATCGCGCGGATGAATTGCGGTCGGAAACTGCCACCTTCCACCCCCACTGGCACGTTCCCTGACCCGAGGCGAGCTCCATGAGCCGGCGAAATTTCGCCGGAAGCAAAACGGTTCTGCCGTCTCATCATGACGGCGAGATGGGTCGGACGAAGTGCGGCGCGCAAGCGAGACATGTCCTTGGCAAGATGGGGGGTAAGGACGTGAAAGCTCTCTCGGCGATCCTCGCGATCGCAATCCTTGCTACATTGATCGGCACGACGGGCGCGGCGCGCGAAGCGGCGAAGCCCGGTCTGCGGATGACGAGGGCGGAGTCGGAGGTTCCGTCTCCAGATCTCGTCGATCCGGGGCTCCGCGGCCTGTACGAAGAGGCCGCGGTCGA
Organism: uncultured bacterium; assembly: GCA_963747385.1. Taxonomy (GTDB): domain Bacteria; phylum Krumholzibacteriota; class Krumholzibacteriia; order Krumholzibacteriales; family Krumholzibacteriaceae; genus SSS58A. The sequence continues at coordinate 20,030 of CAVVEY010000010.1, read as the reverse complement.
TACCTACTGCCTCGTCTGGTACGATTTCGAGATCAGGAACTGGCAGGGGTGGACCCGTGTCGACGAGACCGCTCAGCGAGGCACATTCTTTCACGTCGACGATTTCGCCGGGCTTCCGGGCTACGCGGCGCTCGAGGGCGCCAAATCGATGTGGTGCGGCGCGCGGCCGAACCCGGCCGATCCGTACTTGTGCTCTTGGGCGACGGCGGCCGGCTACGGCAACGGCTGGGACCAGATCCTCACGACGAATCCTATGAGCTTTGCCGGAGCGCTCACTCTCTCGTATAGAATCGCGTATGACGTCGAACCGGGGTACGACTACGTGAGGGTCGAATACAGTGCGGCCGGCGGATGGGAGACGGCCGCGGAGTATACCGGCGAGAACGATACGATCGTTTCGCTCTTCCTGCCGCTCACCGCCGCGCAGACGAAGCTGCGCTTCCGTTTCACGTCCGACGGAGCCTGGAGCGACGAGGACGGGCTCTACGAAACGAACGGCGCCTGCATCGTCGACAGCATCAGTCTCTCGGACACGGGCATGTTCTCCAATTTCGAGGACTTCGAGGCAGCGGCAATCGGGGCGAACGAGGCGGGGATCTGGCGCGGATCGAAGAGCGATGCCTTTGGCGCGTACTCGGGCCTCACAGCCAATCTGAACGACAAAGACCCCTGTGGAGACGATTTCACGTCGATGATTGTGTTCTTCATCGGATCCACGGTCCCGAGCACGACCTATCCGGGCCTTTATGACACGCCGTTCTGCAAGGGATCGGGCGGCCACGAGGCTCCGTGCCAGAACGAGATGGTCATTTCGCCCCTGATCGACACGAGGAGATACTCGACGCGGCGCGACGGCGTTCAGGACGGCGTCATACCTCCGGGTGAGCTGGCGTCGTTCGGAGGCTTCGTGTTTCGATTCACGGTTTGGAACGACCTGCCGCTAGCGAACCTCGTCTTCTATCAGTGGCACATACGAAACATCGAGGGCGGCTGTCCGGGTCAATGGCGCGACAGAAATTTCCAGACATGGGGCGATTTTGGTTGGATATTCTCGGGCAATATCGTGAGCGACCTCATCGAGAGCGATACGGTGCAGGTCTCCCTCGGCGTCGTCGATATGTGCGACGTGTGGTACCTTGTGAACGGCAACTGCGCGCAGCACACGCCGACGCCGTGGTTTGACAACGTTCGCCTGTATCGGTACGGCGACTCGGGGCCGCAGTGGAGCTATCGCGACCTCGATCTTTTCCAGGACAACTTTCCCGAGCAGGAATACCAGTTGGAGAGCTACGTGCGCGCCGACGCGGCGAACGATATTAATACGAACGACATCCCGATCATTCGCCCGGGCGACTCGATCGTCGTCGACTGCAGCTCGTTATTCGGCGGCGGCATCGCGGCCGATCCGGGCGGCGGCCCGGCCGTGTACATGCACGTGAAGTGCGCCTACGTGGGGCCCGCGCCAATCAAGCCCCACCTCTATGGCCCGTCGCTCGCGGGGAGCGTCCTAACCGGGCGAACCGGGTCGCAGCATACGATCAACTTCAACTACGTCAGTGACGACGGCGTGTGGACGGTCATCCAGTGCGATACCGCGCGGACGGCAGGCGGCATTCAACGCGGCCGCTACATGGTCGACCTGAACGACCAGCTCTTCACAAGAGGCTACCAGATCGAGTACTACTTCACGGCACGGAATGTCGCGGGCATCGAGACCGCGCTCCCGAGATGGGCCCGCTCGAGGGATCCGTACTTCGAGTGGACGTGTCTTCCGACGAAGAACTCCGACGTTCTCTTTGTCGACGACTTCACGGGCCGCGGCTCGTTCGTCGGCTCGGTCGAGAACTACTGGATGCCGGTGCTCGCCGCCGTGCTTCCTCAGCCGTCCAACAACGTGGACAAGTATGACGTGAACGGCCCGACCTCGGGCGTCTCGAACGGACCGGGGAGCCGCGCGAAGACGAAGCAGCTCGTCGATTGGTACTACGCGATCGTCTGGGACTGCGGGGATCTCGAATCCATCACGATCTCCGACGGCACGGTCAACAGCGACAAGTCCGACGATTGCTCGATGCTCATCAACTGGTTCGAGCAGTCCGAGCACGTATGCGGCCTCTGGGTCTGCGGCGACGACGTCGCCTTCGATCTGGACGGTCTCGCATCCACGCCGGCGCTCACCCTCATGAGCACCTGGTGCGGCGTCGACTACGTTGCGACGAGCTACTTCGACGAAACCGGCGGCCGCACGGGAGGCGGCATTGTGAACCCGCTCATCACGGGGGAAACGGACGCCGGCCTCTTCGTGCATGAGGGCGTGCCCGACAAGTTCTACGCGTACGGCGGATGCTTCGTCATCAACCAGTTCGATGTGCTCGGGAAGGCCGCGAACGGCAAGTACGCTCTCAGCTATCCCATGTACGGCGGGACGAATGGTTACGCGGCTATCGCATCGACGTCGCTGAACCCGAGTGGATACAACGTGAACACGATGTGGTTCGGATTCAGCTTCCAGTACGTTCGCGACGACGTTCTGGCTACGCCGGCAGATCGTTACGAGCTTGCGAAGAACGTTTTCGCCTGGATGCAGTTCCCGGTGAACATATGCTGCAATACCGACGCGGAAATTCCCACGGCCTTCAGGCTCGCCCAGAACTTCCCGAACCCCTTCAACCCGAAGACGACGATCAAGTTCGACATGAAGGCGAAGGGGCTCGTGACGATCAGGATATACGACGTCGCGGGCCGTCTCGTTCGAACGCTCGCGGACGAGGTGCGCGACGCAGGCGCCTATTCGGCGGTCTGGGACGGCCGGAACAACATCGGCAGTGAAGTCGCGAGCGGGATCTATTTCTATAAAATGGAAACCGCGGGATTCCAGGCGGCGAAGAAGCTCGTGCTCCTGAGATAGCCGGCCGTTGCGAGCGCAGAACAGTCAAGCGGACGAAGGCTTCGAGAGGGGATTGTGCGATGAAAAGAAACATCACGGTCATTCTGCTTCTTGCATGCGTCGTCGCGGCGCTGGCCGGTTCCGCCGCGGCGCGCGAACCGTCGAAGCAGGGGCTCCGCGTCAATCGGCCGGATCGGCAGCTTCCGCTCGAGGAATATCAAGATCTTCTCGATCCAGGGCTCCGCGGATTCATGGAATCCGCCGCCGTCGATACGTACTGCATCGTGTGGTACACGTTCGAGCAGATGGCATGGCAGGGGTGGACCAAGCTGGACGCCACCGCGCAGCGCGGGAATTTCTGGCGCGTCGACGACTTCGCCGGACTGGGCGGCGGCAGCTCCGGCGGCCTCGTCGCGATCGAGGGAACGAAATCCATGTGGTGCGGCGTGCGGCCGAGCGGGACCGATCCGTATCTCTGCTCGTGGTACGACGCCCCCGGCTACGGCAACGATTGGGACCAGTCGTTCGGCACGGCTCAATTCAGCTTCACCGGCGCCGTCACGCTCTCGTATCGCATGCATTACGATTCCGAGCCGGATTACGACTTCACACGGGTCGAATACGACGCGGGGCATGGCAACTGGCAACGGATCGCCGAGTACGCCGGCATCGGCGACACCGTCGCTTCCCACGTCATCGTGCTCACGCAGGCGAAGACGAAGCTCCGGTTCCACTTCACCTCCGACGACACATGGAGCGACGAGGATGGTCTCTGCAATACCGACGGCGGCTGCATCGTGGACGCCATACGGGTGCAGGACGCGGGCGTCCTCGACAACTATCAGGATTTCGAAACGGCCGCGATCGGAGCGAAGACGGCAGGGATCTGGACGGGAACAGCCGGGCAGGCGTACGGCACTCATTCTGGTCTCAGGAACAATCTGACCGACAACGATCCCTGCAACGACGACTTCGCGACGCAGATCGTCTTCTTCATCGGTACGATTTGCGATCCTGTCTGGGGGCCGTGCGTCACCCCGTATTGCACGGGCGCGGGCGGAATCAACGATCCGTGTCAGAACGAGCTCGTCATATCCCCCGCCATCAACATGAGGAAGTACTCGCTCAGCTGCAACAACGTTCAGAACGGCACGATTCCCTCCGGCGATCTCTCGCAGCTCGGCGGCTGTTCGCTCCGATTCACCGTGTATCGCGATCTGCCTCTTGCGAACCTCGTATTCTACACGTGGAAGGTCCGCAGCGTCGTGGACGGCTGTCCGGGCCAGTGGCGCAGCGACAACTTCATGAATTGGGGAACCGAGCAGGCGTACATCAACGAGGACAAGGACATCAGCGCTTACGTGGGGAACGATTCCATACAGGTGGGGCTCGGCGTCGTCGACATGTGCGACGAGTGGTATCTGATATACGGGAATTGCGCCGCGCACACGCCGGCGCCCTGGTTCGACAACGTGCGGCTCTATCGATACAAGGGCGTGGGACCCCATTGGAGCTACCGGGATCTCGATCTCTTTCAAGACAATTTCCCCGAGGCCGAGTTCAATATCGAGAGCTATGTCCGCGCCGACGCGGCGAACGATATCAACGCGGGCGACAATCCTGCTATCCGTCCGGGGGATTCGATCGTCGTCGACTGCACCTCGCGTATCGGCGGGGGAATCGCGTTGGATCCGGCCGGCGGTCCCGCGGTTTACATGCGCGTGAAGTGCTCCTACGTCGGGCCTACGCCCATAAAGCCGGCGCTTTTCGGCCCCTCGCTCGCGGGAGGCTACGGCAGCTACAAGAGCGACGACGGCGTCTGGACGATCATCCAGGGAGATCCTGCGCGGACCGCGGCGGGCGTCGTCGAGGGCAAGTACATGTTCGACCTGAACGACGCCCTTTTCACGAGAGGCTACCTGATCGAATACTATTTCACCGCCCGCGATAATACGGGGGAAGAATCGGCGCTTCCTCGCTGGGCCCGGTCCTTCGGGCCGTACTTCGAGTTCGCGTGTCTCCCGACGAAGAACGGCGACGTTCTCTTCGTCGACGACTTCTCGGGGTGCGGATCGTTCGTCGGGACGGTCGAGAACTACTGGATGCCCGCGCTCTATTACTCGCTCTGGGACGTGGACAAATACGACGTAAACGCCCCCTCTTCAGGCGCGTCAAACGGGCCGGGGAGCCGCGCGAAGACCAAGCAGCTCGTCGACTGGTACCACGTTATCGTGTGGGATAGCGGCGACCTCCAGCGATTCACGATCTCCGACGGCACGACGAACAGCGACAAGTCGAACGACTGCCGGATGCTTATCGATTGGTTCGAGCAGTCCGAGCACCGGTGCGGGCTCTGGGTCTGCGGGGACGACGTCGCCTGCGATCTGAACAATCTCGGATCGGCCGCGGCGCTCACCCTCATGAGCACGTGGTGCGGCGTCGACTTCGTCGCGACGAGCTATTACGCCGTAACCGGCGGACGCACGGGCGGCGGCGTGAGCCCGCTCATCACGGGTGAAACCGACGCGGGCGTCTTCGTGCACTCCGGCGTTCCCGACAAGTTCTACGCGTACGGCGGATGCCCGGTCATCAACAGGTTCGACGTGCTCGAAAAGACGGCGCACGGCAAGTACGCTCTCGGCTATCCCGTGTACAACGCGACGAACCGCCATGCGGCCATCGCGGCCTCGCAGCTGAACCCCGGCGGATTCTACGTGAATACGATGTGGTTCGGATTCTCCTTCCAGTACGTACGAGACGACGTGAATACCGCCCCGATCGACCGTTTCGAGTTGGCGAAGAACGTATTCCAGTGGATGCAGGAACCGACGCACTGGACCGGGGTCGACGGCACGACGCCGGCGGTGAACGCGCTGGCCCAGAACTTCCCGAATCCCTTCAACCCGTCGACGACGATTCGCTTCGACATGAAGGCGAAGGGGCTCGTGACGGTGAAGATCTATGACGTCGCGGGCCGTCTCGTTCGGACGCTCGTGAACGAGGTGAAGGACGCGGGCGTCTACTCGGCGGTCTGGGACGGCCGGAACAACATCGGCAGTGAAGTCGCGAGCGGGATCTATTTCTACAAGATGGAGACCGTCGGGTTCCTCGCGACGAAGAAGCTCGTGCTCTTGCGGTAGGAGCCCGGGGCGCCGACCGGCGCTATTCGAAATGCGCGTTGACGATCGGGAGCACCCTGAAGGGGGAACGGTTGTTCTTCGCGATATTGATAATGCCGAGCTGGATGCCGTTCAGCTCGCGCGCGAAGTTCACGAGGCCGAACGAGAGCCCGGCCTGATATTCATCGAAGTAGTTGACCGCGCCGGCCGAGAAGCCCGCGAGCGATCGGGCTTTGACCAAGGCCCCCGCGAGCGCGACGCCTGTGATCTCGTCCGCCCGCACGCTGATTCCCGCTGCTCCGATTCCCCTGAGCTCCTCTTCGACGCCGACGTCGATTCCGTGAATGGTGATCCACTCGGCGTTCCGCGCCCGGGTGCCGGCGTAGGAGAAACCGAATTTCGTTCCGCTCTCATCCTTGTCCTCGTCTTCGTTCGACGACTCTCGCTTGAAGAACGTTCCGATCGCGCCTATCGAGATGCCGGAAATGTCGCCGTCCGCAACGACCGAGCCGCCCGCGAGGGCGATTCCGCTTATGTCGTTTTCGGCGAATGCCGCGAGGCCGCTCACGCTCAGGCCGGAGAAGCTCCCTGTCGATGCCGTCGCGAGCCCGGCGATCGAGATTCCGCTCATATTCCCTTCGCAAACGCTGGCGAGACCGCCGATTGAAATGCCGCTGAAAGTACCTTCGACGACGCTCGCGAGGCCCCCGGCCATAATGCCCGATGCGCTTCCCTCAACGACGGCGGCGAGACCACCGATCGAGATGCCGCTGAAAGCGCCCTCGGTCACGCTTGCAAGTCCGCCGATTGAAATGCCGCTGAAAGTACCTTCGACGACGCTCGCGAGGCCCCCGGCCATAATGCCCGATGCGCTTCCCTCCGCAACGGTTGCAAGCCCCCCGACGGCTATGCCGGCGAGACTTCCCTCGCTCACCACGGCGAGCCCCCCGACGGCGATACCGGACAGGCTCGAGCCGGCGACGACGGCGAGCCCTCCGAGAGAAATTCCGCTCAGCACGTTCGCCCGCGGCGCGTAGAGCCCCGCCGAGATGCCCCGAATGGCCGCAAAGGAATTCTCCTCGGGCTTCCAGAGCGTGACGTTGATCCCGTTGATCTCCTCGACGCGGTTATCGACGAGATTGAACCTCAACCCGTTGAAGCGCGTGGAATTGCCGAAGCTGACACCGAAGCCGTTCAGGGCGAGGTCGAAGCTCTTGTGGGAGGAGCCCGTTCCTTCGACGCGCTCCATAGGGGCCGCGCCGGCCTGCGAAAGGGAGAACGTCGAGATCAGCATGAACGTCAGGAGGGATGCAAGTCGTCTCATAGCGTGCACCTCATTCGAAACCCGGCACGTCGGGGCAGCGCCCCGACTGATACTATTCCGTATAGCTGAACATACGAAACGCGAAATCGAAAGTTCCACTCGAAAATCTTCCGAGCTCGGCGTTATCCATTTGAAATGGCTCCCGATTCCGTGATACGCTTTCCTCATTCCACAAGCCGATAACACGGTGCGCCATAGCCCGGAGGAGACGACCCATGAAGAAGCTTGTTTGGCTGCTTTTCGCGGTTCTTTCGTTGGCGGGGTCCTGCGGCAGCAGGAGCGGCAATCCCACGACTCCGGCTGCGCCCGCACAGGGCGACTACGTCGTCCTCGCCTGGAACGACCTCGGCATGCATTGTCTCAACCCGACGTACGACAAGCTCGTCGTTCTTCCCCCGTTCAACACCATGTGGGTACAGGTCATCAAGCGGGGCGCCAAGCCCGAGATCGTGACGGCGAATATCTCGGTCGAATATCAGATCGAGGGGAACACATACTCGTACGGCAAGCGGAGCTACGGCCAATTCTGGGACAACGGGGTGAAGCTCTTCGGGACGTTGTTCGGATTCGCGAGTCTCGCTCACGACAGCGGACTCACGGGGAGCGCGCTCTCGGGGCAGATGACGCTCGCCGGGGATCATTTCGTCGTCGTGGGGATGCCGCTCACGCCGATCAACGACAACGGCACGTGGGATCCGTACCAGGTCGCCGACGTCACGGTGAAGGACGCGCAGGGCGCCGTCCTCGCGAAGACGAAAACGGTCGTCCCGACTTCGGACGAGATGCATTGCGAGAAATGTCACGGCGCGGATCCATTCTCTGACATCATGGCGAAGCACGACGAGGAAAACGGCACCGATCTCGCGGGCACGACGCCGCGGCTCTGCGCGGACTGCCACGGATCCCCCGCGCTCGGTCTCATGACTCCCGGCACGTCGGGGAAGTTCCTATCCAAGGCGATTCACGGCTTCCATGCCGACAGGGGCGCTTCGTGCTACGATTGCCACCCGGGCCCGCAGACGCGCTGCAGCAGAAGCGCGAGGCATACGGCGACCGACGGCAACTGCGAGTGGTGTCACAGCACGATGGCGGTGGTGGCGAGCACGATCCCGTCGACGCGCATCCCCTGGGTGAACGAGCCGAAGTGCGCGATGTGCCACGACGCATCGGAAGTCGATACAGGGGCGCTTCTCTATAGGGACGCGGCCGGTCACGGCAATCTCTACTGCGCCGCCTGCCACGGCAGCCCGCATGCGATGATTCCGTCCACCGCGGCGAAGGACAACTATCAATCGCTCCAGTACCAGGGATCGACCGGCAAGGTGAAATCGATCGGAAGCTGCGGCGTCTGTCATTCCAGCTCGCGCGGCGAAAACGACATGGGAGACTTCGCCGAAGAGCACGGGGGGCGGCGCCCAGGAAGATGAACGGCTGTCACATCTGCCACACGTCGCTCTCGACCGACACGGCGAAGTGGCCCCACGCCTATACGTGGAAGAACAGCAATTAGGGCGCGTCCGGCGGCAAGAGAACCCGGTCGATCGCGTGTATGACGCCGTTCTTCGCCGGGATATCGGCGATCACGACGAGAGCGTCCCCGAACGTCACCTTTCCTCCCGGCATATGCGTGATCGAGACGGGATTGCCGAGAGCCGTCACGACCGCCCTCATGTTGGCGACGTCGGCGGCCGTGAACTTTCCGGGCACGACGTGAAACAGCAGGATATTCTTCAGGGTCGGCGCCTCCTGGAGGAGCGATTCGGCGGCCCCGGGCGGCAGCTTCGCGAACGCGCTGTCGATCGGCGCGAACACGGTAAACGGGCCCTCTCCCCCGAGCGTCTCTGCGAGCCCTGCCGCGTCGATCGCGGCGGAGAGCGTCGAGAAGCGGCCGTCACCCGCGACGACATCCACTATGCCGCCGGGCGCGCTCGCCGCTTCCCGCTTCGGCTCATCCGTCTTCTTTTTCCCGCAGGACGGGATCCCGGCGCAGAGCGCGCAGCAGAGCACGAAAACGAGCAACCTCTTCATCGGCGCCTCCTTCTTGCGATCCGCCGCGGACGATCCCGCGGACGCCCGATGGGGCAGTCCCCCGAAGTACAGCCCAAAGAAGGATTTTGTTCAATTCCAATTATCGGCGGGATAAGCGGGGCGGGGCATTTTCCAGTTGACTGAAGCGGCATAATTGGTATATTTTACAGTTTCTTGAACCGGAAAATCGAAGCGGAAGCGAGGGAACGTGAACAAGTCCGATAGAATCAGGGTGATAACAAGCGCAATCGTCATCGCGCTCTCCCTCTGGTTCCTCTGGCCGACCTACCAGCTTGCGACCATGAGCAAGGAGGAACAGCAGAGGCTCGAGATTGAAAACCCGCAAAAGATCGACAAGCTGCACAAGAAGGCTCTCAAGCTCGGGCTCGATCTCAAGGGCGGCATGCATCTCACGCTCGAGATCGACGATTCGCAGCTCAAGGCCGAGGAGAAGAAGGACGTTCTCGACAGGGCGCTCGAGATCATGCGCAACCGCGTCGATCAATTCGGCGTTTCCGAGCCGACCATCCAGAAGGAAGGCTCCAAGCGTATTATCGTCCAGCTCCCGGGCCTCACCGATCCCGATCGCGCCAAGAGGCTCCTCGGGCAGACCGCGATGCTCGAATGGCGGCTCATCCGCCAGCAGGACGAGGTCGCGGGGGTTCTGAGAAAACTCGACGAGACGTTCCGGCGCGTCTCGGGGGATTCGCTCGTCGAGATCGGCCGGATGAAGGCGGATACGCTCGGTGTCGTTCCCGATCCGGCGAAGGCCGCCCCGGCGGCAAGGGAGATGCCGGGCGAGAGCCTCTTTGCCAAGGCGAAGGGCGCGGGCGAGCTTCCGCTCAACATGCCGCTCGAGACGATCGATAAAACCAAGCCGTTCACTTCGCTCCTCGTGAGCTTCAATCGCGATTGGGTCCTGGTGCGCGAGGAGAACGTTCCCCTCGTGCGCCGGATGCTCGCGCGTCCCGAGGCGAAGACCACGATGCCGAAGGACAGCGAGTTCATGTGGTTCGACGAATGGATGAATCTGGCCGAAGGGGGCAGGGGAAAGCCACTCATGCTCGTGGCGAAGGACGAATACGTTTCGGGATCGAACCTCGTTGGCGCCGAGCCCCAGCCGAATCCCCAGGCGCCGACCCAGATGTCCGTGGCGTTCACGTTCAACCGCAAGGGCGCGCGGGAGCTCGCGCGCTTCACCGGCGACAACGTCGGGCGCTTCACCGCGATCATTCTCGACGGGAAGATAAAATCGTTCCCCGTCATCAAGAGCAAGATTCCCGACGGCCGCGGCGTGATCGAAGGGACCTTCACCGACGTCGAGGCGCGCGATCTCGCGATAATCCTCCGGGCGGGCGCCCTCCCTGTGACGATGTTCACGAGAGAGGAGCGGTCGGTCGGCCCGAGTCTCGGGGCGGATTCGATTCGCCAGGGTCTCCGGGCGGGGCTCTTCGGCGCCGGGGCGGTCGTCGTTTTCATCATGATCTATTATCAGCTTTCGGGCGTCATAGCTGCGTTGGGCGTCGTTCTGACCATGGTCAGCCTGTTCGGCTTCCTCGCATACTTCGGGGCGGCGTTGACACTGCCGGGCATCGCGGGCCTCGTCCTCACGGTCGGTATGGCCGTCGATGCCAACGTGCTCATCTACGAGCGCATCAGGGAGGAGCTGCGGAGGGAGAAAACGATCCGTTCCGCGGTCGACGCCGGGTACGAGCGCGCGTTCGTCACGATTGTCGACGCGAACCTGACGACCCTCATCACTGCAATCGCGCTCTGGCAATTCGGAACGGGACCGATCAAGGGCTTCGCGACGACGCTGAGCATCGGGATTCTCACGAGCATGTTCGCGGCATGCGTTTTCTGCCGTCTGATTTTCGATCTCTGGGTATCCCGGCCCATGAAGAAGCTCAGCATTTAACAAATGGCGCAGAGGAGCGTACATGGAATTCTTTCATAAAACGAATATCGATTTCATCGGCTTTCGCTACAAAGCCTTCATCATATCGGGCCTGATCATCGTCGCGGGGCTCGTGTCGGCGATCGCCAAGGGCGGCTACAAGCTCTCGGTCGAGTTCGAGGGGGGCACGCTCGTGCAGGTCAAGTTCGACGAAGCGGTCCCGATCGGGGATGTGCGGACATCCATGGGAAAGGCCGGATATGCCGGCGCGGAGATACAGCAGTACGGCGAGAACGGAGATGAATATATCATCAAGATAGGCGGAGTGGAGGAAACCAATTACGCCTCGGAGCATCTCCTCGAAGGCCTCAACAAAGCGGCGCCGGGTTTGAATTGGACGGTGCTCTCGACCCAGCAGATGCCGCCGGATCTTTCCAAGAGCTTCGAAGGGGCCACGTTGCTCTCCGTCGAGGCGGATTCGATCCCCGATATCGAGGGCCTCGCGGCACGTATGAAAGAACACGGGTACGGCGTTCTCGAGGCGACCAAGGCGACCTCGAAGCGGGCAGCGTTCAGAATTCCGCTCCTCGGCGCCGAAACGAAGGTCGCCGACGAGCTCAAGGCGGAGCTCATAAAGGATTTCCCCCAGCGGACGATCGAAATCCGCAGGACCGAGACCGTCGGCCCCAAGGTAGGCAAGGAGCTTCAGAGCAAGGCCTGGGCGGCTATCATCGTATCCCTGTTCGGCATCCTCGTGTACGTCTCGTGGCGGTTCGAGCTCAAGTTCGCGGTGGGGGCGGTCTGCGCGCTCGCCCATGACGTCCTCGTGACGGTCGGGCTCTTCTCGCTCTTCAACCGCGAGATATCCCTCTTCGTCGTCGCAGCGCTCCTCACGATCGTCGGCTACTCGATCAACGATACGATCGTCGTATTCGACCGGATTCGCGAGAACTTCGGCCTTCGGCGGCGCGAGAGCTACGAGGGGATGCTCAACGTCTCCATCAACGAGACGCTGAGCCGGACGATCATCACCACGTTGACGGTGTTCATCGTGGCGATGTTCCTGATGTTCATGGGGGGCGAATTCGTGCGCGATTTCGCGCTCGCGATGACGATCGGCCTCGTCACGGGAACATACTCGACGATCTATGTGGCGACCGCGATCGTGGTCGAATGGCAGAACCGGATCACCAATCGCCGGAAAGCGGCGCGGTCCGCCGCCTGATACGGGCAATCAAACCGATCTCGATAACTTCTTTCGACGCGGGGCGTCTCTCGCGAGGCTGCGTCGCGCGCGGAGGGCTTTCCCGTGGAATCGGCGCTTCATCACGCGGGGCTCGTCGTCCTGTACGCCGGGCTCTTTCTCCTGAACGTCCTCATTTTTGTCGGGCTGCCGGGAAGCTGGATCACGCTCGCGGCGATCGTGATCTATGCCGCCGCTACCCGCTTCTCGGTCGTCGGTTGGCAGATGCTGCTCGTCATGGGGGGGATAGCCGCCGCGGGGGAGATCGTGGAATCGCTTCTCGGCGTCGTTTATGTCGCTCGCAAGGGAGCGACGAAATGGGGAGTCCTCGGCGCGTTCGTCGGGGGTATCGCCGGCGCCGTCGTCGGAACCGCGATCATTCCGCTCGTGGGGAGCATCGTGTTCGGCTTCCTCGGCGCCTTCGCCGGAGCGGTCGCGAGCGAATACGCCTATTACCGGTCGCTCGACAGGGCGCTCCGGACCGGGTTCTTCACCTTTATCGGGAAGCTGCTCGCCATGCTCGTGAAGTTCGCGCTCGCCCTTGTCGTCCTCGCCCTTTTCATTTACAGGACATGGCCTTGATCCCCGAGTGTCCACTTGTTTGGACGCCATTCCCCAAAAGAGGACACGTCGAAACGGCCTGAGTGCAGCTAACTCCTTTATTATCAATAAAATAATGTGGCATAGGCTATGCGATAAATTATGTCGGTCGAGAATGCCCCGAGGGCGGGTTCTGCCCTGGCCGGGCCGTCGGGTCGAGAAAAGGAACAGATCCCATGCGACTATCATGCTCGCGCAGCATATCCATTGCGCTCCTTGCCGTTCTCCTTCTTGCGGGCGCCTCGACGTCGGCGCAGGATCTCCGGAAGCGCGAAGTCGTCGCGGATATCGAAATCGACGAGGAACCGCTCATGGTTTTCAGGAGTATAGAGAAGGCCTGGCAGTCCGGCAACGCACAGGCGCTCTCCGTTCTCCTGAGCGAATCGCGCGTCTTCATGGAGATTCGCGGCATCGACCGGCGGGGCGGGTATTTTACGAAGCCCCAGGTGCTCTACATCTTCAAGGACCTTTTCGTTACCACGAAGCAGACCACGTTCACATTCGTGAAGTTTCACAATCTTGAAAAGCAGGACAGCAGGATTTACGGGATGGCCGTGAGGAGCTACAGGATCAATCGAAGCGGCGGGCTCTACAAGGATAAAGTGTACGTCACTCTCGTCAAAGAGGGTTCGCGGTGGGCGGTGGCGGAAATCAAGTCTACATGGTAAGACGCGCGAATTGCGGAGCCTTTGAGCCGTGCTGCAGGATAAAGAACAAAGAATATTTCAAGGCGTCCTCTGGGCGTTCCTTCTCGGATCGCTGATCTTCTTCATCGCGCGCCTGTCGTCCGGCAGGCTCTTTCTCCCCGCCACGGTCTGGTGGATGTTCCTTCTTCTCGACGCCGGATTCATCGTTTTTACCTTCATTCCCCATGCCGGCCGCGGCCTGCCCGGAGTGCCGGGAAGGCACGAGGAGACGATCGAAAAGCACCGGTGGTATCCGCGGCATCTTGCCGAGATCATCGACGGGAGGGGAGGCGAGAAGCCTGCCAGGCCCGAAGGCGGCGTGTATCCCCCGTCGCGCGCGGTTCCCCCGGTGCCGCTCGCTCCCCTCGTTCTTCTCGGGGCGTGTCTCGTGCTCGCTTATCCGGGCGCTCCCGCCGAGAAGGAATGGCGGGTGCAGGAAGCGGTGCGCCTTCGGGGGGCATACGAAGACGCGGCGCGCGAGCTCGCGAGACTCGAAGGGATCGCCGTGAATCTCGGATCCGCGGCGGCGGCGCGAGTCGACTGGGACGTCGTCGCGCGCTCGGGTATCGCGGATCGATCGACCCTCGTCCGCATGGCCGACTCGCTGGCGAGATCGGTGGACCTCGGAGACGTGCCGTTCCGCGAGGCGGGATTGCAGATTCTCTCTCGCGCGGGCGAGCGTATCGCGTGGGGGGGCTCGCCGCGGTATCTCGCGGAGGACCGGGCCGGCGCGCCCTCGGGCACGCTCGTGTTCACGAGCAGGGCGCCGCTCCATACGCTCCTCGTGTGCGAGGTGCGCGATCCCGAGCGCGGCAGCGTCGTCGTCGATATTCCACTCGAAGTCAACTACCGCATCAATAACCGGTTTCTGCGCAGCACGAGTCTCGGCGAGGCGCTCTCCAGGCGCTACGGGGACGAGGTCGAGTTCGCGTTCTCGATGGGAGAGCATCGGGGAGTCGCCGTATGGGCCGATCCCGGGCCCGCGAAAAAGGGCGTCAGAATTCTCTCCGGGCCGAACGTCGGGGTCCAGGCGATAGGCGTCGTGCGGGCGTCGACCGGACTGCCGCTCGCGCGGCTCAAGGTGCTGGGCGATCCGTACGCGGCGGTTCTGCGAGAGGCGGAAGCCCGGAAAGCCCGCTGGGCCGGCCTTCTTCTCTCTGTTGCCGTCGTCGTCGTCGCGGTGTGGATCTTCAGGAGCTATTTCAAGCGCGTCGCCGCGGAGGGCGCGCGTCGCCGAATTCTTCTGCGAAGGATCGCGGCGCTCGCCGCTTCCCTCGCGGCCATACGCCTTCTCCTCGTCAGGCTCAATATGCCCGGCGGACTCATAGGGACTCCCGTGTTCGATCCGGCCCTTTTCGCCGACGCGGTTCCCGGCGGAATCATGCGCAACGCGGGAGATTTTCTCGTATCCGCCATTTTCGCGCTCATCTTCGTGTTCGGCTCGATCAAGGCGTTTCGAACGTATTACCGGGGTCACCTCGAGAGGCCGCTCGCCGCCCGGGGCGATTTCGCGCCCGCGCGCGTCGCCGCGAAGGCCGCGCTTCTCCTGGGCGCGCTCGAAGGCGCGGTGGCGCTTTCCTCGAACGTGATCTCGCGAACGACGGCCAACGCGCTTCCCCGGCTCGTCGGCCTCGACGTGAATCTTCTCGACGTGCCGGTGATCGCCCTGCACCTCTCGCTCCTCTTCGCGGTGTCGGCGGTCTTCATCGCGGCGCTCTTCGTCGCGAGGCTCGCGCTCGTATGGGGAAACAGGCGGCTCGTCGAAGGGCTCGCGGCCTCCGCGCTCGCTCTCGCGGGGCTCGTCGCCCTGAACGCCGGGCACTGGGGGATCCTCTGCGCCGCGGCCGGACTTCTCGCGCTCTCGTTCAGGATATTTCCGCTTCTCAAGAAGGAGGAGGCCGTCTCGGTCGTCTTCGCGTCCTTCTTCCTCGTGCTCGTTTCTTCGCTCGCGGTGTACGCCGTCGCGAACGAGCGCTACACGGACCTGCGAAAAGGGTACATTCTCGAGAAGATCCGCGAGTTCAACAAGCCGGAAGACAACTGGATGCAGGTGTATCTTCCCGATATTTGCGCGGAAGTTTCGAACGATCCGTCGATGTCGTCCCGCGTCGTTTCGCGGGAGGCTTCGGCCGCGTTCGAGATATGGGCCCAGAGCAGCTTGAGCCGCGGCGGCCTGTCGTGCATTTTCGAGGTGTTCGACGCAGGCGGCACCATGCTGTCGCGATTCGCCGTGGGCATGCCCTTCGAGATTCCGCGAGAGGCGCCGGATCGCGCGCGCTTCGGCCTGGGGCCGTTCGTGAACTCGTCGCGCGCGGAAACGCGCGGCGGCGCGGTGTCCTACTATGCGGGCTACGCGCCGATCTTTCATCCGCGCGGCGAGCTTCTCGGGTGGGTCGAGATAACGATTCCGTATTTCTTCGAGAATCCGGAGCTGCTCGCCCGCACGGGCCGCATGGCGCCGGAGATTCTGCAAAATATCGATCCGGGAGGCGAGCGGCGGCGCGATATGCCCGAGAAGCTTCTTGTCGCGCGCATATCGGGGCGCAGGGTGCTCGCTTCGTCGGAAGGCGGGTTGCGGGCGGGAACCGTTCTCGCCTCGCAAGCGGGAGACTGGTTCGCGCTCGCCGTGGGGAAGGAGACGTACGAGAGCTACGTCGAGCTCGGCGCGAACGACACGGGGTACCTCGTCGGGTATCGAGTCGCGGGTCGTCTCGAGAGCCTCCTCCAGTGGGCGACGATCGTTTCGCTCGACGTTCTTCTGACGATCCTCTCGCTCGTCGTTCTGTTCGCGCTGAAGCGCCTGCCCGTGCTCAAAGGAGTCATGCCGGACGTTTCCCCGGGACGGGGCCCCGGCTTCAGGCAGAAAGTGATGCTCTCGTTCCTCGTCGTATCGATCCTGCCGGTCGTGATTCTCGGGACGTTTTCGAGCCAGCTGATCGCGCGGCGCTACCGCGCCGAGGAGGAGAACAAGGCCCTGCTGCGCACGCAGGCGGCCGTTTCTCTCATCGAGCATTCGATACGGACCGAGGCGGCCTCCCTCGCGGGCGGCCAGTACATCGGCGAGCTGCTCGCGGGGGAATGGATGAACGGGGCGCCGCCCGAGGCGGGAATCGACACGCGGCGCTTCACGCTGATCGGCTCGGACGGCGAGCCGATTTTCGGCGCCGCGGCGGCAGGGTTCACGAGGGAGCAGCTCGCCGGCCTTCTCGCGGGCGCCAACATCGAGCGGGTCGTCGTTTCGTACGAAGCGCCGGTCCTGTACGGCGGCGTCGTCGTGCCGATCGCGACCCGCGGCCACGGCGGACATCTCTACTACCGGCGAGCGCTCGACGACGAGTTCGTCAAGAGCGTTTCGGGCGCTCTCGGCGCCGATATCAACATCTACTACGACGCGCTCGTCAGGGCCTCGAGCGAGCGGGAGCTTTTCCTCGGCGGGTTTCTCGATCCCCTGTGCAAGCCGGCGGCGTTCGTCGGCATCGCTCTCGAAGGGGGCGCCGCCGCCGTGCTCAAGGAGACGCTCGGGGATTATTCGTACTACGTGGCGAGCGCGCCGCTCCCGTCGCTCGGCGGCTCGCAGAGCGCCGTACTCGCCGTTCCCATGCTCTATCTGCCCATTCTCATGCAGGAGGAGGTGCGCAGGACTTCGATGCTCGTTCTCGGCCTTCTCGCGCTTCTCTTCGCGACGACCGTGACGCTCGGCGTGTTCCTCGCGGGGAAGATATTCAATCCGATCGCCGCGCTCCAGGAGGGCACGAGAAAGATCATCGAAGGGGAGCTCGAGTTCAGGCTCGAGGCGGAGGCGCCCGACGAGATCGGCGAGCTCGTCGAGTCGTTCAATACGATGACGGCGGCGCTGCGCGAGGCGCGGCGCGGGCTCCTCGAGCGCCAGAGGTACCTCGCCGCGGTTCTCGACAACATCGCGACGGGAGTGCTGGTGACCGGCCGCGACGGCGCGATCGTCACGCTCAACCCGTCGGGGGAGCGGATACTCCGCGCGCCGGGGAGGGCGGTCGTCGGCAAACGCCCGGGCGAGGTTTTCGGCGGGGGACTCGCGCCGCTGCGCGGGCTCTTCGCCTCGGCGCCCGGCGGCGAGATCCGCGAGGTCGAGCTCTCGCTCTTCTCCGGCGAGATGGCGCGAACGCTGAAAGCGGTCGTCGCGGACCTCGTCGAGGGAGGGGGAGCGGCTCGGCACCGTCGTCGTGTTCGACGACCTCACCGAGCTCATCCGCTCGAAGAAGCTCTCCGCATGGGTCGAGATGGCGCGGCAGATCGCGCACGAGGTCAAAAACCCGCTCACGCCGATCAAGCTCTCGGCGCAGCTCATGAAAAAGGCGTACGACTCGGGAAGCGCTGATTTCGACGGGATCTTCAAGAGCGGCGTCGATACGGTCATCCAGCAGACAGAAATACTCCGGCGCATCGCGACCGAGTTCTCGAGCTTCGGCAAGGCGATGCGTCTGAGTCCCGAGCCGGTGCCGCTCGACGAGTTTCTCGGCGAGATCGTTTCGCATTATCGAGGCGCCGAGAAGATCGGCGTGCGGCTCGCGTGCGAGCGCGAGGTGTCGGTGCGCGCCGATCGGGGAGGCGCTCCGCAAGATCCTGGTCAACCTGCTGGAAAACGCGATCGACGCGATGCCGGACGGCGGCGAAATGGCGGTCTCGTGCCGCCGGGACGGAGGAACGGCCGTCGTCAGCGTCGTCGATTCGGGAAAGGGACTTTCGAGCGAGATGCAGACGCGGCTCTTCGAGCCGTACTTCTCTACGAAAACAAACGGCATCGGGCTCGGGCTCGCGATCTCCCAGAACCTCGCCCGTGCGATGGACGGGGAGATCAGGCTCCGGAACAGGGAAGGAGCGCCGGGAGTGGAGGCGACCGTGACGCTTCCTCTCGCGTGAACATGGCGAAAACAGCGATAGCGGCCGCGTGCGTGTGGATGCTCGCCGGCGCGGCGCTCGCGCAGGACGTGATCCCGCCGGGCGGTTACAAGAGCGTCGATCCGGCCGAGCTCGAACGCGAGAGGCTCGTCGACGTGTCGCGCGCGCACGTCGCCAGAGTGCGGTATGGCGGGGGCGGGGACTGGTACGGTGATCCGTCGTCCATCCCGAATCTGCTCCGCGAGTTCGAGGCGCGCACGGGGATCCCGGCCGCGAGGTCCGAGATCGTCGTGGAGCTCGGCGATCCGGGGCTCTTCGCGCACCCGTTTCTCTACGTGACCGGGCACGGCAACGTCAAGCTCACGCGCGACGAAATCGAGAAGCTGCGCGCGCATCTGCTCGCGGGCGGCTTTCTCTGGGCGGACGATTGCTACGGCATGGACGACTCGTTCAGAAGAACGGTGGGCGAGCTGTTTCCGGAGCGGGATCTCGTGCTGTTGCCGCTCGATCATCCGATCTATCGCGGTTTTTACGTCCTCGAGGGCCCTCCGAAGATCCACGAGCACGACGGAAAGCCGCCGCAGGGCTTCGGCGTTCTCGACGGCGAGCGGCTCATGATCTTCTACACGTACGAGAGCGACGTCGGCGACGGCCTCGAGGACGCGGACGTGCATAACGATCCTCCGGAGAAGCGCGAACAGGCGATCCGGATGGGCGTCAACGTGCTCTACTACGCGCTGACGCGGGAGTGAGCGCGCGCGGGAGGCGAATGGCGAACGACGAACGAATCGACGAGTTTCGCGGCGCGTTGTCGCGGCTGCTCGCCGCGGGGCGCATGGCGAGCGCGCGCGGGGCGTTCGCCATGCTGCTCTGCGCCGGTCTCGGCGCGTTCGCCGCGCTGCTCGCGGCGGAAGCGCCGCTCGGCGGCTGGAGATTCTTCCCGCTCTTCTCGTTTGTGTCGTTCTGGGGCGCTCTCGGAGCCGCGGCGTGCGCCGCGGCCGTCCGGCAGTTCTATCCTCCGCGCGGCGATCGGTGGCTCGCCGGAGAGCTCGACCGGCGGCTCGGCGGCGGGAATCTCGTCGAGGCGGCCCTCGAATTCTCGAAAGGGGGCGAGCGGGTCCGCGCCTATTCGTCCTTTCTCGTCGCCGCGACGGTGAGCCGCGCGCGCGAAAGGCTCCGCGGCCTCGATCCGCGCGAGATCTTCGCCGCCGCGAGTCGGCCCGCGTGGACGGCGGCGGGGATCGCCTTGGGCATCCTCGTCGCGCTCGAGATCGCGGTTCTTGGAGCGGACCCGGTCGTGATCGTCTCGTCGATAGCGGATCCCGGGCGCGCGTTCAGGTTTCCGTACCGGTACAACCTCGTCGCGACTTC
>CAVVEY010000009.1:0-163988 GCA_963747385.1 uncultured bacterium | reverse complement strand
GAGAAAGCCGGACGTAATTGAAACTCGAGGAACCCCGCAGCTTGCTCCCGATGATCGCGAAAAACCGCCTCATCCGGTCCATGAAGCTCAGCCCATGGGGCAGGTAATCCCATTCCTTCAAATAGCTTTCCGCGAGCGGGCTCTCCTGTCGGAACTTGTCGAAGACACCCACGTTGCGCATATGGAACTCCAGCGAGTCCCTGTCGTTGATGATATCCTCCCCGAGCTCGGAGCGCCTCAGATGGAGCACCAGCAGCTTCTGGTGAACCGGCATTCCCTTGAAATCCTCGAAATTCACGTCGGTGCTGAAAGCCCTGCTGAATTTTCTTATGTAGCGGCCGATCTCCTTCAGGAAGAAATAGTTCAGCTTGAAGTTGTTGTTCAGGCTTCCCTCGCGGGCGAGAAGCGGCATGAGAACGGTCTCGAAATACGGCGCGTCCTGCCTCACGTTCCTGAATTCGCGGCAGTAGATATAGGCGTTGCCCGATCGCCCGTCGGTATCGGCGACCGATTCGAAGAACGAGACGATGATCTGAATGGTCAGCTGCCGCAGATCCGAGCTGTTGAGCGGCCGCTGCTTGATCTTCTCGAGAAACACGCGGTCGACCTCGACCGCCTTTTCGCGCTGTTCCCTCAGCGCCTGGAACACGGCGCCGATTCCGCTATACGTCTGAAAGAACGCCTCGGTCTCAAAGGACGCGGAGTCGCTCTCATAGCTGTTGATATACTTGAACAGGTCCTCGATATACGACGTTATGCTCTCGCCCATTGCGTCACACCCCCGTCACGCGACATACAGAATCAGATCCGTTTTGCCCAGCGCGGCCATTTTCTTCGAGTCGGGAATCCCCCGGAAAATGAAGGTCACCTGCTTGACCGAGGGGGATTGAAGCATGTCCATCGGATGGAGCACGACCTTGTTGCTGTAGCTCGTCGTATCGACCGCGATGGGGTCGGTCTCGCCGAGCCCTCGCGCCTCGTTCACTCCCAGACGGACCTGCATGTTCCGCCACTGGGCGTCCGAAAAGAGCTCCTTGTTGATCAGCGTCACCGTATCCTTCATCGGGCAGGGTTCGGCGAGCTTCATCACCAGGTAATTCAATTCGCCCACCTCTTCCAGCCGGCTGCCGCCGAGATCGCAGTTCTTGTAGGTCTTTCCCTGGTACGTGATCGTCTCGGTGGCGACCGCCTGATCGGCGAGCTGATCCGGCCTCGTTTTCGAGAGGAACGCCATCAGCGCCTTCATGGTTCCGAGGATGCCGTCTATCATCCGCATCTGCCCGGCGATATCCCGGTGATCGTAGGCGGAAAGGAGAAACGAATCGATCGCCGAGAGCCACGACCCGATATCGGTACCCGCCTCTCTCGTGAAGAATTTCTCGTTCAGGAAATCCTTGAGCCCGGGCTGCAGGTGCAGCAGCGCGGAGACGACCCGGAACAGCTTCTTGAACTGCACGATGAAAACGCCCGGGTGCGACGCGCCGCGGCCGATCGACAAAATCGTCGAGATGAGAGGCCATGTGATACACGAGATAATACGTCGTCTCCCTGAAGGCGCTCTGGAGCTTCGTCGAAGCCCCCTCGATGCCCTTGTCCGAAGAGGCGGCGATATGGGCGTTGATGGAGAGCTTGAGCAGGTTCTCCAGGCGGTTCCGGTAATCGACCGCCATCGAGGAAAGGCGATCGTCGGCGTTGATGCTCACGCAGGGAGGCAAATAGTCGTTCGCCGGGGACACCTCGGAGCCGTTCACGGCGAGAACGGCGATCTGCAGATACATCGCCTCGGGCAGATTCGGCGGCTCGCCGAGGGTTATCCGGTACGCGGGGATCTCGTACGGGATTCGAGGCACTTCCTCCGACGGATCGGGATCGCCCACCTGCCGCTTCTCGCCGGGAGCGACCCCCAGGAACACCGGGATGCGCGTCTTGTTGACGTCGGCCTCGGCCTTGAGCACTCCGCCTCCGCTCGTCGACTCGCTGAACTCCACGGCCATCCCGCAGGGAAGCAGGGCCTGGCAGCGTCTCACCTCGACCCGAAGCCGGCTGCCGCTCATCGTCG
Organism: uncultured bacterium; assembly: GCA_963747385.1. Classification (GTDB taxonomy): domain Bacteria; phylum Krumholzibacteriota; class Krumholzibacteriia; order Krumholzibacteriales; family Krumholzibacteriaceae; genus SSS58A. The sequence goes on along the minus strand of CAVVEY010000009.1, from coordinate 161,929 downwards.
CGCTCAGTTTCAGCGGCGGCTCGGAAGCGTCTTTCTTCACCAGGCCGTACCGATCCCCCTCGTCGAAGGCATGCCAGCGGACGAGCTCTTCGAAGTAGCTCTCCTGGCCGCGCAGGTGCCCCATGGTCAAGAGCATCCCGTCCCGCCAGTTCGTCGATTGCAGCTTGAATCCATCCATTGCCTTACCTCACCGCGTCATTGAGACTCCAGGGACGCCCGCCTGTCACAGGTACGTCGAATACCCGAGATACTTCTCCCTGCCGGTCCGGGCCGCCGGCCTTTCGACCTTGATGGCGATCGTGCGGTCGATGTCGCCCGGCGTGCAAAAGTCGAGGAATGCCTCTATCCTGCGCCGCGTCCGCCCCCCGGGCAGGAGGTCGCGGATCTCTCCGGGCGGAACGCCGACGAATTCCACCTCGTACCTGCTGTCGCACTCCTCGAACGACCTCCCGATCACCGTTTCGGACCCGAGCCGCGTCCGCCTTCGATCCCAGCCGGTACCTGATATCCTCGGGGATCGGCGTCGAGGCCTTCTGGTTTTCCTTGAGGCGCACGTCATACCCGAACAATCTTTTCAATACGACCGTCACCGCCGAGGGATTCCCGCCCCACAGGTGCAGCGAGGGGAGAATGGCCGCGAGAAACACGATCTTTCCCGCGCGCTGGGCTTCGTCGCCCGGACTGTATTCGAACAGCTCCATGAACCGCCGTATGTGGCCGCCGTCCGTGATCCCGAAATCGTAGCGGAGCGCCTGCATCCGCATGGCCGCCGCGTAACGGATCGTCGCCGCGTCGAACGGCGCCATCACCGAACGCGCCGCCGTCTCCCACGTGTTGTCGCTCTCGCGTATCCCCTGGAGCCCGTAGAAGAACTGATACGGCATGAAATCGACCGCGCTGAAGCATCCCACATTCAGCGTGACGATCGAGCCCGGAGGGATCGCCGTTCCCGGAGCGGGATCCTGGGAACGTATCTCTCCCCGGTAGTTCTCGTATTCCCCCGCCGCCCGCACGCGGATATCGCCGAGCGGAACCCCCATGCTTTCGAGCAGGTTTATCGCCGTCAGGTAATGGAACCGGTAACGGCGGCCCAGAAAATCGGGCATTATTCTGTCTTTTCCGCTCATCCTGCCTTGACGATCTCCACTTTGAACTGGCTGTTGATCGATGTGCGGGCCTTGAGGAACGAGGAGAGCCGGACCCGAAGGAGCTCGATCTCGTCATCCGAATAGAAATCCTTCGCCTTGACGGTCGCCCTGACCACGACGCATTTTCTGACGCCGTTTTCGGTCCTCATCACTCCCTTTTCGCAGTCCGCCGCCGTGATCCGCTCGTCGAACGTCTTCACCCAGCTGATCATCTGATCGAACGACATGGCCCTGTCGCGCCCGCGCAGGCGCGCCGAGACCTCGGCGACGATCTGCCGTTCGTTCTTCGCCGGAACGGCGCCGCCGACGGGAACGACATTCTTCAGAGAGGATATTCCGGGATGATTCTCGTACATCTCCGTTATCTTGCCGGCCGAGATGCCGTTGGCGCCCGTCCCCGCGGTCACCGAATAGTTGACCGTTATCGATTCGGGGGGAAGTTCGATAGCCGCGGAAAAATCGAACCAGAGGCAGAGACGTCCGTTCTGCTCCAGCAAGTTGTAGAAGCTGCTCTCGTCCGATGACAGCGCTTCGTGCTGCGGAACGTACGTCTTCCCGACGGAATCCGAAACCGAGATGATCTCGAGAATGTCGTCCGGATCTTCGGGGATCTCGATCTCGATGAGTCGGTTCCCGCCCGTGTGCTTGAACAGCGTCTGCTCGTGCCTGTTGACCGTGACGAAGCAATCGAAATCCGCCCTGAACGGCGACTGGAACACCGATCTGTCCCCGCGGGAGGGCAGCTGTATCCGTATCCAGTAATGATTCTCCGGCGATCCCGGAAGAACGACGCCGGCATTCGCCGCCGCCTTCATGAACGCGCCGTCCGGGTTTCCGCGCCGCCATGGAGTGACGAAACCCGCGCGGAACGATCACAAAGTTGTTCTCGAGAGGCCTGAAAACGTCGCTGCTTTTTCTGAGGCCTCCCCAGTCCAGCGTCTTCCCGCCGGCCGTGAAAATATCGTCCAGGGTGCCGGAAAGACCCGGACAGAAACCGCCTTCCTCGTAGAACCGGCCGTCGACGCACGGCAGCCACCGCGACCACCTGAGCTGCTTCAGAGCCTCGACGCCTCCCCGCACGAACAGAACCGCGTTCTCGAAATCCTCCACCGATCCGCCGTGCTCTATGGCCAGGTACAGCGCCGCCTCGCCGCCGGCGCCCGCGGCGGATCTCGTCCGGTCCGCCGCTCGTGTCCCGACCTCGCGACGCCGGCGAGATATCGCGCATCGCGTCCCCGGCCATATAATAGAGATTCTTCAATTTCGCGCTCAGGAGCTTCTCGGTGCGCAGCGTCGAGAAGAAGAAGGTCTTTCCGCCGTCGCGCTCTTCCTTGTAGAAGAACCTGGACCGGGGATCGACGTGGATGACCGGATCGGACGGCTCAGCCTGGATCACCGTGAAAGCGGGCACCGGCCATCGCATGCTCTCCGGATACATGGACCGGATCAGCGCGTTGGACGCGTGCGTCCAGGTATCCGTTATCTTTCCGTCGATCGAGGCGAGCTGGCTGGCATAGAGCCTCAGCATGATCCGCAGGATCGGATCCATCCGATCGGGGGATTCGGGAATATCGGCGTTCCAGGAACGCAGCTCGCGGTGCATGTCCTGGAAAATCTCCTCGGCGGTCCTTGATTTTTCACCGTCCATATCAACCTATGCTGAATATCTCCTCAAACCGTTTTTCGTCTCTTTCTTCCTTGAAATTGCCGATCACCTTGACCGCGATTCCGATGGGATGATTGGGGCCCGTCTGGATATTCACGAGCGACACCGAGACGTTATAGAGCCGCGGCTCGTTCTTCGTGATGGCGTCGCGGACGCTTCCCTGCACGTCGGACCTGTTGACCATGAAGAGGTCGGAGTACTCCCTCTCCCAGAGGTCGCACCCGTATTCGGGATCGAACGGCAGCGAACCCCTCCGCGTGCTCAGGATCAGGCCGATCGAACTGGAGATCGAATCCTGAATGCCCGTTTTCTTGAGATACCCCTTGCGCAGAGCGAATGGCAACGACAGATATTCCATTTTCATCCCTAGTTGAGATTGATCATGCCGCCCTTGACGTTGACCTGGGCGTTTCCCTTGATTTCGTTGTTGGCTCCCGCCTCGGATTTGATATTGGCGCTGGCCTTTATCTCGACGTTGGCGCCCTCGATCTTCACGTCGGAAGCGGCTTTTATCGTGATGCCCTGGTCCGCCTCGATCGTGACGTTCTGCTTTCCCTTGACGGAGATATCCCCTTCCGTGCTGATCGTGATCGAGGGCCCCGATATATCCAGGACGATCCGGTTCTTCCCGTCCTTCTGCGAGATGACGATCTGCTCGGCGCCGTCCTTGTCGTTCAGAACGATCTTGTTCCCGCTCCGGGTCATGAACATCTTGACGTCGTTGTCGGAGGAGATCGCCTCCTGCATCGGAGCGTTTTCCTTGTTGTAGAGACACCCGAGCACGATCGGATGATCGGTGTTCCCGTACTCGTACCCGACCAGAACCTCGTCGTCCAGCTCGGGAAGGGCATACCACCCGCGGTCCTTCCCCGCGTGCGGCACGACCATTCGCACCCACGCGGTCTGCTCGGAATCGAGCCACGGATAGCTGATCTTGATCCGACCGAGCTTGTCGGGATCCTTCAGATCGACGACCCTGGCGACGTGCATCCCGATAACCGGCTCTTTCCTGGTCCCGACGACGTGTCTCGACGCTCGCCGTTTCGGCCTTTCGCTCTTCGCCGGATTCGAGGTCCTTCCTCGCCTGCTTCCCCCCGGGATACGCGATATCGAGGGGAACGCACACGAACGTATTGTGGTATTTTCCGCTCTCGTCGAAGACGTGGCGGACCCCGGTCACCCAGTACTGCCCGTCGAGCTTTTCCATCCCCGTGATCCGGGCGCAGCTTCCGACATGAAGCTCGGGGACGATCGACTGGCCGACGCACGTGATCATCGAACCCATCGCCTTGCGCCGTTCGTTCTTCAGAGTACTTGTCCAGCGCCTGCGCGTCCCCGACCATTTTCGGGGCCGACGAGAATCCGGAATCCTTATAGATCTTTCTCGAAGCGTCCGGCGAGGTCTTCGAGATGTTCGAGAGGACGGCCTCCTGCGAGATCGACTTGCTGTCCTGCGAATACGTTTTCTTCTGTTCGTAGTTGTAGACGTCCGACTTGAACTCGACCGGAGCGGTGCCGAGTCCCATCCTGAACGCGCCGAGATCCTCGCGCCATTTCAGCTCCACCGTCGTATCGCCCGTTGGCCGGCCCGAGATTGAAGTCCCTGCCGGAATACCACGCGAACATCCCGGCGCCCGCCGCGAGGCGCATGATATATTCGAAATCGGTCTCCCGGTACTGCGTGTCGAACTTGTACGTGCCCTTCGTCGACTCGATCTTCCCGACCGTGACGGGATAGTTGCCGACGATGGAGCCGATGATATCGCTCGCGCTCTTGTCGTAGTAGTGCGCGTTCCGTATCGCACCGTCCATGGCGATCGTCGGAGAGGCGGCGTGGAGCATCACGGCGTTCAGGCCGTCGATGCTGTTGTCGATCTGCACGTCGGTGATCACGCCGATGAACTCGAGGGCGCGCGACTCGTCGACTACGCCCCCCTTGGGAGTGATGGTGAGCGTGACGTTGCTTCCGAGGAATCGCGTATACTGGCCGGGATCGTCGATATCCTTCTTGGATTCTTTCGTCCCGACCTGCTGGATACGGATCATGAGCCGATGATGAGAATCTATGAATTGATCCAGCCGCACGAGCGATATGTTGAACTTTATTTCTTCTTGGTCGACGCGGACCAGACATTCGGCCGGCGTTCCAAGTACGGCGTTGGCAGCCATTTTTCACTCCCAGCCGGAAGCAGGCCGGTCCCGGTCCGGTCGATTCCGGACCGGGACCTCACGACCCGGTTACTCTATGAACGGACCGCCTCGCTTCGGGCGGCGGAATTCTCCAGGGCTACTCCTGCCAGCGATTGTCTATCTCCGCGTCGGCGATCTTGAGTATCTGGCAGGAAATCTCGAACTCCTCCCATATCTGCTCGTCGGGGGAGTTCTTGATATGGGGAACGGTTTCCGAATATGCCGTGATGAATCCGTTCTCCCACACCAGTTCCTTCATCGTGGCGTCGTCCGGGCTCTTGAAGGTAACGCTCCCGCCCTTCCAGTTGGGCTTCGAGGAATCCATCGCCCAGCGGGCGACATCCGAGCTCGCGTCCGATTCCCGCACGATCCTGATGGTGCCCGCGTGCGCGCGATCGGCGGGGCGGCCCGTCTCGTCCTTGGCCGTGTAGAGCGAATAGGAAACCGAATACACGTTCTTGAAAACGACGCCGTCGATCGTCAGAGTAGGTCTTCTTGCCATGGTCCGTTTCTCCTTTCGAACGCCTTAGGCGCGGCTACGCGTTCATTTATCCTTCACATTCGTCTGGTTGTCCTCGTTCCAGGCCGTGAACTCGATGTTGAACGTCCTGGCGGGATACTTGGGATTGAGCGCTATCTTGATATCGACCTCCTGTCTCTTGCGCATCTCCTCGTCGGCGAATATCTCCACCTTGTAATCCTCGAGGATATTGTCGCCGCCCGAAATCGCTTTCATGAACTTGTCGATATCGCGCCGCAGGGCGTCTATGAACTTCTGGTCGATCACCGAGAAGGTCTGCTTGTTGAGGTAATTGCGCAGCGTCTTGTAGACGTAATCGTACGTTCGCCGGATCGAATAGACATTGAACGTCTCCTTCGTCGAAAGGGTCGAAGAACCCATCGCGACGACGGCTCCCTCGAAGTTGACCATCGTATTGACGCCCTTCTCGTTGATCTTGCTGGCGTCCGGCTGGTTGGCCCTGAACCTGAGGTACTTCGATTCGGCGATCTTGCCGTACTTGAACCCGGCGGACGGCTGCTGCATGCCGATGGTCGAGTCGCCCTGGTACATCTTGCCGGCCACGACCGAGGAGGGAGCTATCCACATGGCCTCGTCCTCGTACTGGTTGGCCTCGCGCGCCATGACCCAGTTCGCGAAAACCGACACATACTGCTTGTAGTCGTCGATCCCGGCCAGACCCGCGTACGCGGGATCCTCGAGCATATCCATGACTTCCTCGAACTTCTCGAAGTTCGGAAGGTCGGTGATGACGTGCATCTTGTTCGCGAGGCCGAGCTGGCGGGCGACCGTGTCGATGTTCTCGACCGAACCGAGCCATCCCGGCACGACCGCCATCGAGAAGCATTCCTTGACCGACCATTCGCGATACAGATCGGAGATCGCTTTCCCCAGCTTCTCGAATTTTTCCTTGTCGTTGGGGTTCATCAGCTCGTCGGCGCTGATATTGGCGAACCACGCGTTGACCTTTTCGTCGGGCTCCATGCTGCGCGTTCGCGAAGAACTTGTCGATCGCGCGATAGGTCGTCTCGGTCTCCCGGCCGGCCTGGAGGACCCGCTTCATGTTCTTTTCGAGATTCGCCTCCAGCTTCGTCATCTTGTCGTTGATGGTCTTCCGCATGGCGTCGGGATCGTCCGAGCTCGACAGCGCCTCGACCCAGAGCCTGAGTCTCTCGGCAAGGAGCTTTCTCTGCTTGGCGAAGTCCTGCTTCGTCAGGAATTCCTTTCTCTGGAAATCCTTCTTCGGATCGAGCCATTCGACGCCCCTGACGAGATCGCCGTCGGCGGTCTTGAACGAAGGAAGCAATTTCGCGAGCTCTTCGAACTTCCCGAACTTCTCGCTGAGCAGCTCGGCGAACTCGTCGTCCGAAAGCCGCTCGCCCGCCGCGGCTGCGGCCTCCGCGGGCTTGTTTTCCTGGGGCTTCATTTCCCGTTCTTCGTCGCTCATCGTCTCACCTCGTTTCCTTACTCCGACAGGAGGTCGATATAATACTTCGCCGCTTTGAGAAGAGCTTCCTTCTTCTCCTTGTCAGAAATGGTCTTCTTGAGCGGGTTGTTCTTCTTGAGCTGCTTGTCGAGATCGGCGAGGATCTCCTTGCTGTAATATGCCGTCGACAGCTGGTCGTTGTTCTCGATCAGCTCCTTCGGCGTGAAATCCTTCATCGCCTTGATCTGGAATTCGGAATCGACCGACTGGCCGTCGGGCGATTCCATCTCGCACCGGAACGAAGGACGGAATTTCTCGAAGACCTCTTTCAGATTGTTGCAGCGCACCGGGTCCGGAGCCGCTTCTTCATCGCTATTGAGCTTGGCGACGTAGATAAGCTTGTTCGACGGCAGGAGCTCCACCGGGATCGAGTCGTCCTTCTTGACTCGCTCGGTCGCCCCGAGTATGAATTTCGCCATCAAATCCTCCTTGTTAAATGAATCCTTCAGTCACTTCCGACAACGGTAAAAGAATAATCATCATCCTTGACGTCGATCCGGACTTCGTCCCCCGGCTTGACGCCGCCGGTGATGATCTCCACCGACAGTTTGTTGATAATCTCTTTCTCGATGATCCTCTGGATCGGTCTCGCGCCCAGTTCGACCGTGTATCCCTCCCTGGCCAGCTTCTTTCGGGCCTCGTCGGATAGCGTCGCCTTGATATTCTGCTCCTCGAGAAGAGCGCAGAGCCCCTTGAATTCCAGCCCCGCGATATTCTCTATCTGCTCCTGCGAGAACGGACGGAACACGATAATCTCGCTCAGCCGATTGAGAAGCTCCGGCCTGAATTTGCCGAAAAGGAATCCCCGGATCTCGTCCATATCCGGTTCCCTGCCTTCACGATCCGCGGCCAGTATCTTATCAGCGGCATAATTGGAGGTCAATACAACTATCGTATTCGAGAAATCGACCGTGCGGCCCTGCCCGTCGGTGAGCCTGCCGTCGTCGAGAAGCTGCAGAAGAACGTTGAAAACGTCCGGATGCGCCTTTTCCACCTCGTCGAACAGGACTATCGAGAACGGCTTCTTTCGCACCGCCTCGGTAAGGAGCCCTCCCGCCTCGTATCCGACGTAGCCGGGAGGCGCGCCGATCATCTTCGCCACCGAATGGGTCTCCATGAACTCGGACATATCCATTCTGACCATGGCGTTCTTGTCGTCGAAGAGGAACTCCGCGAGCAGCTTCGGAAGATAGGTCTTCCCGGTGCCCGTGGGGCCGAGAAACAGGAACGAACCGACCGGGCGATAGGGCAGCTTCAGCCCGGCGCGCGATTTCCGTATGGCGTTGCACACGGCGGTGATGGCGGCTTTCTGGCCGATGATCTTCTTCGACAGGTACTCCTCCATCTTGACGAGTCTGTCCTTTTCCGCCGTCATCATCTTGGACACGGGAATGCCGGTTCTGCGGGCTATGACCGCGCCGATATCGCTTTCGAAGATCACCGGCTCGAGGCTCTCCACGACCTTCGCGAGATCGGCGAAGAGCTTCTTCTTCTCGGCGATTATGCCGGGGATGTTCTCCGGCTTCACCCTGTCGTAGGGGAGCCCGGTCTCCTTTTCCCTGTCGAGCCTGTGCCCCCAGTACTTCTGCAGGGTATCCACGTCCTTGATCAGCGCGTTGTACGCCTCCTCGAGACCTTCGCGCTTCGCGCCGGCGACCAGCTTCTCGACCGTGTCGAAGAGCGGTCCGAGGGAAGCTATCTTCTCGCCGGCCAGCTCCTTTTTCACGGCGAACTCGGATGCGGCCTCGTCGATCACGTCGAGGGCGATATCGGGCAGGTTCCTGTCCGAAAGATATCTTTGCGCGAGCTTCACCGACGCCACCCGGGCCTCCGGGGTGAAGGTGACCTTGTGATGCTCGGCGTACTTGCTCTCCACTCCCATACGATCTGGACGGCTTCGTCGAAGTGAGGCTGGCCCACCTTGACCTTCTCGAAGCGCCGGACGAGAGCCTTGTCCTTCTCGAGGTATTTCGTGTATTCCTCTTCGGTCGTCGCTCCGATGAGCCGCATCTGCCCGCGGGCAAGGGCGGGCTTGAGGAGATTCGCCGCGTCCATGCCCCCGCCGGAGCCCGAACCGCAGATCGTATGGATCTCGTCGATGAACAGAATGACCTTGCCGGCGCCCCTGATGACCTCTCCGATGAGGGCCTTGAAACGCTCCTCGAACTCTCCCTTGTACTTCGCCCCGGCGATGAGCGCCCCCATGTCGACCTCGAGGACCCTCACGTCCTGCAGTGACTTGGGTACGCGCTTGTCGATCACGGCCTGAGCGAACCCTTCGACGATCGCCGATTTTCCGACTCCTGCGCCTCCCACGAGGATGGGAGAGTTCTTCCGCCGCCTGAGAAGAATCTGTATCGTCTGCTGGAGCTCGTCGGCGCGGCCGATCATCGGATCGAAGCTCCCCGCCGCGGCCTGGTTGGTCATGTCCGTCGTGTATTTCAGCGTCCCCGCGATATCCGCCGGCGCCCCGTCCGATGATGCGGCACCCCCCTGCCGCTTGCCGCCCTTCGATGGCGCCGCGATCTCCTCGACCGCCTTGATCTCCGCGATGGCGCGGTAGATGTCTTCCTTCGTGAATTCGACCTTGTCGCGCACGTAGCCCGAAAGGGCGGTCCGGGGATCGAATATCGCTATGAGGATATGCTCCGGCTCCACAAGCGGATCGTAGAGCTTGGCCTTTTCGTCGAGGGCGTTCGCCAGCACGGTCTGGACCGCCGGCGACACCGGCGCTTTCTCCCTGCCGGTCGATTTGGCGCTCTGGTCCTTAAGGTAAATGTCGAGGATCGACTCGACGAAGGAGGCGGGCTTTCCGAGCTGGTTGAGGATCGATTCGACTTCGCTCGACTCGTGTCGGACGACCGCCATGAGCAGGTGCTCGACGTCTATCTCGGCATGCTTGAAGGCGGCCGCGATCTCCTGCGCATTCTTTATAACCGTACGGGAATCATGGGAATAACTGGAAATGTCCATTTGACGGAACTACTCCTCCAAGGCTGAAGGCCTTTTTTCTTTACCGAAAGTGTTTTCTGCCGTTCCGCTACGAGCAGACTCTAGATTTCATCTTATGACAAGTCAAGCGGTAATATCGCTTTTGGCCCCGCCGCGGCGTTCCCTGTTTTTTCTTTGACAGGCGTTGCGGCTGGTGATATCAGTGAGGGAGCGATCGAACTGTAACCAAATGAGAATGAGGAACCTATGGGGCAGCCGGCAGCTCGAGTAGGCGATACGACGATGCATGGCGGCACTATCACCGGCCCCGGAGCGCCGACCGTCATGATCGGCGGCATGCCGGCCGCGCGGGTCGGCGATATGCACGTCTGCCCGATGGTGAATCCGGCTCCCGTCCCTCCACCGCACGTCGGCGGACCAATCCAGATGGGAAGCACGACCGTTATGATCGGCGGCATGCCGGCAGCCCGCCAGGGGGATATGTGCGTGTGCTCGGGACCGCCCGACTCCATCGCCATGGGGTGCCCGACCGTCCTGATCGGCGACGGCGCCGGAGGAGGCGGCGGCGCCGGCGGCGGGGGTACGGCCAAAAAGGCGGCGGGTAAGGGCACGGAGGCGGCTGTTGATGAAGGGCATTATCTCGACGTCACCTTCGTCGACAAGGGCGGATTCCCGATCGGCGGGGTCGGCTACGAGCTAAAAGCTCCCGACGGCGCCGTGACCAGGGGGGCCGTAGCCGGCCAAATGCGCAAAACCGGCGTCAAGCAGGGGAATTTCGACATCACGCTGCAGGCGATATACGGCGCCAAATGGTCGAAGAGCGCCGCCAAGGTCGGCGACAAGATCAAGCTCGCCGCCAAGTCATCCGGGATACCGTCCGGCGAGAAGGCGGCGTTCGAAATATTCGTCCGCGACTCCAATTACGCCGACCGACTTCTCGAAACGCTGGAGACCACGGTCGATACCGACGCAATCGAAGTCGAGTGGGAGTTCCGGGCCGACGAGAAATATATCAAGATACAGACAGACAAAGAGCAGACGCCGCGCTATTCGGCGCCGGCCTTCTATTTCCTCGTCAAGAGCGCCGGGCTCTTGAGCCGATCCGGCCTGCTGAGGTTCGAGGATTTCCTCGAGCTCAAGCTCAAGGACGACCAGGGCAATCCCCTGGCCAACAAGAAATTCCGTCTCTACCTGTCGAACGGCGAGATCCGGGACGGACAGCTCGACGGCAGCGGCTACGCCAAAGTCGAAAAGATTCCGCCCGGCAACGTCCGGGTGTCCATTGACGTGAAGTAACGGGGGGCCGGTTTCCTCGGCCCGGTTTGTCTATGGCTGGCGGCGCAAAAGATACCCTGCTTCGAGATCTCGCGATGGGATCGACGACCCGCACCGGCGGACTGGTGGAGCTCGTCCTCAAGAAGGTCAACATGCACATCCTCGAGATGGAGGATGTGCTTTTTCATCTCAACAGCGCGGTCATGATGCCGGAGCGCCCGAAAGGCGCCTCGTCATCCCAGGGCGCCCCGCAGCCTTCCCAGGACAAGATTTCGGGGATACAGGCGCTGGCGGTCGCATTCAAGCAGTTCGAGTTCGATCCCCGCAAGCGCATGCTGATCGCCGGACACACGGACACCTCCGGCGAGCCCGCCATGAACTTCGAGCTCTCGCAGCAGCGGGCGAACAACGTCCTTCACCTCCTCGAGGGAAATCGCGACGCGTGGGCCGAGGTCAGCCGCAAGCGCCATCGGATCGAAGACTATCAGCAGATCATGAAGTTTCTCTTCGAGAACAAGCGCTGGGGCTGGACCTGCGATCCGGTCAAGATCGACGACAAATGGGCGGAGCCGACCCGCACGGCCGTCGACGCCTTTCGAACCGACTACAACAAATGGGTGGCGGCCGGAAAAGCGCCCTCGGAAGCGACTCCTCTTCCCGATAATCTCGCCACGATCGTCGACAAGCACCCCAACCACGAATGGCCGCTCGAGGCATGGAAAGCGGCGTTCGACGTCTACAACTGCGAGCTCGCCGCGGCGCTGAAGTGCGATCTCAGCCAGCTGAACACGCGCTATCGGCCGATGCTGGATTATATAGAGCCGAACGAGCTGCCGTCCGTGGTGAAACAGGCGTTCATGACGCTCTTCCCGTCCCTGTTCCAGACCGCCGACGCCCGGCGCAAGACGGTCGGCTGCGGGGAATCCTTCCCCATCGACAGCGCCGAAAAGAAGAGCTACCAGTCGCAGACGAACCGCCGCGTAGTCCTTCTGTTCTTCGACAAGGACGAAATGCCGGTCATGAACTGCCCCGCGCGCGTCAAGACGGTGCATAAGGCCGAGGAGTGTCCGCTCTGGCACACGCTTCATTACATCCCGGTCTATATCGATCCGAACGACCTCAACAAGACCGTTTTCCATCTGAAACTCCAGTACTACGATCACGTCTACGGAGCAGTCAAGGAGGTGCCGGAGGGACTGAACATCAAAGTCGTCGAGGGCAGCGGCACCGCGGTCGCCGCCGCGATCACGCATGCAAACGGAATGTACATGATCAAGCTGGAGGACAAGCCTCGCACGAACCTGCAGTTCTCTTTCGCGGCCCCCGAAACGTGGATTCACAGCAAGGACACGTCCGCGCCGCCGAAGATTCGAAGACTCGCCGAGATCGAAACGGAGCTGGGATCGCCGCTCAAGGATCAGCCGTTTCTCGAGCGGCTGAAGTTCTATCGCCTGCCGTCCCATTGGGAATCGAAGAACTGGATCGTCAAGAAGGCGGCGACCTGGGGGAAATTCGAGGATCTCGTCAAGAACAAGACGACGACGACGGAGCCGCTCGTGATCGACCTCGACTCGGCGGTGCTCACCGGCACCAACCGGGCGCCCCTGGTATGGAACCCGGACGACCGGTTCACGGTCTTCAATATCGCGATGGAGATGATGAATCCCGATACGAACCGGCCGTTCTGGAACAAGGAGAAGCTCACGCACAACTTCATGACGCCGCTCGTGACCGGCTCGCGGCCGCGCGTGATCGCGCTCAACGGCAAGTTCTACGATATCGCCGGGAAGCGCACGACTACCGGCGACGTTATCGGCGCGCGCGCAGCGGTGCTGAACGACGCCGACGTGCATTTCGGGGCGGCGCAGCGGGCGCCGGTCGTCGCGCTCGCCGGCAACTTCGAGCTGCATTACTTCAGGGACTGCCTCGACGGCGCGGGAAAGGACTCCCCCTGCCTCCTGGTCCACTGGTCGTGCAAATTCGTGAAGCAGGGCGCCGCCACCGACGCCGACATCGAGAATTTCATGAAGACCGGCGTCAATTGGTCCAAGACTCGCTGGGATCGCAAGCAATATCGGTTCACACCGAAAACCGATCCCGCCGCCAAAAAGATCGAGGTTCGACCGATCTATTTCTTCGAGGGCCGCACCGAGGACCCTTTCAAATGCACCGTCAACGTGCGCCCGGACGATCCGGTCACGCATCCGCGGGCCGACATGGGTCTGGACGTGGGCAACTTCATCGCGGGGAACCACGAGCCGAATGCCGCGAGCGGGAGCTATTCCGAGGACGGCGACGCGTACAAATCATACACGATGGCGCATGAGCTGGGACACGCGACGGGCCTCCATGACGAGTACCTCGAATCGCTGGAAGAAGACAAGAGCTGGAGCCCCACGCTCCCCACCTTCAAGAAGGATCAGTGGTACAACGGGATGCCGTACTCGTGCGACAACGCCTCGATGATGGTCACGAACTACGTGCCGCGCCTGCGCAGCTTCTGGTATTTCTGCCGCTGGCTGAACGAAACGGCGGAGATCAAGGCGTTTACCGCCAACATGGAGTTTCACATAGTCACCACCAAGGGGAAGGCACGCACGTTTACGCTCCCCGAGGCGCACAAAGATTTCTACAAGTCCGCGTACGACGGGCTGAACGTCGCGAACGGCGATCACGGGAAATTCGACCTGTTCCTGTACAAGTGCGGCGCCGACGAATCGACCGATCGCATGATCTTCGGCAAATCGAATTTCGACGGAATCCTCGTCGTCCGACACAAGCTGCAATGGTTTTTCGACAATCACGACGGCGCGACATGGGCGAACGACGCGGCGAAGCTCGACTATCTCCGCCAGTTTCAGAACCGTATCGCACTCGCGATGAGCGGACGGTTCTATATGGAATCGGGCACGGACCCGCTCTTCAAGAAGATTTACATTTACTTCGTTCCCCACTACTATTTCGAGGGAGCGACGCCCAGCGACCATTTCGAGATTACCGTGAAGGCGAACAATACGGGCGCGGCACGCTATACCGCGGATTTCAACGCCGACGGTTTCGACTCCGACGAGTTCGGCGTCGACCAGCTCCAGAACGAGATCAGCATATTTCGTTACGTGCTCGGTCTCTCGCCGGTCACGACGAATACCTCCGGCAACAAGGTGGCGCGTACCGTCGTCTCCGCCAACGATTTGGGGTTTCTGGCCAGCTGGGTGGCGGGCAAAAGGGGCGGCGGAATCGCCTTTGCGGTGAAGGAATGAACGAATGACATTTGAATACGGCATAAAGAGACAGTTGATAATCGCGGCGATGCTGCTGCTCGCGACCTCGTGCCGCAGCGGCAACGGACGCGACCGGACGTCGCACTACCGAACGACGGCCGATACCGCTCTGGTGAAAGAGGCGAAACATACTATGACCACTCGTTACGAACAGCCCTATGCGAATCCGCAGCTGAACTCTTGCGTGGACGCGCCCGTGAAGGCGGCGGGACGATTGGCCTGGAAAACGGCCTTCGATCCCGCGGGTCTGCCGGGCGGCCCGAAGAATCTCTACGCGCTGGATGACAGGCGCGCCATCCTCGACGCCGGCGACGTATTCTTCGCGATCAGTTTGTCAGATCGAAAGCCGCTCGGGTTCCGCAACAAATCGAATAACAGCTTCATCGCTCTCGGCCCCGGCACGCAGTTCTATTTCGTCGTCGGCTACCAGCTTATCCGTCAGGATTTCGAACATTACAACAAGGAGGCCGAGGACTTCTTCGTGCCGGGTCTCGGCCAGTACAGCGTCCTGTCTGCGTTCTTCGCGGGTCCGGAGACGTTCATCGCCGGCGTGCAAAGCCTGGGGAACCCGCGAGTCGCGACACCAAGCTTCGAGATTTATGAAAAGCTTTACCGGGGCACGGCTCGGCGCTGGAGCTACGAGATTGAGGGAATGGCCGTCATGCCTCCGATCGATGGATCCGGCACGGCGGTCGTGGCCCTCGGGGGCACCGTGACGGTCATCGACCGGCAGGGCGCGCGGAAGGATATCGATATCAAGCCCTTCGAGCCGTCCTCATGCAGCATCGGCCCGGACGGGCTCCTCTACCTGGTGGGCACCGCCGGAGCCAGAAGTCTATTGCGCGTTTGCACGCCCGCCGGCGAAACGAAGTGGGAGATCCCGGCGCCGGCGTCCGAGCTGCTTCAGCCGCCCGTCATCAACGCCGACGGCGTCGTCTATCTGGTCGCGTCCGGAAACGTTACCGCGTTTCAGGAGGGGAAGCGGCTGTGGGAGTATCCGATATCTTCGCCCGACGCGCGGGCAACGGCATTCCAGGACCTCCGGCTCGTCGTGGCCGACGGCGCGCGGGTCATATGCCTCGACGAAAGCGGCCGCGCCGTCTGGTCGTATGAAGACAAGGACGGCGAGAGCTTCCTGACGCCGCCCGTGCTCGATCCGGCGGGTCGCGTTCTGGTCGCATCCGGGAAATCGATCGTCGTGATAGAATAGCGCGGGAGAGAGATCGCCATGGGTCAACCAAAGACGCAATTCACGCTCGAGCTTCCCGGCGGCTGGGAAGACGAGACTATCCATACCTACAAGGGGCCTGACGACAGCGGCGTGCAGCACAGGATCACGCTCGTGATCGATCGATCGACCGACGCCGCTTCCGTCGAAGAGTTCGCGCGTCCGCGGATCGACACGGTCATATCGACGCTCCAGGGCGCGGAAATCCTCAAGGAGGAGCCGAAAGAGCTCGCGAGCGGCATACCGGCGTACGAATGCGTGTATAAATGGATCCCGGCGGGAAGCGACGCCCGCTTCGTGCGAAACGTCTATCTGCTCGCCGGCGGGGCTGGCTACACCTTCTCGGGCGCCTTCTCGAAAAAGACGCTCAAGACGATCGGCGTCGAGATGGATCGGATTCTCGAGAGCTTCGCGCCTCAGGATAAGGAATAACGGACGGAAGGCAGTATGGCGCTCACGTTCAACAAGGCCACGGACACCGCGCACAAGGTGAAGCTCGAATCGGAGCTCCTCTACGCCGGGTGGAAATCGGGCGTTGCGTACATCGGCCTGACCGCGGCATTCGAGGTGAAGACCGCGTTCGTCGGCAACGGCGCGCCGATCGAGGTTACCGGGAAGACGAAGGACGGAAAGTCGCTCGGCAAGGTCAAGGGAGTCGTGAACGGCAACTCCTTCGCCGGCGCACTCGAGATTCCGGATTCGGTCAAGGAGGGGGACTGGGCGTATTTCGAGGTTGACCTGCCCAAGTGCGGACTGAAGGGAAAGGCCGATCCGGTTCCGGTCGCCCCCCCGATCGTCGTCGCAAATATGAAGTGGAGCGTCAAAGAGGCTCGTCGGGGAGAGGTCGTCACGCTCTCGGCCGACGCGCGAGGCGTTCGCGACGGCACCGGCGTCACGCTCACGATCTACGAGCACGATACAGACGGCGTTCACGACAAGATCGTCGAGCTCGTGGCCGCGACCAAGGACCAGAAGATCTCGCTCGACTGGAAATACGAGTATTTCGAAGACACCGACGAGATCCCGACCGACGAGGAGCTCAAGAAATACGGCAAGAGCTACAATCCGCCCGAGTACTTTTTCACCGCGAAAGTGGAGGGGAACGAATTCGGGAAGAAGCAGGAATCGGAATTGCTGCTGTTCAAGGACTGGCTGGAGGTGAAACTGCTCGATCGCGACGGCTCGCCGATGGCCAACGAGCACTATGTCCTGACCATGCCCGACGGCGCGACCCGCGAGGGCGACCTTGACGCGGACGGCCACGTCAAGCTGGAGGATCTGCCGCCCGGCCCATGCCGCGTCCACTTCCCGAACGTCAAAGGTCTCGATTTGCTCACGTAGCTATTGGAGTTTACAGACTCGATGACTAAAGAAGGAACAACAGTAAAAACCGGCGGCACGGCGACGCTGGTCCACGCATACGAAGACCGCGAGATCGTCGTCGCCGAGGGCAACGAGTTTCACTCGAGCGACCTGCGGGCCCGATCCGCACGGAATAAGCGTTGGGGTGACGAGCTGGTAGCCGGTCCTTCGCCGGAGCGGTATCGGCAGATCGCGGACGAGATTCACAAGGAGTACGGAACGCATCCGCCGGAAAACCCGAGCCAGGCGGCCATGCACAAGATCGGCAGGCAACTCCAGAGCAATCGCGAATCCGCCCTGCACGACGAATTGAGCGCGGCGCTGGGCGCTCTCTATATCGTCGACTCCGATACCGAATCGCACTACACGAGCGATCCTCAGAAGGTGAACTACCGCATCCGCATCGTTCACACCAAACAGGAGTTCAGGACGGCTCTGGAGACCGAGGGCCTCTGCGTGATATACAACGGGCATGCCCGCTGGGGGCGCGGCCCCTGTTTCGATGTTTATACCGGCGAGGCGACGAAGCATGGAAACCAGTGGGAGGACGGAACGAATCAGGACAACGGTCTGTTCCGCATGGGGTATCCCTTCATTCCCGTCGGCCTTTCCGACCTCAAGCATCACCAATATACGTGCCGGCCGGTGAAGGCCGAAGACCCGAGGCCGCCTGCCGCGGAGCGCCACCCCCACGCGCGCGGGGCGCTTCAAGCGGTCACCTTGCCGGAAAAGGTGCGTTCGTTCGTGGCCGCGTCTCACCAGTCTCCGACTCACCGTTACTGGGGATTGACCCGAGAGCGACAGGAGCACATCCTTCTCCAGGCGGGCTGGACGAATACCGTCAACCAGCCGTATGATCTCGACGCTACCGACCTGCGGTGCAAATGCTTCTGCCATTTCGGCTGCAGCACGAAGATTCATAATTGGAAAATTGTGCGGAAACCCTACTATAAAGGCTGGGTCAGGCCCGACCCTCCGACCGACCGATATGCGTACTTCACCACGGCACCGTCCGACTCCCGGATTTCGGCGGTATTCCCCAAGTACTGGTTCAAGTATCCGAATCAGAATAACCATCGGCCCTGGTGGGAAAGCCTGGAGTGGGCCAAGCGAAGGGCCAATCGCGAACTCACGGCGCAGAGAGCGGGTTTTCTTATCTTCTGAGGTATGTGTCGAAACGTCGCCGGCATGAAATCGGACCCGGCAGGCAGCTGATGAGAATGAGAATATTGGGCATAATCGCGCTGTTTACTTTTTCCTGCGCCGGTTGCGCAAACAGGGATTCAGGAGGCGAAAAGATGGTTTACAAACGACTCGGAGAGCAAATTGCCGAAACAAGAGTGGATGACGTCAAGGCGCTCGACTCCATGACGACGAGCATTCTGGAGAAATCCTATAGGGATCCTCGCGAGGCGGTCGGCTTGGCCCATTCGGAAGACGAGGGTATTCGAGCTACTGCCTCGGCTCTTCTTTTGTCTCTGGGAAACCTCGCGCTGTCGCCGCTTCTCGACTCCGCGGCCGTCGATATCCCGGAGGACTACGTGTGGGACATGCAGACGGCGGTCAGGCTGCATCTCGAGAGCCGCGGGCGGATCGTCACGGCGCTGGAGAAGATGCTGACCGATACCCGGCCCGTGGCCGTCGGCTCACCTTTCTCGTTCAAAGAAGAGAGCCCCGTTCCGCGCCGCGTTTGCGACGAAGCCTATCTCCTGCTGCGCAAACTCCTCGCGCTCGAAGAAAACGAGGAAGATCGGATGCTGAACGAGCAGGCGTTTCTGGAGATGGAAGACAAAGAGCGCAACGCGGAGATCAAGCGTTTCTTGAAAACCAAAACCTGGATCTCCCTGACCGAGACTTCAGAAACCGAATAGGGGAAGCCGCCTGTTCCAAAGGTCGAAAAACAGGCTCGGTGATCCACCGCAGCGCGGAGAGATTCTCCGAGAATTTCCTGTTCCCCTAAAACCGAATCTTGACTCCGAGCGCCGCCGAGAATCCGCCGAGGTCGACCTCCACGACTTCATCCTTGAATACTTCACTTTCGCTCAGAAAAGGCTGGGGCACCTTTTCTTTTAGGCCGATCGCATATCGTCCTTCGCCGAATATGGCGACGGACTCCGAGACGATAAAGTCCAATCCGGCCTTGCCGTAGAATCCGAAGGTGCTGGCGGTTTCTTCGGCGAGGACGGGATCGGAGAGCACGACGACCGGGTCCACGGAATCGACCGTGAAGTCCTTTATGAACTCCATTTTGCTGCTGATATAGCTCGCGCCGGCCCCGATATAGGGACGCGCCTGACCTTCTTGAAGCAAGTGATAATTCAGGCCGAGACTGATGATCATCTCGCTGAACTTGTGATCGACCGGAGCCTCCCCGTGTTCGTTGCGGAAATCGTCGATGGGAAAATCCACTCCATAGATGCCTTCCGGGGATGCCGACGAATAGCTGAAGCCGCAATCCATCTGGACGCTGTTCGTGATGAAGTATCCGGCGCCCGCCTGAAAGCCGAACGCGCTATAACCGTCCACGGCGTCGTAAATCCCGAAGGACGTACTCATCCAGGGATAGCTGAACACGTAGTCATATCCCTTCTGGCGCTGATAGAGCACTCCGAGACTGATGTGGGCGCGTTTCCCCCGGGGGGCCTGCGTCCGCGCCGCTCCCGTGGACGCCGGAGCCTCCTCTTCTTGCTCCTCTCCCGCCGGCTTCGCGAGGAACTTCACGTGAATAAAGCCCGTTATGGTCATGCCGAGACTGGAAGGAACCTTGATCTCGTACCATTCTCCAGCCTTCCTGACAACTTCATAGACAGTGCCCACCGAAGGCTTCTCTATGACCTCGCTTGCGGCATCCGCCCTTGCATGGATGCTTGCCCCCGGGACTCCAACCGCTATCTTCCTGAGGACCGGTTTGAGCGGAGGCGGACGACGTCCATAGATAAAGAAGAACGAAACTGAGGAGCAAACCATTCCAGACCTGTCTGTTCATCTTCTTCTCCCCTGGTTAAATCCCTTCATCCACACTATTTCAAGGGTTGAAAAACGATCTTGGTAATCCGCCACTTGCCCTGCTGTTTCTCCAAATTCCATAGCATCGTCCCGGTCCATACATCCTGCTCGACCGCGGTTCCTTTGCGTGTCCCCATGAGACGCTGGGAAAACGTCACCTCCACCTGATCCTTACCCGTCAATCGGACATTCCTGTTTGAGTCGGAGGGTTTGAAATTTTCATATACAATCGAGAGTTGCTCAACGTCCTTGCCTGATCTCTTCATAAAGCTGCGGCGCGCAGTGCATCTTATAGAAATCGACCGCATTAATCTTGAGGGACTGGACATATTGATCGATCAGAGAGCTGATCTCCGCTTCCACCAATTTCTCCTTGCCAGATTCGCGTATTTCTTCGGCTTCCTCGTTCTCGGGATCGATTTTCAGAACATCCTGACTCTGCTTGAGGCATTCCTGAAAGTTCCCCTTGTCGTATGCCTTGATGGCTGACATCAAGCCATTTTGAATATCTATCTTCAATCCGGTTTCCCTCGTCTGGCTTGACCTGATCAACGGCAGATCCTCTGTTTGATCGCCAAGCTGTCCGCTTTTCGGCGCAGAGCTCCCCGCGTCTTGTCTCGCCGGGCTCGGCGAATACCTTCCGGCTTCACGGGATCGCTTCATTCAAGCGAATCTCAGGCTCGGAGACGACGGGGTCGGGCGGTTTCGGCTCTCGAGCCAGAAGAACCATATCCCGAACGCCAGAACGGCCAGAGCCAGGATCGCGCCCGCCGGGACAAAGACCTTCTTCATATCGGACCCGTGCGATCGCTCGATTCGCGCGGCTTCTTCATCGGCGCCGACTTTCTGACGTGTCGGAATCCCTCGTCTCGATCATGACCAGATCCGAAATGATCTCGGTGACCGTTTGATACCTCTGCTCCTGTTCCTTCTCCAGGCATTTCAGAATCAGATTGCCGAGATCCCCCGGGATCTGGACATTGAGCTTCCGTGGATCGGGCGGAGGCTCCAATCTTATGCTTGAGGGCGACACTGAGGGGCGTTCCCCCCTCGAAGGGCACCTGCCCCGTCAATGCCTCGAACAGCAGGATCCCCAGAGAATAGATATCGGATCGCTGATCGATTTCCCTTCCCTCTGCCTGTTCCGGGGACATGTACTCAGGCGTTCCGATGATCGTGCCCGTCGTCGTCAAGCCCCTCGTCCGGACGAACCGGGCGATCCCGAAATCCATGATCTTGGCCATTTCCCTCTCCGTCGATCATGATATTCTGGGGTTTGAGATCTCGATGGACCACACCCATGGCATGGGCCTCGGCCAACCCCTCGCAGATCTGCCTCGGCGATATCGATCGTCTTCGCGACGGTCAACTGCCCGATTCTCTTGATGAGGCTCCTTAGGTCCTCGCCGGTGATATATTCCATGGTTATGTAGTGGACCCCGGCCTCTTCGCCGATGTCGAACATCCGGCACACATGCCGATGGGAGATCTTCCTTGCGGTCTTCAATTCCTGGCCGAACCGATCGATAACGGTTTTGTCCGTTGCGATTTCGGGCCTGATGATCTTCAGGGCTACCATTTCATTGATCGTTTTATCGAAAACCCTGTAGACGGTACCCATGCCGCCCGACCCGATTTCCTCGATGACCTCGTACCGCCCGAAAAGGTATGTGCCCCTCTCGATCTCTCTTATGGCCGAGCGGATATTCTCCGTGGGAGTGTCGGAAAGGTCGAGCCCCGTTCCGCATTGGGCGCAGAACCGGGTTCCGGCCGTATTTCGAAAATTGCACTTTGCGCATTTCATTGAGGAATTATCCCCTTCCGCAAGAAGCCCTATTGTATAGGAATCCCGATTCCCCGTCAAGGCGCTACCTCGGAGCGCGCCTCGCGGACGGTGTCGGGCCAAAACTGCTTGTGAAACGGAGGGTGGAGGAGTAAAATCCTGCCCCTCGGGGAACCCCGCTATTACCGCCACCGTTATCAGGGGGAATCAACGTGATCGAGCTCGAAAAGTACGAAATCATCGAAGAGATCGGCCACGGCGGAGTCGCGGTCGTTTACAAGGCCCGGCACAAGGCCCTGCACAACGACGTCGCCATCAAGGTGCTTCATCAGGAATTCACGCACGATCCGGAGTTCGTGAAGCGGTTCATCAACGGGGCGCGGAACGCCGCTCGCCTGAGACACCCCAACATCATCCCCGTTTTCGACGTCGGCGACGAGCAGGGCTGCTACTACATCGCGATGGAATACCTCCGGGGCGAGACGCTCGGGGAGCGCATCGAGAAACACGGACCGTTTTCCGAACCGGAGATCGAAGGAGATCATCGGACCCATCGCCGACGCTCTGGATTACGCCCATACGAACGGCATCATCCACAGGGATATCAAGAGCCCGAATATATTCATGAAGGAAGGCGGCGGCGCGGTCCTGATGGATTTCGATATCGCCAAGGCCACCGACCTGACGCAGAACCTCACGCTGGACGGCTCCGTTCTCGGAACGCCGGCATATATGAGCCCCGAGCAGGCTCGCGGCGATACTGCGACCGCGAAGAGCGACATCTACTCCCTCGGGGTCGTCATGTACGAAATGGCGACGGGAGAGCTGCCGTTCAAGGGGGAAAACACCCTGTCCGTATTGCGGCAAATCGCGATGGACGATCCCGCTCCCCCGCGCGACATCAATCCCGTCGTGAGCGCGGGACTTCAGAAGATCATCCTCTGGTGCATGGATAAGAGCCCCGAGAACAGGCCGGAAAGCGCGAGCGCGATATTCGAGAAGGAGGCCCGCGGGAGCGACGCCCCGGAGCCGGCCGCCGGCGAACCGGATTCCGGCACGAAGGAGATAATCGAAAAGGAACCGCGCAAGGGCCTTGGCCGGGCGAAGAGACTGCTTCGTGAAGGCTCGCGATCCTGATCGTCGTGCTCGGAGCGGCCTACCTCGGGATCTCGCACCTGTGGCAGGGTGCTCGAACGGCGCGATTTCGACGTCGTCTCCCTCTTCTCTCCGGGGAGACACTTCACCGGAATCCTGCCCTCTCCCGCCGCCGATCCGGCGAAGCTCGACGCAATCGCGGTCGAACGCGTGA
The DNA here is from genome assembly GCA_963747385.1 of uncultured bacterium. Classification (GTDB taxonomy): domain Bacteria; phylum Krumholzibacteriota; class Krumholzibacteriia; order Krumholzibacteriales; family Krumholzibacteriaceae; genus SSS58A. Next base: position 138,723 of record CAVVEY010000009.1, on the reverse strand, counting down.
AGAAGCTCTACCGGGAGGCCGACGCAATGATCAAGGCGGGGAATATCGAGAGCGCCCTCGCGACGCTCGAGACGATCCGCGATATCGACCCGGGAAACAAGCTCGCGCAGCGCGGCATGCAGAAGGTATACAACTGGCATATCCGGAAGGCCGACGCGGAGTTCAAGAAAGGAGATTTCCGGGCATACCGCCGTTTCATGGATAGAGCCGTCGCGTATTTCCCCGACATGAAGCTGGACAATCTCTATCAGCGGGGAAAGAAGTTCGCCGACGGAGGTCGTCTCTTGAGCGACGGCGAAGACAACGCTTCGGCCGTCTACGCGACCATCATCAGGACGTATCCGGCGGAAGGACACGCGGCGAAACTCATCCAGGAGACCCTCGACACGGCGATGAGAAACAGCTTTGCGGAGAACAAGTCCAGGGAATTCAGCAATCTCGCGATATCGTTGGCGGCGGCTCTTCCCGAAAAGGCGGGCAGCATCTTCGGAATATGCGGCGATGTCTACTACGCGAACAACGTGCTTCTGTCGAACGACGGGTATAACGCAGCGGCGATGTACACAAAGGCCCTCAAGGCGGATACTTCCAACGATCGTGCGCGAAAACAACTTCTGACGATCGCCGCCGAGATCAAGAATCGCCTCGCCGGCCTCGGCGATCGCGCCGAACGGCGATCGCTCGCGAAGAGCGCCAGATCGAATTTTCCCGATACGGAGGAATTCTCCCCGCTTCTTCTGGAGCTCGAAGCGCAATCGAGGTGAACGTCAGCCCTTCTCTTTCTTCCCGGCCCGGCGAAAAAGGCCGAGGAGCGAGCGTTCCTTCGTGATCGCCCACTCTCCCTCGAAAGCCAGTATCACGGAGATGTTATCGGAGGATCCGTTCACGTAGGCCCAGTCGATCAGGGCGTTTGCCGCCTTGGCCGGCGATCCCGCCCTTCGCGCCAGCTTCAGCAGCTGAGCGCTCACGTCTCCCACCTTGTCGATGATGAGACCGTCCGAGCACAGGAGGAGAGCGGCCCCTTCCTCCAGGATGAACCTGCGGTTTCCGCCGGGATAGATATCCGCCTCATGATCGGCGCCGGAAAGCGACCGCGTCAGCGCGTTGCTCATATTCCTGAGAACGGCGTCTTCCACTTCTCCTTCGGAATACCGATTCTTGTACTCCTGTACGAAGGAATTGTCCTTTGTCAGTTGCGTGATGCCCGAACCCGATATCAGGTAGGTTCTGCTGTCCCCTATGTTGCCGACGACATACTCTCCCGAGCACCCCGCGGCTATCGTCAGCGTGGTCCCCATGCTCTTCAGCTCCGGATTATCTTCCGCTTTTTCCCGGATCGCTTCGCGGGATTCGCCGACGATATCGAGTATCATCTTCTCGATCTCGTCGGGTTGCGGCGCGGAAGCGAACGATTCGAACTTCCGCTCGCACATGTCCGCGACGATCTGGCTCGCCACCTCCCCCCCCGAGTATCCCCCCATCCCGTCGGCCACGGCGGCCATGAAGCAGCCGTTCTCGGCCCGGTAGAAGATCCGGTCTTCGTTGTAATCCCTTCGCCCCTGTGTCGATTTCCCGGCAAAACGGACGTTCAACGTAATTTCTAATTTGCTTATTTATAACGAGTTATTCGATCGAGGCGGTCCCAGCGGAAAAACGTTCACCGCTTGCCTCTTCTCCGGCTCAGGACCTTCGCGAGCACCTCGCTCAGCTCGTCCGCCCGGTACGGCTTCGCGATGACTCCGTCGAATCCGTACTTCCGGTAGTCGGACATCACGAAATCGTCGCTGTACCCGCTCGAAACGATCGCGGTCGCGTGGGGATCGACGAGCCGGAGGAGCTCGATCGCCTCTCTTCCGCCCATGCCGCCGGTGACGGTCAGATCCATGATGACGGCATCGAACGCGTTCCCCGATTCCATGGCGTCGCGATATTTCTCGATGGCCTCCGCGCCGTGCCGCGCGAACGCGGGCTCGTATCCGAACTGTTCGAGGATCCTGCCGAGGACGCCCCGGACGATCTCTTCGTCGTCCATCACGAGGATTCTACCGTAGCCTTCGAACACGGGAGCCCGCTCGGCCGATTTATGAACTTCCGCTTCCGTTTCCCGCGCGGCCGGAAGATAGATGGAAAAGACGGTCGCGACGTCGGGCTCCGAGTCGACGAGGATGTGCCCGTCGTGCTTCCTCACGATGAAATACGCGACGGCGAGACCGAGGCCGCTGTGCTGCTCTTCCTTCGTCGTGTAATATGGATCGAATATTCTCGGCATATCTTCGCGCGAAATGCCGACGCCCTGATCCCGTATCGTTATCTTCACGTACCGCCGCGGCGAAAGCGGCAGGGTGGTATCGCTCGCGACGTCGGCGTTATCGGTCCGAACGGTGATCGTGCCGCCCTCGGACATCGCCTCGCGCGCGTTGATGACGACGTTGTTTATGGCATGGCTGATCTGCGCGCCGTCGGCATCGACCGGCCAGAGGTCGCCGGAAAGCTCGAAACGGCCCGAAATATTGGACCCGCTCAGCGCGAAGTTCACGGTATCCCGAATGATATCGTTGAGCGGCGTGATCTTCTTTATCGGCGCTCCGCCTCTCGAGAACGTGAGAAGCTGCTGCGTGAGCAAGCGCGCCCGCAGCGCGGCTTTCTCGATGTCGCCGAGGACGGCGTGCGACGCGTCCTGCGCGCTCATCGACAGCCGGGCGAGCGACGCGTTGCCGACGATGGCGGTCAGGATATTGTTGAAGTCGTGCGCGATGCCGCCGGCGAGAACTCCGAGCGATTCGAGCTTCTGCGACTTGACGATCTCTTCCTCGAGACGCCGCTTTTCGGTGACGTCGCGAAAGACGAGGACCATCCCGGTGATCTCTCCCTCCGAGTTTTTTATCGGAGCGCCGCTATCGGCGACGAGCCGCTCGGCGCCGTCGCGCGAGAGCAGAACGGTGCTCGCGGGAAAGCTCACGGACAGACCCGTTCTCAAGATCTCGTCCAGCGGATTCCTGCGCGGCGCTCTCGTCCGCTCGTCGACGAGCTTGAATATGTCCTCGAGCTTCTTGCCGAGCGCATCGGCGCCGACCCATCCCGAGAGCGCCTCGGCCGCCCGGTTGACGAAGGTGATCGCGCCTTTCGTATCGGTGACGACGACGCCGTCTCCGATGGACGCGAGAATGACGGCGAGACGCTCCTTTTCCCGGGCGAGGTCTTCCTCGGCGTATTTGCGGGCGGTGATATCGAGCGTGACCTCCACTGCGCCGGCGATTTTCCCGTCGTCGTCGCGCACGGGATAGCCTCTGATGAAGAACGCCCTGCCGTCGGGCGTGAAGACGTCGTTCTCCTGCGGGACGCCCGTCTGCATCGCCCTGAGAACGGGACACACGACGCACGGCTCGCTCCGTCCGTGCCACAGCTCGTAGCAACGCCGGCCGACGATCTCCTCGGGTTGAAGCCCGAGAGAATCCGCGGAAGCTCTGTTCGCCCAGAGAGCGGTGAGATCGAGATCATGCAGGAGGATCATTTCCTGGATGTTCTCCATGATCGCGTCGCGTTTGAGCTCGTCCTCTCGAGCGCCCCGATCCGTCTTGACCTGCTCCCTCCAGGCGACGCTCGCGTAAAAGCCGGCAAAGGCGATCATGATCGCCAGGAACGCGAACCGCTCACCGAGCAGGCTCGGGTCTTTCGTGAAGAGATGGTCGACGAAGGGGGCGCCGGTGAAGCGGGCGTGCGCATAGGATTCAACAAGCCAGTATATGACAGCGAGAAGCGCCGCAATTCCGATCATGGAGCCGAAAACGCGTCCGCGCCCGCGTTTCGCTCCCGATCGCGATCTCATTTGTTCCGAAAGAGGTTTCATCACCCGTCGAAGCCGGGATCCGGCCGCGTTTTGTCCCCCGGTTCACCCTACCACACCGGACGCCGCCGAAACAAGGAAATCCCGCGGCGTTTCAATTCGTCGGGGATTGAACGGGTTTATAGTAGATCGTACAGATCTCGCCCCCCTGCCGCGAGATCGTATGCGCTTTCCGGAATTCTCCGGATCGCTCCAGAGCCAGGCGGCTCGGGCGAAGATAATCGAACGGAACGAGAATCACATACGTATTGCCGGGAATCGCGATTTTCCCCTCGCGGGCGGGGACGGCCGGGAAACGGATCATTCTGAGATCCGCCCTGTCGATGGCATCCCTCATCAACTCCGTGTGGAAGTTGGGCGGAGTACCGGAAGAATAGAGAGCCACGACGTTCGCGCGCGGAGCCCCGAAGCGATTGATCCATCGCTCCGCCTCCCGGTAGGAATTCAGCCAGTAATCCCAGGAATCGGCGATTCTCTTTTCCTGGGCCCCCTTCAATCCCCCGGCCAGGATGTTGAAGAAGGTCGTTTGATAGGGATGGGTCGTCACGACGCCCCACAGACTCGCCCCTATCGTCACGGCCGCGATTGCCCGGGCGAGCGTCCCCGCGCTCTTCTTCAGCCTTCCCGCGAGATAGCCGGCGGCCTCGCCGATTCCGATCGATGACAGAACGCAGAGAGGAACGAGAAAAACCATGAACAGTCTCATGCCGTTATGATAGATCAGCGTGCGGGGGAAGCACGGGATGACAAGGGGCAGCGTCAGCCAGAGAATGAGAAGAGAATGCAGGGGCGCCGCGCGACATTTTCTTACCGCCGTGAACAGACCGGCAAGAGCGAAGATCAATACGAGCAGCGGCGTCCTGAAAAATACCTGCACGAATGAATTCAAGCTGAAGGATCCGCTCCGCCCGTACGTGATCTCTTTCACGTGTTTATGCCAGGTGTCGAGAAAAGACATCTTGCCGGCGACGCCCCAGAAAGCGGGAGCGTAGAAGGCGAGCACGATGACGATCGTCGCGGAAAGAGCGGCGATCGTATGGAGAATCGGTCCCGGCCGCGGGAACCGCTCTCCCCGACCCCGGGGCCCCGGCCGAATGAGCATCCAGCAGAGCAGAAGGAGAAGAACGAAGAAGGCGTAGGTTTTGACCGCGATGGCGCAGCCCAGGAAAACGAAGAAACCATAGAAATATTTCAGGGCTCGCGTGCCGGTCCATTCGACGAAGCACATGACGGAGAGCGAAAAGAAGATCAGGAGAGGCACGTCCTTCGGATTGTTGAACGTCTGGCCCCAGTAATAGGGGAAGGTCAGGAGAAGCCCGACGGTCATGAGCCCGTGAAGTGCGCCCCAGTGCCTCCTGACGAAATAGAAAAGGCAGATCAGAAAAACGGCGGTCATGAACGGCAGCACGATATGCCGCGCCGCCGTGGCGTCATACAGGCCGAGGCTGTCGTGAAACAGGCGCTTCGACGCCTCCGCGGCGACAAAGACAAGCGCTCCATGCATCTGCCACTGGAGGAGGTCCCGATCCACGCGCCCCGTCAGGATATAGTCCAGATTCATTTCGCCTTCGCGAAAATTCTTCTGGCTGTCGGTGTTCATCCCGTAGTCGTCTACGAGGAAGAGCGCGGCGAACAGGAAGATGACGAGACCGGCGAAGACGATTCGTTCTGTCGTGATTGTTCTCATACGCTGAATCTGAAATCGATGATGTCGCCGTCCTGGACCACGTACGTCTTGCCCTCGAGCCGCAAGAGCCCTTTCGTGCGCGCGACGGCGAGGCTCCCGGCATCGAGGAAATCGCCGCAGGAAATCACCTCGGCGCGGATGAAGCCCCTCTCCAGATCCGTATGGATCTTTCCGGCGGCCGCTTGAGCCTCGACGCCCTTCCGGACGGTCCAGGCGCGGACCTCGTCCTCGCCGACGGTCAGGAACGAGATCAGCCCGAGCAGCTCGTAAGATTCCTTGATCACTCGTTCGCGCGCCGAGACGTCGATTCCGAGATCCTGCAGAAAGTCCGCAGCTTCTTCGGCGGGAAGCCGGGCGATTTCCATTTCGATTTTCCCCGAGAGAACGATCGGAGTCAAGGGGTTCGTGGCGAAACGGGCGATCCTGTCCTTGATGGCGTCCCGCCACGAGGCGCTTCTGGCGCTCGCGAGATCGGATTCGGCGACGTTGATGACCGCCATCACGGGCAGTATCGAAATGAATTCGAGATGCCGCAGCGCCCTCTCCTCCGTTTCGTCGAAGTCGAGATGGCGGAGCGGCATCTCCCTCTCCAGCGCTTCCTTGCATTTGAGGATCGCCGAGCGCTCCTCTTTCTTCGGCGGATGGCCTTTCCGGGCCGACTCATCCATGCCGATCAGCCTTTTCTCGGCGAGGTCGAGATCGTAGATCAGCAGTTCTGTCTCGAGCGTGTCGAAGTCGCGGACCGGATCGACGCCTCCCAGGGGATGCGTCACGGCGTCGTCGTCGAAACCGCGGAGAACGTACACGAGCGCGTCCGAATCCCTGATGAATTCGATGACCTTCCTGTTCTGCGCGGCGTCTCCCCTGGTGAGCCCCAGGTAATCCATGTACTGAATTCTCGCGTGCGTGTTCTTCTTGGGCTTGAAGATCCTCACGAGCTCGTCGATGCGCCGGTCGGGCACCTTGATGATCGCCACGTTCGGTTTGGTCTCGGCCGTGGAATAGCCGGCCGTCGCCTCGTCCCGGCCCGTCAGGCTGTTGAAAAGCGTCGTGCGACCCGAATTCGATATTCCCACCAAGGCCAGCTTCATGCGAGTCAATGTAATACCTTTTCGGGGATTGGCAAGCACTTTGGGGAGCTTCGGCCCGCGACCCCGGTAATCCATCCCGCCGCGAAAATCTTGACAGGGCTCGGAAATTCCCCTACTACCGTGGTGATGAACGCCGGAATTATAGGCAGGCGCCGATTCGTCACGGCGGTGATGGTAGCCGCCTTCGCCCTGCGCCTCGCCTGGGGATTCTCCTTGGACCGCCACGAGCTCTACTTCCCCGACTCCGCGCAGTGGAGCGGAATCGCTTTGAATTTCCTTTCGGGGCACGGCCTGATCGTCGACGAGGGAACGAAGGCGCTGAGGCCGCCGGTCTACAGCCTGTTTCTCTCTCTCGTCTATTTTCTCTTCGGCAAAGAGAATCTGCTCGCCGTGAGGATCGTTCAGGCCCTCATATCCTCATGCACCTGCCTCATCGTCTATCTGCTCGCGAAGAGACTGTTCACGGCGACGGCGGCGAGAATCTCCCTGGCCGCCTGCGCGATCTATCCGTTCTTCATCTATTACAGCGGGGCGGTGCTCACCGAGACGCTCTATATCTTCGTTCTGTCGCTCATCATGCTGGCCCTCGCCGACAGGAAATTCGCGTGGGCGGGAGTCCTCTTCGGCCTCGGGATTCTCTGCCGGGCCGAGCTGATCGTGTTCTTCTTCCTGGCGCTCGCCGGAACGTTCGTCGCTCTGCGCGAGGAGAAAGGCGCTCAGGAGGGCGATCGTCATGGCGGCGATAACGGGAGCGATACTGCTTCCCTGGACGCTCCGGAATTACCTCGTGTTTCACGCGTTCGTTCCCCTGACGACGATGAGCGGGTACACATTCTACGAGGGGAACAACCCTCACAACGCGACCGGCGGGCCCGGCGGGGCGCTCCCTTTCCCCGACACGCGCGGCATGGGCGAGATCGAAAAGGACCGTTTCCTGAGGCATGAGGCGATACGGGAGATCCGCGAGAATCCCCGCCGCATGCCCGGCCTTGTCTGGAGCAAGTTCCGGCGCCTCTGGAACGTCAAGCTCAATACGGACAACCCGGCGTACGCTTCGAGTATGACTGTTCTCGCGAGCGTGATCAGCTTCACGCCTCTTCTGATTCTCTTCGTCGTCGGCCTCGTCCTGTCATGGAAGCGGAGACGGGAGTTGATCTATGTGTATCTTCTGATTCTCCACACGACGGCGATCAATCTGGCCTTCGTGTCGTCGCTGCGATACCGCCTGCCGCTCGAACCTTTCATGATAATCGTCGGAAGCTACGCGGCGACTGTCGTCGGGGATCGGGCCGGAGGCCGCAAAAGCAAAATCACCTTGACTTGACGCCCCCGCGTCATGCACGATGGGATCGGTTCGATAGTTCCCCTTACAAAGGAGGCTCGGAATGCGCAATTTTATCATATTCGTCCTTCTGACCGTCATGGTCGCGGGGGTCCATGAATCCTGCGGCATGAGCAGAACGATGAAGGGCACGGGCATCGGCGCCGCGGCGGGCGGCGTCGTGGGCGGAATCATCGGCAAGCAGACCGGCAACACCGCTGTCGGCGCCATCATCGGCGCGGCGGTCGGCGGGGCGGCGGGCGCCTACATCGGTAACTACATGGACAAGCAGGCCGAGGAGATGCAGGCCGATCTCGAGGGCGCGAAAGTCGAACGCGTCGGCGAGGGCATCAAGATCACCTTCGACTCGGGCATTCTCTACGACGTCAACAAGGCCACCCTACGGTCCGAGGCGAAGACGAATCTCGACAAGATGGCGGTCATCCTCAACAAGTACCCCGACACGAACATCCTGATCGAGGGGCACACCGACGCGACGGGAACGGACGAGCACAACCTCGAGCTGTCGAGAAACCGCGCGTCGTCCGTGTCGAATTACCTCGCGGGCCTCGGCGTCGATCCGTCGCGTTTCACGGCGATGGGTTACGGCGAATCGCAGCCGATCGCGACGAACGACACGGATGCGGGACGCCAGCAGAATCGCAGAGTCGAGCTCGCCATCATGGCGAACGACAAGCTCAAGAAGGCGGCGGAGCAGAAGAGCGCCGGCTGATATCCCCGTAGAATGCGGATCGATACGGCCGGGCGCGCGGCATACGATGCGCCCGGCCATTTTTTTTCGCGGCTCGCCTCGGGCGCGACATCCCCCCCGTTTTACTTCGAGCTCATACGAGGCGCTTTTCCCGCGAGCTTCGCATTGCAGATCCGCGCGACTTCCTCCACGGAGACCGCTCCCATATCCTCGATCCCCTTCCCGCCCCCGCCACGAAGCGGCGCGAGAACGACGCGATGCGTCTCGTCTCCCTCGACATACGCCGGATAGGGGCCCCAGCGCGCCGGGTGACGCGTCGGGATGGACGAATAGATCGATACAGTCGGAACGCCGAGCGCCACGGCCAGATGCAGAGGCCCCGTGGAATTCGTCACGACGAGATCGGCCCACGAGAGAATGGCGGCTAATTCCCGGATGCTCACGCTGCCGGCGGGGATGAAAACAGGGGGTCGCCGCAGACCCGCGGTCATCGCGCCTTTGTGGTTCTCGCCCGGGCCCCCGGTCACGACGAGATCGCATCCGGATGCATGGAGCCTGTCTCCCAGTTCCATGAAGTGCCCGAGCGGCCAGCGAGCCGAAGACCCCCCCGAGCCCGGATGGAGGATCGCGACGGGTCTCTCGCCGGAGATCCCCTTCGCATCGAGAAGGCGCCGCGCCGCGTTTCGTTCCTCGTCGGTCGCGACGTATCGCGTGGGATACCGCTTGAACGGCGCTCCGAGGGGCGCAAGAAGCTCCAGGTTGCAGTCCGCCTCGTGTTTCGCGCCCTTCGAGCGGCGCTGCCGAACGCGCCTGTTCAAGAGAACGCAGTACGCTTTGTTCGCCGGGCCTATACGGAGCGGCACGCGCGCAAGCCATAGGGCGAGGACGATCCGCCACCGCGGATATGCGACGATCGCCGCGTCGTATCGCTCGTTTCTGATGCGATCCGCGAGCTGCGCCGGCGATTCACCGCGATCCACCAGAATTTGATCAATATCCGGATTATGCTCGAGGAGCGGCGCCGTGTAGGGGCGCACGAGCCAAGAAATCCTCGCACCGGGGAACGTCGCGCGCAGCGCGGTCGAAACGGGGGTCGTGAGAAGCACGTCCCCGAGACGATCGGTGCGGACGATCAGGATATTATTCATTCGGAGCTCTTCGCGAAGCGAACGACGTGGTCCCGGATCGCGTCGAGATCGACCGCGCCGACGCACTCGAGATCGTACGGGCACTGCCGCTTCCAGCACGGCGAGCATTCAAGCCCGGCCGGCACGATCTTGACTCCCCTGTCGTACAGATCTATCTCGCCCGGGCACGTGACGCCGAACCACGCGATGACGAATTTCTTGAGTCCGATCGCCGCGTGCATTCCGAACGAATCGCCGGTGACAACGACGTCGCAGACATTCTCGTAGCAGAGACCGCGCCTCAACCCCTCGGTCGTCGGCGTGTTGATCACGGCGCCCCCGGCGATCCGCGAGATCTCGGCGTTGCGTTCCGTATCTTCCGGGCCGCCGACGAGAACGAGCTTGACGTTCGGCGCGCCCGACAGCGCCCGGATGAGCCGGACGTGCTGGTCGATCGTGAGCTTCTTGTTCGGATAGAGCTCGGAGCATCCGGTGTTGAAGCCGACGACCGTCTCGCCGTCCCTGATTCCGGCTCTCTTCTTGTACTCGGCGCAAAACGCCTTTTCCTCGCCGGTCAATTCGAGCACGTACGGATCGCGCCGGTACTCGAGCCTGAACTGCTCGCACTGGATCTGCTGCACCGTCTTCTTGTTGACGTGAAACTTGATGTGATCGTCGAGGCCGAGAGCGTAGTTCTCCTCGGCTTCATTATTGAGCGGGACGACGCAGCCGTTGGGATGAAGCCCGAACCCCAGCTTCTCCCCGGCGGCGACGCTCGCGATGAAGGCGCCGGAGCGCCTGCGACTTGTCGACGTTTAACGCGACGTCGAACGTCATATGCTGAAGGATGAGCCGGCTCTCGGGCTCCCATAGATATATCTCGTCGATAAGGGGATTGTTGATGAGGAGCGGTGCCGCGTTCTTCAGCGTGATCCAGCTGATATGACTCGTCGGATATTTCCTCTTGATCGCCGCGAGGATGCTCGTCGTGACGAGGACATTCCCCATGGCGTCGAGATTGACGATCAATATCTTCGTGCCGATCGGATCGAAATCGACGCAATCCGGCGCGCACACCTTCCCCGGGAAGCATGGCTTGTAGCCGGTGAAGCGCCTGCAATCGACCGGCCTGCGCTTGCCAGCGGCGGACGGCGCCTTCCCGGCGCGCCCTGTCTTCTTCGAAGGGTTTCCGGGCTTCTTCATCGCACGACCCTCTTGTCGAGACCGCATCGATCGATCAGCTCCTCGACGACGCCGAAGACCTTACCGGCCTCCAGCTCCGTCATGCACGGATTCCCGATGGGACAGGTCCTGTCATAATTGCAGCCGAGACACGAAAGCTCGTCCTTGCGCGCGTATCGGGCGCTCTCCCCCCACGGTCCCTGCAGGAGCGGGTTCACCGGCCCGAATATTCCGACCGTCGGAACCCCCAGCGCCGCCGCGATATGCATCGGGCCGGAATCGTTGCTCACGACGAGCGAGCAGCGTTCGAACATCGCTCCGAGCCGCTTGAGGCTCGTCGGCGGCGCGACGACCGCGGCGCCGCCAATCGCGGCGGCGATCCCGTCGGCGAGAGGCTTTTCCCCCGGCCCCCAGAAAACGCAGATTCTCGCGTCGTGCCGGCTCGCAAGCAGCGCGCCGAGCTCGGCGAACCTCTCCGCGGGCCAGCGTTCGGCCGGCCGGTTGGTGCCCGGATTGAAGCCTATCGCGAGACGCCCCGTCAAGCCGAGCTTTCCCGCCTCATGCCCGGCGAACTCGCGATCCGCCTCCGTCAGGGGAAAATACGGAGACTTCGTGGTGACGCTCACGCCGATCCTCCTGCAGCGCGTCGAGATTGAACTCGACGTTGTGGACCTCCGCGCCGCGCGGCTTCACCAGAATATTGTACGCATATGAGCGTCCCCTGAAATCGTATCCGACCCGGTACCGCGCCCGGCTCGCGAAGGTCATGAGCGCGCTGCGGGGATTTCCGAGAAGATCGATGACCATGTCGTAGCCGGCCCGCCTCAGATCGAAGAGCATTCTCGCGCCGTTCATCCCCGTCCTGGAAAACACGATCATGTTGTCGATCGCGTCGTTTCCCTCGATCACGTCGCGGCAGCTCCGCTCGACGAGAAAATCGATCGTCGCCTCGGGGAAGGCCGCCCGGAGATTCGGAAGGACGGCCGTCGAGAGAAGTCACGTCCCCCACCGCGCGCAGCTTGATGACGAGCAGCTTCCCGATTGTGCCGCGATCTATATTCACTTCACCACCATGAACCATCGAGTATCCCCGGCCACGCTCGCTATTTCCTTCGCATCTCCCATATCTTCATCTGCACCTGCAGCTTCGTGAGCGCGTGCATCAGAGAGACCATCGCGCCGTATGTTCCGTCTATAAAACCCCTGCGAACGATGAAATGATGCACGAAACGCCCACGGCGCCGCGGAGAGCATCGTGAGCGGATTCACGTTCATTCGAGCGGCCTTCTCTTCCGCTTCGAGAGTCGAATACGTTTCGATCTTCGCGAACGCCTCCTTCAACGTGCGATACGAATAATGGGTGATGGCGCCGGCCAATACCCCCACGGTCGCCGTCGACCTTGAATCCCTCATGAACCTGCCGATCGGTCACCGTCGTCCGGCTTTTCCTGAAGAGGCGCAGCTGATAGTCCCTCCCCCATCCGCATCCCCGTATTCTCTTCCCGAGGAAATAGTTCTCTCTCTTGATCCGGTATCCGTCGAACGCGCCGAGATCGACTGCCGCGATCTCTTCGGCGAGCTTCGGCTGAACTCTTTCGTCGGCATCGAGGCTGAGCACCCACTCGTTCGTCGCGGCGTTCAAGGCGAATGCCTTCTGATTCGCGTACCCCTGCCAGGCGCGCACGTGCACGTTCGGCGTATGGCGCTTCGCGATTTCCACCGTTCTGTCGGCGCTCGCCGAATCGACGACGACGATCTCATCCGCCCACGCGACGCTCTCGAGGCAGTCCTCGATGTTACTTTCCTCGTTGCCGGCGATGACGATGACGGAGATCTTGTTTTTTTTCTTCATGTCTCGGAGCTTCGCGTTCCGCGCTGAAACATAATGGTATAATTGAAGTTAGTTTATAGGAATCCCGGAGCCCCTGTCAAGCCGCCCGCGTCTCGCGCATCATGCCTCGCGAGGTCAGCCGCTGCTTGTCAGAAACCTCGCGATCTCTTCCGGATCGCGCGTCGGCTGCCGGCAGGAGCTTCCGGCGCACAGATAGGCGATCGCTCCGCCGCCGTCTTTGACGAGCGTTCGCGCGAACTCGTCCACCGCGCCGGAATTGCCGAGAATCACCTTGTTCGGCCGATATTGCGCGTGCGCCGCTCGCAGCAGCAGCCGACCGGCCGGCGAATCCGGATTTCCGGCGATTACGACGCGAAGCGGCTCCTCGATCATGAAATCGAGCCCCGAAAGCAAATTCGAAACGGCCTGCGGTATCTGCGTCAGCCGTTCCGCGAAAAGACGCAGGCTTCTCTCGGCAGCATCGCGAAACTCGGCTCTCCCGGTAATGGCCGCCAGCTTGAGAAGCGAGCAAACGGCGACCGAATTGCCCGAAGGGATCGCACCGTCGAAGTCCTCCTTCACGCGGAGAATGAGATCGCTCGCGCCCGGGGCGCTTTGCCAGAAGCCGCCGTCCTTTGCGTCATAGAATCTTTCCAGCATGCCCTCGCTCAAGGCGACGGCGAAATCCAGATGCTCGGCTTTCAGCGTCGCCTGATACAGATCCAGCACGCCTGAGACGAGAAACGCGTACGACTCGAGCAATTGCACCGTGTCCCGCTCGCCGTCGCGCCATCGGTGAAACAGCGTCTTGCTCCGAGGTTCCCAGAGCTTCGATTTCAGAAACGCCGCGTTCTTCTCCGCGGCCGCCAGATACGCCGGTTCATCGAAGACCGCGGCGGCGCGAGCGAGCGCGCCCATCATGAGCCCGTTCCAGGAAGCGAGCACCTTGTCGTCGAGGTGTGGCCGAATGCGCTTCGCGCGCGCTTCGAACATCTTCTTCCCGGCCGAGATCAATATCGCCTCGTCGACCGCGGTCGATCGCGCGTCCGCCACGCTCAAGACGTTCTGGTTCGGGAGAGGCGCCGGATCGCTGTGGTCCAGAAAATTGCCCTCATCCGTCACTCCGTAGCGATTCACAATCGCTTTGAATTCTTCCGGCTTTAAAAGCCGCGACAATTCGTCGCGCGTCCAGCAATAGAACTTTCCCTCCTTGCCTTCGCTGTCGGCATCCTCCGCCGAATAGAAACCGCCCTCGGGGCTCGTCATATCGCGGAGCGCGTAGCCGGCGATTCCCCGCGCGATCGCGGCATATGCACTCCCGCCGCCGATCAGATGGCAATCGAGATAGAGGTCGAGCAGCTGCGCGTTGTCGTAGAGCATCTTTTCGAAATGGGGCACGAGCCATTTCTCGTCCGTCGAGTAGCGATGAAACCCCCCGCCGATCTGATCGTGAATGCCGCCGGCGGCCATTCGATCGCATGTATGCAGCACCATATCCACGGCGTCACGGTCCGCGAAGCGCATCCCGTATCGCAGAAGAAACGAGCACCTGCTCGGCATCGGAAATTTGGGCGCTCCCTCCCATCCCCCATTCACTGGATCATAGTCTTGTTTGAACTGGGCGCCGGCGTTTTTCAGAGCGGCCTTGTCGAGCGCGCTATCGCCCGAAACCGAACGGCGAATCGCCTTCTCGAGACGGGAATGCATATCCGCCGCCGCGGCGAGAATCCCCTCGCGATCGCTTTCCCAAGCGGATTGAACCTGCCGAAGCACTGTCAGGAAGCCGGGACGGCCGAATTTCTCTTGCGGGGGCCAGTACGTCCCGCCGTAGAAGGGCCGCAGGTCGGGTGTCAGAAAAACGTTCAACGGCCATCCGCCCTGCCCCGTCATAGCCTGTATGAACGCCATGTAGATGTTATCCACGTCCGGCCGTTCCTCGCGATCCACCTTGATGGCGACGAAATGCTCGTTGAGGAAATCGGCGATCGCTTGGTTCTCGAAGCTCTCGCGCTCCATCACGTGACACCAATGGCAGGTCGAGTACCCGACGCTGAGAAAAATAGGTTTGTTCCCGGCGCGCGCTTTTTCGAACGCCTCTTCTTTCCAGGAATACCAATCCACGGGATTATAACGATGCTGAAGCAGGTAGGGAGACTTCTCGCCGGCAAGGCGATTGGCGGGCGGATTCGCTTTCATCGAAAATCCTCGGCTCGCTTCCCGCGATCAGGACGCACCGGCGCGGATGGCGCCGCTTCGCCTAATACGGCAACTGCGTCTTCAACGTGTCCTCGTTCTGGATCCTGAACTGCTCCGGCCTCGCGCGGATCACCTCGCGGTACCACGCTTCGGGATAGCCGACTTCCTGCGGCCGGCCGCTGTCGTTCTGCACGTAGCCGTCGTTGTATTTTCTGATGAGCGTTTCGCCGAGCTGCCGATAGCGTTTCACGGCCGTCTCCGCGTGGCTCGTCGAATAGTCGGTGAGAAACGCGGAGAGCAGGGCGGGATTATTCTTGTGGAGATCGACCGCCGTCTTCTCGATGACCGGCTGCAGCGCGTCGAGGCTCGCCTCGAGCTCGCTCTGGACCTTCTGTATGTCGTCCTTCATGTAGGAGTACTTGATGTTCGCGAAGTTCGCGACGAAGTTATAAACCCACCAGGCGGAATTCCAGGAGAACTCGCCGAGCCTCCCCTGGCTGTAGGATTCGGGCGCCGCGGTGATCCCGCAATAGAGGGGAACGTAGCAGGTGAAGTACGTATCGTCGAGGCCGTACCAGAGGACCCCGCCGACCGGGTCGGGGAGCCAGGAGCGCGACTGGGAGACGAACGAGAATCCCGTCTGCTGGGTCGAAATGGGCCGCTCCCACGTGTAGTCGGCGCCGTCGGTCTTCCAGGTCATCGGACGCCAGCGGTTCGGGCTGCCGAACGGGCCGGCGTCGATCCCCTTCGTCATGTCGTACGCGGTGCCCTCGTAGTGATCGCGCATGAGCGCGTAGACGTCCGCCTTCGTGAGCTTCGCGTCCGGCTTGATCCAGAGAGGATACCGAGCGGCGCCCTTGACGCCCCGATGGTATTCGACCGGCCATTCCCGCGAAGGCGCCGCGCGGCGGAAAATGCTCCACACCCTCGTTTCCGTGTAGCGCAGCTTCTGCATGTCCGCGGGGCAATACGCCTCGCAGAAGCTGAAGGGCTTGCCGGATGCGGGGTCGTAGTATCCCTTCTTTACGGCGAAATCGACGACGCCTGCGGAGTAGAGGCAATTCTTCTTGTCGCCAAGAGGGAACTCCCCGATGCGCGATTTGTTCGCGTGCGCGCAGATAGAGCCGTCGGGCACGCGCAGGGCCACCCAGTTCGCGCCTTTGCCTCCGGGCCCCGGCCCGATGATCTCCATGAGCCACGCCTCGTTCGGATCGCCGATCGATATCGACTCTCCCTCGCTCGCGTAGCCGTACTCGTCCACGAGAGAGGCGATGACTTCGACCGCTTCGCGGGCCGTCCTCGCCCTCTGGAGCGCGATCCTCATGAGCCACCAGTAATGCAGCAGACCGTCCGGATTGATGAGCTCCTCGCGCCCCGTGAAGGTGGTCTCGCCGATCACGAGCTGATGTTCGTTCATCAGATCGACGACCGCGTAGGTATGCGGCGCTTGTTTGATCTTTCCCCTGACCGCGCCGCTCCAATCCTTGAGCTCTATCCACTCGTCCGGGCCATGGTCCGCCGCCAGCTCCAGGCTCAGGCGCGGATGAAACTCCCCGTCGCACGTGTAGGTGATCATGACGGAACCGTCCGCGGAGGCTCCCTTCGTCACGATGAGGTTGGTGCAGGACTCGACGGGCGCCGAGATTCCCGTTACGGCGAGAACCGACGCGACGGCGATCGAAAAAGCGCTCTTCATCGTTTTCTCCTTTATTGCCACACGGCCTGATACTCTTCATAAATCAATCGGGAGCTTATGTCAATAAATGCGACCGCGGCGACCGGCGGCAGGATCCCGATCGAACGACGATCCGGCCCCCAGGCAGAATTCGATTGCGCCTCGGCGCCGACGGACTATAATCGTTCCATCGTGCCGATCGATACGTCAGTGCTTCGCTGCGCCGCCGGACGGTCCCGCGGAGCAATACTGAGGGAGGTCTATCGTGCGCAAACTGCGGCTCGCCATGACAATCGTCGCGCTGTGCGCGCTCGTCGCGATTCCCCCGCTCGCCCAGCAGGTGAAGAAGGGCGGCGACGACGCGCTCGGCACCCGCCGGTACGAGGATTTCGAGCGTCCGATCACCTGCCGGCAATGCCACACCGACATCTACGAGCAGTGGACGCAGGCGATGATGTCGCAGGCGTACACGCATCACTGGGACGAGATCGAGTACTTCGAGCTCGCCATCCCTCACGCCGGCAAGGACGAAAAGGTCGCCGACGTCAAGGCCGCCTGCAACGGGTGCCACGCTCCCGTGTCGTTTCTCGCCGGGGACGTTCCTCCCCCGCGTCCGTCTGCGGGCAGCCGCGCGAACGAGTCGGTGTCGTGCGATTTCTGCCACACGGTCGTCGAGCGCACGGGCGATCCCTCGGTGAACTACAACTACGTCGTCGACCCGGGACGCGTGAAACGCGGCAACCGGGAAGGAGTGAAGAGCCCCTACCACGAGACGGTATACCTCGACTTCATCAGGACCGCCGAATATTGCGGCACGTGCCATAACGAGCGGTCGCCCTACGGCGTCCTGGTCAAGGCGACGCAGCTCGAATGGAAGGAAGGGCCCTACGCGAAGGAAGGCGTGCCCTGCCAGGTGTGCCACATGCCGGGCGCCCGGGGGCGGAACGCCGTGACCGCCCGGGACGAGCATGCCGACGTCGCGCAGCACCTCTTCCACGGGGCGCACGATCCCGGCAAGGTGCGCGGTTCGATCGAGCTGCGGATGCACCCGAGCGAGCGCGAGATCGAGCCCGGCGACCGCGTCGTCGTCACAGTGCAGGCCTTCAACGGCAAATGCGGCCACAAGGTGCCGTCCGGCTCCGCGGAGGAACGACAGCTCTGGCTTCGGGTGACGGCGGTCGACGCGTCCGGGAAATCGTACCATCTCCCCGTCGATCGCAAGGGATTCGAGGGCGAGGCCGCGACGATCACGAGCAACGAGCTCGCGTATCAGGATATGGGCTTCATGATGGATCTGCCGGGCTTTACGGGGCTCCCCCGCGATTCGCTTCCCGAGGGGGACCGGATCTTCTGTCTCGCGTATTTCGATCCCCAGGGGCGCCGCACGATCGCCCAGTGGAACACCGCCTCGCAGGGAGTCGACTACCGCATCGGCCCCCGCGAAACGAAAATCGAGACCTACACCTGGACCGTTCCGGACGACGCCGCGATCGGCACGATGGTCGTCCGCGCCGAAATACAGTACCGCCGCCTCGTGAAATCGGTGGCGGATTTTCTCAAGGTGCCGGCCGAAGAATCGGAAATCATTCGCGTCAACGACGCCCGGACGACCTTCGAAGTGGTCGATTGACGGGAAACCCGGTACGGCGCGGCCGCGCCGTACCCGAAGCGAAGGGAGCGACGATGTTCAAGCGATTCGAATACGGCAAGCGATGGCTCGCGATCGCGGTTCTCGCGGCGGCGCTTCTCCTCGCCCCCGACGCCTGCCGCGCCATCCCCGCGTTCGCCCGCAAATACCGGATGTCGTGCACGACGTGCCACGCGCCGGTGCCGAGGCTCAAACCGTACGGCGAGGATTTCGCCGGAAACGGCTACCGGCTGGAGGGAAAAGAGCCCGCGCGCCACACCTTCGATACGGGCGACACCCTTCTCACCCTCGTGCGCGAGCTGCCGCTCGCGATCAGGGTGGACGCCTTCGCGAGCTTCACCTACCGCAACGGCGCAGACCAGGCCGACCTCAAGACGCCGTACGGCGTCAAGCTGATGTCGGGCGGCACCATCGCGAAGAATATTATCTACTATCTCTACTTCTACATGTCCGAGCGGGGCGAGGTCGCCGGAATCGAGGACGCCTTCATCGGCTTCAACGATCTTTTCGGCGCGGATCTCGATCTGACGATCGGCCAGTTCCAGGTCTCGGATCCCCTCTTCAAGCGGGAGCTCAGACTCACCTATGACGATTACGAGATCTACCGGGTGCGCGTCGGGGAGACCCCCACGAATCTCACCTACGACCGCGGCGTCATCGCGGCATACGCGACGTCGTTCGGCACCGATCTCGTCGCGGAGCTCGTGAACGGGAGCGGCATCGGAGCCGCGGACGATTTCTTCGACGACGACGACTGGAAGAACGTTTTCGTGCGCGGGTCGCAGGCGATCGGCCCGGTGCGCCTCGGCGCGTTCGGATATTTCTGTAACGCGTTCGCGCCCGGAGGGACGGGGTATCGCGAGAACGAGCATCGATACTGGGGCATGGACGGCACGGTGGATCTCGGCGCCGACCTGCAGATCAACGCGCAATACCTGGAGCGTACGGACGACAATCCGTTCTTCGCGGCGGCTCTCCCCGCCCGCGCCACGACGGTCGGCGGTTTCGTCGAGGCGGTCTGGGCGGTGCACGGCGAGCTCGGACGTCCCTTCGTCGCGTTTCTGTACAACTATGTCGATTCGAACGTCGACGAAGCGTACCCCGGGGAGGAATCGCTCGACTACCGCTCCGAGGCGCTCAACGTCTCGTATCTCCTGAGACGGAACCTCCGCCTCGGCGCCGAGGTGCGTTATCGAGAGATCGAAGACGAATGGAACGTCGCGGCCGGACTGGTGACCGCGTTCTGAGCGAATTCGCCCGATCGGATCGCTCGAGCGCTCGTGCCGGAGGTTATTCCGCCGGGGTCCGTTTCGCGAGAGCCTTATTTCGTTGACACGCGCCGCGCCCTGCGCTAGCGTTCCACCTGCAAAATATCTTCAGGTGCTCGTCAGGAGCCGAACAGGGAAGAGGGTGCGAATCCCTCACGGACCCGCCACTGTGAATGGCGAGCCTGCCGCCCGAAACCACTGGCGCTCTGAGCTGGGAAGGGGGCGGAGGCGATTGAGCCACAAGTCAGGAGACCTGCCTGGAGAATCCACCGACCCGGACCTCTTCGAGGAACGAGAGGAAGGAGCGCCATGAACGTTTCCCGATCCATCCAGGCATCTCTCGCGGCCGGCGCCATCATGCTCGCCGCGGCGCGCGCGGTCGCGGGCGTCGGGTCCGCCGCGGACGCCGAATCCGACGGCAAGATCTACACCGGTCCCGAGATCGTCGTGACGGCGACGCGCATCGCATGGCCGGTCGACAAGACGGCGAGCTTCATCACGGTCATATCGCGGAGCGACATAGAGCGGCGGCACGCGGAGAACGTCGGCGACCTGCTGCGCTCGGTCGCCGGGCTGAACGTCGTCCGATCGGGGAGCGCGGGCAAGGCGTCGAGCATCTTCTTGCGCGGCGCCGCCAGTAACCACGTGCTCGTCATGCTCGACGGCGTCCCGCTCAACGATCCGACGACGGGGGCGTTCGACTTCTCCGAGCTCTCGTGCGACAATATCGAGCGCATCGAGATCGTCCGCGGCCCGCACGGCATCCTCTACGGCTCGGCCGCGATCGGCGGCGTCGTCAACATCATCACGGGCGCGAAGGCGGAGGGGCCGGGACGGAGCGCCTCGCTCTCCGCCGGTTCCTACCGGAGCGCCGGGGGCTCGCTCTCCCTTTCCGGCGGGGAGAGCGCCTACCGCTACTCGTACACGCTCTCTGGCGAGACGACGGAGGGACCGGCGACGAACGATTTCTACAGAACCACGGCCTTTTCGGGTTCGGCCTCGAGCCGGATGACCGCGACCTCGAATGTGGCGCTCAGCCTGCGGTACCGCGACGCGGCGAGCGGGCTGCGGGGACAGGTGTTCGCCCCCGATCCGAACGCCGTCCAGGACGGCGGGCATTTTCTCGTTTCAGCCCTGTACCGGCAGTTCATCTCGGACCGGTGGAGCCACTCCGTTCGCACCTCCTTCCTGTCCCGCGGAATCACGTGGAAGGATCCGCTCGACGCGCTCGACGACGGCCCCTTCGCGGGAGACGGCTTCTCGGAGATAAACTCGCGCGTCAAGAACGTCGCCTGGCAGAACGACCTGCGTTTCTCCGAGAACGTCTGGCTCGTCTCCGGCGCCGAATGGAAGGAAGATCAAACGACGAACAGCGGCTACTCCCCGTTCGGAACGACGAGCTTCGACGACCGCATACAAAACACGAGTCTCTTCGTGAACGGGATTTTCGATTTCAAGGGCCTTCCGACGGCTTCAGCGGGCGTCCGCGTCGACGATCACAGCAAGTTCGGCTCCGTCGCGACATACAAGCTCTCCCTCTCGTACCCGGTGCCCGGGACCGGCGCCACGCTCAAGGGATCGATCGGAACGGGCTTTCGCGCCCCGAGCCTCAACGAGCTCTACTATCCCTTCTACGGGAATCCCGATCTCGCGCCCGAGAGAACGTCGGGATACGACGTCGGCGCAAGAAGGGATTTCGCGGCGGGAAGGGCCTCGTTCGAATGCGCCTGGTTCGACAACTCGTACC
Organism: uncultured bacterium; assembly: GCA_963747385.1. Classification (GTDB taxonomy): domain Bacteria; phylum Krumholzibacteriota; class Krumholzibacteriia; order Krumholzibacteriales; family Krumholzibacteriaceae; genus SSS58A. Next base: position 117,394 of record CAVVEY010000009.1, on the reverse strand, counting down.
GCAACATGATAGCCTCCAATCCGGCGACCTGGCTCGCGGACAACATCGGCGAGGCGAAAAGCAGCGGCGTCGAGATCCAGTCTTCGCTGCGCCCGTTCGCCGCGCTGACGCTGCGCGGCTTCTACGCCTTCACCCGCACCGAGGATCGCGCGACGGGGAAGCAGCTCCTCCGCAGGCCGCGACACAGCGGCGGGGGCAGCGTCTCGTACGGAAGAGGCCCGTGCGACGTGATTCTCTCGGCTTCCCGCGTCGGCGCGCGCCTCGACAACGACTTCGGCGGTCCGAACGGAGAGTACTTCAATCCGGCGTATACGCGTCTCGACGCGGCCGTTACGTTCCGGGCGAGCGCCGCGAGCGAGATGTTCCTCACGGTGAGCAACGCGACGGACGAGCGCTACGACGAGGTCGCGGGCTATCCCGCCCCGGGAGCCCGTTTCACCCTCGGCACGAAAGTGGACTTTTGATCGGCCGCTATGGTATGATGGCGGCGAATCGTACCGGCGGAGTCGAAAACGAAAGGGGGCCTTTCATGGCAGTAGCACGAGTGACCGAGGTTGTATCATCTTCCGCGAAGAGCTGGGAAGACGCGGCGATCACGGGCTTCGAGCGCGCGAGCAAAACGCTCCGCGGGATCACCGGTTTCGAGATCGTCAAGCAGACCGCCCACGTCGAGAAGAACAAGATCGTCGAGTTCCGCGTGACGATGCGCGTGATATTCGTTCTCGAGGATTAATCCGGCGCGGCGGGGCCCGATTCGAGACTCGCCGCTAGCCCTGCGTGCGGTAATCCTCCGCGTGGTGGCGCACGATGACGCCGTCGATCATGTAGATCACGTCCTCGGCGATGTTCGTCGCGTGATCGGCGATGCGCTCGAGATGCCGCGAGCACGAGAGCAGGTGAATGAGGCTCTCGAGATGCTCGGGCTTCCGCCGTATCGCGTCCTGGATCCGGGCATACATCTCCCGGTTCATCGAGTCGATATCGTCGTCGGTCTCGAGGACTTCGTACGCGAGCTTCGCGTCCTGTTTCATCAGGGAATCGAGGCTCTTTTTCATCATGGCCTTCGTTTTCTCCGCCATGAGCGGCAAGTCGAGCGGGAAATCGGGCTTTTCGCGGGTCGCGAGGAACATCGCGCGTTCGGCGATGTTGACCGCGAGGTCGCCCATCCGTTCGAGATCGCTGTTGATCTTGAGAATGGATACGATGAACCTGAGATCCCCCGCGACGGGTTGATTGAGCGCGAGCACCTTGAGGCACTCCTCCTCGATCGCCACCTCCGTCTCGTCGATCCCCTCGTCGCTCTTGATAATCCCTTCGGCGAGGGACGAATCCCGCTCCGTGAGCGACTGCACCGCCTTGTAAACGTTGTCCTCGACCGTCGCGCTCAGCGCGAGAATCCGCTTCTTGAGATTCTCGATCTCCATCTCCAGATGTTTCGACACGATTCACACCGTCCTTCTTCTCATCACCCGAAACGCCCCGTGATGTAATCCTCGGTTTCCTTTTCTCTCGGTTTCGTGAATACCTGATCCGTATCTCCGAATTCTACCAAACGGCCCTCGTAAAAGAAAGCGGTCATATCGGACACCCGGGCCGCCTGCTGCATGTTGTGCGTGACAATGACGATCGTATAATCGCCGCGGAGCTCCCCGATCAGATCCTCGATCCGGGTGGTCGAGCGCGGATCGAGCGCGGAAGCCGGCTCGTCCATGAGGAGAATCTTCGGATCGACCGCGATCGCCCGTGCGATGCAGAGGCGCTGCTGCTGCCCTCCCGAGAGGCCGAGGGCGTTGTGATCGAGACGGTCCTTCACCTCGTCGAAGAGAGCGGCGCGCCTGAGGCTCCGCTCGACGACCTCCGCGAGAGTCCCCCGTTCGTTGAGGCCGTGGATGCGCGGGCCAAAGGCGACGTTGTCGAATATGCTCTTCGGGAACGGATTCGGCTTCTGAAACACCATGCCGATCATCTTGCGGAGTGTGACGACGTCGACGTCGGGGGCGTAGAGGGGTTGATCCTCGAGGCCCAGTACGCCCCCCGTCCTGCATCCGGGGATGAGATCGTTCATCCGGTTGACCGCGCGCAGGTACGTGCTCTTTCCGCAGCCGCTCGGACCGATGATGGCGGTCACCTTGCCCGCCTGGATATCGAACGTCACCCGGTCGACGGCGGCCTTCGCGCCGTAAAAGACCGAAAACTCCTTCGCGCGGATGAGGGGTGCTCCGCTCGGCTGCAGTCCGCCCGCGCGCGCCCTCGGCGAGGGCTTCGTGAGCGGGGCGTCGAAATTGCTCAGTGTTCTCTCCACGGTTTCCTCCGGACCGGACGTGCCGGTCGTCTCAGGATCTCTATCCTCTCAGCTTCTTCGATACGCGAGCTCGAATGACGATGGCGGTCAGGTTGAGAATCAAAACGAGCGCGACGAGCGTGAGCACCATGCCATACTGGACGTGCCGTATCTCGTCGATCGCCTGATGTTCCGTCGCGAGATTGTAGATGTTCCACGGGAGCGCCGGCGTCGGCTGCGAGAGCGTCTGCCAGATGGCGAGCGGCTTTCCGACGCTCACCGCGGCGGTAAAGATGATAGGGGCGGTCTCCCCCGCGGCGCGCCCCATGCTGATGATGATGCTCGTGAGCACGCCGGGGAGCGCGGCCGGGAGTATCACGGTGAGAATCGTCCGCCACTTGCTCGCCCCGAGGCTCATCGAGGCCTCCTTGTAAGTCAATGGCACGGACTTGATCGCCTCCTCCGAAGCGCGAATGACCGTTGGAAGCACGAGAACGGCGAGCGTGAGCGCCCCCGCGAGAACGCTCTTCGACGGCGACACCTTCATCGTATTGATGAAGAAGGCGAGCCCGAAGAGCCCGAAGACGATGCTCGGAACGCCCGCGAGCGAGCTGATGCAGGTGCGGAGAATGCTCACGAAATGGCTCTCCCCCGCATATTCGGCGAGGTAGATCGCCGTGACGATCCCGAGAGGGACGGCGAAGAGCATCGCGCCGAGGACGAGGTAGATCGTCCCGAGCATCTCCGGCCAAATGCCGCCGAAGAAATGCGAATCGTACGAATCGTCGAACAGGAACCGCCAGTACAGCGTGAGGCGGGGACGCAGCATGTCCCCCGCGCCTCGTTCGAGCTCGCCGAAGACCGGCTCGAGCGAAGTGCCCCGGAAGCGCTCGACGCGGGGTTTCAGAACCTTCACCCCCATTTTCGAGGGATCGGAGTAGTCGTATTCTTCGGCGAAGAGAATCCCGCGGAGTTTGATCGTGGCGCGGTCCCACCGGGTCTGTCCGTACTGCCCCCGCATGAGCACCGGCTCTTCGTCGCCGGGCATCGGCCCGAGGAGCTCCCGGACAAGGTTCTTGAGATCGTTGAATTCGCCTCGATATGCGCGGCGAAAATCCGCGTCGGCCGTGTCGAGCTGCGCCTCGAATCCCCGGATCGCCTCGAACACCGGCGTGCGGGCGCTCGTTACCCGAGCCACTTCGGCCTCGACTGCCTCGCGATCGCCGCGATCGAACCGGTCAAGCATGAGCTTGCGATGTTCGATAGTGGCCCGGAACAGGAACGCCGACGAGCCCCTGACGAATATCGGGCCGAGAAGAACGACGAGAGAGAGCGCCATGAACACGATCGAAACGACGCTCACGAATGTGAACGACCGGTTGAACAGCTTCCGGGTTCCGATCTGCATTCAACTCACCCCTTCGACCTTCGCGACCGCCGCACCGCGTATTCGCTCACAACGTTCATGACGAACGCGAACGCGAGGAGACAGGCCGCCATGGCGAAGAGCACGTGGAAGCGGGCGGAACCGGTGACCTGATCCGCCTCGCCCATATCTCCCGCGATCGTCGCGGTGAGGGTGCGCACCGGATCGAGGAAGTTGTACCACGGCGAGGGAATCCGGGCCGCGTTCCCGGATGCCATCCATACGACCATCGTCTCGCCGACGGCGCGCATGACGCCGAGAATGACCGCCGCGAGAATGCCGCTGCCCGCCGCGGGAACGATGACCCTGATGAGCGTCTCGGCGCGCGTGGCGCCGAGCGCGTAGCTCCCCTCCCTGAGCTCCCGGCCGACGGCGTTCAGCGCGTCCTCCGCGACGCTTACGATCGTGGGAAGCGCCATGATCCCGAGGATAACCGAAACGTTGAGCGCGTTCGTTCCGGTCGATACCGGAATGCGTGTCAGAAATCCTGTGAGGGCCAGGAGCGCGATGAGCGCGAGAGCCCCCATGATCGCCGCTGCGCCTATGCGCCCCGGCGCGCGCGCTTTCGCGGGCATGCGCGCGGCGACGACGTCGCTCGCGATGGCGACCGCGACGATCGCGAGCGGAGCGAGGACGATCCACGCCCCCGCGGCGAGGACGCTCCCCCCCTTCGTCTGGAGAAGCGGCGCGAAGACGGCGAGCGCGAAGAAGCCATACACCACCGACGGAATCGCCGCGAGCATCTCGATGACCGGTTTCGCCACCTGGCGCACGGAGAAGGGGAGAATGTCGCTCAGGCACAGCGCGGCGAGAATCCCCATCGGCACGGCGACGATCGAGGCTCCGAGCGTGACGAGTGCGCTCCCGACAAAGATCGAGAGAGCGCCGAACTCGGGCTGCTCCCGTGACGGATACCAGTGCGCGCTCGTGAAGAACTCCTTGAAGCCCTCGATCCTGAAGAAGGGAACCGCGTCCCGCATGATGAAATAGAAGATGAAGAGAAGCGCGACGATGGAGCTCGAGGCGATCGCGATGAGGAGCGAATGACCGAAAAGGGCGCCCAGGCGCCTGAAGCGCCTGGTGCCCTTGCTTATGAGAAGCTGTTCGCGCATCAGTACTTCGTGACGGGCACGAAACCGATCTCCTCGATGATCTGCTGGCCCTTCTGCGTCAGGTGGAGGTTCAGGAACCCGTAGAGCCGGCTCCCCATCTTCGGATAGCCGTTCGTGAACATAAAGAGCGGCCGCGCGACCGGGTATTCGCCCGACGTGACGGTCGCGTTGTCGGGATACACGTTGTCGACCTTGATCGCCTTGAGGGTCTTGTCGACGAATCCGAGGCCGACGTAGCCGATGGCGGCCGGCGTGCTCTGCACGCGCGCGCGGATGGCGCCGTTCGACCCGACGTATTCGGCCTTGTCCGATATCTTCATCTTGTTCATGACGAGCGATTCGAAGCTCTCGTACGTGCCGCTGTTGGTGTCGCGGCTGATCAAGACGATCGCGACGTTCGGGCCGCCGATCTCCTTCCAGTTCGTTATCTTCCCCGTGTAGATGTCGCGTATCTGGACGGTCGTGAGCCCCTGGATCGGGGAGCTCGGATGAACGACGATCGCGAGCCCGTCGATCGCGACGACGGTGCCGACCGGAAACACGCCCTTGGCGACCGCGGCCTTGAACTCCTCGTCCTTCATGAAGCGCGACATATCGGCGACGTCGCACGTGCCGTTGATGAGCGACTTGGCGCCGTTCCCGCTCCCCGATTCGCTCACCGTGATGTTGACGCCCGGATTCTTGGACATGTAGTACTCGGCGAACGCCTTCGCGATCGGGCCGACCGTCGTCGAACCGTCGACGACGAGCCTGTTCGCCTGGGCGAAACCGGCGGCGGGGATGAAGAAGACGCACAGTACTGCCGCGAGCGCGACCGTCGCCAGAGCATTCCGAAACCGTTTCATCGCATTCTCCTTTTTGAATCTGCCCCTGCTTTCAAGATACCGTTCCTTCATGAGCCTTTTGTGAGCGAATTGTTAGAATTCCGTTAAGGCCGTTCCTCGTTCGCCTAGAACTTGACCTGGAAATCCACCTGAGCCCTCTTGTACTCGCTTCCCTCGTCGCTCTCCATGACGCCCTTGGTATCGATGAAGTACGTCACGTCGAAGCTCGTTCCCTTCGCGAGACCGTACGAGAATCCGAGCTCGAGCCCCTTGCCGTTCGTGCCGCCTCCCCACGGATCGGAATAGGTGAACGCCCCGATCGTCGCGTCGGCCTCGACCTTCCGGTAGTTGGCCGAGAGCTTCATCGAGCCCTTGTCCTTGCCGTAGAAGAGCGACCCGCCGAAGAGATAGGCGGTGTTCAGGCTGTCCGCGCCGCCGTTGTTCACGTAGTCCCCGGCGAGCCTGACCGCGACCTTATCGTTCACCTTGATGTCGAAGACGCCGAAGATCTCGAGCTCGTTGAAATCGGCCGCGTAACCGAACACGTCGACCGTATCCTTGCCGATGGTCGTATTGCCGGCCTTCACGGTGACGACCTTCGTGCCGGTCTTCTTCGAGCTGTTGCCGTAGAACTTCTCGGCGCTGTACACGCCGGCATACCCCTCGACGCGGTGATAGTCGTAATAGCTCGCCCCCGCGGTCAGGCTCAGCTTCCCGAACGGCTTCGCGCTGATTCCCGCCTGGGCGCCCGACATCCATTGCTCGTTGTCGGGATCGCTGTCGGTGACGTAGAAGCCGGCGGCGTTCATGAAGATCTCCGCTTTTTCGCCCATGGCGCGCTTGTACTTGAGCACGGCGCCCTCGGGAGTCAAATCGTTGTCCCACACGAGCTGCGTCTTGTCGGCCGTCTCGAAGGGGAGCCTCATCTTGCCGCCGATCAGGTTCAGGCCGGCGATTCGCTTCGGGTGAAAGTCGACGTAGGCGAGATCGATCCCGACGTACTTCCTCGAGAATCCGCTCGTGAGCGTCTGATTCGTCGAAACGGGATCGTCGGAGCCGGACGCGAGCCCTATCGCGGCGCTCCACGTTTCGTTGATCTCCGCCTCCGCGGCGATCCGCGCCCGCATGCGCCACCGGAAGTTGTCTTTCCTGTCCTCCTGCTGAATGAGCTCGTTGCGGAACCGAACGTCTCCCTTGAGCTTGAGCTTCTCATGCCACTCGGCCGCGCGCGCGAACGCCGGAACGAACACGCACGCGAGAAGCGCGAACATCGCGATCCTTCTCACTCTGGCACCTCCTTGCACCGGGTTTCCACTCTCGCTTCTCCGATAGCTGCCGTCGCAACGATGCAACGTCTTTCGATATCAAGTATGCAAAACGCCGGTTAGGTTTTTATGAGCGGGAAGTGAGTTTATGATGAAGGCTGGAAGCGCCCTCAGGCGCCTTTCGGCAGGTGAATCGAGAAGGTGGTCCCCGCGCCCGGCGCGCTCTCGACGGTGACGGCGCCGCCGTGCGCCTGAACGATGTGCTTCACGATCGCGAGGCCGAGCCCCGTGCCGCCGAGCTTCCGGCTCCGCGCCTTGTCGACGCGGTAGAAACGCTCGAATATCCGGGAGAGATGCTCCGGCTCGATGCCGCAGCCCTTGTCGGCCACGCGGATGACCACTTCGTTCGACAGCCCTTCCGCGTCGACGCTCACCGGGCATCCCGGCTCGCTGTACTTGATCGCGTTATCGATGAGGTTGACGACGGCCTGCTCGAGGAGCGCCGCGTTGATCCGGGCGGTAAGCCCGTCGGAACAGCTCACCGCTATCCTGATATCTTTGGCGTGGGCCTTCGGCTCGCATACCTGAACCGCTTCGAGAATGACGCCCTTGACGGGCGCGTTTTCGAGCGCGACCTTCGCCTCGCGCGTATCCTGCTCGACGCGCGACAGGAGCAGGAGATCCTCGACGATCGAGTTCATGCGGTCGGCCTGCTTCGCCACGATCTCGAGGAACTTTTCGGCGTCGGCCGGGCGGCGGACCGCCCCGTCGCGCAGCGTCTCGACGAAACCCTTGATCGACGTGATCGGGGTCTTGAGTTCGTGCGAAACGTTGGCGACGAAATCGCGCCTGACCCCCTCCAGACGCTGGAGCCTCGTCACGTCGTTGAGCACCAGCACCGCGCCCATCTTCTGCCCCTCGTCGTCGAGGAGAAGCGCGCCGTGCGCCTGCAAGAACCGGTCCCCCTGCTCGCCGCGGATCACGACGTCCCCTTCGACCGGCTCCGCCGTCGAAAGCGCCCTTGTGACGAACTCCTGCAGATACGGGCTCCGCACGATCTCCTGGATGCTTTTCCCGAGAACCGCTTCGGGCGCGACCCCGAGGAACCGGGCGGCGGAGCGGTTGATCCTCGTCAAGCGCTCGGCCGGATCGACGACGACGAGCCCCTCCACCATGCTCGAAAATACGGCTTCCTGCTCGTTGATCTGCCGCACTTCCGCCCGGATACGCTCGTCGAGACGCTCGGCCATCTCGTTCATCAGCGCGGCGATGCTGCCGATCTCCTCGAGACGCGAAACGGGGATCCGATAGCTCAGGCCTTCCCGTTCGAAACGTTCGACTCCTTCCCGGAGGTCGCTGAGGGGGCGGCTGATTCTGCGCGCCATCTGAAGGCTCACCGCGCCCGCGACGAGAGCGACCGCGACGAGCCCGATGAGCATCCTGAGATACATGCTCCGGAGGCTCTCGTCGACCATGCTCAGGGGAACGGACGCGCGGATGGCGCCGACGACCCCGCCGTCGCCTCTCAGCGGGACGGCGACGTACATTATCTTCATCCGTTCCGTATCGCTGAATCTCACCGACGAGCCGACCTCCCCCGCGAGGGCCCGGGCGATTTCGGGACGGTCTCCGTGATTGGACATGCCGCGGGGATCGGCGTTCGAATCGCCGACGACCCTGCCCGAAGCGAGAACCACCGTGAAACGGGAGCGTGCGACGTTTCCGAGCGACTTGCAGAGCGAATCGACCGCATCCGCGCGGGCGCCGGGCGCCGCGCCGCCGAGCTCGATCTCGACGAGACGGGCCTGCGCGAGGAGACTCGCGTTCGTGCTCCTGATATAGAGCCGTTCGGCGACGCGCGAGGCGTACCAGGTCGCGGCCGCGAGGGAAAGCACGAGCATGACGACATGATACGAATAGAGGTGCGACAGCAGTCGTTTGCGAGCCACTCAACGCTCCTTGAAACGGTATCCGACGCCGTGCACGGTTTCGACCTGCGACCCGAGCGTGCCGAGCTTCTTCCGAAGGCCCGAGATATGCACGTCGACGGAACGATCCGTCACCGCGTAATCTTCGCCCCGCGCCGCGTCGATGATCTGCTGCCTCGTGAAGACCCAGCCGGGTCGGCGCGTGAGGAGATGGAGAATCCTGAACTCGGTCGAGGTGAGATCCGCCCGTTTGTTTTTCGCCGTGACCTCGTGCCGCCCCGGATGGATGACGAGCTCCTTGAGCTTGATGACCGCCTGCTCCTCGACCGGCGCCTTCGTCTTGCGCCGGAGCACCGCTTTGATCCGGGCGAGCAGGACGCGCGGGCTGAACGGCTTCGTGACGTAATCGTCCGCCCCGAGCTCGAGGCCGGAGACGATGTCGGCCTCTTCGCCGCGCGCCGTGAGCATGACGACGGGAATATTCGCGGTGCGATGATCGCGCTTGAGGGTATTGCAGACCTCGAGGCCGTCGACGCCGGGGAGCATGAGATCGAGGAGAACGAGGTCGGGCAGCTTCGACCGCGCGGCCTTGATGGCGTCTTCTCCGGAGGTGACGCTCGTCACGCGATATCCCGCCTTCGTGAGATTGTAGCTCACGAGCTCGAGAATATCCTCCTCGTCATCCACGACAAGTATGTGCTCGGCCGCCATGTCCGCCCCCATTTTCCGTGAAAGGCCGTCTCGCTTCGATACAAAGGTAGCACCGAAATGTGAGGAGCGTGTCACGGAAATGTGAATTTTCTGTGTGCGCGATACGCTTCGCCGACCGTGCCGCTTCCGCTGCGTCCCCTCAGAACCTCGCCTGAACATCCAGCTGCAGCCGTTCGTATCCGGTTTCGAAACTCTCGTCGGCGCTGTTCTTCACGTTCCGAAACCACGTCACGCTCAGGTCGACTCCCCTGGCGGCCCCGCACGTGAAACCAAGCTCCCATCCCGTGCCGTCGGTTCCCCCGCCGACGAAGTCCGAGTCGGTGAAGATGCCGATCACGGCGTCGGGCTCGAGGCGCCGGTAGTTCGCGGAGAGCTTCACGGCGCCCCGATCCCGGCCGCGGCTCGCCGAGCCGCCCGCGAGCCAGCCGGTGTTTCGATCGTCCGCCCTGACGTTGTTCGCGTACGTTCCGTAGAGCGCGACGTCGGCCCAGTCCCGCAGGGCGAAATCGACGACCGCGAGCGCCTCGACGATATTGAAATCGCACGCGTACCCGCGATAGATGTAGGAATAGCCCCCGATCTCCGTCGTGCCTTGCCAGAGCCTGGACGTGTTGCCGTAGAATTCGTTCGGCCGATAGAAGCCGTATCTCCCGATCGCCCCCTCGTAATTGAAGTAGCCCGCGCCGACTTTGAGACCGACCTCGCCCGGAAGCGTCGCGTCGAATCCCGCCTGGCCCCCGATCATCCAGGCTTCGCCGAGATCGTCCGGATCGGTGTCCCTGATATCGAACGCGGCGCCGTTCAGGAAGATCTCGACGCAGGAGCCCGCCCCGCGCCGGTACCTGACCGCGAGTCCTTCGGGCGTGAGGTCGTTGTCCCACATGAGCTCGGTGTTCTCGGCGACCTCGAAGGGAATGCTCATCTTCCCGGCGACGATATTGAGGCCCGCGACCGCCTTCGGGTGGAAATCGAGGCAGGCGAGATCGAGCATGAACCCCTTTCGCGAGTAGCCCCCGGTGAGCGTCGTGTTGGTCGAGACGGGATCGTCCGATCCCGTAGCGAGGCCCAGGACGACGCTCCAGCTTTCGTTCGCCTCTCCCGTGACGCGAAGGCGCGCGCGGACGCGGGTGCGTGAGTCGTCCTCTTTGTGCTCCAGCTTGATCGTTTCGCCCCGGAAGCGGACGTCCCCCCCGAGCTTGATCTTCTCGCGCCATTCGGCCGCGCCGGCCGCGGTCGAAAGGAGCATGGCGCAGATAATCGAGAGAGCGATGTGCTTCCCCACGAAAGGGACCTCCTTGCCGTCATTCATCGAGGCCGCGTTCCGAGAGCATGTCTTCCAGCATCTCCACAGCGTCCCTCACGAGCTTCGAGCACACGGTATCGAACAGGCCCTGCTGCTTCGCGCGCTCGTGCCCCTCATGCGTGCCGATGTCGCAGCCAAGGAGGTCGCGGCACGCGATCGAGCCGTTCCGCCCCATGAAGCGCTTCACGAACTCGAGGGCGACGACGTACGTTTGCTCCTTCGTTTCCCTGTCCGCGGGGCGGCCGTTGCCGTGCGCGAGCCCGAGCGCCATGAACGCTCCCGTCACGACGCCGCACGTCCCCCCCATGCGCGCCATCCCGCCCCCGAAAGGGGTCGCGATCCTCGCGGCCGTTTCCTCATCGAGCCCGAGTCCGGGCGCGACGGTCGAGAACACCGCCTGCGCGCAGTTGAAACCGTCCGCGAAAACCGACGCCGCACGATCGACCTTTTTCATTCACCGCTCCTCCCGCCGAAATATATGGTCGGGGCGACTGGATTCGAACCAGCGACCTCCTGCTCCCAAGGCAGGCGCGCTAACCGGACTGCGCTACGCCCCGACACATTCACGTTGTCCGATGCCGTCCCCGGAGAGCACGCCGAATATACGGGCAATGGCGCGCCGCTTCAAGCCCGCTTCCCGGCGGTCACCTCGCGATATATTCTCTCGATCTCTCCGCAGTGCTTCTCACGCCCGTAATTCCGCTCGGCCTTCTCGCGCCCGCGCCGTCCCATCTCCTCGCGCTTGCGGCGGTCGCCGAGCATCCGCCGCAGGCTATCGGCGAGGGCTCCGGCATCCCCCGCCGGAGAGAGGAGCCCGTTCACCCCGTCGTCCACCATCTCGGGAATCCCGCCGATCCGCGAGGCGACGACCGCCTTCGACGAGGCGAACGCCTCCATCACGGTGTACGGAAGATTCTCGTACCAGCGGGAGGGAAGAACGACGAACTGCGACTCGGCGATGATTCTCTTGAGCTCCTCGCCGCTCCGGTATCCGGCGAATTCCACGCGGTTCGCGCCGAGCTCTCGCGCAAGCGCCCTGAGATTCTCCGCCTCGGGCCCGTCCCCGACGACGAGGAGGCGCCCCGCGTCGAGAGACGCCGTCGCCCGGATAAGAACGTCGAGACCCTTCTCGTGCGAGAGCCTTCCGACGTAGCAGAAGTAGTCCTTTTCGGGAAGCCCCGCGAAACCCGCGAGGTCCGCGAAATTCGGGACGCAATCGATCCGCGCCGGATCGAACCCGCCCTCGAGGAGCTTCGATCTCAGGAAATCGCTCGGCGCGATGAAGCGGTCGATGCGCGAGGGCAGGCGTTCGAACCGGTCGTAGAGCGTCGTCAGCATCGCCACGCAGCTCGCCGCGCGGCTCCCCTTCTTGCATCGCTGGAGGATCGCCTGGTAGAAGCGGTTCGGAATGCAGCGCTCGCAGATCTCTCCCCGGCTCAGGAGCGACGTATTGGGGCAGATGAGCCGGTAATCGTGCAGCGTCCATACGATCGGCACGCCGCGCTTGCGGAGCGGCGAGACGATCGACGCCGTGAGATGCGCATGAATATTATGGAAATGCGCCACGTCGGGCTTCACCTCGTCGACGAGCGCGGCGATTTTCCGCCGCGCCTCGCCGTTATACACGCTCCTCGTCGCGACTTTCCACGCGGCCGCCGGCGAACCCCTGCGCAGGAGCTCGGGGAAATCGATCTCGCTCACGAAGAAACGCGCGTACGGGGACGGAAGATTCCGGGGGTTTTCCATCGCGAACGGAACGACCTCGTGCCCCTTCTCCTCGAGCAGCTTCGAGAGGGAGAGCATGTACGTCGAATCTCCGCCCCGAGGGTAGTAAAAGGTCTGAACCATGAGAATACGCACCGCTTGAACCGCCTCCGATCGCGTCCATCCGGACAACCGCGCCCCGACGGTCTTACGGTAACCGAAACAGGGACTTAAACACAAGAAAATGCGAATTTGACATCAGGCTCCCGCAATGATATCTTTCCTATTATTGCGATGAAAAGTGGTCCAAAGGAGGAATCATGACCAAGTTCGGTATCCGCGCGTTGATCGCCTTGACCGTGTTCGCCGCGGCCCTTTCGGGATGCTCGCAGGAGGGAACTCTGGTCATCAAGAACAGCTCCTCAGCGGAATTTTCCGGATTCGTTGACGGCACCCAGGTGACGATCGACCCGGCGGATTCGTACGAGACGACCGTTTACATCGGGAAGAGCCTCGCGATCATCGGGCCCGACAATATCTCCGTCGTCGTCGCGGGATCCGCGACGACCAAACGCGCTTTCAGCGAAGAGGTTACGATCAAGAGCGGAGAAACGACGACGTACAAGGTAACCGACGACACGGGCGCCCTGATCGTCACGAACATGCACCTGCGCTCGGTGAACGAGATCGCGGCCAGACCGTGCGACAGCCTCGCGTTCGGCCCGAATCTGCTCGAGGATAAGAAAACGATCCCCCCCGGTTCCGCGCAAGCGATCCAGCTCGACGCGGGCTGCTGGGATCTCCAGATCAATTACGACCAGAGCGAATTTCTCGAAATCGTGGACAGCATTCAAATCACTACCGGCCAGATCATCGAGATCGAATGGGCTCCCGGCTACGTTTACCCGCCGCCGGCCCCGCCGGCGCCCGCGCGATAACGGTTCGCGATTGACGGGGCGTGCCCCGTTGATTATAGAAAGTATGTTCGGCGCAAGAGACCGTTGAGACAATTTCGGCGGAGGATGGAATTGAAAACGACAAAGACTCTCTCGATCGCTGGTGCGTTCCTGCTGTGCTGCGCCGTCTATTCGGGCACGGCTTCGGCACAGGCGGTGCAGAAACAGTACGTCGCCGACTTCGGGGCGGCCTTCACGCAGGCCACGGTGACCAAGGCCCAAAGGGGCATGCTCGGCCTCGACCTTTCGGTCGGAAAGATGCTCACCGGAAACCTTTCCGCGGGTCTTGCGGTCGGCTATGACGTCGTCTCGTTCCGGAAGAACGAGGGAATTTACGCACGGCTCGCGATCGTGCCCGTTCTCGCCAAGGCAAAATACTACTTCACGATCGCTCCCGCGATGCAGGTGCACGCTGCGTTGGCCGGGGGCGTCTATCAGATGGTTCCCCATCTCGGCACGGATCGGATCGGCGGGATATCCGAGGCCGGCGTGCATCCCGGCGGCTCGCTCGGGGTCGGTTTCGACTACTGGTTCCTCGGTCGCCAGGGCCTCGGGGCGGAGTTCGAATACAATTTCTTCGATTCGGGCGCCGAGGATATGTTCTCGTACTTTTCGTTTCGCGTGAATTACAGCATCATCAAGATGTAACGAATCGATTCGATGGGCACGCGAAGCGCGGCGCCGGCACGCGGCGCTCACGCCCTCCTGAGCCACTTGAAGACTTCGCGCAGATCGGGGCGCTTCCCGTACATCAGAATCCCGACTCGGAAAATCTTCGCGGAGACAACTCCGGCGATATAGATGCTCCCCAGCATGATCGCGACGCGGAGCGCGATTTGCCAGGCGGGCGGCATGAGGATGTTGATCCTCATGAACATGAGAATCGGCGCGAAGAACGGTATCATCGAGAGAACCGTCGCAAAGGTGCCGTCCGGATTCTGCATGACGGCGAGCGGTATCACAAACGTGAACGCGAGGCACATGACGACGGGCGTCTGGAGCTGCTGCGCCTCCTGATCGGTGTTGCAGATGGCGCCGATACCCGCGAAGAGCGTCGAGTAGAAGAGAAAGCCGAGCACGAAAAAGAGCACGAAGAACGCGATCGCGGCCGGGTCGAAGCTCACGAACTGGGCGAACTGCCCCGAAGTCAACGCATAGGAGGATATCCCGACGGCGAAGATCCCCCATATCGCGTACTGGGTGAGCCCGACCGCCCCGACCCCGATGATCTTCCCCGCCATCAGGTCGAACGGCTTGAGCGACGAGAGAAGCACCTCGATGACCCGGTTGTTCTTCTCCTCGATGATGCTCCGCTGAACCGCCATCCCCCACAGAAGGATCGTCATATAGAGGATCATAATGAAGATGAAGCTCGTCAGGAACGCCTGCTCGAATCCGCTCGCCTTCTCCCCTCCCTTGAGCACCTGCACCATCTCGAGATCGACGCGCTTGAGCATCTCGGTGACCTTGGCGTATTCGAGACCCTGAACCGCGAGGCGCCTCGCGACCACCGTTTCGTTGAGCGCGTTGTCGACGCGCTCGAGGGTCCGGATATTGCTCACCTTCTTGCCGAAATAGGTCGCGCTTCCCTTTTCGATCATGTCCGGCGGGAAGACGACGTAGCCCTCGATCGCGCCCGCTGCGACCTCGGCGCTGAGTCGCTTCTTCACGCCGTCGAGCTGATCCTCCGTCGCGGGCACGTTCCGCAGGACGAACATCTTCGAGCCGTCGGAGAGGGTGTCGTCGAGCGACGTCTCGAAACCGGCGTAGAGCGATCGGGTGAGATCGACGACCGCCATGACCATGCGGCCTTCGGGCGCATGCTTCATGAGAAGTCCGGGCACGAGAATCCAACCGCCCATGAGGAGCGGCCCGAGGATCGTTCCGATGAGGAAGCTCTTCTTCCGAACCCGGTCGAGGTATTCCCGCTTAGCGACCTTGAGCAGCTTCATCGTTCACCTCGCCTCCTTCCGACTTCACCTTCGCGATGAAGATATCGTGGAGCGACATCTCCCCGATCTCGAATTTCTCGACCTTCCCGCCCTCGAGAGCGTGGCGGAGAAAAAGGTTCGTGTCGGTGCCCGCCTCGAGCGTCACGGTGAGCTCCTGACCGAAAGTGCTGACGCGCTCGACCCCGGGATGTCGCTCGAGGTGCGCGGGGTCCCCCGAGAATCGAAGCGTGACGACGTTTTGGCCGAACTGCATCTTGATGTCGGCGAGCGAACCTTCGAGTATCTTCTTTCCCTTGTTGATGAGACAGATCCGCTTGCAGAGCTTCTCCACCTGCTCCATGACGTGCGTCGAAAGAACGACGGTGCGCCCGTCCTGCTGCAGCTCCGCGATGACGTCCTTGAAGACCTGCGTGTTGATCGGATCGAGCCCCGTGAAGGGCTCGTCGAGAAGGACGAGCTTCGGCTCGTGGAGCACGGTCGCGATGAACTGGACCTTCTGCTGCATCCCTTTCGAGAGCGATTCGACCGTTTTCTCGGCCCAACCGCCGAGATCGAGACGCTCGAGCCATTTCTTCCCGCGCGCGCGCGCGATCCCCGCCGGCACGCCCTTGATCTCGCCGAGAAAGACGAGGTGATCGAGAACCTTCATCTTCCGGTAGAGCCCGCGCTCCTCGGGCAGGTAGCCGATCGAATCCTTGACGCGCTCGCTGAACGGCTCGCCGAAGATCCGCACCTCCCCCTCGTCGGGTTCGATGACCCCCATGATCATCCGGATCGTCGTCGTCTTTCCCGCGCCGTTCGGGCCGAGAAGCCCGAAGATGCCGCCGGGCTCGATGCGCAGCGAGAGCGCGTCGACGGCCGTTATGCCGTCGTATCGTTTCGTGATGCCGACAAGATCGAGCAATGCGATTCCTCCTCGGATTCAACGTGTCGCGGCGACGCCGCAATCGCGCATGAGCATGTGTTTCAGCTCGATGAACGCGCGGTAGCGATGACTCATCGCGTTTTTCTCGCCGGAATCCATCTCGGCGAGCGTCAGACCCCGTTCGGGCACGAGAAACACCGGATCGTAGCCGAAGCCGTTGTTCCCCCGCGGGGACCGGGCGATCCGGCCGTAGAGAAAGCCTTCCGCGGCCAATCCCTTCCGCGCGGCGCCGGGCGCCGGATAGAGGACGGCGGCGCAACGAAACCGGGCGCCTCTTTCTTCGTCCCGCACCCCGGCGAGCTCGTCGAGGAGCCTCGCGCAGCGGCCGCCGTCGTCGAGTCCGGGACCGCCGTAGCGCGCGGAGCGCACGCCGGGAGCGCCGCCGAGCGCGTCGACCTCGAGCCCCGAATCGTCCGCGAGGGCGGGGCACCCCGTGGCCCGGTGCACCTCCTTCGCCTTCGCGAGGGCGTTTTCGAGAAAGGTCTCCCCGTCCTCGGCCGGCTCGGCGAAGGGGGGAAAATCGAGCGAATCGAGGAGCTCGACGTCGAGACCGGCGAGAATCGCCCTGATCTCCCGTATCTTGCCCCGGTTTCGCGTCGCGAGCACGATCCTGAGGCTCATTTCCCGCTCCCGCTCACGAGGACCGTTTCGAGATCGATCCTCTCGACGCGCTCCATTTCCCTCCTGAGGAACCGCTCCCCCACCTCTTTGAAGAGGTACGGGATATCGGTCACGTACACCGTGATGCTCCCGGGACGATCGAGATCGTTCCGGAGCTCGTTCTTCACGAGAACGCGTTCGACCTCGGCGGCGGTTTCGTGCGCCGAGTCGACGAGCGTCACATTCTCTCCGACGACCTTCGATATGACGCTCTTGATGAGGGGATAATGCGTGCAGCCGAGAACGAGCGTATCGGCGTCGAATCCCTCCAGGGAATCGAGGTACCGCCGGGCGGTGAGACGGGTGATCTCGTCCTCGTGCCATCCCTCCTCGACAAGGGGGACGAAGAGCGGGCAGGCGCGCGACCATATCTTGATCGCGGGATCGAGAGCGTAGAGGGCGTCCTCGTACCCGCCGGAGCGGATCGTCGCGGTCGTGCCGATGACGCCGACGCGCTTCGTCCGCGTCGTCCGAGCCGCGGCGCGGGCGCCGGGGAGGAGCACGCCGACGAGCGGCATACGCTCCTCCTCGAGGACTTTCGGGAGCGCGACGGAAGAGGCGGTGTTGCACGCGACGACGATCATCTTGACGTTCTTGCGCTTGAGAAACTCGAGGTTCTCGCGCAGGAAACGGAGCACCGTCTCGGGGCTCTTCGTTCCGTAAGGAAGGCGCGCCGTGTCTCCGAGGTACACGATCTCCTCGTTGGGGAGGCGCATCGTGAGCTCGTGCACGACCGTGAGCCCGCCGATCCCCGAATCGAAAACGCCGATGGCCTTGCGTGAATCGCCGTTCATACGAATCTTTCCCTCTTCGCGAATATATCGCCTCGCGGGGAAGCCGGGAGCCGACCTCACCGCCATTTCTTCACGTCGATCGGTTTGTCGACCGCGTAATGTCCCGCGATCGACTCCACCGCGCTCCCCTCGATCAGAAATTGAATCCGGACCGTTTGCGGGAAGTTGGCCGACACCGTTTTAACGATGTTCGTGATCGTATAGTACTCCCCCGTGCTTCCGCCGGGGTGGTTCGCCGTGAACGCCCCGTTGAAATCGAGCAGAAGCGTCTGGGTGTCCTCGACCCAGAAGACCTGGATCAGCTCGGTGCCCGGAGGAATCGCGCTGATCTTCTTCGAATCGCGCGCCCCCTTGATGAGCTCCCCTATCACGAGCTTGACCTGCTCCTCGAAGCTCCCGGCGGCGGGCACCTCGCGCGCTTCGGAAACGAACCCGTCGGCTCTCTCGTTGCCGAAAAAGATCGTCACGGCGCGCATTTCCTCGCTCACCTTCTCGACCTCGGCCGGCCCTTTCATCTTCAGGCGGGGAACGAGATAGATGGCGGCGACGATCGCGGCGAGGATCGCGAGCGAAACCAGTATCTTCCTGCCGATATTCGTACCGACTCCCCCTTTCCGTGCATCGCGCCCCGGGCCGGCGCCCCGGTCATTCGATAGCCGGCTTCGTCCGGGTCGCCTCGTAGCGGCCCTGGAACTTGCGCACCGCCTCGAGGGTCGCCTCGACGATCTTCTCCCGGAACTCGGCGCCGAGAAGAAGCTTCTCCTCTTTCGGATTCGACAGAAAAGCCGTCTCGATGAGCACGCCCGGCATCGCGAGCCCCCTGAGCACGCGGAGACCCGTTTGCTTGACGCCGCGATTCCGTATGCCGAGTGTCGTGCTCATCTCGCGCTGAATCATCTCGGCGAGATCGCTGCTCTCGTTGAGGTATTCGTTCTGAACGACGTCCCAGAGAATGAAATCGATGTCGTTTCCGCCGTCGCCGCCGGCGCCCCGTTGTTCGTACGCGGCCGAAGAGTTTTCGTCCCGGGCGAGCCGCGCCTCGTCTTCCGTCCGGGCGGGCGCGAGGAAAATGACCTCGAACCCCTCCGCGTCGCTCGTGAACCAGCCGTTGCAATGTATGCTGATGAAAAGCTGGGCGCCCGCCGCGTTCGCCGTCTCGACGCGCCGGTCGAACGGAACGAGGACGTCCTCCGTTCTCGTCATCACGACCGCGACCCCGAGCTCCTCCGCGAGGCGATCCCTGAGCATGAGCGCGATCTGGAGATTCAGATCCTTCTCCCTGGCGCCCGAAGGACCGATCTTCCCGATATCGGGGCCGCCGTGTCCGGGATCGAGCGCGATCGTGCGCACGGGCTCGATGATTTTCCGTTTCGCGCCCTCGTCGAGCATCTCGACCATCTTCTTGCCCGCGAAATCGACCTCCGGTATCTCGGGCAGCTTGCCGCGTTCGAGGAAAAGGACGAGCTTCCTCGAGGCGCCGCCTTCGCCCGCGGCTTCTTCCGGCGCGGCGGCGGTTTCGAACTCGACGCGATACCGGCGGACGGTTTTCTTAACGTCGAAGAAGAGGTACGCGTCGTGCTCCATCTGCTCGGCTCTCACCCGATTGAGAAGCCCCTTCTCTTCGCTTCGGGTGAATCCGATCGGGTCGAGCCTTCCGCCATAGATCTTGAGGCGGAGGATTCCAGGCGTCTCGCTGTCGATATGATAGAGGAGCTCCTCCGTGAGCTTGAGAACGGCGCGCGTGCCGTCCTTGTCGTCGAGGATCTCGATGGAGGTCACGTTGTATTCGGGCGAGCCGATCGAGAGAAGGAGCCGGCCCGGATCGAGCGAGATCTTTTCGACCACGCGCGGGGCGAGAACGCCGGTGATGAATTCGAGAGGAATCCAGACCGCGCCCTGGTCGTAGCGAACGTTCAACCTGAGGAGAACGGGCGCCTCGTCCACGACGACCACGCGCGCGTCTATTGTGAACATATAGCGGTGGTTGCCGATGCGCAGGACGAGCTTGCGGTTGCTCGCGTTCCAGAACTTGGTCGCTTTGAAGATGCGGGCGAGGTCGTACGCGGAGACGAAGAGCTCGTCCGAGTCCTTCTCGAGGCTCGCGAGCGGAACGTCCTCCGTATCGCGGCCGTCGGCGTAGACGACGCCGAGGCTCTTTGCGGCGGCGGCGGGCACGGCCGCCCGCGGGGCGCACGGAAGCGCCGCGATGGCGGCGAGCAGCAGGAACGGGAAAATCGCCTGCCGGGCGGTCATCTCTTGCGTTCACGCTCCTTGATCTCGCGGTTCAGATCGCGCTCGGCTTCGCGCTCCGCGATCACGCGGCGCTTGTCGATCTCCCGCTTGCCTTTGGCCAGCCCGAGCTCGACCTTCACCTTGCCCGCGTCGTTGAAATAGAGCTTGAGCGGCACGAGCGTGAAGCCCTTCTCCTGGACGCGCACGGTGAGCCGGTGAATTTCCTTCTCGTGCGCGAGGAGCTTCCGCTTCCTCGTCGGATCGTGGTTGTTGCGGTTGCCCTTCGAATACGGGCTGATATGCATGTTGTGGAGCCAGAGCTCCCCCCGGTCGACGCTCGCGTAGGAATCCTTGAGGTTCGCCTGGCCGTCGCGAAGCGACTTGACCTCCGTGCCGACGAGCACGATCCCCGTTTCCATCGCCTCGACGATATTGTAATCGTGGCGCGCTTTCCGATTCGTGCAAATGGCTTTCATGACAGGGGAAAGCTATCAGAGAACCGGGGCGGCCGCAAGCCAAAAAGGCCACGGAACAAGAGCTCGCTTCCGCTTGCCTATTGCACCGGATCGTTTCATATACTATTTATCACCTATGCGCGATAGGAGGTGCGACCGGTGAATAGGCAAGCGGAGGCGAGCGAGAAAAAGCTCTGGCGGCTCAAGCCTACCTACATCCCCCGCCTGATGCCGGTGGGGATGATCGTCATACTGCTCGCGATCCTCATCCCCGTGCTCAGAGAGAAGAAGCCGTACACCGCCATGATTCCCCTCGTCGATCCGCCGCTTGCGATGAAGCGCTATGCAACCGACTTCCCCGCTTCGGATTCGCTGATGAACGACGCTCTCCGCAGCTTCGGAATGAAGGACTACGAAGCGGCGGCGCGCGTCCTCTCGATGGTGCATTTCCACTGGAACGCGCAGATCCGCGAGGGAGCGGCACAAGCATATCCCGAGGATCTCCGCTTCTATCTCGGCCTCGCCGAATTCTATCGTGGACGCCCGGACCGGGCCGCTCCCTATCTCGAAGCGGAATCGCAGGAGAATCCCTACGAGGAGAAATACGCCTGGTACCTCGCCCACGTCTATGCCGCGCGGGGGGACACCGTGCGGACCCGCGCGACGCTCGAGAGGATCGTCGGGATGAACGAGACACTGGCCCCGAAGGCGGCGGAGATCCTCGGAAGGCCTTCGAAATAGGGGTTTGGGCCGGCGATACCGGATCAGTAGCCCGGCATGAACACGATACTCTTCGAGTCCGCCCGCGTCGATACTTCGACGGTGTTCGACGCGCCGACGAGCTCGTTTCGCTCCCCGAAATACCTGATCTGGATCGTATGCTCTCCGGACGGGCATTCCATTCTATAGAACGCAATTTCGGCCGGAAGCGTCTGCCACGAGCGCGTGTCGGCGCGATCGGCGGCGGCGAGCGCCTTTCCGAGAACGTCGAACACGAATCCCTTCGCGTCGTCTCCCTTCGCGAGCTTCGTCTGAGCGACCGTTTTGAGATAGGTCCTGAACGCCGCCTTGATGAGCGTCGCGCCGAGGCCCTTTTCGTACACGGCGGAGGCGGTCGCCTCGAGATCGTCGAGCGGCCTCATCTCCCCCGCCTCGACGCCGTCGATCACGAGCATGCAGCGATCGACGGTCCGCTGCTGTTTCACGCTTCGCGGAAAGGCGAACGTGAAAAGCACGCCGGACTTGTCGAGCGAGAGATCGCCGAAGCCGGGAAGAAAGAACATCTGGGGAGCGGAGCCGCCGGGGAGGTTGAAGAACCCGACGAGGTTCCCTCCGTCCTTCTGCAGGTAGCCGCGGATCTCCGTCGAAACGAGGACCGGCGCCTTGCCGACCTCGGCGAAAATGACGAGCTCTCTCAGATTCGGGTCGAGAATTCCGGGGGCCGCGTCGGGCATGACCTTCGCGATCGCGTCGTACTCGATCCTCGCGTCGTCCGCGCGCCCCTCGATCTCGTACAGCACGGCGGCGAGGTAGCGGGCGAACGGCACGTCGAGACGCGCGAGATCGTCCTCCGAGAGCCCGTCGGTATATTGCTTGAGCCTTCCGACGAGGCGGTTGCGCTCGACGAACGCCCCTTCCGAATCGCCCTTGAGCCAGTATGCGAGGAGCAGGTACGAGCCGATCATTATCTTCTCGTGCGATTCGCTCTCGTATTCGCCCATGGTCGGATTGACGAGCAGGCTCTTGATGGCCCCGGCGACCGAGGTCGTGGCTTCGATGTCGAGGAACCGCCGTTCCGCCGCCTGGAGATCGACGATCGCGGAATCGTACCTGCCGGCCGCGAGGTTCACCTTGCCGCGCTCGAGAAGGAGGAGATAGTAGTCGCGGTCCGGCGCGTCCTTGACGAGCTTGTCGAGATTGGCGAGAGCTTCGCCGTAGCGCTCGCCGTAGTAGAGGTCGCGCGAGAGCTCCATCCTCGAGGTGTAGGTCGCGCAGGCGACCGCAAGCAGCAGCAAAGCCGCAAGGCCGGCCTTTCTCATGTGACCTCCCGGGCCATCCGCGCGCCGTTCCGCGCGAATCGGACCGCAGCCGCGGCGATTACCTCATCCGGCCCTTCGTCGATACGCGCTTGAACTCGACCTCGTCGGTCCACTTGATAAGCAGCGTCTCGACCTCGAAGATGTCGAGCGTCACGTTCATATAGTTGATGTTCTTGCGCTTGTCGATCTTGCGGATATTGCTGATCGTGCCCCTGAGCACGTACTTGGCTCCGACGAATTTGCCGATCTTGGCGGCTTTCGCGTTGTCGTAGAGGTCGGACGCCTGCAGGTTGAGCTGATCGAGCGCCATGTCGAACGCCTGGTCGTCGACGAACTGCGAGAGCCCCTCGTTGATCGTGCGGGTGCGGATCTTCTCGAGAACGAGTCTCGTGTTGATATGCTCGTCGGTGTCGTTCCTGAGCTCCTTCGCGAGCAGCATGACCGGCTTCTGGCCGGCGTTCTCCGCCTTGTACTGCTGGAAGAAACCGTTCGCCTGAAGCGAATTCATCATGCCGTCCGTGATGGTCGCGAGATCCGCACTCGAGAAATCGGCGTTCTCGGCCGTATCGGTGCTGATGTCGATCTCCTTCGTCGTGCCGCCGCACGCGGCGAGGAACAGGAGACAGAGAACCGGGATCAAGAGCTTCTTCATGACGGATCCTCCTTCTTTCCGAAACCGTGCCCGCATGGTAGTACGAAGCGCCCGGCGCTTGCAAGGGCAAAGCTGCCGTGCCGCGGGCCGCCCGGCGACGTCGGCGCCGCCATCCGATTCGGCGGCCAATCCGCCGGTTCCCGACCTTGACATGTCCCCCATTTTCAACTATTCTTGTGCTTTGCGCACCGAACAACCTCTTATGCCTGAGTGGTGGAACTGGTAGACGCGCTGCGTTCAGGGCGCAGTGGGGATTCCCCGTGGGGGTTCAAATCCCCCCTCAGGCATTTTCTTCTTCCAGGCGCGGGAGGAAACACATGGATATGGAGACTCATCGTATCGTTCCCCGGGAACAAGAAGGTCGACGCGTCGTTCAAGGGCCACACGATCAAGACCGACCAGCCCGTGACCAACGGCGGGGAAGGCTCGGCGCCGTCGCCGTTCGATCTGTTTCTCGCCTCGATCGGCACGTGCAGCGGCATCTACGTGCTCGATTTTCTTACGAACCGCGGGATATCCCTCGAGAACGTGCGCGTCGTGCAGACGATGAAGCGCGATCCGGAGACGCACCTGATCTCCGCCGTCACGCTGCGGATCGAGCTCCCGAAGGATTTCCCCGACAAGTACAAGGATTCCCTCATCCGCGCGGTCGATCTCTGCACGGTGAAGAAGCACATCATGAATCCGCCGGCGTTCACGATCGAGACGGTCAAGGCGGAATGAACGCCCCGGCGTCCTCATGGCGGACTCCATCTTCATAACGGGGGGCACGGGGAACACCGGCCAGGCGCTGCTCCGGCTCATCGCGGCGGACGAGGCGTTCCGCGGCGTCCGCATCACGGGTCTCTGCCGCCCCGGCGGGCGCGGCGAGCGGCTGCTGCCGTTCGGCGTGAAGATCGCCGGGAGGGGACGCCTCCAGCGCCGAGAGCCTCCGCAAGGTCTATCGGGGAGAGCCCGTCGTCATTCACCTTTCGTCGATATTTCATGCGGCGGCCGTGCTCGAGGGCTGCCGCGGCATGAAACGGCTCGTCGCCGTGAGCTCGACGCGGCGCTTCTCGAAATCGTGGGAACGGGCCCGGGAGATCGAGGATGCCGAGCGCGCGATCGAGCGGTCGGGCGTCGACTACACGATTCTCCGGCCGACCATGATTTACGGCAATGCCGAGGACAGGAACATCTCGAAGTTCATCCGGCTTATTATGAAATACGGAATCGTGCCGCTCCCCGGCGGGGGAAAATCGGTTTTCCAGCCCGTGCACGTCGACGACCTCGCCGCCTGCATTCTCGCCGCGCTCAAAACGCCGGCGAGCGAGGGAAAGAGCTACAACGTCCCCGGCGGGAGCGCGCATTCGCTGCGGGAGATCGTGGATATCGTCGCGAAGATTCTGGGGAAAAGGGCCGTCGCCGTTCCCGTGCCGTTCGCTCTCGCCGAGGCGGTCGCGGGATTGCAGGAGAAGCTCCTCCCCCGCCCCTTCATCCGCCGAGAGCAGATCGAACGACTCCGCGAGGACAAACGATACGACTACTCGGAAGCCGCGAAGGATCTCGGCTACGCGCCGCGAGAATTGAGGGCGGGAATCGAGCAGGAGATCCGCGAAATGTCAGGCGCTTGCGGCGCCGATGGATAGCACCCGGCTGGCGGGTGTCGGGACCCGCGTCCGGCTCTCTTACCGGTAGAGGCTCTTGATCGCCCCCCAGGACCGCGATCCGACCGCGATGGCGCCCTCCTGATAGATGCCGAACTTGTTGAGAATCGTGACCGTCTCCAGCGGATAGCCGGCCTCGCAGTTGGCCGCCCAGATCGCGCTCTCGTCATCGCGGGCAGGAAGGATCTCGATAAAGCCCGGCGTCGGGGCCATGAGCATGCAGGTCAGTTGGTGCGTATAGACCCAGTCCGCCATGCAGGAGCTGAAAAACGCGCATATATAATTCTCATCGAAGGGCGGGCATCCGAGCAGGACCTGCAGCGCGGGATTTGCAGCAGTCGCAAGAGGGATCACATTCGAAGGCATCGCCACACGGTATACCGTCCCATACAGGCCATGCTCCGAAGGCAGCCACCAGATCCAGATCTGAAACGACGTGAAAGGGGCGGGATTCAGCGACGTTACCCCATGAGCCGCATCGGCGTACAGACCGACATACGGCTTTGAAGGGAGAACGGCGCCGGCGGCGGCGGAGACGACGATCAGGAACGCGCACGCAAGAAGCATTATTCTCATAGGATTCCCCCTCCCGGGATTGTCGTGAGATCGCAGATGTCCGCTGCTGAGATTATACTCTCATCCGGCTTGTTTTTCAAGGGCGCGCGGGTGGCGCCGCCGATGGCGCGGACATTCTCGCTCCGAGCCCAGTCGCAGGGCTCCAATGGGCTCGTTCGCGGGAATGTCCGCGCCTGCACCGTTAGCGGGTGGCGGCGACGGGGTCCCCGCCCGCTGCGCAGCGAGCCTTGCTCGCGAGCACGGGCGGGGTGCAGTCGCCGACAGGACCCGCGTATCGCGCGCAAAAAAAGCCAGGGAGGATCGTTCATCCGCCCCGGCTCGAGTATGCATGACGCTTCGACGCCGTCGTTACTTCACCTGATCGAGCTCGATGACGCGCGCCTCACCGAGGCCGCCGAGCTGCGCCTTGACCTCGTCGTACTTCGTGACGAGGAGAATGAGATCGTTATCCGCCCACATCTGCTCGCGCGCGACGCGCTGGGCGTCGTCGGAAGTCACGCGGTCGACGTTCGCGCAGTAGCCCTCGACGAAGTCGAGCGGAATGCCGTGGAACGTGAGATCCGTTATCCATCCGGCGAGGTCGCCGTTACGCTCGATGTCGAACGGGAAGAGCCCGGTGATGTACCTCTTCGTCTTGGAGAGCTCGGTATCCGATATCTTCTCGTCCCGGATCTTGCGGAGCTGCTCGAGAGCGACGTCGATCGTTTCGCGCAAGCTCTTGTTCTTCGTGTATGTATAGACGCCGAAGAAGCCGCCGGCCTTCAGATGATTGAAGCCGCTCCGCGCTCCGTACGAGAGCCCGCGGTTGACGCGGATCTCGTCCATGAGGCGCGACGTGAAGCCGCCGCCGAGAACGGAGTTCGTGACGAGAAGCGGGAAGTAGTCGGGCGTGTTCCGCGCGACCGAGATATTTCCGATCCGGATCTGCGACTGCGTCGCGTCTGCTTTGTTGATGACGACGAGCGAGCGGCCGGCCGATTTATTCGCAACGAGCGCGGGAATCGCCGCGGCCTTCGCCGCCTCGCCCTTCCAGCCGCCGAACTTCGCCTTGACGATATCGAACGCCTTCGCGGCGTCGACGTCGCCGACGACCGCCAGGATCGCGCCCGCGGGCACGTAGCGCTTCCGGTAGAAGTCGAGCACCTTCTCGCGCGTCATGGCCCCGACGCTCGTTTCGCTCCCGTCCACCGGATGGGCGTACGGATGATCGCCGATGAGTGCGCGCACGAACTCGCGGGAGGCAGTGGCTGACGGCTGCTCCTTCGCTCCCTGAATCTCCGCGACGACGAGCCCGATCTCGCGATCGACGTCATCCTTCGGGAAATCGGGGGCGAGAACGACCTTCCCCATGATGTCGAGGCCCCGGACCAGATCCTTCGCGAGAAAATCGCCGTTCACGGTCGCGTAATCGCGCCCCGTATTGACCTTGACGACGCCGCCGATCTCCTCGATCGCGCCGGCGATCTGGTCGGCCGAGAGACCGGCCGCGCCCTTCGTGAGGAGCCGCCCCGTCAGGTTCGCGATTCCCTCCGCGCCGGGGTCGTCCATCGCCGATCCGGCGCCCACGAGGAGCTGAATCGTCACGAGCGGCACCTCGCGCGATTCCATAATGAATACCCTCAGCCCGTTCTTGAGCGTAAATTCTTTGCAGGGCGGGAGCTTCACGGCGCCCGTCTCCGCGCTTGCGATCGCCGGCAGGAACGCGAGCGCCGCCGCGACCGCGAGGAACAGTACCTTCTTCATATCGTCATTCCTTCCGTTATTAGGCCTCGGGCACGAGCGTCACGACGCTGCGGTTCTTCGGCGCGAAATATGTGTTGGCGACGCGCTTCACGTCGTCCGCCGTGACGGCGCGGTAGCGGTCCCGGACCTTGAGGATCTCGTTGAAATCGCCGAAGTATATTTCATAGGTGCCGATCTTGCGGGCCTTCCCGTTCACCGTCTGCATGCTGCGGTAGAAGTTCGCCGAGACCTGGTTCTGCGCCTTCGCGAGCTCGGCGGGCGTGACGCCGTTCTTCGCGACGTCGGCGAGAATGCCGTATAGGGCGGTCTCGCACTCCACCGCGGTCTTGTCCGGCCTCACCTTGACGTCGAAGGTGAAGAGGGCCGGGGCGATATTCCAGGAGGCGTTCGCGCCCGCGTAGACCGCGATCCCGAGATCGCGGACGAGCTTCTTGTACAGGCGGGCGCTCTCCCCCTCGGACAGGACGTACTGGAGGATGTCGAGCGCGTAGATGTCGTTCGACGTCACCTCGGGAATGTGATAGCCGACGAGAATCTGCGGCATCTCGGCGGGCTTGCGCACCTCCGCCCTCCTCTCGCCGGGCTGCTCGGGTTCGACGGTGCGAACGCGCTCGGGCGGCGCCTGCGACGGGACGGAGTCGTAATATTTATGCACGAGCTCGAGCGCCTTCTTCGTGTCGAAATCGCCGACGACGATGAGGATCGCGTTGTTCGGCGCATAGTAGGTCTTCCAGTAGTTCACCGCGTCGTCGCGCGTGATCTTCTCGAGATCGCTCATCCAGCCGATGACCGGCCAGCCGTACGGATGGGCCTTGTACGCGAGCGCGCCGAGCTCCTCGTACATCGCGCCTTCGACCGAGTTGTCGACGCTCAGGCGGCGCTCTTCCTTCACGACGCCCATCTCGGAGACGACGAACTTCGGATCGAGCGTGAGCGATTTCATGCGGTCGGAGTCGAGATCGATGCAGAGCTCGAGAACGTCGCTCGCGAAATCCTCGTAGTACGCGGTCATGTCCTCGCTCGTGAACGCGTTCGAATAGCCGCCGTTCGATTCGAGGATGCGGTCGAATTCCTTCGGGCCGTATTTGGCGGCGCCGTTGAACATCATATGTTCGATGAAATGGGAGATGCCCGTGATGCCGGGACGCTCGTTCTGTCCCCCGACGCGGTAGAAGGTCCACCGGCTGACGACCGGCACGGAGTGATCCTCCATGAGGATGACCTTGAGCCCGTTCTTGAGGGTCTCGACGGTCGCGTCGAGCTTCGCGGGAGCGGTCTTCGCCTCCGCGGCGCACAGCGCGCTCGCGTTCGCGAGAGCGACCGACACGAGCACGAAGAGCCCGAGCGCGACGACGACTCGCGCCGCGCGGGATTTGAGAACATGCATCCGGGAACCTCCTTCGGAAAAATGAATCGCGCGAAACGGAAAACGCGCGGTCCGGCGACGAGCCGTCCGCGGCCCGCGGTCGCGATGCTCGCGACCCGCGGTCACGCGGCCTTCCGCCGGAAGCGCTTCTTTGTCTTTCTACGGCTATAGTTTGCAACAAGTTCCATGAAAATGCCGAGGTCGTTCTCGAGATCGGTCTGGCTGCCGTCGAAGTAGAAGGTCCTGATTGGGATTCGATCGCAGTCGCGGCTCACCTTCGGATAGACCGATTCGCAGATAATGCCGTTCATGCAGGTGAACGGGCTGATGTCGATGATGCCGTCGACCCCCCTTTCGTACATGTAGATAGCCTTGCCGACGCTCAGCACCATCTCTCCGAGGGCGCCGCGGTACGGCAGGTACGGCTCGCTGTGCTCGAGCACCTCGATGACGTCATGCGGCTCCTCGAGCCCGGCGAACTCCTCCCGGAACGGGGCGAGGAGCTTGGCCTCGTGCCCATGCTGGACGTGCTCCTTGATCCGCACCTTGAGCATGTCGAGGGAAAAACCCTGCCCGTACATCTTCAGATTCTTCTTCTGCTCGAAGTTCGTGTACCACACCCATTCGCCGATGTCCGAGAGCCACGCCTGCGCGCCGAAGGCCTCGAGGCGCCGGATGAGATCCTCGTTGCTGAAGGTGCTCAGACGGCAGAAGATCTCGCCGACGACGCCGACGAGCTTCGTGTCGCGGTCGAAATCGACCGGGATCGCGCGGAAGAGATCCCTTCCGCTCGCGAGGGCGCCGGCGAGCTGGCCGAGCTTCTTCCCGCCGATCGGCACGGACGAATCGGCGAGCGCGTCGCAGAAGATATCGAGCGCGCGGTCGCAGGCCTTGTCCGCCGCGCCCCGCTCCGTCTCGTGCGGGCGATAGATGTGGAGCATCTTGCGCAGCGCGTCGCTCCCGACGAGCCCCCACCAGCCGAGCCGCATCATCGGGCCCGCGTATTCGCCGAGGCTCGAATAGCCGTCCGCGCTCGACGGAGAGACGACGAGAACGTCGTCGTAGCCGAGCTCGTGGAGCACCTGCTTCATGAACGGTGAATACTGTCCGAAGCGGCACGGCCCGCTCGCCGTCGGCATAAAGAAGGCGGTTTTCGCCGGATCGAAGCCGGGCTGCTCGGCCACCTTGAGAAAATCGCCGATCG
The DNA here is from genome assembly GCA_963747385.1 of uncultured bacterium. GTDB lineage: Bacteria > Krumholzibacteriota > Krumholzibacteriia > Krumholzibacteriales > Krumholzibacteriaceae > SSS58A. The sequence continues at coordinate 87,640 of CAVVEY010000009.1, read as the reverse complement.
TCACGCGCTCGGGGAGACACTCGTCCCCCGACGTGTAACGCCCCGCGATCTCGTACGTCCGTTCGTCCCCGTCGGGAGACGGGCGCGAGTCTACTCCAAGATATCTGAAGGCTGCCGCGAAGGCCCGTGCCCCTTCGTCCGACATTCGGGGGATGTAGACCGTGCGGCCTTTGAGCCCTCGCTTTTCTTCCACCATCTGAGAACTCCTTTGCTGTCCAGATACGCTTCGCAGCGGGTCATGACGCCGGCGTCGTTCGAATGCCCGTCGAACTGCAGTGTGAGATACGGGCGGACGGCGGCGCCCGAGGCGTAATGCTTCACGTACGAATCGGGCCCGCATTTGAAATTCGTTATGTAGATGAGGTGCAGGTTCTCTTTCTGGGCGGCGAGCCTCGCCGTCTGGAGGATCTTGCGCCCGAAGTTCCAGAACATGTTGTCGACGATGTCGCGAATGCCGATCCCCTCGAGCGGGAGGAAGAAGATCGGAATGACGTTCATGCCGTAGTAGTCGCGCAGCTTCCCCGGCACGTCGAGGTTCGCTTCCTTGTCGATGACGTTGTAGGGACGCCCGACGAGAATGATCCCGGCCTCCCCGGATTTCTCGAGAATGCCGAGCGCCTCGCGCCCGGCGGCTTCGAGATCGTCCCGGAACATCTGCTGCGCCGCGTAGCCGGCCCTGACCGCGAGGCGGTGGCGCGCGCGGGACACGCCGAAGCGTTTCCCGTAGCTGCCAGAGCTCCTTCTCGACGAAACCCTCCCCCTGCCGGAAATGCACGAGCGGGGCCATCATGAGCGCCTCTTTCCCGTCGAGGAGCGGCGCATTCTTGAGCATGAACGGAAGCGTCTGCCCCCAGGGGCACATGTACGACTTGACCTCGGGCGCGTCCGTCTCGCCGTCGATGACGTTCGGCGTGAGGATGCCGTCCACCCCCTGCTCGAGGAGCGCGAGGATATGGCCGTGCGCGACCTGGACGGGGAAGCACGGCTCGGCGACGGCGGCTTCGATCCCCTGATGCGCGATCTTCTTGTTCGTCTTCGGGCTGAGCACCACATCGAGGCCGAGGGCGCGGAGGTAGGTGCCCCAGAAGGGATGCCGGTCGTAGAAATACATCGAACGCGCGACGCCGATGCGCGGCTTCGCGGCGCCCGCTCCCGCCCGGCGCCGAGGTGTCGATCGCGCGGCCGAGCTTTTTCTCGACGAGCGGGATGTAGTCGCGCTCGAGGAGCTCGTTGTAGAGCGTCATGAGATTCGGAATAGTGGGCTTCCGCGGCACCTTGGCGCGCTTGCGGTAGCGGTCGCTGCACTTGTCGCCCCAATGCGTCTTGTTCCCCTCGACGTTGAACTCCTGGATGTCGCAATAGTTCGTGCAGCCCGGGCAGGTGAACTCGCGGAGCTTGTAGTTGATCGCGGTGAGGTCGTAGCCGCGGAAGGTCGAGTCAACCCCGAGCGCCTGCACCTTTTCGCGCACGAGGAGCGATGCGCCGATCGCGCCGATGACGCCGTTGTAGGGCGGGACGATGATCTCCTGACCGAGCACCTCGCTGAACGCCGCCGCGACGGCGTCGTTGTACGCCGTGCCTCCCTGGAAGAATATGACCGAGCCGATCTTGCGGCCCCTGACGACGCGATTGAGATAGTTCTGCACGACCGAGTACGCGAGCCCCGCGATGATGTCGTTCTTCGCGGCGCCCTTCTTCAGGTAGGCCGAGACGTCCTGCTCCATATAGACGGTGCAGCGCTCGCCGAGGCGGAGCGGGCGCTCGCTCGAGAACGCGCGTTCGGCGAACTCGTTCACGATCTTCACGTCGAGCTTCTCCGCCTGCTCCTCGAGGAAGGAGCCCGTGCCCGCCGCGCACGCCTCGTTCATCGTGAAATCGACGACGATCCCGTCCGAGATGCTGATGAACTTCGCGTCCTGCCCGCCGATCTCGAAGATCGTGTCGACCTTCTTTCCGATCATCGCGTCTCCGATGAACGCGGCGCCCGTCTTGTGCGCCGTGATCTCGTCGACGATCGTGTCGGCGCCGATGAGCTCGCCGATGAGCTCGCGGCCGGAGCCCGTCGTCCCGACGCCGCGGATACGAACCTTGTCCCCCACCTCGCGCTCGATCTCCTGGAGCCCTTCATGCACGATCTCTATCGGCCGCGCCTGGGTGCGGAGGTAGATCTCCTTGATGACGAGCCCGTCGTCGTCGATGAGCGTGAGGTTCGTGCTCACCGAGCCGATGTCGATGCCGAGGTAGGCGTTGACGGGGAGTTTCCTCCCGTCGAAATTGTACTTGTCGACGCGGTCGCGGAGGAAGAGCACGCGGTCGCGCGTGAGGCGCTTCAACGCCGGAAACTCGGAAGCAGCCTGGGACGCGAAGTGAGCGAGGCGCTCCTTCAGTCCGGCGACGTCGAACGTTTCATTATTCGAAATCCTTCTTGTTGCGGCCGCCGCGGTCTCCGTGCCGTTTCCGCCCCCCGAGGTGATGGCCGCTCCGATAGCCGCGGCGTGCACGCCCTCTTTCGGAACGAAGAAATCCTTCTCCTCGAGCTCGAAGATGTGCGCGAGCGATCCCGCGACACCCTTGTTGAGCGCCACGCCGCCGATGAAGGCGGTCTTCCCGTGGACCGACTTGCCCCGCGCGATGTTGCTCTTGAAGTTGCGGGCGACCGATTCGCAGAGCCCCTTGAGCACCTCGTCCGGCTTGTACCCCTTCTGCTGCGCGTGAATCATGTCGGATTTGGCGAACACGCTGCAGCGCCCCGCGATCTTCGGGGTACGCTCCGCGGCGAGCACGATGTCGCCGACGTCTTCGATCTGGTAGCGGAGCCGCGTCGACTGCTGGTCCATGAATGAGCCCGTTCCCGCGGCGCAGTCGCCGTTCGTCTGGTAATCGACGATGCCGATCTGTCCGTTGTCGTTCGATATGTGGATGAACTTGGAGTTCTCGCCGCCCATCTCGAAGATGTTGACGACGTCCCGGTAGAGCGTGCCGACGCCGATCGCCGCGGCCTTGAACTCGTTCTCGACGGGGAGAGCGAGGGCGCCGCCCACGAGCTTCGCCGCCGAACCGGTGACGATGGCGCCGCCGACGTCGTCGACGCCGACGTGCTCGAAGAGCTCGTTCAGAAGCTTGACCGATGCCTCGAGCGGCCGCCCCTGGATACGGCGATAGCTCGATACGGCGATCGCCTTCGCCGGATCGTCGGGAAACGGATAGACCTCGGCGACGGGGCTTCCCTGTTTCGCCGCGAGAGCCTCGATTGCGTCGCGCGCGCCGATGAGCGCCCACTTCGCGCTCACCGTTCCGACGTCCATTCCCAGAAAGAATTTCATACGTTCCTTCCTCTATGCGTGAAGATCTGATGTGCTGTGTATTGGGTGAATCTTACTGATTCGCTCGCCGCGGGCAAGCATTTGACAGGATTCGGTCGAAAATGGGGGGCGAACGGTCTGTGCCCTGCCGTGAGAGGCGGCCCCGTCAGGCTCTTCCCGCGGCCCGCCTCCTCATGAATACGGCGGCGGCGGCCAGAAGAACGAGCACGAGAATCGCCGCGACGACGGGCGTGAAGACCGGCACGCCGCAGCAGTCTTCGATGACATGCACGACCTGCACGCAGGTGTCGTAGACGATAGGCTCGACCGCGCCCCAGGCTACGATCGTCAGCGTGTCGTAGGTGCATGAAAGAGCGGTGCCTGCGTCGATCACGCCGTAGACGTCCTTGCAGGCGCCCCCGTCGACTTCAACCGTGCTCGTGGTGTTGATCGCTGAGCCGATGTGGCCTCTGCTCGTTATGTTGTAGTTGAATGGCGTCGGAGGAGCGCATTCGTCCTGGTTGCAGATCGAGAACGGTACGTACGCCTGGCTCTGCCCGCGCACGACGAACGACAGAGTGTCCTGAAGGATGCCGATCGCCGGGGGCGCCGCGACGATCGTGACGATCAGGGTATCGGCGTTGTAGTACTTGACCCCCGTCGCCGGACGGATGTTCGGATCGGCGCAGTCGCCGCACTCCGGGGCGCACACGCCCGCAACGTTCGCGTATGCGACGCTCGCGATAAGGGTGTCCTTGTCGCCGATATCCGCGCCGCACGGGGCGGTGATAGATATTTTCTGATACCAGATATATCCCGGGGGAAGCTCCCATAGTTGGCCCATCGGCGGATCGCACGCGACGGTCCAGCCCTGGAGGCTCACCGCATGAAAGCATACGGTGTCCGTTGCCTTGCAAATTTCCGTCGGCAGGTATATGGGATGGCAGTTGTATGGAGCGACGATATAGGTCAGGGTTGCGCCGGGATAGACGGTCGCGAAATCGTTGCCCGGCTGGTTGTACGGCAGATTGTCGTACTGACCGAACCCGTAGCGCATGGCCGGATCGCCTTCCCAGGTGCAGCCCGGGGGCTGCGCGAGGGCGATTGCCGGCATAAGCAGGAGAGCGAGCGCGAACGCCGCGAGTGCGTACAGCTTTCTCATCTGTGGCCCCCCTATGATACTGAAGAGGCGTCGATTATAGCACATTCCGCCTATCTCAGCAACACCATCGTGCGCGAGATGACCTCTTTCCCCGCCTGGAGACGATAGTAATACACGCCGGAGCTCGCGCGTTCGCCGCGCATGCCGCGGCCGTCCCACTGCACGGCTTTCTCGCCGGGCGACTGTTCCCCGTCCGCGAGACGGGCGACGAGGCGCCCCGACACGTCGAAGACCTCGAGCCGCACCCGCATCCTCTCGGGCAGGTAATAGCGGATCGTCGTCGACGGATTGAACGGGTTCGGGCTGTTCTGATGAAGCGCGAGCGGCATCGCGGGCGTCACGATCCGCTCCGTTTCGAAGAGCGTCGTCGTCTTCGCACCGTTCGTGCATTCGACGCGATAGCGATACGACGCGCCCGGCGCGCATCCGGCGTCGCGGTACACGAAGCCGAGCCCGTCCCGGATAAGCCCCGCCGCGGGGAGCTCTTCGAAGTTCCCGCCGGGGTCTCCCGCGCGCAGAACGGCGAATTCCATATTCTCGTCGCAGGCGGACAGCCGCCACGCGAGCTCGACGCGGGAGCCCGCCACATTCAACGCAAAGCTCTCGAGCAGCGTCGCGACGGTTTCGTCGGGCGCGAGCTCGCTGCAGGCGCCGACGTTTCCGCTCCTGTCCACCGCGGACAGGATGTAGTAGCACGTATTGCTCTGAGGCGTCCACGTCTCGTCGACGTACGACGTCGCGGTGAGCGTCGCGAGGACCGACGGCGCGGGATCGTTCTCGCACGTACCCTTCGAGAGAACGAAGTGCGAGAAATCGGGATCGCTCGAAGGCGCCCATGTGATCCTGAGGCCGCCGGCGACCTGCAGGCCGGCCATTCCCGTCGGTTGCGCAGGCGCGAGATTGTCGACCGAGTAACCGCTATCCACCGGGGAATCGAGGTAGTCCCCCGGAGTCGCGGTGAGCGCCCGCACGAAGAAGGCCGAATAGCACATGCCGCCGAGAATCGTCGAGTCGGCGAGCGTCGGCACGAGAGTCGAGTAGGTCTTCTCGCAGCACGCCGGAACGGACGTCACGTAATCCCATTCGCCGGGCGGATACATGAACATCATGTCGCCGGAGACGCCCGAAGAAGCAAAGTCCTGTATCGCGAGAGGCAGCGGATCGATCCGGCGCCAGATCGCATAGGCCGTGACCGGTTTCGCGCTTTCGACGGAATCGGCGAGCGACGCGTTCCATCTGATGCGCACCTTTCCTCCCTGATCGTTCCCGACATCCGTGATCGAGGCTATCGCCGGCGGAGCCGGCGGCGGGGCCACCGGGGAGAACCGCAGGGTGAGCGCCGAGGGACCGCAGCCCATCTTCGTGATAACGGCGTTCTGTGGGCCGAGCGCCTCTTCCGCGAAGTTCGACGTTTTCGCCGAGAAGGGCTCGTCGCAGAGGCCGTACGTCGCCTGCAGCACGGCGTTCGCCCAGTACGTCACGCCGGCGGAGACGATCTTCACGGCGTCGATATTGTTGCCGGCGCTTACCCAAGTCGGCGCCGGGGTAATCGATCCGTCGTTGCCGTTGAGATCCATGCAGACGATCCTGAGATACGCGGGCGCCGGGAGCTCATCGCCGGGGCCGAGGGCCAGGACGTTCCCCAGGGAATCGCTGAAGAAGAGATCGTAGAACTCGGCCCCGGCCGTTCCGAAGTCGTACCCGCTTCCGCCCCACTCGCTCGGCCCGGGATACCCCGGCCTCTGTGCGTAGAGCAGCGGATCGCTCGACTGGAACGCGTACGCGTTGATGGCCCCCGACTGCTCGTAGACTGTGAGCGTAAATGCATCCGCGAGCCCGGCGGCCCGCGGGATCGAAGCGGCGGCGACGATCAGAATCACGGCGAGAGCCGCCCCCCATATGCGCGACATCTTCACGACGACACCTCCATTTGATTGGATATCACTCAAAATATACGCCGTTTTTTCGAAAAAAACAATCCCTCTATCGAATGGCGCGAGCCCGAAACTCGCTACCACTTCAGAATCTTCCGCAGCTCCCGCGCCTGCGCGCGGCTCAGGGGAATGACCGGCCCGCCCTTCCCCTCCATGCGGAGCTGGTAGCTCCCGCCGAACCAGGGCGTGATCTCGTAGATGCGGTTGACATTGGCGAGATACGACTTGTGGACGCGCGACGAATCGCCCCGGGCCGAGCTCCTTCGCGAGCTCGTCGAGCGAGCGGAAGCCGACCGAGCCCTCGACCTCCCGCGCGACGACCTTGATCGAGCCGTCGGAAACCGTCGCGTAGAGAATGTCGTTCACGTCGACCATGACGAGCGATTCCCCCTGCCGCACGGCGAGCCGCTTCGAGGAGGCGCCGATCGCGCCGAGAAGCGCCTTGAGATCGGGACCGGATTCCGCGCCCGTGCGAATGCGCCGCGCGCGGCTCGATCGCCTGCGCGAGACGCTTTTCCTCGACGGGCTTCAGGATGTAATCGACCGCGTGCACATCGAAGGCCTTGATCGCGTACTCGTCGTACGCGGTGACGAAGACGATCGACGGCGCCCCTTCCATATCGGCGATGCGCGAGACGACCTGGAAGCCGTCGAGCCCCGGCATCTGGATATCGAGGAGCACGACGTCGGGCCGCAGCTTCTTGATCGACCTTCACGGCCTCGTGCCCCTCGCCCGCTTCGCCGGCGATCTCGACGCCGGCGATCGTGCCGAGGATGCGCTTCAGATCCTTGCGCGCGGGCGCCTCGTCGTCGACGACGAGGACGCGCAGGCGTTCCTTCTCAGCCATCGACCGGTCCCCTTTCGACGGGCACCGCCAGCATAACCGAAGTCCCCTCGCCGGGGGCGGAGACTATTTCGATCGAGGCGCGCTTTCCGTACGCGACGCGGAGCCGTTCGCGCACGTTCCTGAGCCCGATTCCCTCGCGGCCCGATTCCTTGAATCCCGATCCGTTGTCCCTGACGACGACGCGCAGCGTCCCGCCGTCCCGAAAAGCCTCGATCCGCACGACGCCCCCTCCGACCTTCGGCGAGATGCCGTGCCGCACCGCGTTCTCGACGAGCGGCTGGAGCAGCATCGACGGCACGGGAACGTCGAGCGCCCTCGGGTCGAGATCCTTCTCCACCTTGAGCTTCTCGGGCCCGAAGCGGGCGACTTCGAGGCTGAGATAGTCCTCGACGAACTCGATCTCGCGGCTCAAGGGCACGAAGTCCTCGCCTCCCCGGAGCAGGCGCCGGAGAATGCTCGAGAGCTTGACGAGGATCCACCGGGCCTTTTCGGGCTCGGTCCAGATGAGGGAGGTCGCCGCGTTCAGCACGTTGAAGAGAAAGTGCGGATTGATCTGGCTCCGCAGCGCGTCGAAGCGCGCCTGCGCGGCGGCCGAACGCTGCTCTTCGAGGAGGCTCTCGACGCGCGTGTTGTTCCAGATCTTGAGCGGGATGCCGACGCATACGAGCGTCGTGAGCCAGACGCAGAGCGTCACCCAGAAATGATCGGGATGGAATGCGAAGAGCGCCGCCGGCGCGCGGTCGCCCGCGAGCGTCCGTCGCGGCTTCGAGCGCCGACGAGCGTCAGCATGATCGCCGCGCGCGCGTCGATCCGCCGCTCGGCGGCGAAGACGCGCCACGACCGCGCGATATTGTTCGGCACGATCGGGGAGACGCCCCAGAACTCGTCGCGGTCCCGCGTGCGCGCCCGTGATGATCCCGCCGCTGAGCCCGCAGACGACGAGAAAGGGGAGCGACGCCCATTCGCCGCGCAGCAGCCCCGGCAGGCCCACGAAGAATCCGACGGCCGATCCGGGCACCATCCCGCCGAGAAGCCCGACGAGAAACGCGCCGGAGAGGGACAGGTCCATGCCTTCGTAGCCGACGAGCACGCGAACCGCCGTGCCCGCGGCGAGGATCAGCCCGAATACGAGCGCGAGCTGCCAGTTCTCGCGCGTGTTCCTCGTGTCGAGGAAGATGAGCCGCTTGAAAAAACCCGACGTGATGAGGGCGCCCGCGAGCGCCGCCATGATGCCCATCTTGAGGAGAAGGACGAAGAGGATGAATTGATCGCCCGAAAGGGTTACTCCGGTCACGAACGCGCTCCCGACGAGGCCGGAAAAAAACGAGGCATACTCCTTGTCCTCGCGGAGTCGGGAGTATGCCCGCTGAGAGAGTTAGATTCTCGGTAATATTGTGCCATAATCGCCGGGCGGCGTCAATAGATAATCCGCCGCTTTTCTAACTTTCTTCCCGCCGCGCCTTCTTGTAAAGGGCGCGAATCTCCCGAAAATCCTCACGGTACCTGCCCGACTTGAAATCGGGAAAAGTCCAGGGGAGCGGCCCGAATTCCCCCTCGAAGAAAAGGAGAATGGGATCCGCATAGACTCCCTCTTCCGAGATAGATCTTCTGCGGCCCTTCCTTGAAGGACGCGAGAACGATTTTATAATAATCCATATAGCCGGGGTCGATATTCACGCGGCGCCCGCCGTCCTCCGCGAGATCCTCCTCTATCGCCGCGATATCGAGCTTCACCTGCACGATATCGGTCGCGTCGCAGAGCGGCTCGAAGGAGATGATTCAGCCGGCCCAGAGAGGGTCCCATCTCATCCTCGTAGTAATCGGTCCCGTCGAACGGGTGGGCCGCGCCGCGGTGATCCATTCTCCCGAAGCGCTCCTCGAGCATCGGAAAGAGGAGCCTCTCGAGATCGAACTCGCGCCCCGCGAGAACGGCGGCGACGAGCTTCACCGAAGCCGCTTCTTTCGGTTTTCCCGCTTTCGGGTGCGCCATGAATCGCCTATGCCCTCTCCCGCGCCGCGGCTTCCCGCGCGCGCCACGTTCGCTTCAATCTCTCGAGGTGCTCGCGCGCCTGTGCCGTCACGTCCGGCGGAATGCCGAAGTCGGCCGCGATTCGCGATTCGAAGCCGCTCCGGATGTTCTCGTTCACCTTGCCGTGCGCTCCCTTCATGCGAAGATGGTGATTCTTGACGTAGAGATGTCCCTGCGGCGTGAGGCGCGTGAGGAGAAGATTGTTCATCATCGGGAGAGCGAACGAGTCCTGCCAGTGTCGCATGAACGCCGCGTGCGAGATGGCGGCCGTCTTCACGGTGTATCGCCACTTTCTGTCCCCGCCGTCGAGCGTGAAGAGATCGTAGCGCTCCCCCTCGCGCGGCCTGATCTCGACGACGCCGAAGGTCGTCTCCATCCGCACGGGCCTCCCCGCGAGCTCGACCGGTTCTCCCACGAGATAGCCGGGATCGACGAGATACCTGCGCTCGTTCATCTCGACGACGAGCGCGCAATGGATATTCGGCCGCTTCATGTCGGCCATGACGGGGTAGCACGCGAAGCCCGCGCTCGCGAGGATCGAGCCGAGGCAATAGGTGAGCGAGAAGCACGTCCCGCCGGTGTGAAGGTCGACGTAGCCGCGCGCGACCTCGACCGGGCCCCGCAGCCGTTCTTCGGCCGAGCCCGCCGTGAATTTCTTGATGATCTTCGTGAGATTCTCGTAGGGTAGATTCGAATAGCATTCGACGATACGGCGCAGCATCTCGAGCTCAGGCGCCCCCGAAGGCAGTCTGAAATGCCCGAGGAGAATCTCCCGTGCCGCCTGTCCGCCCGAGGCCAAGGGTTTATTCCAGATTTCGAAATCCATCGCTGATTGAACACGGTACGTCATTGATCGATTGCGGGCAACCGGAAAGCACTGCGCGGCGCCGGCGCATGGAGAATGCCGTCCCCCCCATTTCATACCGGCCCGCAGCTGATGGCCGGTTCTTGCCGCCCCTCGTTCGACCAAAGCCGCATTTTTCACATTGACTTATGCCCAGGTAAATGATAGTTTAAGATAACAGTAAATAGTTGAACGGCTTATGCCGCTATCATACCCCGTGATATTATTTCGAACAGAATGATCTTTGCGAGGTATCGTAGGTAGATGAAAGAAGGATAATGAGAATTCTATTCGTGAACCCGCCCGTCGGCATGGGCTACTACAGCATGGGCCTCAGCCGACCCCCTCTCGGTCTCGCATACATGGCTGCGCTCCTTACCGATCACTACGTGGAAATCATCGACTTCAACATAGAGAAGAAACGATGGAAACAGTTTCCCTTCGCCGGTTTCGACGTCGTGGGCATATCCGCCGACACGGCGCGATATTCGACGTCGATGAAGATCGCGAAGGTCGCGAAGGCGGCCGGGGCGACCGTCGTTATGGGCGGCCCGCACGTGAGCTTCTTCGACGAAGACGCGCTCAGGAGCGGTTCCGTCGATTACATCGTCCGCAACGAGGGAGAATACTCGTTTCGCTCGCTCGTGAAATATCTCTCGCATGAGATTCCGATCGAAGAGGTTGGCGGGCTCTCCTATCGGTGCGGCGACGAGATCGTGAGGACTCAGAACATGGCCTTCATCACCGATCTCGACTCCCTTCCGTTTCCGAGGCGCGACCTCCTGCCTCTGCGCAGTTACAAGGAAAAGATCGACGGGCGCCCCATGACGACGATCATCACCTCGCGCGGCTGCCCGTTCAACTGCAACTTCTGCTCCTCGTCCCAATTCTCCGGCGTCCGCTGGCGGCCGCGCTCGGTCGACAGCCTCATCGAGGAGATCGATCTCGTGTACAACAAGTACAACTACCGGGCGATCAACTTCATCGACGACAATTTCACGCTGAATCCCGCGAGGGCCATCGCGATATCGGAACGGATCGTCGCGGGCGGATACGATCTCACTGGGAAGCGATGTCGCACGTGGAAACGGTCGTGAAGAATCCCGATATGGTCAAGGTCGATGGCGAAGTCGGGGCTCAAATGGATGTTCCTCGGCTTCGAGAGCGGAAGCCAGGAGATCCTGAACGAGTACGGAAAGAAATCGACCGTCGAGGACGCGAAACGCGCGGTCGACATTCTCCACGAGAACGGCGTGAAGATCATCGGCGCCTTCATCCTCGGCGCTCTCGGGGACAACCCGCGCACGATGAGGCAGACGATCGATCTGGCGAAATTCCTCAATCCGAGCAGGGTGCAGTTCTCGCTGCTCACGCCGTATCCCGGCACGAAGCTCTTCGAGAAGGTCAAAGAGAAGCTCCTCACGAAGAACTGGGCGATGTACTCGGGCCTTCACCCGACGATCAAGCTCGACAAGATCGCGCCGCAGGTGCTGAACCGGTTTCTCTTCAAGGCGTACGCCGGTTTCTACCTCAGGCCGCCGAAGGCGATCGAGAACTACGCGTACATCGTCCGGACGCTGCCGAGCGCGATGGCGCTCATTTTCACGAATCTGTTCTCGCGCGGCTACAAGCTCTAGTACGCGGGTCCTGGCGCAGGACATTCCCGCGAACGAGCCCATTGGAGCCCTGCGACTGGGCTCGGAGCGGGAATGTCCTGCGCCATCGCCGCCACCCGTTACAGGTGCCCGGGTTCGGCGTTGACAGCCCCCCCTGTTTCCTATAGACTAATCCTTGCATTATTCTGGAATTTCAACGGGTGGCACTTTCGTCTTCTGAACGAGGAGGAGCGCGGAGCATGGCGAAGGAAAAGGTCACGATGAAGAAGCTCGACTTCGGGCCGCGGCGCGGCGTCTATATCGATATCGCGCCCGACGTCGACAAGTTCCAGTTCCCGGCGAATACGATCAAGAGCTTCGAGGATTACGATCTCGTCTACCGCACGCTCTGCGGCATTCTCTACAACTTCGTGCCGACGTCGGGGCACCCGGGCGGGAGCATTTCGTCGGGGCGCCACATGGCGGGGATTCTGTTCCATACCCTCGATTACGACATAGGCGATCCCGAGGCGCCCGACGCGGACATCGTCTCCTACGCCGCGGGACACAAGGCGATGGGGCTCTACGCGATGTGGGCGCTCCGCAACGAGGTCGCGCGGATCGGCAAGGCGAGCCTGCTGCCGAAGGACGAGAAGTTCCAGCTCCGCTTCGAGGACCTCCTCGGATTCAGGCGCAATCCGACCCAGGAGACGCCGCTCTTCGCGAAGTATCGCGCGAAGCCTCTCGACGGGCACCCGACCCCGGCGACGCCGTTCATCAAGCTCTCGACCGGCGCCTCGGGCGTTGGCGTGGGCTCGAGCTTCGGGCTCGGCTTCGGCGCCATGGACACGTACGGCGAGTCCGCTCCTCTCGTCCAGATCACCGAAGGGGAGGGCGGCATGACTCCGGGGCGCGTCGCCGAGGCGTTCGCGACGGCGTCCGCCGCGCAGCTCTGGAACGTCAAATTCCATATCGACTGGAATCAGGCGTCGATCGATTCGAACAAGGTCTGCCGCGAGGGCGACAAGCCCGGCGACTACGTCCAGTGGGATCCGATCGAGTTCTGTTTCCTTCACGACTGGAACGTGATCTACGTCGAGAAGGGGCACGATTTCAGGCACGTTCTCGCCGCTCTCGAGGTGGCGAAGGAACGCATCAACGACCAGCCGACCGCGGTCGTGTACCGCACGACGAAGGGCTGGCAGTACGGCATCGAGGGGCGCCAGTCGCATGGCGCCGGACACAAGTTCTGCTCCCCCGAATACTACAAGACGCTCGAGCCGTTCGAGAAACGCTTCGGCGCGAAGTTCCCGAAGTTCGAGGGGAAGCCGGAGCACGTCGCCGTCGAGCAGAATTTCTGGGACACCCTCATGGTCGTCCGCAAGGCGCTCGAATCGAACCGCGAGCTGTGCGAGTTCTTCGCAGTACGGCTCGACGAGGCGAAGAAGCGGCTCAAGGCCGCGAACCGCACGAAGCGCCAGGGCTGCCCGAACCTCGGCGCCATCTACACCGCGAAGATCAAGGCGGAGGAGATCCCGCCCGAATGCACGTATAAGATCGGCTCGGAGGTGACCCTGCGCGGCGCCCTCGGCGACGCGCTGAACTATCTCAACAAGGCCTCGGGCGGCGGCTTCATCGGCGCCTCGGCGGATCTCCTCGGATCCACGAGCATCACCAATCTCGCGAAGGGATTCCCCGAAGGGCTCTACAACGCGGTCACGAATCCGAACGCTCGCCTCATCGCGTGCGGCGGCATCTGCGAGGATTCGATGGGCGCTTTCATGGCGGGGATCGCCTCCTACGGCACGAACATCGGCGCGGGCTCGTCCTACGGCGCCTTCATCGCGGCGCTCGAGCACATCGCCGCCCGGCTCCACGGCATCGGCCAGCAGGCGCGGCACCACGCCTTCGGAGCCCCGTATAATCCGTTCATCATCATCTGCGGCCACGCGGGGCTCAAGACGGGCGAGGACGGCCCCACGCACGCCGACCCGCAGCCGCTTCAGCTCCTCCAGGATAACTTCCCGGACGACGTCATGATCACGCTTACGCCCTGGGATCCGCAGGAGCTCTATCCGCTGACGGTCGAGGCGATCAAAAAGCGCCCCGCCGTCATCGCTCCGTTCGTCACGCGCCCGAACGAGCTCGTCATGGACCGCGCGAAGCTCCGCGTGCCGCCGGCGACGGCGGCCGTGAAAGGCGTCTACGCGCTCCGCAAGGCCGTGAAGTCGGCGAAGAAGCCGTACCACGGCACGCTCGTTCTCCAGGGAAGCGGCGTCACGTGCACCTTCATGGCGGACGTGCTCCCGAAGATCGACGAGGCGAAGCTCAACATGAACATCTACTACGTGTCGAGCGCCGAGCTCTTCTCGACGCTCCCCGCGGCGGAACAGGAGAAGATCTTCCCGGCGACGTTCATGGCCGAGGCGATGGGCATCACCGGATTCACGCTGGCGACGATGTACCGCTGGATTACGTCGAAGGAGGGGCGCAAGCGCACGCTCCACGCCTTCAGCAAGGGGCATTTCCTCGGAAGCGGCCAGGCCGAAAAGGTGCTCGAGGAAGCCGGGCTCGACGGCGCGGGGCAGTGGAAGGCCGTGAAGGACTACGCGCGCATGATGGCCCGCCGGGGCAAATGACGCGGGTCCTGGCGCCGGACATTCCCGCGAACGAGCCCATTGGAGCCCTGCGACTGGGCTCGGAGCGCGAATGTCCGGCGCCATCGTTGCCCCTCAGAAAAGAAAGAGAGCCGGAGCGAATGCCCCGGCTCTCTTTGCATTCTGCGACGCGAGCGCTCGCTAGCGCTTGTCGGCCTTCGGCTCGTAGTCGAAGACCTTCCCCTTCTTCGCGACCTTGTCCGTGAGGAACTCGATCGCCTTCTCGAGCTGCATGTCGCGCCCGGCCTTCTCCATCTCGGGCGGGCTCTCGACGAATATGTCGGGAATGGCGCCTCTGCTCTCGAGCTGCGCTGCCCGTGCTGATCTCCCAGATTCCGATGAAGGTCTTCCGGATCTGGCCGCCGTCGACGAGATTGTGTCCCGTCACGGCGATCACGAATCCGAGCGTCGGCACGCCGATGAGCGTTCCGAGGCCTCGCTCCTTCATCGCGCTCGGGAAGACCTCGGCGTCGGAGTACGAGTACTCGTTGATGAGCACGACGATGTCCCCCATGAACACCTCGGTCGGGCGCGGCTCGGGAGACTGGTTGCGCGTCCGCTCGATGTGGTAGGGCCGGCGCTCGAGATAGTCGATGATCCGCTCGTCGATGCTCCCGCCGCCGTTGTACCGGACGTCGATGATGATCGCGTCCTTGTAGCGGTACTTCTCGAATTTCTCGCGGAACTCGCCCAGACCGGCGGTCTGCATGTCGGCGAGATGCATGTAGCCGATCCGGCCGGCGCTCTTCTCGTCGACGAACTTCTCGTTGCTATAGGCCCAGTCGCCGTACTGGAGCTTCGCGTCGTAGAAAAGCGGCAGGAAGGTCGTTTCGATCGCGCCCTTCATCTCCGGTTTCGAGTTCGTCTTGATCGTGATCTTGTTCGTCGTCTTGTCCACGAGGTACTGGTGGAAATTCTCGAAGGGGGCGAGCTCGTGTCCGTCGATCGCGAGCAGGTAATCCCCTTCCTTCACCTTCACGTAGTCGTTCTCGAGAGGGGAACGATCCGTGTTCGAAATCGCGGCCTTGTCTCCGTGGAGGATCTTGACGATGCGCGGATAGCCCGTCTTCTCGTCGAGCTCGATCCTGGCGCCGAGATGCGCCATCGAAGCCACGGGAGGCGCGATCTCGTCGCCGCCGCTCGCGCCCTGGTGCGACGCGTTGAGCTCGCCGACCATTTCGTTGAGAAGCGTGTTGAGCTCGCTCCGCGTCTGCACATACGGGAGCAGGCTTCCGTAATACTCTTTCATCCCGTCCCAATCGACGCCGTGGAGCTTCGGATCGTAGAAGTTGTATTTCACCATGCGCCAGGATTCGTTGAACATCTGCCGCCATTCGGCCTTGCGGTCGAGCTTCATGCGGGTGCGCTTCGCGAAGTCGTATTTTTCCTTCGTAGCCCCGGCGTCGTCGTCGCCCTTCTTCTCCGCGGGCATCTTGCTCCCGACCTTCACGAAGTTGAAAGAGCTCCCGTCCCAGATGACGAGCTTTTCCCTGTTCGCGGCGATACCGTAGGTGACGATGGACGAAGCGATCTTCTCGCTTTTCACCTTTTTTACGTTGAACATGTAGAGATCGTAGCTTGGCCTGAACAGCATCATCCGCGCGCCCTGCACGAGATAATAGTAGTACTCCTCCGTCGCCTGGATGTTGTGCATGCCGAGACCGGCCACCTTCGGGATCCGGCGTATCCGGCCCTCGATGTCCGTGAAGTCGATCTTCACGACGACCTTCGGCTTGTCCTTCTTCGCTTCGGCGCGCTTTCCTTTTTTGCCTTTTCCCGCGCCGTTCTCGTCGTCCGCGGCGGCATCCGACGTGTCGGCGTCCTCGCCGTCGTCGGAGCTATCGTCCGTCGCCATGCCCGTTTCCTCGTCGTCCTTGAACTCGAAAGGCGCCGAGTCCTCGGGAAGGAGGCTCAAACGCGCGAGCATCGGCGAATCGTTGATGCGCGCGGTCATGAGAAGAAGATACTTGCCGTCCGGCGTGAAGACAGGCTCCCAATCGTCGCCGAGGTCCATGGTGACCTGGTGGTTTTCCCCCGACTTCACGTTATAGATGAAAATGTCGCGGTTGCGGTTGCGCGACGAGAAATCGTACGCGATCCAGGCGCCGTCCGGAGACCACGCGTAGTTCGTGATCTCGCG
Organism: uncultured bacterium; assembly: GCA_963747385.1. Taxonomy (GTDB): domain Bacteria; phylum Krumholzibacteriota; class Krumholzibacteriia; order Krumholzibacteriales; family Krumholzibacteriaceae; genus SSS58A. The sequence goes on along the minus strand of CAVVEY010000009.1, from coordinate 71,129 downwards.
GTGCTCGTTCCTGGCGACGAGCTTGGAATCGCCGCCGTTCTTATCCAGAAGGTAGAGCGCGTTCTCCTCGGTCGTGTAGGCCATTTTATCGCTCAGGGGAGACCAGGCGAGGCCCGATTTGAAATGTCCGGTCGACGTGAGCTTCTTCTCCGGTTCCTTCCCCATCTGGTCGATGAGATAGACCTCGTCGTCGCCCGTCTTGTCCGAAACGTAGGCGATCCATTTGCCGTCCGGAGACCACGAAGGATCCCCGTCGCGCGCGCCCGAGGACTCGGTGATGTGCCGCACGTCGCCGTGCTCCTCGGGCATCGTATAGAGATCCCCCCGGGCCTCGAAAACGATCCTCTTGGCCGACGGCGATATGTCGAAACCGCTGAGGAACGAGACCGGATTGATGTAGCTCACCATATCGGTCCGCGTGTCGATCGGCGCGCTCACGACGACCTCGCGATTCTCGCCGGTCGCCGTGTCGAGAACGTAGAGCCGCGCGTCGCGCTCGAAGACGATTTTCTTCCCGTCCGCGCTCATCGAGGGCCACGTGACGCCGTGCTTCTCGAACTTCGTGATCTGCTTCGTTTCCTTCGTGCCCAGGTCGTAGTAATAGATGTTGTTCACGTCACCCGTGCGGTCGGAAGCGAAATAGATGCGATCGCCCGTCCACATCGGCCAGGTGTCGTTCCCTTCCCAGGTCGTGAGCTTCGCAAAGGTGTCCGCCTTGAAATCGTAGATCCAGACATCCTGGTTCGCGCTCCCCTTGTAACGCTTCCACCACCAGAACGAATCGGAGCTGCGGTTGAAGGCGAGCTTCGAGCCGTCCGGCGAATAGCTCGCGAAGCTCCCCTTGCCGATCGGAAGCTCGACGGGGAGCCCGCCGGCGGCCGGCACGCGGTAGAACTTCTTGAAAAAGCGAACGAACGATTCCTGCGTGGAAGAGTAAATGACGCTCTTCCCGTCGCGCGTCCAGCAGACGGGGCTGCCCCCCGCGGCCTGGAACGTGAGCTGCGACGGCTCGCCCGTTCCCTCGGAGGGGATCAGACAGACGCTGTTCGGGCGGGCGTTGATGTCGCCCGAATATGCTATCCACTTCCCGTCGGGCGAGAATTTCGCGTTGTCCTCGGTGCCCTCGTGCACGGTGATCCGCCGTGCGAGCCCGCCTTCTTCGCTCACCATCCAGAGATCTCCAGCCCACGTAAAAACGATCCGCCCGTTATTGATGTCGGGGCGGCGCATGAGCCGAATCGGCTCATTACCGACGCTCGATACGCATTCGTGCGCCGACGAAACGAGAAACGCGCACGCGATCACGAGCGAAAGAAGAACGGTCTTTCTCATCACGAACCCTTCTTTCGAAACAGCCGTACGTTCATGAATTAAAATATATTCTGCCTGAAACCTACCACGCGGGACGCGAAATCGCAAGGGCGAAGGGGGTAGACAGGGGAAGAGGCGGCCCTGTCGGCCGCCCCTTCCTCGTTCATTGCGTCATCCCGGCCCGAACTACCGGACGATGACCATCTTCCGGGTTATTTCTCCAGCGCTCGTCGAGAGCTTGTAGAAATAGACTCCGGTCGCGAGCTTGTCCGCGTTGAACGTTACCGTGTGCTTGCCCGCCTTGAGATTCTCGTTCATGACCGTCGCGACGACTCTGCCGCTGACGTCATACACGTTGAGGCCGACACGGCCGTCCGTCGCGATCGCGAAGGTGATCGTCGTGGACGGATTGAACGGGTTCGGGTAGTTCTGGTTGAGCGCGAACGGCAGACTCGGGGCGTCGGTGCCCGTTACCGCCGCGTCGCTCCGGCTGTAGACGTTGGAATAATGACAGCCGACCCAGAGAATCCCCGCCGGTCCCTGGTAGTGAACCCCCATGACGTCATACGTCGACACGATGGGCGTCACGTTGGCGTTCGTCCAGTTCGCGCCGCCGTCGACCGAGTAGTAGAGGAGCTGGTCGGCGCCCGACACCCAGAGCCGGTTCGGCGTGCTGAACTCGATGTCGAGAAGGTTGACCGTGCCCCACGGAACGGCCTGCACGGTCCACGTGGCGCCGCCGTTGACCGTCTTGACGAGCGTTCCGCCGTCGCCGACCGCGTATCCGGTCGTCGCGTTGATCATGACGACGTCCTCGAGATCGAGGGTCGCGGTCGCGATGTTCTCCGTCGCGAGGGGCCAGTTCACGCCGCCATCCGCCGTATAGCGGATGTAGTTGTCGTCTCCCACGACGACGCCGATGTTGCGGTTGGTCGCAACGAAGTCGAGGCCGTTCCACTGGAGAGCGGCGGTGCCCGGCAGGGTGCCCGCGAGAACCTCGGTGAGGGTCACGCCGCCGTCGACCGTCTTCCAGATGACCTCGTCGCGGCTCGATGAGCCGACGAGCTTATGGCCTACGACGAAGCCCGTATCCGGATGGAACCAGTACATTGCGAGAATGCCGTCCTGGAGCGCGTTCGTATGCGAAAGCTCCGTCCAGCTCTTCCCGCCGTTGTACGACTTGCAGAGGTACTTCGTGGCGCCGCTCAAATAGATGATGTCGTTGTACGTCGAATCCCTCACTCCCGCGATCGGGTTATCGGGATTGACGACGTAATCGAAGTCGCCGACGGTGGTCGGGCCCCAGTTGTTCGGGGACGCCATCAGGTACTGGTGCGTACCGGCGGCGAGATCGAAGGAGAGGAGCGCCCCGCCCGCGCCGGCAGCCAGGACCTTGTTCATGCCCATACTGACGAATTCCTGCACGCCCTGGAAGGGCATGCCGCCGTCGTATGCGAACGTCCAGGTGGAGCCGCGGTTGCTCGAGAGCGCGATGAGTCCGGCGTCTCCCACGGCGACCATCTTGTTCGTTCCGGGAAGGGCGCAGGCGTCGTTGATCGACTCGCCGTAGAACGCCGGAAAGCGCGTCCACGTCGCGTAGCCCGGTCCCGTCCCATGAAGCGTAAAGGCGGCCGTTCCCGAGCCGATGCCCACGATGACCGCTTCGCCGTCGTCGAACACGCCGATGTTGTAGCCGTAACCGTACGTCGCCCACGCATACGTCGGGTCGGGGGCGTTGAAGTTCACGCCGCCGTCCGTCGAAACGAGGATGACCGTCGGCTGTCCGCCAACGTACGAACCCCACCCGGTCGCGATAATCGTCGAATTCGAAATGGCGCGGATGCCCTCGAGATCGTACCGCGTGTACGGATAGGCGCCGTAGTTCACGGTCGTCGAAGCCGTCCACGTCACGCCGCCGTCCGTCGTGAACATGACGGGCTTCGCGCCGTTCCCTGCGTCGCACGAGGCAAAGCCGTGCGTCGCATCCGAGAAGCTGATATCGGTGCACTGATCCAACGAGGGATTGTTCGCGACCGCGACGGTATCCCAGCTGGCGCCGCTGTCCGTCGAGTAGTAGATCGCGCACTTGGCGTTGTCCGCGCCGCCGCCGATCCAGATGTTCGAGCCGATGCCCGACACGCCGTTGAGCGCCAGCGTCGTTATGGCCGGCGAAAGAAGATTCCACGTGGAGCCGTCCGTCGTGTACACGATCGTTCCGGCCGCGCCGACGGCCCAACCGGTATTCGCATCGGTGAAGACGACGTCGTTGAGCGCGCTCGTCGTCGGCGACGTCTGCTGGACCCACGTCGTTCCGCCGTTGATCGTCTTGAAGATCACGCCGCCGGTACCGACGACGTATCCGACTGTGGCGGACGGGAAATGAACGGCATTGAAGCCGTAGTTCTGCTCAACCGTATATTCAAGATTCCACTGCGCGAAGGCAGAGCCCGTGAGAAGCATGAGCAATGCGATACAGATGCCAGTTATCTTGAATTTCATGATGCACCTCCTCTGGCGCTGTATCTGACAGGGCCGGTTCCTGAGCGGCTGAATATCGATCCCCCCAAGAAGCGTTCAAGAACCGGAGAGCGCTGATTTAATACGTTGTATCCGCCGATCGGTCGAAAACCACCTCCTTCGTCATTCCAAATGAGTGAACCAGACGATTCCACCAAGGTCTCTCCGCCGTGCGTCGGTATCGTTCTGCGTGTCTCGCCCGTAGACGATCATGGCGTCGACCTGCCACATGCGCCACGCGTACGATCCGCCGGCGGTGAAGCGATAGCGATCCGTATTTACAGGGAGCTTGAGCCATCGATCGGCGACGTAATCGGTCACCTCGACGCCCCCGCGGACGGAGTAAACGTTGTACGCGGCGTATTCGACGCCGAGCTTGCCGACGTTCTGCACGAATTCCTGCGCCCGAAAACTGTTCGCGCCATAGTCGTTCGCCTCGATATCGAACGAGTTCAGCACGTAATCGGCGGCGATCGTGAGGCCCGCCGGCTGTATCGCGTAGCTCGCGCCGGCGCCGATCGACCGGAGCTGCGCCGGATTGTCGAAGAGAACGATGCCCTCGAAGCGGGGACGCTCCGCCCAGCCGTCCCGGTTCATCGACCGGCCGCTGATACCGAGAACGAGCGGCGTGTTTTCCGGCGTGTACCGCGCAAGGAATCTGAAATCGGTCGTTTTATCCTGCCAGTACCCGATCTCCTCGGGAGGGGAGATCTTGCCCAGAATCGAGTTCCGCGCGTATCCGTACGAGAATATCGTCCCGACCTTCACCCGGTCGGTCATGACGATATTCTGCACGCCGATTTCGACCCCTTTCAGGACCTCGGTCATGCTATACGCGGAAAACGAACGGATATCGTATATCCCGTCTCCGTAATAGCGGCGGATCGTGAGATCCTTATTCTCGTTGGTGCCGTCGAACGTCGTGCGGTTCTGGAGACGCATCGGGCGCACGAGGAATCCCAGAAACCACTCCTTGCGCGGCTGCAGGAGGAGTCCGAGATTCCCCCGCGCGTAGTTGTGCTCGATCTGGGGCCGGGTGTAGTAATCCTTGAGCCCGGTCGAGATCTCGTAGTCGAACCCGACGCCGATGGCCGCCTTCGACGAGAGCCGCAGCGAGTAATCCGCGGACATGACGGGTCCCCAGTACTTGATGTCCCCCGTCGTGAGGTCGGTGAGGTAGAACGGATCGTTGTACTGATCGATCTCGAGCGAACGCCACTGCTCGCGCTGCCAGAGCCTATCGTAGCGGAACGAGCCCCACGCCGCCTGACGATCGCTCAGACGTTTGCGCCCCTCGAATTCGACGAAGGCGTTGTTGCGCAGGTGCGGATCGAACGGCCGCTTGAGATCCCCCTTCTGCTCGTCGATCGAGAACAGGAACCTGATCCACGACCTGTCGAAGTCGGCCCCGAGGTACGCCGGGTTCCGCCCGTAATCGTACGGGTTGATCTGGTTGTCGCGGTCCTCGAGAGCGATCGAGCAGCCGCCCATCGCCGACGTACGAATCTCGTCGCTCTTCGCGGGGGACGCCCACGCCGCGAGAAGGAGTGCCGATACGGCAGCGATCAAACTGGAGCTTTTCACCGTGCAACGCCTTTCCATCGAACCCCTCTTCGTTCTCGTTAGTGGCTGTATCCCGGCGTCGGGGCGCCGACGATATCGAAATCGAAACTGCTGTTGTTCGAATCGAAGCCGGGCACCTTTCGCTCGATCGATTGCCCGCCGTACTTCGTCATCCCGTTTCCTCCGAGGCCCGCGTCGATGCGAAGCGTCCAGTACCTGCGAAAGGTCGGACTCGGGTTCTCCGTAACTTCCACCGCGTCGAGGATCGTCTTGAGCGGAACCTGAATGAAGGGAGACACGCCCGAGGTCGTCGTGTACTCCGCAAACGTGTACTCCTCGCCCGTCGCAAGGAGGATCGCCGTGTGCCCGAGGCTCATGGTGAAATCCTTCCCCACGGTCGAAACCGGAAGAAGGTTGGGAACCAGGAGATTGTCATAATCGTTCTGGGTCGGGTTGAAAAACTCCCAGTCGGCGTTCAGGAGATTGACGCACAGGGCGCCGTAGTTGTGATGGTTGATCGCGTCGCACGCGAGCACGAGGAAACCCTTGGGAGCGATGGGGCATTGGTGCGTTACGCCCCGCGTGCCGGGAAACTGGTACATGTAGTAGGCAAGCGCGAAGTCCGCCCCCTCGATATCGTACAGATTGTCGCTCTGCTGGCTGCGACAAACGATGTAACCGTCGACGTAAAGCGTGTCGTCCGTCGAGTTGTAGAGCTCGACGAACTGATCGTAGTAGTAGAACGAAGATCCGTTGCATCCGGCATAGTACATCTCGTTTATGACGATCGGGGACATGGGCACGAAGGACATGAAGAGCGTGTCCTTCACCTCGGCTTCGCTCCTGAGCATCTTCTTCGCCTGTCCCGTGAGAAGCACTTCGTGCTCCTCGTCCCTCATGCTCGCCTGAATGTAGTAATCTCCCACCGGAAACCCCTCGAGCACGATTCGCCCGGCATCGTCGGCCGTAAAGATGTCCTTGTACGCGGTCATCGCGCTCGCTATCTCCACCTTCGCGCCCGCCACGCCTCTCCATTCCTCCGTAAATACACCGCTCGTATCGACCGCCTGAAGAACCAGCACGCAGCGCCCGTCGGCGTCATCCGGCTTATCGAGACCGCACGAGGACACGAGCGCTCCCGCGCACGCGACGGAAATGCCCGCGAGAAGACGTCTCATCGCACACTCATCCTATTCTGCGCCCCGTAGAAATATCCCGGCGTCGGGCGGGGAATAACGACGAAATCGAACGTCGAGTTGTTCGTATCGAGTCCCTCTTCTCGGCGCTCGGTCGACTGACCGCTGTATTTCGTGATTCCGATGCCGGCGAATCCCGCGTCGACGCGCACCGTCATTTCCTTGGTGGTGGCGGTGGGATTCGAAGCGTACTCGATAGCGTCGATGACCTTCTCGATGGGAATATGCATGTAGTTGTTCTCATCGATCGGATAATTCCCGCCCTCCGCGATGACAACCCCGTTGTGGCTCAGGTTGATCAGAAAATCGGTCGTTCGCCCCGGCATGATGCTCTCGAAATTGGGCACGCCCGACACGTCGTAATCGTTCCCGATCGCGTTGAAGGTCTCGTAAAGCTTGTACGGCTCGCCGGGGGCATGCGACAGATTCGGATTGGAAAGCGAGAGGTCCGGCGAGTTCACGCAGAACTGCCTGTGATTCACGGCGTCAGCCGCGATGACGGCATATTGCCCGGGTGCGATGGGCCACTGCCTCCCCGTGCCCTTGAGCTGGAAGGCGTAGATCGCCGACACGTAATCCTTCGTCTCCATCTCGGGATCCTTCACCTGCGCCTGCCTGGTAACGATGATGTTGTCGAGATAGAGCGTCTCGGCCGCGGCGTTGTACAGCTCGACGTATTGATCGTAGAAGTAAAAGGACGACGCGCACGATCCGGCGTAGAATATCTCGCTGATCATGAGATTGCTGACCGAGACTACCTTGGCGAGGACCTCTTCATGCACCCGATCCGCCCCTCTGATCGTGACGTCGCCGAAACCGGTGAATACCTTCCTGTTGGGCCCCACCTGACCTGGCGCCGCACGAAGATCGAATAGTCCCCCGTGGGGAGTCCGTCGAACGAGACTTCTCCGGACTCGTTCGTCGTGTCGATCGCGGCGAAGATGCTCGTCCGTCCCTGAATGCTCACCTCGGCGCTGTCCATCGGGAACGCCTCGCCGCCGACGCTTCCCTGGAAAAAGCCGGAGGTGTCGAAGGTCGAAACGACGATCGCCCCTTCGCCGTCAGGATCGTCCGGCCTCTCCCTGCCGCATCCCGCCGCGAGCGTTACCGCGAAGAGCGCGAAGATCGTTATTATGCGGTTCATGCTACTTCTCCTCGGGCGCGTGACGCTTCCAGAGATCGTCCAGGATCGTGCTGAACTCGACCCCGTAGAAGATATCGGGGTTGCGCGCGCCGTAGGTGCCGAAGCAATTCTTGTAGATCGACGCGTCGTCGAACACGTTATGAACGAAGAAGGAAATCTCGGCCCCGCGTCCGATCGATTTCGAAACGTTGATGTTGAACAGGAACCGGTCGTTCGGCGCCTTGTCGATAACGAGATAGCAGTTCTCGTAGGTGCGGCTCAGGCCGTACTCCCTCGATTGAGCGGGAGTTATTTGAACCGTGCGCCCTTCCAAGGGATCGAAGTACATCGGCACGTCCCGAATCGGGTCGACGTAGTCCTTGCCCCAGTTGAAGAGCGTCTGCTGGACGAAGAAAGTGACCCACATCCCGAGCTTCTTGATGAGCCAGTCGGCGCTGTAATCGACGAGGAGCTTCTGGTTCCAGCCCTCCGTGTAATAGTAGTACGGATAAATATACCGGTCGAGCGCCGTCACCATTTTCGGCGTGGACATGTACAGCCCCTCCGCTCCCGACTGCGAACGGACGTAGGCCGACGCGACGCGGAACGACGTGGAGATGCTCTCGATGCGCCTCGTCATGACCGAAAACTCCACGCCGTATTTGCGGTATTTCCCGGCGTTGCGGTAGAAGGCCGTACCGGGCGCTTCTGTATAGATCGTATCGATCGCGTTCCGCCCGCCGGCGTTCGGCCAGTCGGTCCACTCGTAACGCGTAATGACGGCGGGCAATTCCTCGTCGCGCGGCGTTCCCTTGGCGCGGGCGAGCCACGCGGTGAGAATGAAACCGACCGATCCCACCCTCTGGTCGAGCGAGACCTCCCCCTTCTCCTCCTGCGTCCCGAACAGATTGCTCGTATCGAAATTGTACACGTAGGTCGATATCAGCGGCATGGAATCGGGCGGGGATATGTTCCTCTCGACGACGTCGATATACTGCGGCCCCTGATAGATGTTCGACATCGCCGGCATCTTCGAGCTCTTCCCGTAGCTGAACCGCACCTGGGTCCCGTCGACGGGCTCGTACTTGAGGCGGATACGCGGGTTGAGGAAGGTGCCGTTCCGCGACTCGACCACTCCCTTTTCGTTGAAGATGCCGTCGAGATGGAGCTTTTCCGGAGTGTACATCTCGTATCGGAACCCGAAGTTGAGGTTGTACGGCCGCATGAAGAGAAAGCCGTTGAGGTTGTCTTCGAGATAGAGGCTCGCGCTCTGGAGCGAGGGAATCTGGTCGAAGGTGAGCGGCCGCTGCCCGAGCGCGCCCCCCGGCGGCTCGAACGGATCGAAAATCTTGCCCTGCCCGACGTTGTCGTCGTAGCTGTATTCGCCTCCCGCGAGAAGCGCGTGGTTGAGGCGAAGCACGTTGAAATCGGCGCGTAGATTCAGCTTGGCGCCGATGCTCCACTCCTTGCCGCGCGTCCAGATCTTCGAGGTATACGCGCCCGCGTCGAACACGCCTTCATAGGTGCCGGGCTCCCTCGAGTCGGTCATGACGCGGACGTCCGAACCGACGAGGCTCTGGCTGTACGCGTCGCGCTTCGTGTAGTTGACGTTCGCCGTCCATTCGGCCTTCATGTCCTTCGTCAATTTGTATTCGATCGCGTGGCCGTAGATGAACGTCTTGTCCTTGTTGGACTGTATGCGCCCCTTCGGATCGATCCCCGTGAGATCGTATTCGTCGTCGACGCCCGTATAATAGAACTTGTTGAGGACGTCGAGCTTGTCGCCGAGGAGCTTGTTCTTGAAGTTGAGCTGCGCGTTGTAACGGGCGTATTCGTCCCCCTCGAGTCGGATGTCCCGCACGCTCCAGGCGTAGTTGATGTTGTACGAGACGCCGGTGTTGAAGCGATGTATCCCGCCGCCGAAGTTCGCCTCTTTCGTGTCGGGGTTCGATTTCAATTTGAGGCGATGCGGCTGAGTCCCGATCTTCGTTTTGACCTTCACGAGACCGGTCGTAAGATCGCCGTATTCGACCGAGGGAATGCCGGTGATGACCTCGACCCCCTGGACGTTGTCGGCGGGAATCGCCCTCAGATCGAGCCCCGTTCCCGCGAAGGCCTGCACCTGGGCGCCATAGGTGGTTCCCTTGCCGGTTTGCATGTTCGCGTTGTTCGACATCGAAATGTCGTCGATAATGATCTTCGTGCCGAACCGGGCCGCCTGCTGCTCCTCCGAGTTGCTCATCTGCGCCGTCCCGCGAAGGTCGAGCTGCGTCATCTTCGAAAGGCCGGGGGACTTGGTCCGCTCGATGCCCGGCACGAGGTCCATGATATCCCCGAGGTTCGTCGAGAGATAATGCTCGATCTCGGCGCTCGATATCTCGTGCGTCGTTTCTATCTTTTCCGGAAGGAGCTCGCGCTTGTCGAGGATCGTGATGCCGCCGATCTGGAAAAAGAACTGCTGGCGCGGATCCCCCGCGACGAGCTCGCACTTGTAGGTCGTTATCTTGCCGGACTCGATCTCGATGTCCTGGTAGCACGTGTTGAAGAACTCGTCTTTGAGAATTGAGATGCCGTATTTGCCCGCGGGGAGCTCGATCTGGAACACGCCGTTCTTGTCGGCGAGAGTGCTCCTCGTCGTCCCCTGGATGGCGACGAGGGCTTCGGGCACCGGTTTCCCGGTCTGGAAATCGTAGACCTTTCCCTTGAGGATGCCGTTTCCAACCGCACGAGAATCAGCCGTGAAAAGGACGGTGAATACGGCGAACAACAGAAGACATAAAAATAGTCCCTTGCCGGCAAGGGACATAGTCCTCGAACTCAACATCCCGGCCTCGATAGAAAAATGCTTCCGCATTCCCCCCCATCCGTTCTGTAAGCTTTCCTTTACGACCGACAACAGCATATTACAATTCGCATTATATTGTCGCACAAAACTAGCCCCGCGTCAATAGGCTATTCCCTTTATTTCTCTTGAGTTGTCCCATATTGATCGCTGCGCGCCGGCCCAACGAGAATATCGAAAGCGATCCGCATTAAGAATAATTCGCGGCGAGGCCGAATCGCTTTTATCTATTTGCGGTTGCCCCCGTTCGCAACATTGCTATAATACCCTCCGTAATATGTATACATACTACACAGATAGACGATCGTTCCGTTCTCGCAAAGGAGGCCCCCGTTGAAAAAGACTCTTATTCTCGCGCTGGCGGCCGTGGCTCTCTTCGGCCTTGAAGCTTCGGTCGCGGAGGCCGCCGCCACGCCCGATTCGCTTGCGGGAAACACGCTCGCGCCGGCAAGCGCGCCGCTCAGAAGCGAGCTCGCGGCGAGCCGGTTCGTCTCCGACGTCGACGGCGCGGCCGCTCTCTACGTGAACCCGGCCGGCCTCGCGGCGAGGCACGTCTCGACGGCGCTCGTTCACGGCACCTATTGGAACGATCGCCTCGCGGAGCTCACGCTCGGCGCGGCGGCGCAGAACATCGGATTCGGCTTCATGTACGCCGACGACGGGATGTTCACCTCCCGGAACTACACGCTCGGGCTCGGCACGAAGCTCTCGGATGGCTTGAGCATCGGCTCGGCGTTCACGTGGCACCGGACGAGCCTTGCGAGCAAGAGATCGCCGTTCTCGGTGGATCTCGGATTCATGATGAGACCGAGCCGTTCCGTATCGATCGCCGGCGTCTGGAAGAACGTGAACCGGCCCGAGTTCTCGGACGGGGCCGCGATCGATCCCTTCTCCGGGGCGATAACGAGACTCGAGGATTACTTCGTCGGAGGGGCCTCGATCAGACCCTTCGGCGAGAGAATGACGCTCTCGGGACAGGCCGAGATCGCCGACGGGCGCAAGCCCGGCTGGCTCTTCGGCGGCCGCGTATCGCTCGCGCAAGGCATCGAGCTCTTCGGTTCCTACGCGCGGGACCTGGCCTGGGGAAGGGCGGATCCGTATGAAGAATACACCGGCGGCGTCAGCGTCTGGTTCGGCTCGACGCGCGCTCGCGCGCAGGGGCGGTCCCGCGCCGACGGCGACCTCGACTACGCGAGATACAGCCTCAGCTTCGAGCAGACCGACGCCTTCGTGAAGCGCGCGGCCACCCACAAGCCGCGTTACGCGGAGATCGCGGTCGGGGGCACCTATCTCGACGAGGGAGGCGGCTTTTCGCTCATGGGCGGCTCGAAGAACCTCCACGCGCTGCTGCGGGAGCTCGAGAGCGTCCGGGGAGACAGCGACGTGAAGGGTCTTCTCCTCAAGATCGAGCCGCTCGGCGGCGGCTTTATCGGGCCTGTGAGCGCGAATATCCACGAGATCCGGCAGGCGGTGCTCGGGGTGAAAGAGGCGGGCAAGCCGGTGGTCGCCTACATGAGCGAAGGGGGCTCGTCCGCGGAGCTCTATCTCGCCTCCGCCGCGGACAGGATCGTCACGCCGCGAGTCGGAACGATCGGCGTGATCGGCGTCTCCTTCGAGCTCAATCGCATGAAACGCCTCTTCGAAAAGCTCGGCATCGACTTCGACCATTACACGGCGGGGGACTACAAGTCGTCGTTCCATACGATCTACACCGATACGACGACCGCTCGGCAGGCCGAGGAGATCCGCTCCCTCGTCGAGGAGAGCTATCGTCTCATCGTCGAGGGCATCGCGGCGAGGCGCGGCATACCGATCGAGCGAATGAAGGAGCTCGCCGACGGGCGCGTCTTCGCTCCCGACGATCTCGTGAAGGAGCGGCTCGTCGACGCGCTCGGTTGGGAGAAGGACGCGAAGGCCGAGCTGGGCGCTCTCGCCGGCGCGAAAAAGCCCGACAAGCTCGCGACCGAGGCGATCGGGAAGCGCACCTACTGGACGGAGCGCTGGTCGGCTCCGCCCGTCGTCGCGGTCGTGGGGGCGTACGGAAGCATCAGATCGGGCCCGAGCGAGAGAAGTTTCACGCAGGGTTCCCGCACGATGGGTTCCGAAACGGTCGTGAAGCAGCTCAAGGCCGCTTCGCGCTGCCCCGGCGTGCGCGCGATCGTCTTTCGCGTCGACAGCGGAGGCGGCTCGGCGCTCGCAAGCGACGAGATCCTCGAGGAGGTCCGCCGCATCCAGGGCGAGGTCAGGATTCCGGTCGTCGTTTCGATGGGGAACGTCGCCGGATCGGGCGGCTACTGGATATCGATGTACGGCGACCGCGTGTTCGCCGATCCGTTCACGATCACGGGAAGCATCGGGGTCGTCTGGTTCAAGCCGGTGCTGCAGCGCCTGTACGAGAAGATCGGCGTCACGAACGAGGTGTTCAAGGAAGGCGAGCACGTCGACGCCCTCTCGGGCAGCCGCCGCATGACCGACGACGAGATGAAGATGCTCGGAAGCTACATCGACGGAATGTACGGCTTCTTCGTCGACAAGGTCGCCGAGGGAAGAAAGCTCGATCCCGAACGCGTGCGCGAGATCGGCGGGGGCCGCGTCTATTTCGGAACCCAGGCGCTCGATATCAAGCTCGTCGACGAGCTCGGCGGGCTGAACGACGCCGTCGCCTACGCCGCCGCGAAGACGGGAATCGAGAAGGATTACCGCACGGTGTACTTCAGGGCTTTTCCGGGATTCTTCGGAAGCCTGCAGATGGACGCGAGCCCCGTCGGCGTCGCGCGGGCGCTCGGGCGGCTCCTTCGGGGCGGCGCCTGTCCGGGCTTCGACGAGACGATCACGGTCTTCTAGCACGAACGCGGGTCCTGTCGGCGACTGCACCCCGCCCGTGCTCGCTCGCACCGCGAGCTGCGCGCCACGCGGGGACCCCATCAGCGTCACCCGCTAACGGTGCAGGCGCAGGACATTCCCGCGAACGAGCCCATTGGAGCCCTGCGACTGGGCTCCTCGCCAGGGCGTAGACGCTCCCGCGGCGAACTCATTGGAGGCTCCGCGACTGAGTTCGAAGCGGGAGCGTCTGCGCCCTTCCCGCCACCCGCCATTTTGGGCGACAGGCCCCGCGCGCGATCAGCGCATCGTCTTCTCGACGAGGCGGAGCAAGTTGCCGCCGAGTATTTTCTTGATGTCACGGTCGCTGTAGCCGCGCTTCACGAGCTCCTCGGTGATGAGCGGGAGCTTCGACACGTCGTCGAGCCCGACGGGCGTGACGTTGATCCCGTCGAAATCGGAGCCGAATCCGACGTGATCGATTCCGGCGACCTCGACCGCGTGGTCGATATGATCGACGAGCCGCGAGAGAGGCACCGGCGCGATCTCCGTCATGCGTTTTTCGAACTCGGGCACGAGCGCGTGCCACGCCTTCTCCGTGTCGCCGCCGTATTGCGGCGCGAGCTCGTTCGCCTTCCTCCGGTACTCGGCCCAGAACGCCGTCACCTTTTCGTTGAAACCCTTTGTCGAGAAATCCGGCGAAGAAGTTGACGCAGACGACGCCGCCGTTCTTTCGCACCGCGCGGAGCACGTCGTCGCTCACGTTCCGGGGGATATCGGTGAGGGCGCGCATGCACGAGTGCGAGACGAGAACGGGGCTCTTCGTCGTCTCGAGAACGTCGAAGAGGGTCTTCTCCGAGACGTGCGAGCAATCGATGATCATCCCGAGCCGGTCCATCTCCCGCACGACCGAGCGCCCGAAATCGGAAAGCCCGCCCCACGTCGTCGTGTCGTCCGACGAGTCGGCCCATTTGTTCGTGTTCATCCACGTGAGGGTCATGCACCGGGCGCCGCGCGCGTAGTAATCGCGGAGCGCGCCGAGATCCTCGCCGATGAGATGCCCGCCCTCGATCCCGACGATCCCCGCGAGCTTGCCCTCCTTGACGATGCGCCGAACGTCGGCGCCCCTGAGGGCGATCTCCATTTCGTCCGGGATGCTTTCGCGCCTGCTCCCACAGGGCGTCGATCATCGCGCGCGCACGCTCCGTCGCGAGGCTCTCCGGCATCTGGGGGGACACCCAGACGGCGAAGATCTGCGCGTCGAGGCCGCCGTCCCGGGCGCGCGGAAGATCGATATGCCCGTCGGCGTGCCGGTCTCCGAGATCGATCCGCTCGTCGCCGACGAGCCTCATCGCGGTGTCGCAGTGCGCGTCAAAAACGAAAGCCTGACGATGGAGCTTCATAATATCCTCCGGCGCATCCGTTCCCGCAGACGGCGCACGGCGCGAAAGGCTCGAGAGCCGAGGAAACGAGAAGCGCAATCAGTGCGTTCATGCGAGACTCCTTGCGGTTGAATCCGCGACCGCGTGACGGAACCGTCGCGGCATGATACGGGAACGCGCGCCGCCGCGAAAGAGTCGATTTTGTCGGAGAATGTCGGATGACGCGCGATGCGTCCTGAATAGCGGGTGACGCTGATGGGGTCCCCGCGCTGCGCGTCCAGCCTCGACTAGCGAGTGGCGGCGCGGGGCGCAATCAGCGCAGGTGCCCGCGAGCGAGCACCTGTGGGGTGCAATCGCGACGGCCCCGCGTATCTAATGCACGATCTTCGCTGCAGTCGCGGCGTCCCCGTATATGTAGAGCGCGTAGGGAAGAAGGCTTTTCTTGCTCTTGATGGCGTACTCGAACTGCCCCGGCCCGTTGAAACGGATATCCTGGCTGTTGCTCGGGAAGAAGTTCCACCCGCCCCCGCCTCCGAATGTGCAGTAGTCGAGATCGTCGACGACCCTGCCATTATAGAACTGGAGCCATATCGTGTTCAGGGAAAGGGGGTACTTGCTCTCCATCGCGAAGTACGAGGTGAGAGCGACCTGAACGTTCTTTATGTTCTGCACGACGACCGCCACCTCGGCGGCCTTCTTCGATTTGTAGAAGTTCGATATGACGATCGTGGCGAGCAGCCCGATGATCTCGATTACGATGAAAAGCTCGAGAAGCGTGAAGCCGGCTATGCCGATGCGGCGGATCCATGGTTTCTTCCGCGCGCCGCGCCGCCACGGCCCTGCTAAAATGCTACGGCTGCTTCGCATTGTGCATTCCTCCGGGTGCGAAGTATCGTCCCAGGTCGCTGCCGAACTATGCCGATGAGAGGGAGAGCAAGAAACATGACAAAAACGAAGCGGCCCCCGCCGGGAGGCAGGGACCGCACAACGCATTTCCATTAAAGCACTTAGACTCGCCCTGCCGATTAAACGGCTTCGACCTTCTTGACCTCCGGCACCTTCTCCTTGAGAACCCTCTCGATTCCGAACGCAAGGGTCATCTGCGACATGGGACACCCCGCGCAGGCTCCCTTGAGCCTGAGCTTCACGATCCCGTCGACGACGTCGACGAGCTCGACGTCCCCCCCGTCGGCCTGGAGGCTCGGGCGAATCTGGTTCAGGACCTCTTCCACTTTTTCTCTCATCGAATTTCACCTCCGCGCATGAACGGGGTAAAGATAGCAAGTCCGGCGGAGCGTTCCAAGCTAAAACGGACGGTAAATAACAATTCCCGTTTTCGCGCGGCGACGGCGTATCGGCTCGCCGAAAATTCCGTTCGTATGATTTTATCCGGAACTTTTCGATCGCGAATCGCGTAAAATAATTTGACAGCTCGCCGATGGCCTTGCATATTGAGAGCGAAAGAGAGGCCGAGAGAAACAAGAAAAGGATAGTAGAGAAAAGAATCGTATTTCTCGCTTGTCCTGATAGAGAGCCGAACCCACCTAGTTTCCCAGGACCAGTACCCCCACTCGTACCCCACCACGTTCGCAGCTAATTTGTGCGTTTTGGCGCGCTCAAATCAGCCGTGGGCGAAGTCTGCCCGAATTCGGAAGGAGGTGATGAACAATTCGAAGGGCGATTCAAATCGGATCGAATAGCGACCTGTCATCAACGATAGCATTTCCAAGCAATGGGGGGAAAGAGCTATGAAAAAATGGTTGGCTGTTGCTCTCTGCGTATGTCTCGTCGCGTCGCTTGCCAGCGTCGTGTCCGCGCGCGAGAATGCGAAACCGAGAGTCAAAATGAACCGCGCCGTGTCCGAGAACGAGTTCCCCGAGCTCAAGGATCCGGGCCTCCGCGGCTATTACGAAGCCGCTGCAGTAGATACGTATTATCTCGTTTGGTACACTTTCGAAACGAACAGCTGGCAGGGCTGGTCGCGCCTGGACCGGACCGCCCAGGTCGACACGTTTTTCCACGTCGATGATTTTTCCGGGCTCGGCGGCGGCTCCTACGGCCGCCTCGTGCCCATCTCCGGCGCGAAGTCGATGTGGTGCGGCGTCCGGTCGAACTCGGGGGATCCGTACCTGTGCGGCTGGTTGACCGCTCCCGGCTACGGCGACAACTGGGTCCAGGATCTGCAGACCGGCTCGTTCGCCTTCGCCGGAACGATCACCCTGTCGTATCACGGCAAATTCGATTCCGAGGTCGGATACGATTATACCTACGTTCAGTATGACGCCGGCGGCGGCAACTGGCAGACCGTCGCGACATACGACAACGTCGTCGACACGATCGCCGCGGACGTCATCACGACGACGCAGGCGAGAACGAAGCTCCGCTTCCACTTCGTGGCGGACGGCGGCTTCAGCGACGAGGACGGCAACTGGAACTCGGACGGCGCCGCGATCCTCGACGACATCGTCGTGAGAGATATCGGCGGACTCATCAACAACACCGAGACCTTCGAGACCGCCCGCGTCAACGCGACCGACGTCGGCATCTGGCACGCCCGTCCGGGCCCGTCGTACGGGAACTACTCGGGCCTGAAGAACAACCTGACGGACAAGGATCCGTGCGGCGACAACTTCGGCACACAGGTCGTGTTCTTCATCGGTTCGCCGAACGCGAGCTCGAGCTATCCGGGGCTCTACGACACGCCCTTCTGTCAGGGCGCCGGCGGAACCTCGGCTCCGTGCCAGAACGATTACATCGTATCCCCCATCATCGACATGACGAAGTACTCGACGGCGAAAAACAGCGTCCAGAACGGGACGATCCCGGCGGGCGACCTTCCGCTCCTCGGCGGAACGCTGATCGAGTATACGGTGTATCGCGATCTCGCGGTGCCGAACCTCGTCTTCTACGAGGAGTACGTCCGGAATATCGTGGATGGCTGCCCCGGCCCCTGGCTGAACGACGCGTGGGTGTGGTACGGGGAGAACCAGGATTACATCTACTCCAACTACGACGTGAGCCATCTCGTCTTCGCGGACAAGATCCAGGTCGCGCTCACCTGCCGGGACATGTGCGACATCTGGTATCTCGTATACGGCAACTGCGCCGCGCATACGCCGTCGCCGTGGTTCGACCAGGTCCGCGTCGAGCGCTACAAGACGCAGGGCCCGCAATGGTCGTATCGCGATCTCGAGCTCTTCCAGGACAACTTCCCCGGGAGCGAGTTCAATATCGAGAGCTACGTCCGGGCCGACATGGCGAGCGACATCAACACCAACAACAATCCGATCATCCGTCCGGGCGATTCGATCGTCCTCCAGTGCACCGCGCCGCTCGCGGGCGGCCTCGCGCTGGACGGCGGCCATCCGGCGATCTACATGCATGTGAAGGCCACGTACATCGGCAACGATCATGCAAAGCCGGCGCAGCTCGCGGGATCCCAGCTCCAGGGCACGTACGGATACTACAAGAGCGACGACGGCACCTGGACGGTCATCCAGGGGGACACGGCGATCAACGCGGGCCAGACGATCAGCAACTGGTACATGTTCGATCTCAACGACTCCCTCTTCACGAGGGGCTACAAGATCGAGTATTACTTCACGGCGAAGGACGCGTTGGGCATCGAATCCAAATGGCCCCGCCATCTCTCGGCCGGGCCCGTGGCGAACAACCTCCAGGAGTATAACGAGTTCACGTGCCTCCCGACGAAGAACAGCGACATCCTCTACGTCGACGACTTCGGCGAGCGTCCCGACTATTTCCTGATCGGCCAGGTCGAGGCGTACTGGCAGCCGGTATTCCAGGCCGTGCTTCCGCCGAACAATCAGCCCGACGTCTATGACGTGCAGGGCGCCGCGAGCGCGGCGTCGAACGGACCGGGGAGCCGCGCGAAGACCAGGCACCTCGTCGACAACTACAACACGATCGTGTGGGACAGCGGCAACCTGACGATCGCCACGATCACGGACGGCACGGTCAACAGCGACAAATCGAACGATTGCACGATGCTCATCGACTGGATGAGCCTCAGCGAGCATCGGTGCGGCCTCTGGGTCTGCGGCGACGACGTCGCCTTCGATCTGGACGGCCTCGGATCGACTCCGGCGCTCACCCTCATGAGCACCTGGTGCGGCGTCGATTACGTCGCAAACAGCTTCTTCAACGAAACCGGCGGACGCACCGGCGGCGGCGTCGTGACGCCCCTTATCAAGGGCTCATCGACCGGGATCTTCACGCATGCCGGCGTACCCGACCAGTTCTACGCGTTCGGCGGATGCTTCATCATCAACCAGTTCGACGTTCTCGACAAGACGGCGAACGGGGTGTATGCCCTCGAGTATCCGGTCTTCCAGAGCTTAAGCCGGTACGCGGGCATCCAGTCGTCGACCCTGAACCCCGCCGGATTCGAAGCGAGAACGATGTGGTTCGGGTTCAGCTTCATGTACGTGCGCAACGACGCGGCCGGCGCCCCGATCGACAGGTTCCACGTCGCGGCGGACGTCTTCAACTGGTTCCAGAATCCGATCAACGTCGACGTCACTCCGGCGGAGACGCCGAAGTCCACGAAGCTGGCTCAGAACTTCCCGAACCCCTTCAACCCGTCGACCACGATCAAGTTCGACCTGAAGGATAAGGGATTCGTTACGTTGAAGGTTTACAACGTGGCGGGCCAGCTGGTCCGGACGCTCGTGAACGGTGTGAAGGATGCCGATACGTACACGGTCACCTGGGACGGCAAGAACGACCGGGGTGGCGCAGTGGCGAGCGGTATCTACTTCTACAAGATGGATACGAAGGACTTCAGCCAGACCAAGAAGATGGTCATGCTGAGGTAGAGGCAGGGCTTAAGTATCGATCGACGCACAACGATCAGAACAGCGAGCCCGCACATGGGCCGGGAGCCCCCCTCCCGGCCCTCATTTATTCCATCTGTATCATATTGACAAATATACAGTTATTTGATACAATAGGGGTCGCATTCCAGGAACAACGGAAGACGGACGGAATGTGCCGTCTATAGTCTGTAGGCGATATCCTTGCCTCCCCGAAAGAGAGGGAGGCGGTGTGCGGAAACGTTCTTTTCGATGGGGGGAAAAATGAGAACGCTCTGCTCTGTTGCGCTCGCTGTCTGTCTCGCGGCGACGCTTATCGGCCCGGTCTCGGCGCGCGAAAACGCCAAACCGGGCCTTCGTTTTGCGAGGGAATGGTCATATGAGGACGCGGTCGAAACAACCGACCCGGGGCTCAGGGGACTCTACGAATCGGCCGCCGTCGATACGTACTGCCTCGTCTGGTACGACTTCGAGCGTTCGACTGGCAGGGCTGGACGCGCGTCGACAACACGGCGCAGCCCGGCGATTTCTTCCACGTGGACGATTTCGCCGGCTTGGGCGGCGGCTCGCACGGCCTCCTCGCGCCCATCGAGGGAACGAAATCGATGTGGTGCGGAACGCGGCCGGATGAAAACGACCGGTATCTCTGCTCATGGTACGACGCGCCCGGATACGGCAACGGCTGGAATCAACGGCTCACCACGGGAGCTCTCGGCTTCACCGGGGCTATCTATCTTTCCTATCATATCGTCTGGGATTCCGAGCCGGATTACGACTATACGAGAGTCGAATATGACGCGGGCAACGACACCTGGCAGGAGGTCATTGCATATACCGGCACCGGAGATACGGTCGCGTCGCACTTCCTCGCGATTCCCCGGGCGCGCACGAAGCTCCGTTTCCACTTCACCGCCGACGGCGCGTGGAGCGACCAGGACGGCCTTTACAACACCGACGGCGGCTGCATCGTCGACAGCATCCGCGTGACAGACTCGGGCGCCCTCGACAACTTCGAGGATTTCGAGAGCGCCGCGGTCGGCGCGAACAGCGCCGGGATCTGGCTGGGCCAGGGGCAACCGGGGTTCGGCAACTACTCGGGCTTGAAAAACAACCTCACGGACAAGGATCCGTGCGGCGACAACTTCGGCACACAGATCGTGTTCTTCATCGGCTCCCCGAATCCGAGCTCGAGCTATCCGGGGCTCTACGACACGCCGTTCTGCACGGGTCCCGGCGGACATCACGGCCCCGTGCCAGTCGGAGATGGGTCATGTCTCCACTCATCGACAAAACGAAATATTCGACCGTGCGGAACGAGATCCAGGACGGCACCATTCCGCCGGGAGACCTGCCCCTCCTCGGCGGTTGCAAGTTCCGATTCACCGTGTATCGCGATCTGCCGCTTGCGAATCTCGTGTTCTATCAGTGGGACGTGCGCAACATCTATGACGGATGCCCCGGACATTGGCAGGATCGCAGTTTCGTCTACTATGGCCCCGATATGGATTATATCGACTACGGTCAACGACCTAAGCGACCTCGTCGGGGGGGACGATTCGCTGACCGTCGCCCTCGGCGTCATGGACATGTGCGACGTCTGGTATCTGGTGAACGGGAACTGCGCCGCGCACACCCCGTCGCCGTGGTTCGACAACGTGGCTCTGTACCGCTACAGAACCTCGGGGCCACAGTGGTACTATCGCGACCTCGATTTCTTCCAGGACAATTTCCCGGAGCCGAGTTCCAGATCGAGAGCTACGTGCGCGCCGACGCGGCGAACGACATCAACACAAACAACAATCCGGTCATACGACCGGGTGATTCCATCGTGCTCGACTGCACTTCGCCTCTCGGCGGCGGCATCGCGGCCGATCCGACGTACGGCGGGCCGGCCGTGTACCTGCACGTGAAGGCCTCGTACGTCGGCCCCACCCCGGTCAAACCGCCGCTCGCCGGACCCTCCCTCGCCGGCAGCGTCGTGACCGGACCTATCGGCTCGCAGTACACGATCGATTTCAATTACGTCAGCGACGACGGGGCCTGGACGATCATCCAGTGCGACACCGGCACGGACCGCCGGCGGCATTCAGCGCGACCGCTACATGGTCGACCTGAACGACGAGCTCTTCACGAGGGGCTACATGATCGAGTACTACTTTACCGCCCGCGACGGGAACGGCGAGGAATCGGCTCTCCCCCGCTACGCGCGCTCGGGCCCGCCCTACTTCGAGTGGACCTGTCTCCCGACCTTGAACAGCGGCGTTCTCTTCGTCGACGACTTCACGGGCCGCGGCTCGTTCGCCGGCTCCGTCGAGAACTACTGGATGCCGGTGTTCGACGCCGTGCTTTCCCCGCCGGCCAACAACGTGGACAAATATGACGTGAACGGCCCGTCTTCCGGCGTTTCGAACGGACCGGGAAGCCGCGCGAAGACCAAGCAGCTCGTCGATTCGTACTACAGGATCGTGTGGGACAGCGGCGATCTCGCCGACATCACGATCTCGGACGGCTCGGTCAACAGCGACAAGTCGAACGACTGCCAGATGCTCATCGACTGGTTCGAGCAGTCCGAGCACATATGCGGGCTCTGGGTCTGCGGCGACAACGTCGCCTCCGATCTGGACGGTCTCGCATCGACCCAGGCGCTCACCCTCATGAACGCCTGGTGCGGCGTCGATTTCGTCGCGACGAGCTACTTCAACGAGACCGGCGGACGCACGGGCGGCGGCGTCGTGACGCCCGCTCATCACGGGCGAAACCGACGCGGGCATCTTCGTGCACGCCGGCGTTCCCGACAAGTTCTACGCGTTCGGCGGATGCCCGATCATCAACGGGTTCGACGTTCTCGAAAAGACGGCGTTCGGCAAGTACGCTCTCAGCTATCCCGTGTACAACGCGACGAACCGCTATGCGGCCATCGCGTCCACACAGCTGAATCCCGCCGGATTCTCCGTCTACACGTTGTGGTTCGGATTCAGCTATCAGTCCATTCGCGACGACGTGAACACCGCGCCGATCGACCGTTTCGAGATCATGAGGGACGCGACCAGCTGGATGCAGGGCGTGACGAATGCTGCACGTCACTCCGGCGGACGCGCGCCGAAGTTCACGAAGCTCGCCCAGAACTTCCCGAACCCCTTCAACCCGTCGACGACGATCAAGTTCGACCTGAAGGAAAAGGGACTCGTGACGCTCAAGGTGTATAACGTCGCGGGGCAGCTCGTCCGGACGCTCGTCGACGGCGTGCGGGACGCGGCCTCCTACTCGATCGCCTGGGACGGCCGGAACAACATCGGCTCGACCGTCGCGAGCGGGATCTATTTCTACAAGATGGAGACGAAGGACTTCAGCCAGACCAGGAAGATGGTCTTGTTGCGATAGCGGGGGGATGCGGGGGCCGTCTCAGGGAACGTTCAGGCTCGATCGCGCCGGCGCAGCCCATTCGCTGCGCGAACCGAGCCCATTGGAGGCCCTGCGACTGGGCCAGGACGCGAGAGTATCCGCGCCCGTATTGCACGATGACGGGCCGGGGGTTCGACCACCCGGCCCGTTTCTGGTATAATAATATCTGGCTTCGCGCTCGCGGAAGTCTTACTTTATCCTATGGCGTTTGCACGAGATTCGATATCGCACCCGGACCCGCAAAGGAGATACGAACACATGAGATCCCACCTGTTCCCCAGACTCGCGGCGGCGCTCGCGATCGTCGTCCGTGCTCGTTCTGGCGGCGTCCCCTGCTTTCGCGGAGAAGAGCGAGGACGATCGGATCGCCGAGATCAACAAAAGGAACGCCGAGCTCGGGTACCAATGGACGGCGGGCAAGACGTCCGTCTCGGGACTTTCGGCCGATGAGAAGAAGCAGCTCCTCGGGCTCTTGCCCCTCCCCGAGGGATGGGGAAAGGGCAAGCTGCCGCTCATGGCTCCCGCGGGCGCCGCGTTCGTGTCCGCATACGACTGGAGACAGCACGACGGCGTTACCCCGGTGACGAACCAGCGGTCGTGCGGTTCGTGCTGGGCCTTCGCGGCGGTCGCCCAGCTCGAATCCCACACTCTCATATTCGACAAGCGGCTCGAGGATCTTTCCGAGCAGCAGGTCGTCGACTGCAACCCGTGGGGGGGCGACTGCAGCGGCGGCTGGGTGCCGGGGGCGCTCGAGCTTTTCCTGGCTCCGGGATGCGAAGGCGAATTGTGCTACCCGTACGAGGCGCGCGACGACAAGCCGTGCAGGCAGAATCAATGCGCGGTGCTCTCGATGATATCGGACTACAATCCCGTTTCGAATAGCGTGGACGCGATCAAGACGGCGCTCCAGACCGGCCCCGTCTCCTGCGCGTTTACCGTGATAGACGACTTCTATACCTACCTGAACGGTTGCTACCAATCCGTTTCCACCGCGAGCCCCAATCACGCGATCCTCATCGTCGGATGGGACGACAACCAGTGCAGCGGCCAGGGCGCGTGGATCATCAAGAACAGCTGGGGGCAGGGATGGGGCATGGAAGGCTTCGGCTACGTCAAGTACGGCACCTGCAGACATCGGCACCGACGCGTACCAGATAACGTACCTGCCGACCACCGTGCTCGTTCACCTCACCTCTCCGAACGACGGCGAAATCTGGAACGTGGGAGAGCAGTACGACATTACCTGGTACACGGACCGCCAGACGCCCGATTCCCTCAGCATTCTCCTGAGCCTGGACGGGGGAACGACATACGATCACACGATCGCGCACGGCATATCCGGCGTCTCGTCCTTCTCCTGGGAAGTGCCGAATTTCCCCGTGAACACCGCCCGCATCAAAGTCATCGCCTACTACGACGACAAAAACGCCGGTTACGACATGAGCGACGCGAATTTCACGATCAAGGGCGCGCCGTACCGGTACGTCTCGAAATCCGGCGGGAACGTCTTCCCGTACAGCCTGCCGGAGTGGGCGTCGACGACGATCCAGAACGCGGTCAGCGCGGGCGTTCCGGGGGACACGATCATCGTCGCGGGCGACACCTATAACCAGGCGATTATAGTCGCCGGCCCCGTGTACCTGTACGGCGGATGGAACAGCACTTTCACCGTTCGCGATCCGGAGACGCACGTCACGACGATCCAGGCGGGCGGGAGCCTCGTCTCGTTCATGAACGTGGCGACCGGCCCCTGCGGCATCGAGGGCTTCACGCTGAAGGGGGGATCGGGCACGTTCCTCCCCATGCCCGCGAACGGGGTGTACGGCGGCGCGATTCTCAGCTATCAGTCGTCGCCGGTCATCAAGAACAACATCATCGACTCGTGCGGAGTCGCCGCCGTCCTCGACTTCAGCGGCGGCGGGGGAATCGCCTGCTACGGCGGCGCCGCCCTCATCGAGGGAAACAGGATCGAAGGGTGTCTCGCGCAGAGCGGCGGCGGCGTCTACCTCTACGAGGCGACAGCGGCGATCAGAGACGAACCGCATCGCCGGATGCAGCCCGAATCTGGAATACAACGGGACGAAACACGGCGGCGGCATCTACGCGCTCCATTCGACGGTGGCGCTCGAGGGAAATACGATCGAGAATAACGACGGATATCGCAAGGGCGCGGGCGTTTATCTGTACCTGAGCCCCGCGACGATCGCCGGGGACACGATCTCCCTCAACGACGGAGTCGACGCGGGCGCCGGGATATGCGCCGAGCGCTCGTCCCTCTCGCTCTCGCGCGCGGTCGTGCGTCAGAACACGAGCCCGTCGTCGGGCGGCGGCATCTACCTGCGCGCCGGCAGCGTCGACATATCGAACTGCATCGTCGCCCTGAACCGCTCGAACGTCATCGGGGGAGGCATGTACGCGGACAGCTGCTGGGGCGCCGTCGCGAACAACACGTTCGACCGGAATCGCGCCGTATACGGCGGCGGAAACGTGTTCCTCGCGCCGAATCCCTCGCTCGCCGTCAGGAACAATCTCTTCTCGTACGGAGCCAAGAACGGTTTCCAGACGAACAGCCTGAACAACATCGCGTTCAAATTCAACAACTGCTTCGGCAACACGCCGCTCAACCTCGCGGTGGCGGGAGCCGACACGACGAACATCAGCAGGAATCCGCATTACGCGGACACGACCTCGTTCGATTATCACCTCCTCGTGCATTCGGGCGGAATCGACACGGGCGATCCCGCGGGCCCGAACGACCCGGACGGATCGCGCGCCGACCAGGGCGCCTTCGGCGGCCCGGGAGCCCTCATGGCGGCTCCCGAGTACGTGAAGAACCTCGTCGCGGCCGCCGCGAACGACACGACGATCAACCTCGCGTGGGACGAGATCGGCGCGGGCGCCGCCTCCTATGCCGTGTATGGAAGTCCGACGTCCGGTTTTCCGCCGGCGGAAGAGGTTTTCCTCGGAAGCGTCCCGGTCCCCGGCTTCTCGTTCTCCCATTTCCCGGTCACGGGCTGCCGCTACTACCGCGTTTCGGCGGTGAACGGCGCCGGCTACGGGGGCGGGTATTCGAACCAGGCGGACGCCTGCGCGTCGGGACCCGACGTCATCGCTCCGACCGTGGCCGTCCTCTATCCGAACGGCGGGGAGATATTCGAGATCGGAGACACGATCCGCATCGAATGGAACGCGGCCGACAACCGCCGCGTCGATTCGGTCAGCGTCTACTACTCCGACGACGCGGGGGACACGTACGCGCTCCTCGCGCACGGGTGGCCGGCCGACTCGTCGTACCGATGGATCGTCCCTCCGTCCCTTTCGGATTCGTGCCTCGTACGGGTCGTCGCGTACGACCCGGCCCTTCTCGTCGGGATCGACGAAAGCGACTCGCTTTTCGCCATCAGGAACAAGACCGGCGTGCACGACGACGGCGACGACGACGGCATCGACACGCCGCGTTTTGTGACCGCGCTCGAACAGAACTATCCGAACCCGTTCAACGGAACGACGTCGATTTTCTACTCGATCGGCGAGCGCTGCGAGGTCGAGATCAGGATCTACGATCCCGCGGGCCGCGCTATCAAGGTGCTCGAGCGAACGCAACGCTCGCCCGGCCGCTATTCCATTCTCTGGAACGGCACGGACGGCGCGGGGCGCGGCGTCGCGTCGGGCGTGTATTTCTGCCGCATCAAGGCGGGCAAGTTCGCACAGACCCGCAAGATCCTGTACCTGCGATAACGACGGTTCCGGGGGACGAGGCGCGTTGAAGAGAAAGATCGAGTACTGCAAGCATAATATCGGCGAGGAAGAGCTCCGGCGCGTCGAGCGCGTCTTCCGCTCCCTCTTCCTGACGACGGGGAACGAGGTCGGCGAGTTCGAACAGGGTCTCGCCTCCTATCTCGGCCTCCCTTCCACCGTCGCGGTGACGAGCTGTACGGCCGCGATGCAGCTCGCGCTCCTGGCCGCCGGAATCCGGCCGGGAGACGAGGTCATCACGACTCCCGCCACCTTCATCGGAACGGCGAACAGCATCATCATGGCCGGTGCGACGCCGGTGTTCGCCGACGTCGATCCCTCGACGGCGAACATCGATCCGGCCGCGATCGAGGCCGCGATCACGGATCGCACGCGAGCCATCCTCCCGGTGCACCTCTACGGGCAGATGTGCGACATGACGGCGATTTGCGATATCGCGCGGCCGCGCGGATTCGCCGTCGTCGAGGACGCGGCTCACTCGCTCGAGTCCGAATGGAACGGGAAGAAACCGGGAGCCTACGGCGACTTCGCCTGCTTCAGCTTCTACGCCACGAAGAACATCACCTCGGGCGAGGGGGGCGCGATCTCGGCGCGCGACGCGGCGCAGACGGAACTCCTGAAAAAGCTCCGCCTTCACGGATTGGACAAGAGCGCCCTCGAGCGCTACTCGAATCATTTCGAACGGTACGACGTCGACATGTTCGGCTGGAAATACAACATGGACAATATCCACGCGGCGATTCTCGTGGAGCAGATCAAGAAGATCGAGCGCTTCCTCGCGCGCCGCGCCGAGATCTACGAACGCTACGTGGAAGCGCTCGGCGGCATCGACGGCGTCGAGATCCATTCGAAGAGGCCCGAGGCGCGTCACGCGTGCCATCTCTTCACGATCCTCGTCGATCGCGCGCGGCGCGACCGGATCCTCGAGGAGATCCAAGAACCGCGGCGTCGGCGTCTCCGTGAACTTCTATCCCGTACACCTCATGACGTATTACCGCGAACGATTCGGCTTCCGTCCGGGAATGTTCCCCGTCGCCGAGGATATCGGCGCGCGCACGATCAGCCTCCCGCTGTATCCCAAGCTCACCGAAGAAGAGATCGATTGCGTGGTGAAGACGGTGATCGACGTGGTGAAGGGAACCTGAGCGTTCCCGCGCCCGCCCGATTACCGGATTCGCACGCGATAGGAGATGCGTCCCGCCGCTCCGCTCTCGAGCGTGAAAGGAGAGCGCCGCGAGAGGATCACGCGAAGCCGGCCCTCGCTCCCCTCGAGCATCGCCTCGTCGGCGTCTCCCGGGTCCGCAGTGAGATACTCGACGACGCCGTTCTTCAGCCACTCGACGTCCCTGCCGGAGCCGAAGGCGTCCCTCACGATCTCGACCGCCGCCGAGAGGGGATCGATGATCTCGATCTCTCTCACCGCCTGGATTCCCGGATTGGAAAAGGCGATCGAATAGGTCATGACGTCGCCGGGGCGAGCCTGCGCGAGATCGACCTCCTTGAGGAGCTTCAGCATGCCGGTCGCGCGGGCAAGCACGAAGAGCCGGTCGGCGACGGACGCCTCCGTCTGAATCGCGGTGCCGGAAAGAATCTGCACGAGCGTGATCGAGAGCGAAACGTTCGTCCCGGCGCCCGCCTGCGGCGGCACGAACACGCGCACGATGACGGGCACCGTCGCAAAGCCGGGGGCATCGGGGTCGAGCGCGAGGTCCGGGGCGCGCAGCAGCGAATCCGCGGCCCCCAGCATTCCGTCCGCGTCGTTGTCCCGGTAGAAGACCTCCACCCATCCGGCGGGAAGGGTCGCGCTCAGGGACGCCTGCCCTTTCGTGCCGGCGACGATCACGTGCGGGATATCGATAAAGCTCCCCGCCGGACCGCTCAGGTCGTTCGAGGGCGCGATCGAGGAGCGGCGGACGTCGGCGAAATCGACGCGGAGCGTCTCCCCGGGCGCGGCGGCCGGGCACGAGACGGTATCGCTCGATAGCGATACCATGCCGGACGGAGTGCTTTCGATGAGCGTCCGCGCGAGCCCCGCCGGCGCCTCGAAAAGATATACGCTCGCCCCGTCCGTCCGGCGGACGATCGGTCCGTCCGGATCGGAAAGCGTTACCGTCACTCCCGTCCATCCTTCCTCGCCCGCGTCGTGCAAACCGTCATGATCCTTGTCGTTGAACACGATCCCCGTAACGAACGAGCTCGTCGCGACTTCGAGCGTGGCCGAGTCCTCGAGCTTCAGGGAAATGCCGGCGCCGTCGATGATGACCCGGCTGCGGATCGAGGCGAGCGCGAATATACGAACCTTGACGGTGAAGCTCAGCGAGTCTCCCGGATCGACGAGCTTCGTCACGAAAGGCGACGTACGATCGCTCGATCCATCCCATATGAGCGCGGATCCCGCGGGCCATCCATCAGGATCGCGCCACGCAACGCGGAACGAATCGGGGAACCCTCCCCTGTTCACGACGTCGAGCCGGGCGGTGACCGTCGTTCCGGGGCTGCCGAACACGAGCGCGCGCCCGCCGCCTCCCGTTCCCGCCGGAGCCGTGATCTGGGCGCCGTCGCCGTCGATCACGAGATCGACGCGCGGGGGCGGATTGATGTGCACGCGCGCGCGCGCGCTTTCGACGTTGTTCGGATCGAGCGTCGATACGACGTCGAGGACGAAGTTGTAATCTCCCGGGCTTGCCGCCGCGGGAATGCTCACGACGAAGGTGTAGAGCCCCGAGGCGCCCGCCGCGACGGGTGGAGTTGTATACGGGGAGGCGGAGCCGGCGAGGCGCGCCGTCCAGCCGGCGAATCCGTTCCAGCTCACCCGATAGCTTTCGCTTTCCCCGCCCTGATTCTGGAGCTCGAGCGTGAAACCGACCGTGCGGCCGCCGATCGTGCTCTGGAGCGAGAACCCGCCCGCTCCCGATCCGGTCGTCCCGAACACTTCGTCGCCGTTCCCGTCGACGAGGGCGTCGACGATGTGCGGCGGGGTCACGAGCAGCCTGCCCCTGACGCTGTCGACGAGAAATTTCTTGTTCGTCTTCGTGCCGTTCACGATGACGTCGAAGGTCCCGCCGGGGCAATGGGGAGGAATCTGAACCTGGAGCGTGTACGTGCCCGCCGCCACGCGGCGCATCGTCGCCGTCGAATCGCCGATCGAGACGATCCAGCCCGCCGGCGTGTTCCACGAGAGATCGAAGAGATTCTCCCCCCCTCGTTCTCGACGACGATCGTGAACGCGACCGTCGATCCCGGGGCCGCCGTTTTGATCGAGCTTCCGCCGAGCCCCGAGCCGAAGGCGCCGTAGACGTTCCCGCCGTTTCCGTCGATGATGAGATCGACCTCGTTCCCCGTCGCGACGGTGATAACCGGGGCGACGCTCTCGCGCGCGGCGCTCGACACGGCCGACACGGCGTTGAGGATCGAGCGGAACGTCTCGTAGGCGGCGTTTCCCGGGATCGTCACCGCAAGAACGTAGCTCTTCTCGCTGAATGCCGCGAGCCGCGGCGTGGTCCAGGGGAGCGCGCGGCTCGTCGCGCCGTCCATGACGACGGCGGTCCAGCCGCTGGCCGGCGGCGTCCATGAGAGGGCGAACGAATCGGCGACGGCTCCCTCGTTCTGAAGAATGAACGGAAACGAGACCGTCGTGCCTCGCATGCCCCCGACGGAGGCGCTTCCCCCGAGCCCGTTCCCCGTCGCGTCGATGATGTTGTCCCCGCTCCCGCATATGACGATATCGACCTTCGGCGCGCGCACCCTCGTGACCGCCCGCACGCCGTCCTTCATGAGCGTATCGGTGAGCGACTTCGCGAAGACGTACGACGAGTAGTCACCGCCGAGGAGCGAGGCCGGCACCGTGACGCGAAGCGTATACGAGACCGAGCTCCCCGCCTCGACGCGCTGCGACGTAAACTGGCCGGTGCGGGTCGTGCCGCCGTCGATCATCACGGCGGTGAGCGGCGAGGGCGCCGTGAAACGGACCCGGAACGTGTCGGCGCGCGTGCCCGCGTTGTAGAGGTCGATCGTGTAGTTCACCTGCGCGGAGGGATTCGTTTCCCGGTAGGAGATTCCGCCGCCGCCCGCCGGGTCGATGACCCCGAGGCCGTTCGCGTCGATCGCGAGATCGACGCTATGCTGCGCGGGGATGACGTTCGTCGTGAGCCGGACGCTGTCGTAGCGGTTCGCGTACGTCCGCGAAACGGCGTTGACGATCGTCGAGAAGCTCCCGATCGCCTGCCCGGCCGGAACCGTTACCAGCACCTGCGCCTGCATTTTCGATCCGGTCGGAATCGTCGGCGTCGCCCACGGGAATGCATAGGTCACGCCGTTGTAGCGAAGGCTCACGGTCCAGCCGGCGGGCGGGGTCATCGTGAGGTTGTACGAGTCGCCGTCGAGCCCCTCGTTTTCGATATCGAGCGCGTAGGTCGCCGTCTTCGTCCGCTCGCAGCTGCGGATCGAGGTCCCGCCGGCCCCCGTTCCCGTGTTTCCGAAGAGATCGTCTCCGTTCCCGTCGATCGCGAGATCGACGAACCTCTTGTAAACGAGCGACACGTCGTCGACGAAGGCCCACGTCTCGTAGAGGTTGTCGGTGAGGTTGTCCTGCCTGAAATAAAGCCGGACCGTGCTGCCGGCGTATGACGTCATGTTGTATCCGGCGGGCGAGACGTTGTCGTCGTCGAGCCAGCCGCTGTCCTTGAACTGATCGTCCCATTCCGTGAAGGCGTACGTGATGACCGTGGCGAGGATCGTGTTCGCCGTGTTCCTGATCTGCACGCGGAACGGGTCGTACTGGAGCCCGTCATACCCTTGCTGACGGAACTTGAAGAAGAGCGTCGCCCGCGAGATATTGGTCGGGATGGCGACGTCCTGGTACATATAGCCGAACCGGTTCGCCCGCTGGGCCGTGTATTTGAACCCGAGAAGCGCCGAGTAGCTGCCCGAGAACGGATAGTCGAGAACAACCGCATGGTCTGCCCAGGCACTGTTGTACTGCCCCGACGTGTTCCCCGCGCCGTGGATCCATCCCGTAAAGCTCCCCGATTCGAAGCCCCCGTTCTGCACAATCTCTCCCGCCCGGGGAGCGGCGAATGCGCCGAGCCCCGCGACGAGCGCGGCGGCCGCGGCAATCGCGATCGCGATACGTTTCCTCATTCGCCCGCCTCCCGGCCGCCGTTGAAGTATTCCATGATCTTCTCGTTGAACTTGAGCCTCATGCCGAGATGGAAGCCGCGCCGCTCGAAGCTGTTCACCGACGCGTCGCGGTCGTCCTGCCCGCCGAAATCGTACCCCGCCCCGACCCACAGGTTGTTGGCGGCGAGCCTGCCGAGCTCGATGCCTCCCCCGTAGCTCGTCGTGGCCGTCTCGATCTGCCGCACGACGCGCGCCTTGAAGGCGACGTCCCATTTCCTCGCGATGATCCGTATCGCCTGCGCCTGGTACAGGAACGCCGTCGCGTTCGCCGAATAATCCCTGAACGAGTTCGCGACCCGGCGCGCGGCGAGCTTGCCCTCGAGCTCCCATGCGGCGCGCGGCGCGTAGGTCGCCTCGATCGAACCGAGAAGCTCCTTATCTACCGCGCCCGGGTGGGCGGGGCTGTTATTCTCGTACACCGTCTTGACGAGAGAGAGTATCTCGACCTTCCTCGCGGAACGCGGCCGCACGGAAAATCCGATCGTCGAGCTCCCCTTGACGTGGTTCTCCTCCCGCTTCTCGTCGGAGAACCAGAGGTCCCCCTTCGCGAGGACGCTCCAGCGCTCGCTCAAACGCTTCATCGCCGCAAGCTCCGCGAGATGTTTGCTGCGCGCGGGCTCGAGCCGTATTTCGTAGTTGCCCTTCAGGCGATAGTCTCCCTTCGCCGGCGTGTACAACGCGCCGGTCGAGAGCGAAAGATAATCCTCCGCCCCGTCCCCGCTCACCGTCGCGAGCTTCTCCAGGGCGGCGGTAGCCGTGAGATCCTCCGCGGGGGCGAAGCGATTCCGCATCCCCATCGTCGCCTGGCCGCGCTCGCCGCTCATCGCGCCCTCGAGCTGATAGCGGGAATAGACCTGCATGCCCTCGGTGAGATTCGACTCGACCCCGATCTGCGTGAGGTGCCTGGTCCCCGTGCGGTTCCCCGTACGGTACTCGTGCTTGAGCGTCGCCGCGACGCCGCGCCAGAGACGCCGCGAGAGCTTTGCCTGGAGCCGGTTCGGATAGTCCGCGACTTCATCGCCCGAGAGGATCTGATCCCACTGGATCTCCCCCGAGGTCCGCGAGCCCTTGAGCGCGAGCCCAGCGAGCAGGAGCGCCGCCGATTGATCCCCGTCCCGCGTGTCGCCGTGCCCGGCGGCGGCGAAACCGGCCCGCCCCTCGATGGCGCCGGCCGTGTAACGGCCCACGATGTCCAGGTAGTCCCTCGTTTCATCCCGCTCGCGGAACGAATGGCGATACGCTTGCGCGCTCGCGCCGAACGCCCGGGTCAGCTTCCATGCGAGATCGCCGCCGACTTTGACGCTTCCGAGCTCGGTCTTCCCGCCCGAGAACGAGGAGTTGAAGAAATTCTCGTCGACCGCGCGGTAGTACGCGTTCCACCGGACGGCGCGGGCCGTTTCCCCCCTGAGGAGAACGCGGAAAGCGTTTCCGCCTCCGAGGAGGAATTTCTCGCTGCGCGCGAACTCCCCTTCGACCTTCAGGCCGTCGCGGACCCGTCCCGTGAGATCGAACCCGAGAAGCGTGTAATTCTCCACGCCTTCTTCCTCGAGCACCGCGGTCGTCCCGAGCTCGAGGCTGTCCGCGACCGCTACCGCGCTTCGCAGGCCGTATATGAAGTTGCGTTCGCCGGAATCGCGACATTCGTAGCTCGCGACGATCGTCACGGGATTGAGATCTTCGTCGAAAACGGGCACGCTCTCCTTGAAGAGGATGCTCCCGTCCATATAGTTGATGTCGTAATCGCGCCCCGAGAGCTTGTAGTCGACGCGGACGATCCGCTCGGGCCGGTACCGGTCGCGCGTCTCGACGCGGATCTTCTCGCTGTTTTCGACGAGCGGATAATGCCCGAGAAAATAGAAGCCGCTCGTCCCCTCGGCGCGGATCTCCTCCTGGTACGTCACCTGGTCGGCCCTCGTGACGAACGCCTTCACGCTTCCCTGCGCGAAACGCGCCTCTCCCGAAGCGCCGTTGAAGGAACGGTGGTACTTCGTGAACTCGGTCATGCCGAGATCGGTGCGAAAGTCGCCGAGCATCGCGCCGTATCTGCGGTGATCGAGCCGCAGGAACGTGCCGCTCCGCGACGCGGCGTTGAATTTGAGCTCGCTCGCGTCGCCGTAGATCGGATAGTATTTTTCCGGCTCGATGCGCCTGAAGAGCATGTCGTCCTTCAGGGGGCGGGTGTCGACGGCGCACGTGAGAAGGTGGCCGTCCCTGATCTCTCCCTGGCCGTAGAACGAGAGCTTCCCTTCCGCGAACGCCCCGTCGTGCTGCTTCTCGATCAGGCGATCCGTGCTTCCCGATCCCGAGAGGCCGCTGTATCCCAGCTCCCCCTCGCCGTAGCCGAACAGGAACCAGTTCCGGAGCGGCGCCTCGTACGCGGCGCGCGCGGCGGCGGACAAGCCGTTCAGCGCGACGCCGATCCGCTCCTTCCTCGCATCGCGCCTCGGCGGAAGCGCGACGACGACTCGCCCATTCACCGTGATCGCCTGGACGCCCGGCTGCTGTGGATTCACGTCGAGACCCGCGAGGAGATCTTCCGCTCCGTTCACCGTGACGAATATGCCGTCGCGAACGGGCAGCCCGTTCTCGTCGCTCACGAGAAAGACGAGCTCGCCCGCCGTCTTGCCGTCGGCGGGGAGCGTGACGAGCTCGCGCTCGGGCGTGATGGCCTTGGGTTGCCCCGCGAGATAGACGTGCCGGACGCAGGTGTTGCGCTTCCCGCCGTACTCGCGGCATACGACGAGAAGGTCGTTCTTGCCTTCTTCGATCTTCACGCCGTAAAAGATCGAGCCGAAGGTCCCGCTCGCGATGTCGATCTTCTTGAGGCCGATCCTCTCCCTGCCCACCGGGAGGCCGTTCACGTAGAGCTCGGCCTCGGAACCGAGAGGCGAGACGATCTCGACGTCGATCTCCCCGCGCGAGAAGAAAATCGCTCCCTCTTCAGGCTTGACGATGCCGGCGCAGATTCCCGTGGAGTCGGCCAGCGCGAATTCCCGCCGCTCCGACAGGTTCAGGATCTCGGGAAGGCCGGGGTCCCCCGCGGCGTAATCGTCCGGCGGCACGACGCGGATCTCGACGCGGCGATTGAGCGCGCGCCCTTCCTCGGCGGCGTTCGACGCGATCGGCTCGCGCGAGCCGCAGCCCGTGTAATCCACGCGATCCTCGGGAATGCCGTTCATGCGGAGAATCTGGAACACGGAGCGCGCGCGGGCGATCGAAAGCTCGAGGTTCGAGGGAAAGGAGGCGCTCGCGATGGGAATGCTGTCCGTGTGCCCCTCGATGAGGATCCGCCAGCCCGGGTGATCCTTCATCCAGAGCGACAGGGCGGCGACGCGGCTCAGGGGAATGCCCTCGATAACGGCCTCCCCGGCGCCGAAATGCGTGCTCGGTATGGTGATCGCGTCGAACGACTGCTCCGGTTTCGCCGCGCTTGCCGGCGCATCGGAAAGCGCCGCGGCGCGACCGGGCGAAGGGGACGAATCGGCGACGCCCTCTGTCCGCTCCGGCGCGGAACGCCCCGAAGCGAGCGGCTCGGCGGTCGTCCTGACGCCGGCGCGGAGCGACCGGACGAGCGCGAAGTCGGCTCTCCGGTGCCCCGACGGAGCGAGGTCGATGAGCATCTCCCCGGCTTCGCCGAACCCGAAATAGCCGCTCTCTCCCGGCTCGAGGGCGTCGGGAAGAGACGCGGGGTCGATCCGCACGACGTGCCGTCCTTCGACGACGCCGGGAATCGAATAGAGCCCGAACGAATCGGTCACCGCGTACGTGCCGTCCTCGATGAAGACGGAGGCGCCGCGGACGCCGCGCTCTCCTTCATCCCACGCGCCGTTCGAATCCGCATCCGCGAACACGACGCCCGATATGATCCCGCGCCGCGTGAATATTCCCTCGACGACGAGAACGGAGGCTCTCGCCGGGCCGTCCGCGGCCCGTTCGCCCGTATCGGTGACGCCGCTCACCCGAGCCGAGCTCACGAGCCTTCCCGTTTCCTGCCCCGCTTTCACGCGCGCGCGAAAAACGATCTCGCGTCTCTCTCCCGGCTCGAGCCTTTCGAGACGCCACGTGAGAACGTTTCCCGCGATCCCCGGCACGAGGTTTCCGCCCGCGAACGCGAGGCCCGGGGACAGCGTTTCCGTGACGACGACGCTGTCGAGAGCGGTCTCCCCCGTCACGTTCTCGACCGCGGCGATGAAGCTCAGAACGTCCCCGACGAGCGCGGTCGGCTCGCGGATCGACTGCTCGATCGAAACGATCGGGATGCTCGACTTGACGAGCACGTCCTCGACGCGGTCGCTCGATTCGCCGAAGAAGATCGAAGCGGCTTCGACGGCGAACGCGAGTTGCCTTCCCTCGAATCTCCGCAAGCCTTCACGCGTCGATTGCAGCCGCACGCCGACGGCGATCGAGTGTCCGCTCGGTATCGTTCCGGCCGCCGCGCGGTAGTCCGA
Source organism: uncultured bacterium (assembly GCA_963747385.1). GTDB lineage: Bacteria > Krumholzibacteriota > Krumholzibacteriia > Krumholzibacteriales > Krumholzibacteriaceae > SSS58A. The sequence goes on along the minus strand of CAVVEY010000009.1, from coordinate 34,756 downwards.
CTCGCGCGGAAACGGCGAACCTTCGAAATCGACGAAATCGATGCGCCATTCGGCGGGAATGACCGACGAGTCGGCGAGAGAAACGCGCACGCTGTCGCCGAAATTGCCGTCATTCGAAATCTCGTGCCAGAGCGTATACGCGTCTCGGGTCCCGTCGATATTCACGACGACCCGGTCGTCGGGGCTCCCCGTGACGGCCCGCGGATTTCCCCGGGGACCGATCGCGAGCGAGCTCACGCGCCCGACGCGCACGGCGACCTCGTTCGATTCAAGATGGTAGGGCAACCCGTCGCCCCCCGCGTAATCGACGGTCGCGGTCTCGCGCAGATCCCCCGCCGCTCTTCCGTCCCTCACCCGCACGCGGAACGACAGGTCGCCCCCCCCACCGGGAGCGAGATCGCCGGCGAGAAGACGAACGCCCTTGATGCGATCGACGGGAGGCTCGGTCGCGACCCAGACTCGAGATACCGGCGTCGTAATACTCGAAGCTCCCCGCGACGGTGGAGCTCGCCGAACCCGGCACAAAGTCGGCTCCTTCGGCCGCTCCGTTCAGATCGACGAGCGCCGAGAGCGTGACATCCGCGGCCGTGCGCTCTCCCCCGTTCGTGAAATGGAGCGCGAAGCCGATCGTGTCGCCCGGCTGCGCCGCCGTCCTGTCCGCCGCGAGGGCGAGCGCGATATCCGCCTCCTCGCGCGCCACGATCCTGACGACGTTGTCCCTGTCCCACGAGGAGGTGTCCGCCTGCGAGCGGGCGACGAGATTCACGTTGGCCGTCTCTCCCCCCGCGAGCCCGAGCGGGAGCTGCGCCTGGATCGCGAGCAGCACATCTTCGCCCGGCCCGAGAGGCCCGACGTCCGACACGGCTATTTCGCCCATGTCGACGAGGCTATCCATGTCGACGTCGAGGTAAATGGCCGATCTCACCGGAACGAAATCCGAAGGCGCGGGATACATGAGATACAGACTGAACGCGTCGTCCGCGTTCCCCGCGTTCCTCAGCGTGAACACGAAGGTCACCGTCTCCCCGGCGAAGGCGCGCGCGACTCCGCCGGGTGCGGCGGTCGTACCGTTCGGCGTCACGACGGGGCCGTAGACGGGCAGAACGCTCACGGTGATTTCGTTCGAATATACGCTGCACCGCTCGCCGCTCAGGTCATAGAGGGCGAGCGAGCGGCTCGTGATCACCTGGCCTGCGGGTGGAATGGCGGAGCGCGAAGCCGAAGACAAAAGGGAGAGGCCCGCAACCGCAAGCATGAAAAGGAGATATCTCCCTTTCGAACTTCTGGTCGAAGGCCTTCTCACCCTTTTCCCTCCAGAAACCGAACAAGAGGCTGATCCGTCTTAGCGAATCATCCTCCAGTTCGGGGTTCTTGTGCCGCCGCGGGGATCTATATTTCAATTCCGTATCTCTTCTCTCCGCTGCATCTCCTGCTCTGGAAGATCGTCCGTGGCGGGGCGACGCCCGCCGCCCCGCCACGGCGTCTTTTCGAGCCGCTTACTCGGCGACGATCCTCACGACAAAGCCGACGCCGTCGGCCGTGCCGCTGCCGCCGGCGAGGTTGCCGGTCAGGGTCCAGCGGACATTCGTCACGTTGGCGTCGAAGCTCGCCGGGGCGCCGCCGCCGCCGCTCACCGGCGCGTAGGTCCACGTCGCGCCGCCGTCGTCGGAGAACTCGATCGCGATCGCCGTGATGCCGGCGGCGAGGGTTCCCTGGGTGGCGGAGCCCACGCGGTACTGCGTCCAGGCCGGAATCGCGTCATAGATGGCGATCGCGGTGAGGTCCGCGGTGCCGACGTTCGAATAGTCGGTCCGGTACGTGAGCTCGGTGCCCGGCAGCTGCGCGCCGGCCGGGTTGACCGATTTCACGAGCACGAGGTTGCCGGCCACGATCGTGGTGACGTCCGTGACCGCGTCGGTCGCGCCCGTGCCGTTGCCCGTGACGCGGACCGTGCCGGTCTCGACCGTTCCGAGCGGCACGCCGCCCGGGATCGAGATCTGCACGACGACGTCCTGGGACGCGCCGGCGTTCAGCGTAACAGCCGCTATCGGATTATTCGCGAGATCGAAGAACGCGTAGCTCCAGCTGTTGGAGCTCACGGCGCTCAGGAGGAACGTGTCGCCGACGTTGCCGGTATTCGTCACGGTGTGCTGATAGCGGACCGTTCCGCCGGCGGTGCCTGTGCCGTTACGGTTCGGAGCGATATCGACCGACGCGGCCGCGAGGATCGTCACGGTATCCGTGATCTGATCGAACACGGCCGGGTTGTTCGTCGATGTCGCGCGGAACGTGACGTTGTTCACGCCGGGGCCGACGCCGCCGGGAACCGCCACGCGCGCGATGACGTGCGCCTCGCTGCCGGCCGCGACCGGGCCGACGCCGGCGATCGGGGCGAGCTCGGGCAGATCGAGAACGCCGTTGCCGTTCACGTCGTTGTAGAACGTCACGGCCCAGCCGCCGGGAACGGTCGACGTGAGCGAGTAGTTGTCGCTCGAGCCGGCAGTATTGATCACGTCGAGGGCGAAGTCGACGTTCGTGCCCGGATTGGCGTTGATGTTGACCGGGACGTTGTTCGTGCCGGGCACGCCGTCGAAGTTGCCGACGTCGACAGCCGCCGACTGAACCAGGGTGATCCGGTCGGTGGTCAGGTTGAACTCGGCGGGAGTGTTCGTCGAGTTCGCGCGGATGACCGCGTCATACGGGCCGCCGGCGCTCGCGCCGCCCGGGATAATGATGCGCACGATGAAGTCTCTCGTCGCGCCCGGGTTGAGCGAACCGACGTCGGGAATGCCGTCCGTTCCGGTATCGGTGAGCGGCGTGACTCCGTCGCTCCGGAAGAAGAGCACGCTCCATCCGCCGGGAATGGTCGACGCGGCGTCGAGCGCGATATTGAGCGCGTCGGCGGCGTTGCCGTCGTTCCTCACGGTGTTCGTGAACGATACGGTCGTGTTCGCGTAGGCCAGAGGCACCGCCTGCACGTCGTCGTTGTAGTTCGGCGGAGTGCCGGCGGCGGGCTGACCCGACGGGCCGACGAGCACGTTCGCGATCGCGTTCACGGTGATCTGCGTGTTGTTCGTCGTGACGATCGTCGGATCGCTCGTGCCGGGGTTGTTGTCCACGTACGCGACGGCGCCGCTGTTATTGATGATGCCCGCGCGCATCGTCGACGGCACGACGAGATCGTAGGTGAAGTTGTAGAACTGACCGATGGCGATGTCGCCGTTCGTGACGTACGCGACGGCGAGATCGCCGGCGCCCGCGATGGCCTGCCATGCCCATGTCTCGGGGGAACCGACCATTGCGCTTCCCGCGGGCAGGTACAGAACGGTTCCGCCCGCCGGCGAGCCCGAGGGGGCGCCGGAAAGCGCGAGCGGAAGACTCGTCGTCGGGTCGGTCGGGAGCACGTCAAACATGAAGACGCCCGTGAGGCCGACGGACGCGACGGTTACGCCGTGCGCCGCCTGGGTGCCCACGTTGGAGCCGCCGATCGCGTAGGTGATCACGTTGCCCGGATCGACGTTCGCCGGAAGTCCGGACATCGTCGCGGTGAGCGAGGCGTCGCTCACGACGGTCGTCAAATGATAGTTGCGCGTGTCGATACGGGCCGGATCTCCGGCGGAGGTCGCCTGAACGCCGACGTAAGCCACTTCGCCGGCGAGGGCGGCCGGGGGAACCTGGTAGGAGACCAGGATGTTCACTGTCGCACCGGCAGCGATTGGACCGAGGTTCCCCGGCGCCCCACCGGAAGAGATGGCGGGCTCGCCGCCGTCCAGCACGCCGTTGCCGTTCACGTCGTTGTAGATCGTGACGCTCCCGAGGCCGAGGGTCATCGTCGTGTTCGCGGCGTCGAGGAGAGGCAGAAGCGCGTAGGTATCGGCGTCGTTACCCGTATTCGTCAGGTTATAGCTGTAATAGATCGTTTGCCCGGGAATCGCGTTCTGCATCATCGCAGGAACGAGCGGGGGCGTCTCCCCGGAATCGTCCGGGAGGATCGAAACGCCGAACACGGGCAGAACGATCGTCGTGACCTCGTTCGAGGTCGCGGTGTACGAGTTGCCCGAGAGATCCTGGAACCGGGCCGAAGCCTGGTTCCGGATCGTCGTGCCGGCCGGCGTCTGCGCCTGCGCCGCTGCGCAGACGAAGAGCACGGCGAGCGCGAGGGCAGCCGTGAAAACCGTCAAACGTTTCTTGCTCATCTGAGACCACCATCCTTCGTGGAGTCCATGCCTTTTTCCCTATCTATCGCCTCGAGCCGCTCACTTCACCTGGACGCGGTAGGAGACCGCCACTTCCCTGTCGACGTCGAGAGCGCTCGCGACGTTCCACATGACATGCGTGTACATATCGCTCGTCGCGACCTTGCGCTCCTCGACCCCGCTCTCGTTCTTCACGAGATAGGTGACGGGCGCTTCGTGGAAGCTCGCGCCTCCGTCGATGCTGAAGAGCGGACGCATCGCGTCCTTCTCGGTCGCCGTCCTGTCCAGGTACACGGTTCCGGCCGGTATCGGGCCGACGAGGCTCACGCCCGGACGCCGAAGCGTCGCCGACGTTCCGGTAACGCAGCGTGTACTCGATCTTGTCCTGGGGTTTTACCTTGTCCGCGGATACCGCGATCTCCCGGTTCTCTTCTCCCATGATGATCTTGCGGGCTTCCATCGTTCCGGCGAGGTTCGGGCCGCCGAACGCGGAAGCGGAGACCGCAACGAGGATCACGAAAAGAACCGCACCAGTGAGGCTCGTTCTCATCTGCCGATCCCTCCTTCTGTCATTCCTCCAAGAGTGTTTCGTTGCCGGTGCGCGACGTTTCAAGCAGTCCCTCCTGGTAGGACCCGTTAGAAAGACATTGGCGTTCTCGACGCACCGCCGCCGGGGAGGCCGCGGGGGTGAAAACGCACGCGGATTCTTTCTCGAGCCGGGCGGGGGCAAGGGGTGTTCCAAGGCGTGGGACGAAAGTCCCCGGGCCGAGGCGCCGAGGACGGGCGCGCGGATAGGACCAAGGTCTTAGTTTCGCTCAACGAATTATTATTTAATGAGTTGCGGCGCGCGCGAAAAAACGGGGATCAAGAAGGAATAAAGAGGAACAAACAGGCATCGAGCGCCCATAAAAAAAGCCCCCGGATGGGGGCTTTGTCTCTCAATCTGCAATCCCCTTGCATAATGCAAGACGGATCGCGTCGTCCGGACCGGCACCGCGCCTTCAGACCATTACTGGCCCGCGGGCGGAGTGACCGTCGAATCGACGGGGGCGATATACTTCGCCGGATCGGCCTTGAACATCTCCATGTTCTCGGCGGTCGCGAAGAAATAGATCACACCATTATACTCGTACGAGTAAGGAGATGTCGTGATATCGATCTCTTCATTGCTCACCACGTCGAAGGTCGGGCTCGTCGCGCCGGCCTTGCTCATTTCCTCCTGGACCGCATCGGTCTTCGGCGCCTCCTCTTTCTTCTTCGAGCAGCCGAAAGAGAGCGCTATCACGAGAGCCAGGCACAGAATAATTATAGTCCTCATTGCTATGTACACCTCCTTTCGCCAATATGTTGAAACGACTATGCGATTCCTGATTTCCGTGTAATGTACTGCTCAGGTGCAATTTTTGAAAGCGAAAAGTAACAGATTCGCCGCAGCGAGTCAAGAAATCATTTTTGCGGGAGAAGGAAACTGAGCCGCGCCGCGGCCGCACAGTAACCGGTTGATCGCAAATGCGTTGCGCCTCAGCCGACAATTCATCGAGACAGCGAATCGATTCGGGCGGCCTGCGCGGAGGCCGAATCGGAGACGGCGAGCGCCCTTCCGACCGTCCCGCCGCCGGGGAGGCGCGACTTCGCGATGGAGCTGTCGCGCTGCCGTTCGCTCATGGCGGGCCGCGAACGCTCGGCGTCGGTCGTCTTTCGAGCACGCGGCGAGCGCGAGGATCGCGGCCCCCGCTGCGAGAAGAAGCGCCATCGATCGAAATCTCCCTGTCATCGTGCCCTCTCTTTTTTGCTTACCATGACCGCCCCGTTGCGAATATCATGGACGGCGGGGATCATACAGAACGGAGACATTTCCCGAAAGGAATCATTTCAATGGCGGACGCAAAGCGAAAAACGAAGAAGGAGACGAAGCGCCCGGCGCCGTCCGGCTCGAAGACGGATCGAACGCATCGCGATACTCACCGGGGGCGGCGACTGCCCGGGGCTCAACGCCGTCATCCGCGGCGTCGTGCGCGCGGCGATACTGGAGCACGGATGGGAGGTGCTCGGCATTCAGGACGGATTCGACGGGCTTCTCAAGACCGACGCCCATCGAAAACTCTACTCCCACGACGTGCGGGGCCTTCAGGCGCGAGGCGGAACGATCCTCGGCACCTCGAACCGGGGAAACCCGCTCAACTATCCGGTGCTCGCGAACGGCAAGACGGTTTTCAAGGACGTCACCGGCGAGATCGTGCGGAACGTGCGAAAGTTGGGGATCGACTGTCTGGTGGCGGTCGGCGGCGACGGCACGATGAAGATCACGCAGGCGCTCTTCGAAAAGGGAGTGATGGTCGTCGGCGTGCCCAAGACGATCGACAACGATCTCGAGGCGACGGACGTGACCTTCGGATTCAACAGCGCCGTCAACACGGCGACCGACGCTCTCGACAAGCTCCACACGACCGCCGAGAGCCATCATCGCGTGCTCGCCCTCGAGGTCATGGGACGGGACTGCGGCTGGATCGCCCTCGAGGCGGGAATCGCGGGCGGCGCCGACGTGATCCTCATCCCCGAGATTCCCTTCGACCTGGGCAGGATCTGCGCCCATATCGAAAAGCGCAAACGGACGGGGAGCCGTTTCAGCATCCTCGTCGTGGCCGAAGGAGCCTACGCCGCGGGCGGAGAAAAGATCTACGAGAAACAGCCCGGCGCGGACGGCGCGCCCGGACGTCTCGGCGGAATCGGGAAATGGGTCGCCGACAAGATATCGCTCTGCACGAGCCTCGAAACGCGCGTCGCCGTGCTCGGCCACCTGCAGCGGGGCGGCGGCCCGACGACGTACGACCGGATCCTCGCGACGCGCTTCGGCGTCGAGGCGGTGAATCTCATCGCCGCGGGAAAATTCGGCCACATGGCGTGCCTCAAGGGGAGATGGATCGAATCGGTCCCGCTTCCGGAGGCGATACGAGGGATAAAGCGGGTCGATCCCCGGGGGCAGGTCGTGCGGACGGCCGAGGCGCTCGGGATCGAGCTGGGGCGCTAGCACGCGGGTCCTGTCGGCGATTGCACCCCGCCCGTGCTCGCGAGCAAGGCTCGCTGCGCAACGTGCGGGGGGCCCCATCGCCGCCACCCGCTACTTGAGATCTTCGGATTGCGCTCCGCGCCCAGTCGCAAAGCCTCCAATGGGCTCGTCGCGAACATATCAGCCCCCCGGATGCCCAGTAGCCCTTCCCGTTACGCGCGGTGGTCAAGCGGCCTTCCCCGCTCGAAGCGTCCTTTAGAAGGCCGGAAGTTCGACTCCGCTGCTTCCGTGGTTGCAGATGCCGTATGGGCCGGTGTGGGTCGGGCGGACCGGATAGCCCGCCGTCGTATTGTTGTATATGTCATTCGCCTGAGACGTGTTGGGATCGCCATACATGACGTTGTAATCAATCCGGCTGCTTGAAGAGCTTTGATTGACTTGTATGCCATAGCAGCTGTTCGCGGAGCCCAAGAAATACAGTGTATTTCTCAAAATCATGTCCCGCGTGATGTTCGCGGCGTAAATGCCGGTTGCGTTCGAGAGCTGGGAAAAGTCGATGAAGTTATTTTCCACCCTCGCGTCCTGGGCTGTCTGGATATATAAAACGTACAAACCGCTGGTTTGCGCCAGAACCTTGTTGTAGCTGAAATCGCAATCCGTCGTTCCTTGCATGTTGACGACGAACGGAGAGGCTTGATCCGTGATGATGTTGCAGTTTCTTATGTAGCTGCCGGTCGCATTAGCCATGCTGATCCGGCCGGCCGCACCAGTCATGTTGAGGGTTACATTTTCGATTCCACTGTAGCTGCCGATGTTTAAAGTCAAGCCGGGCATGTTGATCGTTGTGGCCGGCCATCCCTGGCCGCGCAGACTGACGCCGTCTGGTAGTGTAATAGCGTTTGTTTCCGTAAAATTTCCGGCTTGAATTTCGATTACCCATTGGTCGACGGACCCGGGGACCGGACTTTCCGCGGCAATCATTTGAAGAGCGCCATAAATCGTGCTGGCATCCCCGCCGTCGAGCGCCACGGTTATGACCTGCTGGTACACCACCTTGCGGCTTGCCATGGCATAAGCCGTATTGGTCAACAGCTGCCGGGGAGACAGGGTTCCAGACTCCACCTGTATCTCAAGCCAATATTCTTCGCGGAAAGGAATATTGATCGGCGTCACACTCCCCAGCACTACATTGAAAATGCCCTTGGTGACCGTCACGCCACTCTGGGTTTCGGTCCACAACGCGCTGCCGCTCGACACTTGGTCGTAAATACGGAAAACCAGATTCCTCGTTCCGGTTATGGGCTCGCCGACGTCGTTGGTCAGAATGCCCTGATAATTCATTTTCTGGCTGATGTGCAGATACGGCGCAGCGTCGGAATCGACCCCCGTTCCACCGATAACACAAGCTGCAATTGCAAGGCTAAGAATAAAGCCAATCCTTTTCTGCATGGCGCATCCTCCCTTTGAATTCCGCTTTATATGATGAAATGCTTCTTATTTCGATGACGATGCTGCTATTTCACAGGATGGAAGTCAAGCAAAAGCGGATGGGCAGAGAGGCTTATCGAAATAGCCCTGAATACCCCGACTGCCCTGACGCCGTGATTCAACTTCCCCGACGCGGACATCAGGGCGCGGACACTCCGCGACGAACTCATTGGAGGCTCTGCGACTGGGCTGCTCGCTAGGGCGCGGATATTCCCGCGAGGAACCCATTGGAGCTCTGCGACTGGGTTCGGAGCGGGAATATCCGCGCCTAGTATCCGTGCTCCTACGCCATCTTGATCTTGGCGGCGTCCTCGAGGCCGAGCTCGCGGATCGAGATCTCGCGCATCTTGAACTTCTGGATCTTCCCCGTGACGGTCATCGGGAACTCGGTGACGAACTTCACGTAGCGCGGGATCTTGTAGTGGGCGATGCGGCCCTTGCACCACTCCTTGATCTCTTCCTCGGTCGAGGATTCCCCCTCCCTGAACTGGATCCAGACGCAGATCTCCTCGCCCATTTTGCGGTCGGGGACGCCGATGACCTGGGCGTCGCGGATCTTCGGATTCGTGTAGAGGAACTCCTCGATCTCGCGCGGGTAGATGTTCTCGCCGCCGCGGATGATCATGTCCTTGATGCGCCCGGTGATCTTGAAGGCGCCGTCCTCGCGCATGAGGCCGATGTCACCGGTATGGAGCCAGCCCGCCTCGTCGATGGCCTCCTTCGTCGCCTTCTCGTTATTATAGTAGCCGCGCATGATCTGGTAGCCGCGCGCGCAGATCTCCCCCTGCTCGCCGACCGGCACGGTCTTCCCCGTCGCCGGATCGACGACCTTGAGCTCGGTGTGCGGGATCGCGGGGCCGACCGTCTCGGTGCGCCGCTCGAGCGTGTCGCGGGCGAGCGTCTGGGTGACGATCGGGGAGGCCTCGGTCTCGCCGTAGCCGATCGTGATCTCGCTCAGGTGCATCGCGTCGTTCACGCGCTTCATGAGCTCGATCGGGCAGGGCGCTCCCGCCATGACTCCCGTGCGGAGCGAGCTGAGGTCGAATTTCTTGAAATCGGGATGCTCGAGCTCCGCGATGAACATCGTCGGCACGCCGTGAAGCGCCGTGCAGCGCTCCTTCTCGACCGCCTCGAGCACGAGAAGCGCGTCGTAATATTCCGACGGGAACACCATCGTCGCCCCGTGCGTCACCGCAGAGGAGGCTCGAGAGCACCATGCCGAAACAGTGATACAGGGGCACGGGGATGCAGAGCCGGTCCTTGTCGGTGAAATGCATCGTTTCGGCGACGAAGAAGGCGTTGTTGAGAATGTTGTGATGCGTGAGGCTCGCGCCCTTCGGGAGCCCCGTCGTCCCCGAGGTGTACTGCACGTTGATGACCTCGTCGAAGTCGCAGTCGCTCGCGCGCTCGGCGAGCTCGCCGTCGGAGACGCTCTCCCCTTTTTTCATGAACTCGGCCCAGGGGAGCGTTCCGGGATGGGATTCCGACCCGATCATGATAACGGTCTTGAGGTTCGGAAACGCGCGCGACGCGAGCTCGCCGGGCTTCGAATCCTTGAGCTCCGGGGCGAGCTGGTTGATCATCTGCGCGTACTCCGAGCTCTTGAACCGCGGCACGAGGATCAGCGTCTGCACCTCGGCGTTCTTGAGCCCGTACTCGAGCTCATGCGTCTTGTACGCGGGGTTCACCGTGACGAGGATCGCCCCGACGAGCGCCGTCGAGAACTGCGCGATCGCCCATTCGGGATGGTTCGTCGCCCATACGGCGACGCGGTCCCCCTTGCGCACGCCGAGCGCGATGAAGCTCTTCGCCGCCGCGCGGCATATTTCGTGGAACTCGCGGTACGTGTACCGCACACCCGTCGGAAGATAGACGAGCGCCTCGTTGTCGGGATAGGTCTTCGCGATGCGCTCGAACATATGGCCGATCGTTTCGCCTATGAGCGGCTGTTCGGAACCCGTATAGGCGTAGCTGAGGCCGCGCTCCGCGCCCGCCCCCTGGACCGGCGCCTTTCCACCCGTTCTGATCTGCTTACCCGGCATAGGCACTTTCACCTCTCCTAGAATACGTAACGAATTCCCAATCCGCCGTTCATGCTTCCCTCGGTCTTGGGAGCGACGTCGACGATCGGGGCGATTTCGAAAAAGACGCTCATCGGATACGCCGCGACGAGATACTCGAGACCGAGCACGAGCCTGAGGCCGACGCGCGTGCCGTGGTCATTATCCAGATCCTTGTGGTCGTCGTCCTCGAAACGAACGCGGCCGCCGATGCCGAAATAGAGCGGCAGGCTCCCCTCGTCCACCTTGAATATCTCGAAGTTGTGATACAGATAATCGCAGTGGAGATGAAGGTTGCCGTCCTTCTCGAACGACCACGCTGCGCCGAAATCGAGCGCGGTGTTCGTCGTCGTCCAGTACTTGGCGCTCAACCCCGTCGGTTCGCCGAGGATGACCCCGAGCTCCCACGTGCCGGTGTCCGGGTCGCCGGCCGCCGCGGCGGGAATCGCCCACGATCCGATCGAAACGACGAGAAGAACGAAGCCGAGAACGAACGCATTCCTTGTCACGAGGACCTCCTTCTGATCGAAACCGTGAATCGATGGCGGGGCGCCGCGAGGAGCGCGAGCGACATGAGCAGATAGACCGCGTCCTCGAGAAGCTTCTTCCACGCGTAGGTCGCGCCGAACCCGCAACCGCAATCGAAATAGATCTTCATGAAAGGCGTCCCGTCCCCCATGTAGCCGGCCGTTTTCTTCGCGATGACGACGAGGAACATGGCGTTAAGCCCGACGAGAATAAGCGCCGCCCCTCGCACGGCCACGCCGGTCACGAGCGCGAATCCGCAGAGGAGCTCGATCCACGGGAGAACGACCGCCATGACGTAGAGCGGCGGCCCGTAATCGACGACGCCGTAGTTCTGTATCTCGTCCGCGAAGGCGAGCGGCTTTCCGATCTTCTGAACCGCCGCGTAGATGAAGATCGCGGCGAGGAAAAGCCGGAACGCGAGAAGAAGGTACGGATTGAATATCCAGTGGGTTCCGTTCCTGCTTCCCGCCGGCGGGCGCGTTCCCTGCGACCACATAATTTTCATCGATCGCCTCTTTCGACAGGAAGCCCCGCGCCGGACCATTCGTCGAATCCGCCCTTGAAGACAAGCAGCTTCGTGAATCCGAGCAGATAGAGCTCCTTCGCGAGAAGCTCGGAATCGTCGCAGGTCGCTTCAGAGCAATACACCATGATCTCGCTCTCGTTCGAGAGAAGCGGGAGAACCCGGTCCCGGTACGTTCCCATATCGTAATAGTCGAATAGAATGGCGCCCGGAATATGTCCCTCGTCGTATTCGTCTTTTCTGCGGGCGTCGATGACGCTCGCGCCGCTTTCGATCACGCGCCGCGCCTCTTCCAGGCCGACGATCCGAATCCCTTCGGCCCCGGCCTGCGCGCCCTCGGCCGAGACAGGCACCTTCACGAGCGTCCTGAACGGGTTTATCCCGTTGCGTGATAACGAGTTAAAGGCGAACCCGATCGCCGCGGACACCGCCACGATCGCTATCGCCTGGAGAATCGCGTTTCTCAGCATTTTCATCGTGAACAATATAAGGTCGGTCCGCTGAAATTGCAACTCTGTTGACTCCGTGCCTATTACTGTATACGTTTTTCAACTGCGATGGGTGCCGAAAAAATCAATGCGAAGAAAGTCCGCGCCGCCGGAACGGCGGATGCGAAAAAGGCGATCGCGGTTCTGGCCGCATTCAAGCGGCTCTACCCCGATCCGCACCATTACCTGAAATTCGAGAATCCGTTCCAGCTCCTCGTGGCCACCATTCTCTCGGCGCAATGCACCGACGAGAAGGTGAACGAGGTGACGGCGGGGCTTTTCGAGGCGTACCCGCGACCGGAGGATCTGGCGACCGAGCCGATCGAAGCGATCGAGCGGGCCGTGCGCCCCACGGGCTTCTACCGGAACAAGGCGAAGGCGATCAAGGGAGCGTCCGTCGCGCTCGTCGAGCGGTACGGGGGCTCGGTGCCCGACACGATGGACGGGCTCCTCACGCTCCCCGGCGTCGCCCGCAAATCCGCGAACGCGATCCTGCAGCACGGCTTCGGGAAGGTCGAAGGCGTCGTCGTCGACACGCACGTCATCCGCGTGGCGGGACGCCTCGGATGGACGGCGAATGCCGACCCCGGAAAAATCGAGCTGGATCTGATGCGGCTTTTCGACAGGAAGGAATGGCGCTGGCTCCCCTTCTATCTCAAGAGCCATGGGCGCGCCGTCTGCAAGGCGCCGTCGCCGAAGTGCGGCGAGTGCGTCGTCGCGGCGCTCTGTCCTTCCGCGCTCATTCGCGATCCTGAGGAATGAGTATCTTCTTCGCCTTCCAGCCGTCGATCCGCTTCTTGAACACCTTCGAAAGGGAATCGTCGGGATGCACCTGCATGTATTTCTCGTACATCTGCGTGGCGTTCCCCGGGTAGTTGTTCTTGTCGTACAGCTGCCCGAGATCGGCGTACACCCACGGCATCTCGCGCCGGACCCTCCCGTTGTCGATGGTGACGAGCTTCTGAAGGGCGCTGATCTGGCCCTGCTCGTTGCCCGCCTCGCGGTGCGCCCGGAACAGGATCGTGTAAAGCCCGAAATCCTTCGGGCGCTGCTGGGCGACTCTCGCGAGGTACGCGGCCGCGTCGAACGGCTTGTGCGCCGTATACAGGAAAAGACCGCGCTGGTAATCCAGCTCGACGGGCGCGATTATCTTCGCGAGATCTGGCGTCTCGAGGATCTCGAATCCCGCGTCCAGCTTGCCGTCGTTGGCGAGCACACGGGCGAGTTGGAAGAATCCCTTGAGGTATTCGCCGTCGAGCCGGTATGCGTCGAGGAGCGCGGCGCGGCATTCAAGACCCTTGTCCTCGAAGCCCCGCGCGAGCGCGAGAGCGAAATAGAGCCCCGCGTCGTCCTTCTCCGTGCCGAGGAGGTCGTCATAGATGGCCGCGGCCGAGGCGTAGCGCTTCGCGCCGAGAGAATCCTCCGCCCGGATCATGCTCTGCCACTTTTCCGGTCCCGGAGGAACGAGATCGCCCGGCTTCGCGAGCGCTTCCCGGATCACGTCGCCGTAGAACCTGAGGTCCATCGGAACCTGATTGTTCAGGTTCGAGAGATTCACCGTGACAATCTTCGCTCTTACGTTCCGCTTGCCGAGCTCCCGGAGAAACTCGAGGAGCGACTTCGTCCCCGTGCGATAGTAGCTCTGGCCCGCGACCCTCATCGCGGGGAAATAGGAAAGATCGATGTCGACGATCGCGTTTTCTCCGTCGGCGAGCGTGAGATCGGCGAGACGCGTGATCGTGAGCGGGACCCCGGCGATCGTTCCCGTGACGAACTTCCCTTCCGCCTTGAAATCCGCCACGGCCTCCGGCGGAAATCTCCTCTGCGTGATCAGAAAATTCTTGTAGACCTCGACCGGATCCTCGCCGACGGGACGGATCGCGGGAATGACCCAGACCACGCGTTTATACAGGCCCGCCATGTAGCCGAGGCTCACCGTCCCGCCGCGCTCGATAAGGGGACCGATTTCATCGAGCGCCTTTCCGTTGCGCCGCCTGAGGTGCCCCGCCGCGTTCTCCATGTCCTTCATCCGGCTCGCCGGGAAAAGGGCCATGTCGTCGGAAGGATCGATGTGCACGAGAACCGACGCCCTCGCGTTGTTCACCGCCCACGCCCTGAGCGCATCGACGTTGCTTTCGACCTTGATGACCTTCTTGACGGGGTCTTTCCCCGCGACGGGGCCGCCCCCCTTCCCGCATCCCGCGCAGAGAGCGGCGACGAGGAACGCGCTCAACGCGCCCAGGATAACGGGTCGAATGAAACGCGGCGTGCCCGCGGAGCGATCAAAACTATTGGCGTTCATGGATTCTCCTCCGTCGAAGCCTTCTGTTCGGAATCGATAACCTGTAAATATTAAAATAATTATCCCGCATTGTCAAACGGCGCGACGCCGGGGAGGCGCTCCCCCTCGCGGGCACGGCGGACCGCATTTATCTCTTCTGGCGCCGTATCGCACGTGATACCATCCGCCCGGGATTGTTCCAGCGTGATCGATCATTCCGATAGGGGGGCGAGCGATGACGAGAAACGGTAGAATCGTTTTCTTGCTTTTCGCCGTTGCGGCGATCGCGGCGGCGCCGTCGCCGCGCGCCGATTGGGTGAGCGACGGCATCGCCGTCTGCACCATGCCCAATACGCAGGACACGCCTACGATCGCCTCGGACGAAGCGGGAGGAGCGATCGTCGTCTGGCGCGATCTGCGTGCCGGCGTCAACACCGATATCTACAGCCAGCGGGCCGGCCCCGCCGGAGCCGTCCTGTGGCTCGCGGACGGCATGCCGATATGCACGGCCACCCAGAATCAATCGTCCCCGCTCGTCGTCCCCGACGGCTCGGGGGGCGCGATCCTCGCGTGGCAGGACTTCCGCAGCAACAACGTGCTCGATATCTACGCGCAGAGAGTCAATTCGTCCGGCTACGTCCAATGGACCGCGAACGGGCTTGCCGTCTGCGCGGGAAAGGCGGGCCTCGTTCTGAGCCGCATGATTCCGGACGGCGCGGGCGGGGCGATCGTCGTCTGGTCCGACTCGCGCAACGCCACAAACGATATCTTCATCCAGAGGATCAACTCGAGCGGCGCGGCCCAGTGGACGGCGAACGGCGTGACCGTCTGCGCCGCCGCCGGTTCGCAGACGGTGCCCGTCATCGCCTCGGACGGGGCAGGCGGCGCCATCGTCGCGTGGCAGGACAGCCGGACGAGCCCCAGCAACATCTACGCGCAGCGGGTCGTTGCGGCCGGGACCGTCCAGTGGACGGCGGACGGAATCGTCGTCTGCAACGAGGCGATGGCCCAGACGGCGCCCCAGACCGTCTCCGACGGTTCCGGGGGCGCGATCGTCGCATGGACCGATCATCGCAACACCGTCGACGACGACATCTACGCGCAGCGAGTCGACGCCGCCGGCGCGGTTCAGTGGACGGCGAACGGGATCGGCGTCGTCTCTTCGATGACGGGAAAACAGTCGGACTGCCGCATCGTTCCGGGCGCTTCGAGCGAGGCGATCGTCGCGTGGCTGGACCTCCGCAACGGCGCCACCGCCGACGTCTACGCGCAGAAGGTCGACACCGCGGGGGCCGTCCAGTGGCCGGCGAACGGGGTCGCGGTCTGCACGGCCGCCAACGGCCAAACGGCGATGCAACTCATCTCGAACGGAGCGGGCGGAGCGGTCGCGGCGTGGCAGGATGAGCGAGTCGCGTCGGGCGCCTGGGATATATACGCCCAGAGGATCAATGCGAACGGCTCGACGGCCTGGACGGCGAACGGCGTGGCCGCATGCCAGGCCTCGGCGAACCAGACGACTCCCCAGCTCGCCCCCGACGGCGTGGGAGGAGCCGTCATCGCGTGGAAAGACGATCGCAACGGCAACTCCGACATCTACTCCCAGAGGATCGACGCCGCCGGCCATACAGTCGTGGCCACGCTGCTGCAGAGCTACTCGGCCGCCGCGAACGGAACGGACGTCAGAATCGAATGGACGCTCTCCGGGGCGCCGGCGAATATCGAATTCTCCGTCCTGCGCGCTCATGAGCCGCCGGACGCATTCGTCGAAATCGCCGGCGGCGCGATACCGGAAGATTTCGGAAGCTCGCGCGCGGGAGACGGGACGGCGTTCTCGTTCACCGATAAGACCTGCGAGCCCGGGGAAACGTACCGCTTCCGCGTCGACGCGCTCGAAGGCGGCGTGCGAACGACGCTCTTCGAAACGGGTCCCGTCGCGATTCCGGCGGTTGCGCTCGCGCTATACCAGAACGAGCCCAATCCGTTCAATCCGTCGACGACGATACGGTATTTTGTGGGCGCCGAATGCGCCGTCTCGCTCGAGGTGTACGACATCGCCGGGCGCCTGGTCCGCCGGCTCGAAAGCGGCCGCGTCGGCACAGGGATGCGCGCCGTCGAATGGAACGGGCTCGACGAGCGTGGAAACCGCTCGAGCGCCGGAGTCTATTTCTACCGGCTCCGGGCCGGCAAGAATACGCTCTCGCGCAAGATGATCCTCGTCCGATAACCGAGAAAGGGAGCATGCGATGCTGCGCCACCTACTCCGCCGCAACGACGCGAAGATCATTCTCCTGGTCATGGACGGGCTCGGGGATATCCGGACCGCGGAATTCCCGAAGACGCCGCTCGATGCGGCGCGAAAGCCGAATCTCGACGCCCTCGCGCGCGAGGGGCTCTGCGGCAGAAGCCAGCCCATATCGTACGGCGTCACGCCGGGGAGCGGGCCCGCGCATTTCGCGCTCTTCGGATACGACCCGCTCGCGAGCGAGAACGACGTCGGCCGCGGCGTGCTCGAGGTGCTCGGGACGGGCTACGAGCTCGAGCGGGACGACGTCGCGATCCGCGGGAATTTCGCGACGATCGATTCCAGCGGCCTCCTTACCGACCGCCGTGCGGGGCGCCTTCCCCACGAGGAATGCATCCGCATCTGCGCGAAGCTCCAGGAGCGGATCACGGAGATCGAGGGCGCGAAGATCGTCATCATGCCGGTGCGCGAATATCGTTTCGGCGTCGTCCTGAGCGGCATCCGGCTATCTCCCGAGGTCGAGGAGACCGACCCGCAGCTCACGGGCAAAGCGCCGCTCGCGCCCGTCGCGCGGGTGCCCGAGGCGAAGCGGACGGCCGGGATCATCGCGAAGCTCGTGGATCAATGCAACGCGATTCTCGCCGGCGAGAAGAAGGCGAACGCCGTTCTCATGCGCGGCATTTCGCGGAAGCCCGCGATCGAATCGCTCCAGGAGAGGACGATGCTCCGGCCGGCGGCCGTCGCCGCCTATCCTCTCTACCGCGGCGTGGCGAAGCTCTGCGGCATGGATCTCGTCGACACGGGCTTCTCGATCGAGGAGGAGTTCGAGGCGGTCCGGTCAGTGTACGGAAAAGGCTACGACTTCTTTTTCATACACGTCAAGAAGACCGATTCGTTCGGCGAGGACGGCAACTTCGAGGGAAAAACGAAAATCATCGAGGAGGTCGACTCGCGCCTTCCGCTTCTCCTCGATCTCAAGCCCGACGTGATCGCGGTGACGGGGGATCATTCGACGCCGTGCGCCCTCAAGGCCCACTCGTGGCACCCGGTGCCGTTCCTCATTCATTCAAAGGCGTGCGGGATCGACGACGCGCGGGCCTTCACCGAGAGCGAGTGCGCCCGGGGAGGCCTCGGGGTGTTTCCCGCGACCGCGATCATGGATCTCGCGCTCGCGAACGCGGGGAAGCTCAAGAAGCACGGGGCTTGATCCGGAACGTCGACACCAGCTTCTCCAGATACGCCATATTCTCGAGCGCTTTCTTCCGGTCGCTGCCGGCGTCCGCGGTGAGCCTGATGGAGTAGATCTTGTCGCCGCGAATGACGAGCGCCCACGTCCATATGCCCCTCCCCGGAATCCCCGCGACCTGCTTGTCGTACATGCCGCCGTACGAGGCGATCGCCTTTTCGCCGCCGACGTCGATCCGTTTCGATCCTTCGATCTTCATTTCGACGTTTCCGGTCCGGGCATATCGCGCGACCATGTCCGCGACGTCCTGCGCGATCACCTCTCGGCTCGACGTCAGCTTCCACTGCGCGTCGATCTCGATGGTTCCTCCCTCCGCCGCCGCCGCCCAGCGGATGAAGCCGAGCTTCGCGTTCCCGCCGCCGTCCGCGATCTGGAACTCCTCCGGCAGGTCGATGGCGAAATCGGGCTGCACGACGCGCGTCATCTCGCGCCGGTACACGGCCTGCACGTTGAACGGAAGAAGGTTGGGCTGAAGATACGCCTCGGCGCCCGGCATGACGATCGAGGAAACCGCCTGCTCGAGCGGCACCATTCTCTGGATATCCTGCTCGCATTGATTCCGGAGCGTCGTGATATATCTCGATTCGACGGCGAACTCTTCGACGCCGCACACCTTCCCCTGCCCCGGAACGACGTACGCGAGCTTCAAGGCGCCGAGCGTGCCGAGCGCCGCGATCCAGTTGTCGAAATCGGCGCCCGCATCTCCCATGTTCGGATGATACCCGTTGCTCAGGAGCCCTCCGACGAACGCGACCCTGTCGTTCGGAACGATCACGACGCAGTCGCCCGCCGTATGCGCGGGTCCGAAATACCGGAGCACGACCTTGACGCCCCCGAGGTCGATTTCCGTTTCGTCGCCGAAGGTCGTGTCCGGAGCCGTGACCCGCACGTCCCGGAGAAGCTCCCAGGTGCCCGGGCTGTGTTCCTTGTAGAACTGGAGATAGGCGGGAGAATACTTCAGGAGCGCGTCGCGCGTTTCGGAACGCGCCACGATCGCCGCCCCCTGCGCCTTGAAGACCATGTTTCCCCACGAGTGATCGGGATGGTAGTGCGTATTCACGACGTACCTGACCGGCGCGTTCGTGACGGACCGGATCGCCGTGAGGAGATCCTCCGCGAGCCGCGGCGTGTATCGCGAATCGATCACGAGGACGCCGTCGTCCCCGACGACGAAGCCGCTGTTCGCGCCGAGACCTTCGGCCGCCGTCGGCCCGACCGCGATCATCGCGTAGACCCTGCCGGTGAGCTTCACGAGACCCGTCGCGTCCACGTTCTTCTTTCCGCAGCCGGAGACGGCGAGCGCGCCGAGCATGAGGAGCGGGAAGATACAAGCGGAAAGCCGTTTGATGAGCACCGTTATCTTGCCTCCGTTTCCGGGCCCGACGCCCGGGCTCCGAAGAGCACGAGATCGCCCGCACCGTAAAGCACCCGAATTTCGAACGGGAAAGCCCCGGATGAGCGCAGCATCTCGAGGTCCCGGGCCGACGACAGGAAGATCATCCGCGGATTATCGCCGAGCGCCCTCCCGACTTCCTCCGCGCTCGCGCGCGGCCGTTCGAGCGCCCGGTCGCCGTAGAAGAGCATCCGCGCGCACTGCTCGCGATACGGCTGGCCGAAGTTGCCGATGCTCGAACCGGCGGGCACGATGCGCGCCGCCATTTTCGCGACGTCCTCGATCGGATCGTTGAGCGTCCTCCTCACGCTGACCGGCGTCGTGACGACGAGAAGCATGAGGAGACAGAAGACGGCCGTCGCGACGTGATTGAGCGTCCAGAGGCGCTTCGCGAGATTCTTCCCGGGACGCCTGAGCCATCGCGCGACCTCCCGCGCCGAGAGGACCGCGGTGAACGGAAGGATGGGAAGAAACGAGCTGAGCGTGTCGCCGCCCGCAAGCGCCAGGGGCACGAATATCACGGCCGCGAAAACGAGAAGAGCCGCGTCGACGCCGCTCGCGCCCGCTTCGCGCCCGCCCCTTTTCCCGAAGAATACGACTCTCGCGGCTGCGACCGTCGCGGGAACGGACCAGGGAAGATTTCTGAGCCATACGTTCGCCAGCGAATCGAACAGCGCCAGGGGAGCGCCCGCCGACGGACGAACGACGCGCGCGAGCGGGGCCCACAACGCGCTGTCGAAGAAGCTCACGCCGCTCCGGGCAGTCTCGGGAACGAGCCAGGTTCCGCCGATCAGAAGTCCGATGAACGTCGCGAGGACGAATCCCGGAGCGCGCCAGAGCGCGCGCCGGTCCCGATCGACGATCCCCGCCGCGAGCGCGCCGGGAACGAGGAGCGCCCCTCCGGCGCCCGCGCTCAGAACGCTCCCCGCGACCGCCACTCCCCAGAGAACATATCCGCCGCGGCCGCGCGGGAGCTGGAGCCACCCGAAAAGCCCGAGAGCCGCGAAGAACGCGAACGGGAGCCCGAGCGTTATATGAGGCATGAATCTGCCGAATATCGGACTCGCGGCGAGAACGACCGCGGAGAAGAAGCCGGCCGCCGTGGGAAGCGATCCCCAATGCGCGCGTGGGCGTTTCCCTTCCGCCGCCTCAGGGGACGGACACGGCCCGGCCGGAACGTCCCAATCCCGGGACGCGGCCCTTCCCGCGCAGATACGTCACGTAGATCGCGGCGATCGAGAGGAGAACGAACGCGAAACGCGCCGCGAATTCGTTTACTCCGAAGCGGCTGTAGAAAACCGCCATGAGCCAGGGAGCGAACGGGGGCGTGTCGTGAACCGGAACCCCGTCGAAACGGAGCGGGAGGGCGCGGCCGATCGAGCCGATCTCGTTCGCGGTCTGGGCAAGCACGGCTTCATCGGACGCCGGAAGCGTCCCCTGCCAGCTTCCCCATGCCGCGACGAGGAACACGGCAAAGAAAAAGAGAAGCGCGAGTACGTGACCTCGCCCCTCTTCCGCGGCAAGAAACGGAAGCTCCGCCATATCGCGCCACCCTTCACGATCGCGCCGGTTCCGCGCATCGGCCGCGGGCCGGACAAAAAAATCGCCGGGCACGCCCCGTCGGCGCATGCCCGGCTCTCAGTGTAGGGTATTTACCGCTTCTCTTCCAGAAATCTTTGCAGCTCGTCGATCGTCTTGTCGACGTCGACGCGGTATTGCTTCATGAGCTCGCCCAGGGACCCCCAGGCAGGCGTCCCTCATCTCATGCAGACGATGCCGCGCTCCATGAGAAAGCGGATCGCCGCGGGGTGCTCCTCGACGAGATCCTCGACGGTCGTTTCGGGCGTAATAGCGATCTTCTTCACGATGCTTCCTTTACTTCGCGAGCGCCTTGTCGAGAAAATCCTTCAGGTAGTCCTTGGGCGCCGCGCCCGACATCGTGTCGACCTCCGCGCCCCCTTTGAACACCTTGAGCGTCGGAATCCCCATGATTCCGTACTTGATGGCGACGTTCTGGCTCTCGTCGGTGTTGAGCTTCACGAATTTCACCTTCCCGACGTATTCGCCGGCGAGCTCCTCGAAAACGGGCCCGAGGAACTTGCACGGCCCGCACCACGGCGCCCAGAAATCGACGATGACCGGGATCGGCGACTCGAGCACTTCCTTCTGCCAATCCGCTTCCTTGACCTGCGTGATGTTCGCTCCCATCATGCCTCCTTTACGCTTCTTCCGATTCGACTGACTATCTATCCCTTCACACCTGCTCAGGCAATTGAGCATGCGTATGACGTTTCGCTCCTTGAGACTGTAGTACGTGTGCGGCACCTCCTTCCGGCTCGATACTATATTGTTGAGCCGCAGTATTTTCAACTGCTGCGACACGAGCGATTGCTTGAGCCCCGAGCGCTCGCAGAGCTCCGTGACGGTGCGCTCGCCGCCGGAGAGAATATTCACGATTCGCAGGCGCGCGGGGCTCGCGAGCGCCTTCAAAACCTCGGCGAACCTGTCGATGTCGTTTCCCGCGAGGGGTTCGATGTCGTTGCCGGCTGACCATCTTCCATGCTCCTCCATCATTCATTCTTGTATTATGATATCATAATATTACAATTAGTCAAGAGGATTTTTCGGCGGGACGCGCGCGCGCGATCTCTGGTATTATCCCGCCCATGAGCTTCGTATTCCCCCCGTCCCTCTCGCTCGCGAATCTCCCGACGCCGGTCGAGCGCATGCGCGCCGTGCCCGAGCTCCCCGATCTGCCGAACGTCTACGTCAAGCGCGACGATCTCACCGGCTCCGCGCTCTCGGGCAACAAGGTGCGCAAGCTCGAGTTCGCCCTCGCCGAGGCGGCGGCGGCGGACGCCCGCGCGGTCGTCACGTGCGGCGGCGTCCAGTCGAATCACGCGCGGGCGACGGCGGTCGCCGCGGCGCGGCTCGGTCTGAGACCGGTGCTCGTCCTGCGCGGCAGCCGCGCCGGAAGAGAGCGACGGCAACGTGCTCCTCGACCGGCTCGCGGGCGCGGAGATCCGGTTCATCTCGCCGGAAGAATGGCCCCGCGTGAACGAGATAATGGCGGAGATCGCGGCCGAGCTCGGCGCGGCGGGCGAAAAGGCATACGTGATTCCCGAAGGCGCATCCGTATCCGCCCGGCGTTTTCGGATATATCCGCGCGGCGCAGGAGATCGCCGAGGCCGAGAAGGCGCTCGGGATCGAGTTCGACGCGATCGTCACGGCCGTCGGAAGCGGGGGAACCTCCGCGGGGCTCGTCTACGGGAAGAGAATCTTCGGGCTCAAGGCGAGCGTGCTCGGCGTGAACGTGCTCGACACGCCGGAGTATTTCGCGCGGCGCATCGCGGCGATATCGGAGGCGTTCGTCGAGAAATACGAGAGAGCGCTATCGCGGCGCCTCGTGGTTCAAGCCGATTCGCCCGGAGCGAGGTCGAGATCGCGGGAGGCTACGACGGGCCCGCGTACGCCGTGCCGACCGAAGAAGGCCTCGAGCTCATCCGCATCTGCGCGCGGCGCCTCGGGCTCTTTCTCGACCCGGCATACACGGGCAAGGCGATGCTCGGGCTCGCCGGCGAAGCGGCGAAGGGCCGATGGAGAAAATCGGACAACGTTCTCTTCATTCACACGGGAGGAATATTCTCTCTCTTCCCCTGGAGAAAGGATCTCGTGCCGCCGGGCGGGACCGATTGATGCGCGAACTACGCGTTTTTCCTTATCCCCTTGACACCCCGCATTCACGCGCATAATGTCATGCGTAGAAATTCCGCGGCGGCACCAGCTCCGCCGCCGCTCGAATAGACGCTAACCGCAAGTATCCGAAAGGGTTGCGAGAAGGAGGCCGGGGGTTATGGAATTCAAGGGTCTGTATGTCGCGCTCGTCACGCCGTTCAAGAAGGACGGAAGCCTGAACGAGGCGAAGCTGCGCGAGCTCGTGCAGTTCCACATCAAGGCGGGGACGGACGGGCTCGTGCCGTGCGCGACGACGAGCGAGAACCCCACCTATACGTGGGAGGAACATTTCAGGATCATCGAGATCGCGGTCGAGGAGGCGAAGGGCAAGATCAAGATCTGCGCCGGCTGCGGCACGAACGCGACCGCGAAATCGATCGACAACGTCAAGAAGGCGCGCGAGCTCGGCGCCGACGCGGCGATGGTCGTGACCCCGTACTACAACAAGCCGACGCCCGAAGGGCTCTACGCGCACTTCACGAAGATCGCGGACGAGGGCGGCCTCCCCCTCATGCTCTACAACGTGCCGGGGCGCACCGGTCTCAACATGCTCCCGAAGACGGTACAGCGCCTCGCCGCGCACGAGCGCATCGTCGCGATCAAGGAGGCGAGCGGCTCGCTCGAGCAGATGTGCGAGATCATCCTCCTCTGCGGCGACAAGATCGTCCTCATGTCCGGAGACGACGGGATCACCCTTCCGATCCTCGCCGTCGGCGGCAAGGGCATCGTGAGCGTCGTCGGAAACATCGTGCCGAAGGAAATGCTCGCGATGATCGCCGCCTTCGAGAAGGGGGATCTCGCCGCGGCGCGCAAGCTCCACTACAAGCTCTTCCCGCTCTGCAAGGCGATGTTCATCGAGACGAATCCGACGCCCGTCAAGGAAGCGATGAACATGCTCGGCATGGAGGTCGGCGACGTGCGGCTCCCGCTCGTGGGACTGCTGCCGGAGAATCGCGAGAAGCTCCGCACGGCGCTCGTCGATTTCGGGCTCAAGGTAACGAAGTAGGCCGGGGCTCTCGCAGCCGAAACGAGGCGAAATGGAAATGATCAAGGTCGTCGTGTGCGGCGCGCTCGGAAAGGTGGGGCGCACCGTCGTCGATGAGATCGCCGGGGACGTCGGGCTCGCGCTCGCGGGCCTCATCGAGGCTCCCGGAAACGCGGGGCTCGGCTCGAAGGTAGCGGGCGTCGAGGTGACGGCGGATCTCGCCGGGGCGCTCGGCGCCTGCGACGTCGTCGTCGATTTCACGAATCCGAAGTCTTCGCTCGAGCACATCGCCGCGTGCGCGACGGCGGGGCGCGCCGCGATCGTCGGCACGACCGGCTTCACGGCGGACGAGCTCGCGCTCGCGAAGAAGGCCGCGGGCACGATCCCGCTCATCATCAGCCCGAACATGTCGGCCGGGGTCAACCTCATGTTCAGGATCGTCGAGGACGTCGCTCGCACGCTCGCCGATTTCGACGCCGAGATCGTCGAGATCCATCACAACAAGAAGAAGGACAGCCCGAGCGGGACCGCGGCGAAGCTCGCCGAGGCGATCGCGAAGGCGCGGCCCGGCTCCGCCGTGGTCCACGGGCGCGAGGGGCTCGTCGGGGCGCGGAAGAGCGGGGAGATCGGCATGCATTCGCTTCGCGGCGGGGACGTCACGGGCGAGCATACGGTGATCTTCGCGGGCGAGGGAGAGAGATTCGAGCTCACGCACCGGGCGCACTCGCGCCGCACCTTCGCGCGCGGCACGATCAAGGCGATTCGTTTCATCCACGGGAAAAAGCCCGGGCTCTACACGATGGACGACGTTCTGGGCCTTGCGTAGAGACCCCACACCACCCGGCCGAGGCCCACATAGAGCGGGGCGTCTCACTCGAGACGCCCCGTTTCGTTTCCGCGGCTCGGCGCCCGCGAGAACGGCCCCGCAATCGCAGGGAGCCGCTCGCCGGCCGGGCCTCCTAGAGATTGAAGCACACGACGCGCGGCTCGGTCATCTCCATGAGGGCGAACTTGATCCCCTCGCGGCCGAGACCGCTCCGCTTCACGCCTCCGAACGGCATCATATCGATGCGGTAATCCGAAGAATCGTTCACGATGACGCCGCCGACCTCGAGCTCCTTGATCGCCTTGAAGGCCTTGCCGATGTCCCTGGTGAATATTCCGGCGTGGAGGCCGAAGTTCACCGCGTTCGCCTTCGCGATCGCCTCGTCGAGATCCTTCACCGGATAGAGGTTCACGGTCGGCGCGAACACCTCGTCGACGTCGACCTTGCACCCGGCCGGAACGTTCGCGAGAACGGTCGGCTCGTAGATCGCCCCGCGGCGCTTGCCGCCGGTGAGCACCTTCGCTCCCGCCTTCACCGCTTCCTTCACCCAGCTCTCGATCCGCTTCGCCTCTCCCTCGTTGATCATCGGGCCCATGTCACAGTCTTCCCGGAGCTTGGGGCCGACCTTGTACTTGCGCGTCCGCGCGACGAAGAGCGTCTCGAAACGCTTGTAGATCCCCTTTTCGATATAGATGCGCTGGACGCCGATGCAGTTCTGCCCGGCGGCCCAGAAGGCGCCCGAAACGCAATCCTCGACGGCGCGCTTGAGATCGCAGTCCTCGCACACGATCACCGGCGTATTGGAGCCGAGCTCCATGCCGATCTTCTTGAGCCCGGCCTTCTTCACGATCTCCTCGCCCGCGGGAGCGCCTCCGGTGAAGCTGATCATCCGCACGCGCGGATCGGTGACGAGGGCGTCCCCGGTCTTCGCCGCATAGCCGGTCACGACGTTGAGAATGCCGGCCGGAAGCCCTGCCTCCATGAGCGCCTTCGCGAGCATGAGCGCCGAGAGCGGGGTGACGGTCGCCGGCTTCACGACGACGGCGTTCCCCGCCGCGATCGCCGGGCCGACCTTGTGGGCGACGAGGTTCAGGGGATCGTTGAACGGCGTGATCGCCGCGACGATCCCGATGGGGAAGCGGAAGTAGTAGCCGACGCGGTTCTCCGAGCCGGGGCGCGAATCGAAGGGGATCGTCTCCCCCTGGATGCGGCGCGCCTCCTCGGCGGAGATCCTGATCGTATCGACGCAGCGCGAGGCCTCCTTGCGCGCCTCGCGGATCGTCTTCGATCCCTCGCGGGCGATCACGCGGGCGTATTTCTCGAGCTTCGACTCGATGATGGAGGCGGCCTTGTTGAGGATGCGGATGCGCTCGTGCACGGGGAGATTCCTGTTGATCTGATACCCCTTCTCGGCGGCGGAGATGGCGGCCCTGATGTCCGCGGCGTTCCCGCTCGGGACGGTATCGACGAGCGAGTTGTCGAACGGATCCCGCACCTCGATCTTTTCCTTCTTGTCGATCCATTTTCCGGCGATGAGCATCTTCATAGACTACCTTCTCGCTTTCTTTGCCCGCTTGCGGCATTTTCTTCATTCGCTTCGCGGCTTTCTTCGGAGCTTTCTTCGGAGCCGGCTTCTTCGGAGCCGCCTTTCTCGCGGCGGGAACGGTCCGGTGAATCGCGAGGAGATCGACGAGGATCGAGTATCCCGTCTCGATCTTGCCCGCGCCGGGGCCGACGATCGTCACGTCCCGGATGAGATCGGTGCTGAACGTGAGCGCGTTCGTCGCTCCGCCGACGCCCGCGAGCGGATCGGCGATATCGAGCTTCTCGGGCCTGACCGAGGCGCGCACCGCGCCGCCCTCGCGGGCCACGCGCCCGATGAGCTTCCAGCGCTTGCCTTCTGCCTTCGCGACGTTGATGTCGTCCAGCGTTATCTTCGTGATGCCGGTGCGATCGACGTCCGCGACCTTGATATCGGCGCCCATGACCGCCTTCGCGAGGATGACGACCTTCGCCATCGCGTCGAATCCCTCGACGTCGGCGTCGGGAATCGCCTCGGCGAAGCCGAGATCCTGCGCTTCCTTGAGCGCGTCGGCGTAGGACTTACCCTTCTCCATGTTCGTGAGAATGAAGTTCGTCGTGCCGTTCACGATGCCGCGGATCTCCCGGATCTCGTTCCCGGCGAGACAGATCTCGGCGAGGTTGAGCGCCGGCGTGCCGCTCGCGACCGTGCCCTCGTAGCGGAACTGGACCTTCTTGCTCCGGGCGAGCGCCGCGACCTCGCGGAAGAAGAGAGCCGTGGGACCCTTGTTCGTCGTAACGAGATGCTTCCCCGATTTCAACGCCGCCTTGAAATGCGAATACGCCGGCTCGGCGGTCTTGATATCCGTGAACGTCGCTTCGACGACGATATCCGCGTTCGACTTCGCGATCGTGTCGATCGCGTTCCAGCCTGTTTTCGCGCCGCGGTACTCCGAAATCCTGTTCTCCTTCGCGAGCGCGAGGAGCTTCGCGAGATCGAGCCCCTTCGGATCGTACGCGGCGCCCTTCACGAAATCGCTCACCGCGACGACCGAATACTCGAACCCGTGCTCCTTCTTGAGCCGGGCCTTGTGCTTCAAGAAGTATCTCCGCGAGCCCCTGCCCCACCACTCCGAATCCGACGATTGCGAGCCTGTACATGGCTTCCTCCTTATGCGTGTTTGAGCGCGTTATCCAGATCGTCCATGAGATCCTGCGCGTCCTCGATCCCCGCCGAGTAACGGATCAGGTTGTCCGGAACGCCCGCCTTCGCGCGCGCCTCGGGACCGAGCTGCCAGTGCGTCGTCGCGGCCGGCTGGATCGCGACGGTCTGCGAGGAGCCGAGATGCGTCGTGTGCACCGCGATCTTCAGATTGTTGATCACGCGGCGGGCCGGCTCGAGCCCGCCCTTCACGTTGAAGCTGAGGAGCGACGAGTACGCGCTCATCTGCCTCTTGGCCACCTCGTGCTGCGGATGGCTCGCAAGGCCCGGGTAGCTCACCGACTCGACCTTCGGATGCTTCTCGAGGAATTTCGAGATCTCCATCGCGTTGTCCGAGTGCTTCTTCATGCGGAGCGAGAGGCTCTCGAGACCGAGGAGGCAGAGCCACGCGTTGAACGGCGATATCGTGGGCCCCATGTTCCGAAAGCCGACGTGCCGCACGTGGTCGATGAACTCTTTCTTTCCGACGACGACGCCCGAGAGGCTCGTCCCGTTGCCGCTGATGTACTTCGTCGCGGAATGGATCACGATATCGGCGCCGAGCTCGATCGGCCGCATGAGGGCCGGCGTGCAGATCGTGTTGTCGACCATGAGCGGGATGCCCTTCGAGCGCGCGAGCTTCGAGATCGCCGGGAATGTCGGCGACGAAGAGGTTCGGATTGCTCGGGGACTCGACGTGCAGAAGCTTCGTCTTCGGCGTGATCGCGCGCTCCCAGCTCTCGATCTTGTCGGGCTCCTGGACCCATATCGTCTTGATCCCCATGCGGGGCATCGAGGTGTGCGAACAGCTCGCTAGCGTGCCGCCGTAGACGCGAATCGCGCAGACGATCTCCTCCCCCGCGTCGACGAGATGATGCGCGACGATGAAGATCGCGGCCATGCCCGACGACGGTCGCGAGCCCCGCCTCGGCGCTCTCGAGGAGCGCCATGCGCTTCTCGAAGATGTCGTTCGTCGGATTGTTGATGCGGCCGTACGCGAAGCCCTCGATCTTGTAGCTGTAGAGATCGGCGGCCCACTCGGCCGACTCGTACGGGAACACGGCGCTCTGGATGAGCGGCGGCGCCATCGTCTGGTGTCTGAGCTGGTCTTCCCAGGCATACCCGCCCTTCACGGCCATCGTGTCGAACCGCGGTTTCTTCTCCGCCATCTGGGCCTCCTTGCTCCGGGACCTCTCCCGGCTGTGTGAGTTATCCTCGTTTGCTTCGTTTTCGCGGCGCCGCTCCCGCGCGCCGCTTTCCCGCGCTTCGTCGAGCGTCTCGCCGTTCGATCCGTTTCGCGCTCCCTCCGCGGCCGAGGTCAGAGGCACCGCGGTCTCCCGCTTGAGCGTCGAGAGCACGAACATCGTCTTCACCTTGTCGATGCCCCTCGTCCGCGTGAGGCTGCTGAGGAGAAATTGCTCGTAATCGTCGATGTCCCGCGCGTAGACCTTGAGGAGATAATCCTCGCCTCCCGCGACGTGATAGCATTCGAGCACGTGCTCGCTCTCCTTCACGAAGCGGTGGAAATTCTCGATCGAATCCTGCTGGTGGAGGTTGAGCGAGACCGCGACGAAGGCGATCGTGCCGAGCCCGACCTTCTTGTTGTCGACGAGCGTCACGTACCGGTCGATGACGCCGCGCTCCTCGAGCTTGCGCACGCGCTCGAGCACGGCGGACGGGCTCAGGCCCACCTCGGCGGCGAGCTGCACGTTCGGAATGCGTCCCTGCAGCTGAAGAATCTCGAGGATGCGAATGTCGAGGGGGTGGAAAACGTTTTGACTCATCGAATCGTCACCGCCGCCAAGTATTATTAATCAAATGACCCGGATAGGAGAACATTATCAAGCAAACAAGCAATATTGTCAACAATAATTATCCAAATGTGGCGATATTTCAAAAGAAAGCGGACCGCGAACCGATTCACGACCGATTCGCGAAAGCGCTTTGCGCCCGGCGAGGCCCTCTGGTATGCTCCTCCCCGGAGATTCCCAGCAGAAAAGAGAAAGATGAGAACGTACGCCGGGTTTTTCCGCGCTCTCCCGATCCTCCTCTGCGTCGCCGGCCTCCTCCCCGCACGGGACGCGGCGGCGAGCGGAAACGCGGACTCGCTCTTCGCCCCGAGCGCGACGACCGTATATCTCGACATGCCGGAGGGATTCCTCTCGTACGTCAAGACCGAGATCCCCTATGTGAACTACGTCCGGGACCGCCAGCTCGCCGAGGTCCACGTCGCTCCTGACGAGCGACGGACGGGGAGCGGCGGCACGGCGTACACGATCACGCTCATGGGACGGAAAAGATACGCCGGGATAAACGACACCCTCGCGTTCGCGATGGAGGCGTCTGAAACGGAAGACGCGACGCGGAACGTCCTCGTCAAATTGCTCAAACGCGGCCTGATGCGCTATGTCGAGGAATCACCCGCCGCCGATTGTATCTCGATTACCTACACGGCGCGGACCGAGGCGGCGAAGGCGAGAGACCGGTGGGACTTCTGGGTCTTCAGCCTGAGCTCGAACGGCTATATCAACGCGGAACGATCGTGGAACAACTCCTGGATCAACAGCTCGCTGAGCGCGGACCGCGTCACGCCGGAGCTCAAGATCGGTTTTTCCGTCGGCACGAACTACAACGAAAGCAATTTCGACGTTGGATCCGGGTCGAGCGCGCAAACGATCACGAGCATAACCCGTTCGGAGTGGTTCAGCGGTTTCGCCGCCTGGAGTCTCGGCGAGCACTGGTCCGTCGGGGGCTCCGTGGATCTCTACGCCTCCACCTATGAGAACATCGATATCCTGGCTTCGATCGGGCCGGCGATCGAATACGACGTCTTCCCCTATTCCGAATGCACCCGCCGGCAGCTGCGCATCGTCTATTGGCTCTATTACCGGCATGTCAGATACGCCGAAGAAACGATATTCGACCGATGGAGCGAGGACCGGGCGCGCGAGGAGATCTCGGCGACGTATGAAGTGAAGGAACGGTGGGGGACGATCAGCGCGAAGCTGTACGGATCGCACTATTTTCACGATTTCGAGAAGAACCGGCTCGGCCTCATCGGCGATCTGTCGCTCCGGATCTTCAAGGGCCTCTCCCTGACGCTCACGGGAAACGCGTACAT
Organism: uncultured bacterium; assembly: GCA_963747385.1. Classification (GTDB taxonomy): domain Bacteria; phylum Krumholzibacteriota; class Krumholzibacteriia; order Krumholzibacteriales; family Krumholzibacteriaceae; genus SSS58A. The sequence continues at coordinate 3,915 of CAVVEY010000009.1, read as the reverse complement.
GATTCACGATCGCCTTTCCCTGGCGAAAGCGGGCGCGAGCCAGGAAGAGGCGCTCCTCAGGCAGAAGCAGCTCGACACGCAGTACTCGTACTATGCGTACTTCGGTTTGAAGTATTCCTTCGGATCGATCTACAGCAACGTCGTCAATCCGCGGTTCGGACTCTGATCGACGACGCCCGGACGCGCCGGCGCGCGCGGCCGAAATCGGCGGCGGGTTCGTCACCCTTTCCTGATCGTGATATTCCCGTTTCTCGTTTTGATCTTGACCGTGTGCTTGCCGCCGGCGACCTCGCCCGTTCCGTAGATGTGCTTGTGCGCCTGCCCCAGGAAATTATGCTCCCATTTGTCGCTTTCCTCGATCTTCAGCGGAAATTCGCATTCGATTTTGTATTTCCTGAGGTGCTTCTTCGTGTATTCGATCTCGAGGTCGAAATTCATCGAAAGCCCCGCGGGCACCGTGAGCTCGATATCGCCTCCCATGGACGAAAGCTCGACGTCGCGCTCCCCCTTCGCCGGGTCGCCGACCATCGTGACCTCGATATCCCCGCCCATCGTCGTCGCGTCGATCTCGCCGTCGATCGCGTCGACCCGGATGTCGCCTCCCATCGTTTTCGCGGCGACGTATTTCCCCGCCGACAGGATCGTGATGTCCCCGCCCATCGTCGTGACCTTCGCGCCCGCGGGCGCCTCGTCGACGTCGATGTCCCCGCCCATCGTCGTCACGCTCACCTCTTCCGCCCTCGCGACGTCGATATCCCCGCCCATCGTCTTCGCCCTGACCTTCTTGTCCGTGTCGGCGACCTTGATATCTCCGCCCATGGTGGAGATGTTCATCTCTTCCTCGTCCGTGGAAGAGGCGGAGCGCCCGGTAACGTTGTCGTAGGTCACCGCGCCGCCCATCGTCGAGCCCTTGAGATTCCCCTTCACGTTTCGGATGACCACCTCGCCGCCCATCGTGTGCACCTTGCCCTCCGCCTCCGAGTCCTCGACACGTACCCCGCCGCCCATCGTCTCGAGGTCGATCTCCCCCTTGACGCGGGCGAGCTCGAGCGCTCCGCCCATGGTCTTGCCGCTCAGCTTTCCCTCGACTCCCTCTATCGTGACCTCGCCGCCCATCGATTCGATTCTCACGTCGCAGCGCTTCGGCACCTTGACGGTGAAATGCACGTCGACGTCGACGCGGCGCTTCTTGCTGCAATCGGAATGGATGTTCAGATACGACGCCCCGTCGTCGAATTCGACGTTGACCCTGTCCGCGTCGTCCCCGCCGATATCGACCCTCACGACGATCTCCGGCTTGTCCCATCCCGTAATCTCGACGTCCCCGCCGGTATCCAGATCGAGCACGAGCCTGCCGCCCATCTGCACGGGGAAGCTCTTCTCGATCGTCCGGTCGGTGCCGGCGCGGAGCGGCTGCGACTGATATGCCATTGTGAGGAAGAGAATTATCGATGCGACGGCCAGCCGTTTCATGGAGAGGCTCCTTTCTCGAGGTTTCCAGGCATGCAACTACCCTTTATTACGGCGCGGCGGCCGTATAGTTTCACCTTTTTGCCCTCGTGCGCGGGTCCGATTCGTTTTCGTTAGGGCTTCTCCCGGAGCCGCGCGCGTGATAGTATCGGCTCCATGAAGATCCGCATCGCCCTCGCCCAGATCAACCCGACCGTGGGGGACTTCGACGGGAACGTCCGCGCCGTCCGCCGCATGACGGCCGAGGCGAAGAAGCGAGGCGCGCAGATCGTCGCGTTCCCCGAGCTCGTGCTGTGCGGCTATCCTCCCGAGGATCTCCTCCTCAAGCCCCAGTTTCTCAAGGACTGCGCGCGCGCCCTTCGCGCGGTCGCCCGCGAGGCGAAGGGGATCGTCATGCTCGTCGGCGCGCCCGAGCCCCCCGCTCGCCCCGGAGCTCGTCCGTACAACGCATGCCACGTGCTCTCCGAAGGCAAGATCGCCGCGACGTACCGCAAGCTCAACCTCCCGAACTACGGGGTCTTCGACGAGAAGCGCTACTTCGAGCCCGGGGGAGAACGCGCTCGTCGTGAACTTCGGCGGCGTCTCCGGTCGGAACAAGCATCTGCGAGGACGTCTGGGTCGACGACGGGCCGACCGCCTCGCAGGTGCTGCTCGGCGGCGCGGGCGTCATTATCAATATATCGGCCTCTCCCTATCATCGCCGGAAAGGCAGGGAGCGCGAGAAGCTCATGCAGAGACGCGCGAGAGAGAACGGCTGCTGGCTCTGCTACGTCAACCTCGTCGGCGCCCAGGACGAGCTCGTCTTCGACGGGTGCAGCGTGATTGTCGATCCCGTCGGCCGAACGGTCGCGCGGGGCAAGGCGTTCGAGGAGGATATTCTCGTCGCGGACGTCGATCCGTCGGACTTCAGGCCCGGAAAAGCGCGGCTCCCATCCCCGTTCGTCGGCGTCCACAGGCGTGTCGAGATCGTCGATCTCGCGTCTCTTCCGCCGCCGCCGTACGAAGGCTCGGGCCGCCCCTCGCCGCGCGAAACACCTCGACGCGATCGAAGAGGTGTATCGCGCTCTCGTTCTCGGCACGCGCGACTACGTGAACAAGAACGGCTTCTCGAGGGTCGTTCTCGGGATGAGCGGCGGGGTCGATTCCGCCCTCGTCGCGGCCGTAGCCGCCGACGCGCTCGGAGCGGATCGCGTCACCGGCGTCACGATGCCTTCCGCATACACCTCCCGCGAGACGCTCCGCGACGCGCGGATCGTCTGCGCGAATCTCGGCATGCGGATCGTCGAAATCCCGATAGCCGGCATCTATGATTCGTATCTCGCGTCGACCCGTGCGGTTTTCAAGGGCCGCCCCCCCGGCGTGACCGAGGAGAATATCCAGGCGCGCGTCAGGGGCAACATTCTCATGGCTCTTTCGAACAAGTTCGGCTGGCTCGTGCTCACGACGGGGAACAAGAGCGAGCTCGCCGTCGGCTACTGCACGCTCTACGGCGACATGGCCGGCGGCTTCGCCGTGATCAAGGACGTTCCGAAATCGCTCGTCTATCCGCTCTGCCGCTACCGGAACTCGCTCGGCCGCTCGCCGGTCGTCCCGGTATCGATCATCCGCCGGCGGCCGACGGCCGAGCTGCGACCGGGGCAGTTCGACCAGGACACGCTCCCCCCGTACGCGATGCTCGATCGCGTCATCGAGCTCTACGTCGAGCGCGACATGGGTTTCGACGAGATCGTCGCGCGCGGCCTCGATGCGGCGCTCGTGCGGAAAACGATCCGCATGATCGACGGGAGCGAATACAAGCGGCGGCAGGGCGCGCCGGGGATCAAGATCACGCCCAAGGCCTTCGGCCGCGACCGGAGACTTCCCATCACGAACCGCTACCGCGGAGCCGGCGAACGATGACCGCGCCCCGCCAAGAGACCCCCCGGTCCGGGCGCGGCGAGCCGGTCATCCGGACGTTCCGTCCCGAGGACAAGCCGGGCGTCGTCGCCGTCATCAAGTCCGTTTACGACGATTACAACTACGTGGTCGACTTCGACGAGTTCGAAGCGGATCTCGTCGACGTTCAGTCGACGTATCAGGATGCCGGCGGCGAGTTCTGGGTCGCCGACGACAGGGGGCTCATCGCCGGAAGCGTCGGCATCCTGCCGCACGAGGGAGATACATGCGAGCTCAAGCGGCTCTACGTCGGGCATGCGTACCGCCGCCGCGGGCTCGCGACGCGTCTCCTCGCGACGGCGCGCGGTTGGGCCATGTCTCGCGGATTCCGGCGAATGGTTCTGTGGTCCGACGTCCTGCTCACCGCGGCGCACGCGCTCTACCTGAAGAAGGGCTTCCGTCCGGCCGCCGGGACGCGCGCCATCGATCCGACGAACCCGACCAGCGTCGAACGCTTCTTCGAGATCGATCTGTAGAAGCTCCACGCGACCTCCGCCTAATTTCATTGAA
>CAVVEY010000008.1:0-80714 GCA_963747385.1 uncultured bacterium | reverse complement strand
GCATCAGCACGCTCAAGCTGCAGTAGCGCGCGAACGGCGGTCGGCGCCGGGCGGGAAAAGGATATGGCGGATATGAAGCGGAAAATCGAATACACGGGCAAGCGGGTGCTCGTCCTCGGGCTCGCGCGGAGCGGCGTCGCCGCGATGCGGCTCCTGAGCGACGAGGGCGCGAACGTCATCGGCGCGGACGAAAACGCCGCGGTGGAGATTCCGTCCGGGCTCGCGGGAGCGGATCTTCATCGCGGCGCCTTTGACGAGAAGCTCCTCGACGGCGTCGACGAGATCGTCGTGAGTCCCGGCGTCGCGATCGATCACCCGCTCCTGCTCGCGGCGCGGGCGCGGGGAATCGCGCTCGCGAGCGAGCTCGAGGTCGCGTCGCGTTTCGCGAGCGCGCGGCTCATCGGGGTGACCGGCACGAACGGCAAATCGACGACCGTCACGATGATCGGCGAGCTGCTGAAGGCGGCGGGACATCGCGCCATCGTCTGCGGAAACGTGGGGCTGCCCTTCTCGTCGGTCGCGAAGGACCTCGGGCCGAAGGATTTCTTCGTTCTCGAGATATCGAGCTTCCAGCTCGAGACGATCGCGGGGTTTCACCCGGAGGTCGCCGGTATCCTCAATCTCACGCCGGATCACCTCGACCGGTATCACGACGTCGAGGATTACTACCGTTTCAAGGAGCGGATCGTGGAGAACTGCGGCGCGGCGGATTCGTACTTCTACAACGCCCTCGACCGGCGATGCGCCGCGATCGCCCGCCGCTTCGCCGGAACCTCGATACCCTTCTCGTCGGCGGGTTCCGTCGAGGGGGGCGTGTATCTGGACGAAAACGCGCGGCTCGTCCGCGAGACCGGCGGAACGCGCGAGATCTTCCTCGATCGGGGCGAGCTCGGCGTCATCGGGATACACAACGTGGAGAACGCGCTCGCGGCGGTGGCGGCGCTGGCGCCCTACGGAGTGAGCGCGTCCGTCTGCCGAAAGGCGCTGTCGGAATTCAAGGGGCTTCCGCACCGAATGGAGAAGGTCGCGACCGTGCGCGGGGTCGCCTACTACAACGATTCGAAGGGCACGAACGTCGAGGCGACGATGATGTCGCTCAAGGGGCTCGATCGTCCGACGGTCCTCATCGCGGGAGGGCACGACAAGGGCGGGGACTTCACGAAGCTCATCCCCGTGCTCTCGCGCGTGAAGGCGATCGTCACGATCGGCGAGGCGGCGCCCCTCATCGAAGAGGCGCTCGGATCGGTCGTGCCGATCGCGCGCGCGGCGACGATGCAGGACGCGGTCGAGACGGCGGCCCGAACGGCGCAGGCCGGCGAGCTCGTGCTTCTATCGCCCGCGTGCGCGAGCTTCGACATGTTCAGGAATTTCGAACATCGGGGAGAGGTGTTTGCGGAATGCGTGAAAGCGCTCCAGAAATAGCGAGTCTCGCGGACCGGGGCAGGTGCGATCTCAAGCTCGTGCTCGCGACGGTCGCGCTCGTCGTGCTCGGTCTCGTCATGATCGCCTCCGCCGGTCAGATGGTGAAGCTCCAGCGCGCGAGCGGCCCCCATTTCTATTTCTTTTTCAGGCAGCTCACGATCGCCGGGCTCGGGCTTCTCGTCATGATCGTGCTCATGAAGGTGCCGTACCGGGTCTATCAGAGGTACGCCGTCAAGCTGCTCGTCGCCGCGTTCGTGCTGCTCGGCGCCGTCCTCGTCGTCGGGACCAAGATCCGAGGCTCGAGCCGCTCGATCGACGTCGCGAATTTCGATTTCCAGCCGGTGGAGGCCGCGAAGATCGCGCTCGTCATCTTCCTCGCCGCGAAGATCTCGGAATGGGGCGAGCGCATCAGGGATTTCAAGAGAGGATTTCTCCCGCTCGCCGGAGCGGGAACGGGCATGGCGGTCATGGTGGCGCTTCAGCCGAGCATCTCGAACGCGGTGCTCATCATGATGGTCACCTTCGTCGTGCTCTTCGTGGCGGGCTGCCGGATGAAGCATCTCGTTCTGTTCGGCTGCGCGGCGATCGCGGCGGCGACGCCGTTCCTCCTGCACGTGTCGAAGGTGATCTCGCGGGTCGGGACGTACGTCAAGGGAGGGGACGGAGGCGCGGCGAATTTCCAGCTCCAGCAGTCGCTCATCGCGCTCGGATCGGGCTCGATCTTCGGAGCCGGGCCGGGCAGGGGGCATCAGAAGTACCGTTTTCTCCCGGACGCGCACACCGATTTCATCTATTCGATCATCGGCGAGGAGCTCGGCCTCATCGGGACGGTCGCCGTGCTCCTCGTGTTCGTATTCATTCTGCGGCGCGCCGTGCGGACGGCGCTCCGCGCACCCGACTCGTTCGGATACGTCCTCGCGCTCGGGACGGGGCTGCTCGTTTTCCTGTCCGCGGCGATCAACATCGCGATGACGACCGGCGTCATACCGACGGCGGGGCTGCCGCTTCCGTTCATCAGCTACGGCGGCTCTTCGCTCGTCGCGTCGCTGGCGGCGATCGGCATTCTGACGAATATCTCGTTCGAGGGCAGGGAGCGGAAAACGAGCACAGGGCTGTTCGGGCTTCGGCGCGGGGCGAAGAGCGTATACGCGAAGCGGGTATAGCGGCGAGAGGGCAGGAAGGGAGCCGGCAATGAGAATCGTATTCGCGGCGGGTGGAACGGGAGGGCACATCCTGCCCGCCTGCGCCGTCGCCGACGAGCTCAGAGCCCGGGCGGGCGGTCTCGAGGCGCTCTTCGTCGGCACGCGCTCGGGCCTCGAGGGCAGGCTCGTCACCGCGGCCGGCTACGAGATCCGCTTCATTTCGGCGAGGGGAGTGCGGGGGAAGGGTGTCGCGGCGGGAATCCGCAACGCCGCGAGCATCGGCCTCGGGTTCTTTCAGTCGCTCGCTCTTCTTCGCCGGTTCAAGCCGGATATCGTGTACGGATCGGGCGGGTACGCGAGCGCGGCCGTCGTGCTCGCCGCCTCGTGCCTGCGCAGGAGCATCGTGATCCAGGAGCAGAACTCGATTCCGGGGCTCACGAACAGGTTCCTCGCGCGGCACGCGCGGAGGATCTACCTCGGATTCGAAAAGGCGTCCACGTATTTCGGGAATCACCGGGGCCTCGTCGTGACGGGCAACCCGCTTCGCGCGGAGATCGTCTCGCCGGCTCGGGTGGACGTCCGCGCGGAGTTCGGCATCGAGGGAGACGGCCCCGTGCTCCTCGTTTTCGGCGGAAGCCAGGGAGCGCGCACGCTCAATCGCGCGGCGGCCGGGTATCTTCTCGCGCACCCGGGCGTGCAGGCGATTATCCAGACGGGGGATCAGGATTACGCGTGGATGCGCGAGAAGCTCGAAGCCCTGTCGGCGCGCGTATGCATACGGCCGTATCTCGAGGCAATGCATCGGGCGTACGCGGCGGCGACCGTTTGTCTCTCTCGCGCCGGCGCCATGACGGTGTCGGAGCTCGCCGCGGCGGCGGTTCCTTCCATCCTCGTGCCCTATCCGCACGCCGCGGACGATCATCAGTCGTCGAACGCCTCGTTCCTCGCGGAAGCGGGAGGGGCGATCGTCATAAAGGATTCGGATTTGAACGGGGACACGCTCGCTTCCGCCCTCGATCCGCTTCTCGCGGATCCCGCGAGGCTCGCCGCGATGAGACGCGCGCTCGGGGGGGCGTCGCGGAAGGACGCCGCGAAGGCAGTCGCCGACGACGTGATCGCGGTCGCCGCGGCAGGAAGGGGCGCTCGGGAATGAACGACGGACGGCCGCGGGGTCGCGGGAGAGGACGGACGAGAAACGCAATGCTCGGAAAAACGAGGCATATTCATTTCGTCGGGATCGGAGGAGTCGGAATGAGCGGCATCGCCGAGATACTCCTCAATCTCGGCTTCACGGTGAGCGGCTCCGATCTCGAGAAGAGCGCGACGACCGAACGGCTCGCGGCTCGCGGCGCGAAGATACGGATCGGCCACGCGGCGAAGAACGTGTCCGGGTGCGACGTCGTCGTCGTGTCCTCGGCCATCGACGCCGGCAATCCCGAGGTCGTCGCCGCGCGCGCGAAGGGAATCCCCGTCATACCGCGCGCCTCGATGCTCGGGGAGCTCATGCGGTTCCGCACGGGGATCGCGGTCGCGGGCGCGCACGGCAAGACCACGACGACCTCGCTCGTCGGCGCTGTCCTCCAGGAGGCGGGCTGCGATCCGACGATCGTCGTCGGCGGCCGCGTGAAGAGTCTTAAGACGAACGTCCGGCTCGGCCAGGGCGAGCTTCTCGTCGCTGAGGCGGACGAGAGCGACGGGAGCTTCGTGCACCTGACGCCGGTGTTCGCCATCATCACCAATATCGACGCCGAGCACCTCGATTTCTACGGCAGCCTCGACGCGATCTACGACGCCTTCGTCGAGTTCTCGCGATGCATACCGTTCTACGGCGCGATCATCTGCTGTCTCGACGATCCGAAGGTGCGGACGATCATTCCCCGCATCGAGCGCCGGATCGTGACCTACGGGTTCGAGGCCGGCGCCGACGTGCGCGGCGAGCTGCTCGAATCGGGCCCGTCGGGAAGCACGTTCTGGTATACGGTGAGGGGGAAGCGGCGCGGGAGGCTTCACCTCCGCGTCCCCGGCTTCCACAACGCGCTCAACGCCCTGAGCGTGTGCGCGCTCGCCGAGGAGATCGACGTCGCGCCCCGCCATCTCCGGAAGGCCTTCGCCGGATTCGAGGGGGTGGCGCGCCGGTTCGAGATCAAGGGTGAGCGGAGCGGCGTCCTCTTCGTGGACGACTACGGCCATCATCCGACCGAGATCGCGGCGACGGTCAAGACCGCGCGCGACGCCTTCAAGCGGCGGATCGTCGTCGTCTTCCAGCCGCACCGGTACTCGAGGACGAGGGATCTTCACGAAAAGTTCGGCGGGGCGTTCCGCGAGGCGGACGAGCTTTTCGTCACGGATATCTATCCGGCGGGAGAGCGGCCGATCAAGGGAGTCACGGGGGAGCTCATCTATCACGCCGTGATGCGCGAGGGCAAGCCCCGGGTCAGCTACGTTCCCGAATGGGACGATCTGAAAGCCACCGTGCGGGAGAGCGTTCGACCGGGGGACGTCGTCATCACCCTCGGTGCGGGCAACATCTACAAACTCGGCGAGGAGCTTCTCGGCGAAAAGGAAGCGGTGAGGAGAAGATGAGATACTGGGATTCGACAGATATGGCGACACGGGAGACGCCGCGCCGGCGCCGCATCTCCCGGAAATGGCTCGCCGTCGGCGCGGCCGTCGCCGCCGCTGTCGCGGGAGTCGCGCTCTGGTCGGGCATATTCATCATCACCGACGTGCAGTTTTTCGGCGGCGGCACCATTCCGCAGGAATCCCTGAAACGCATCCGCGCGGGCCTCGTCGGAAGAAACCTCGTGACGGTGTCGTTCTCGGAAGCCCGCAAGGCCATTCTCTCGTTTCCGGAGGTGCGGGACGCGGCGTTCGTTCGCCGTCCCTGGCACGCCGTCGAGTGCCGCGTGACGAAGCGCGAACCGGTCGCGCTCCTTGTCGCGGGGGACATTCTCGAAGTCGACGGCGAAGGCGTGATCATTCCGCGGCGGGCGGGGAAGGGGGACGTCGATCTGCCGGTCATCACGGGCATCGGTCCGCGGGAGATCGGCAAGCGTTCGGGGACACAGGGCATCGAGCGCGCGGTGGAGATCCTCGATCTCTTCAAGAAGCTCGGACTGTCGCCGTCGAGGCAGCTGAGCGAGATTCACATATCCGGTGATAACGTCGACCTCGTCTGGATGGGCTCGGGGACCCTCGTGCGGCTCGGACGCGATCAATATGCGAGCAGGGTCCGCAAGCTGAAGACGGTGCTCGGCATCATGAACGATCCTGAACGATTTCCGTCGGTCATCGATCTGCGTTTCGACCGACAGGTGGTTGTACGCTGAACTCAAGGAAGCGGGGTGAGACCAGAACTATGTCCTCAGATTTCGTCGTAGGTCTCGATGTGGGAACGACCAAGGTGTCGGTCCTCATCGGCGAATTCACGGCCGAGGGAGAGACGCGGATCGTCGGCGCCGGCTCCGCGAGAGCGGAAGGGATCGCGAAAGGGGTCGTCGTCAACATGGACGAGGCCGCCGACAGCGTCCGCGCGGCGGTGGCGCAGGCGGAGCGGATGGCGGGGGTCGAGATCCGGGGCGTGTGCGCAGCGGTCTCGGGCCCGCACATACGGAGCTTCAACAGCCGCGGCGTGATCGCGATTCCGGCCGCGCGCCGCGAGGTGACCGAGCGCGACGTGGACAAGGTCACCGAGGCCGCGCGGAGCATCACGCTCCCCTTCGACCGGGAGATCGTGCATTCGATGCCGCAGGATTTCGTCGTCGACAACCAGGCGGGCATCCGCGATCCCGTCGGCATGTCCGGAATGCGGCTCGAAGCCGACGTGCATATCGTGACGGCGCTCGGCATGGCGCTCGAGAACATGCTCAAGGTGTCGAAGAAGATCGGCCTCGAGATCGTCGACATGGTCTTCGATCCGTTCGCGGCGGGGCGCGCCGTGCTCACGAAGGACGAGATGAACCTCGGCTGCCTGCTCGTCGACGTGGGGGGCTGCGTCACGAACTACGCCCTGTATCACGGCGGCACGGTCCGCGCGAGCGGCGTTATCGGAGCGGGCGGCGTCAACGTGACCAACGATCTCGCCGTGGGGCTCCGGACGAACGGCGCGGTCGCCGAGGACCTCAAGATCGCCCACGGGGTGGCGCTCGCCTCCCTCGCGAACGACGAGGAGGCGATCATGGTCCCCGGCATCGGGGAACGCGAGGCGCGCGAGGTGCGCACGCAGATACTCGCCGCGATCATCGAGCCGCGGACCGAGGAGATATTCACGATGGTGAAGAAGGCGGTGGCGAACGATCCATTCTATCGCATTCTCGGGGCCGGCATCGTGCTCACGGGCGGCGGCGCGAGGCTTCGGGGGATGGAAGGGGTCGCGGAAGAGGTATTCGATCTTCACGTCCGGACGGGCAAGCCGTCGAATCTCATGGGCCTCTCCGAGCTCGTCGACTCGGCCGAGTGGACGACCGGGATCGGGCTCTTGCTCCACGGCCGCGACCGGATCGCGGCACGGGGCGGCGACGGAGCGGTCGACAGGGTCAAAGGGATGATACACAGGTTGAGAAGAATCGCGAGTTTGTACTAGACTGGCACGGAAGGGGGAGCGTATGCGTTTTGAATTCGACGATTTCGACGAGCTGGCGCGACTCAAGGTGGTCGGCGTCGGCGGGGCCGGCGGAAACGCCGTGAACCGGATGATCGACGCGGGGCTCATGGGCGTGGAGTTCGTCGCAGTCAACACCGACGTCCAGGTTCTCGAGCTCTCGAAGGCGCACAAGCGCATCCAGATCGGCAACCACTCGACGAAGGGGCTCGGCTCGGGCGGGAATCCGGAAGTCGGGCGCCGCGCCGCGGAAGAGGACGCCGACCTCGTAGCCGAGACGCTCGCGGGCGCCGATATGGTGTTCGTGACCGCCGGCATGGGGGGCGGCACCGGCACGGGCGCCGCGCCGCTCGTCGCGCGCATGGCGCGCGAGCAGGGAGCGCTCACCGTGGGCATCGTCACGCGTCCCTTCACCTTCGAGGGGAAGCGCCGCCACCGTCAGGCGCTCGAGGGGATCATGGCCCTCAAGCAGGAGGTCGACACCCTCATCATCATCCAGAACGACAAGCTTCTCTCGATCGTGGGGAAGGACACGCCGCTCACCGAGGCCTTCTCGATGGCCGACGACGTGCTCCTGCACGCGACGAAGGGCATTTCCGACCTTATTCTCACCCCGGGTCTCATAAATCTTGACTTTGCGGACGTTCGCTCTATCATGGCCGGCATGGGCGACGCCCTCATGGGAACGGGAAGGTCGAAGGGGGAGAACAGGGCGGTCGAAGCGGCTCAAATGGCGATCCTGAGCCCTCTGCTCGACGACGTGTCGATCAAGGGCGCGAAGGGCGTGCTCGTCAACATCACCGGCGGCGACACGATGACGCTGCACGAAATCTCCCTGGCGACCTCGGTCATCAGCCAGGAAGCGGGAGAGGACGCGAACGTGATCTTCGGCGCCGTGGTGAACAAGGGCGCGGCGGAGGAGATCCAGGTCACCGTCATCGCCACCGGCTTCGAGCCTCGCGAGCGCGAGATCATGCCGGTCCGCGAGCCGGCGATCGCGGCGTTCCGCGAACCGGAGATGGCGGCAGCGCCGAGAGCCCCCGAGATCATCAATATCAGGGATCTCGAGGAGGCTCCCACGCCGATTGAGATAGACAATCTCGCCCGTACGGGGGTAGGTTTGAACGCGGTGAACTTCGGGAGCTATCACGAGCCCAATCTCGACATCCCGACGTTCCTGCGCAAGCAGCTGGACTGATACGGGGAGCGGCGCGTGTCCCTCTGGGGAAAAATATTCGGCATCAACAAGAACCCCGAGTACGAGCGCGGGATCAAGCTCTACAACGAGGGCAAGTACGAGCTCGCCGTCGCGGAGCTCGAGAAGGCGATTCCCAAGGCGGGCAAAGCCGACCCGTTCTACTCCCTCGGGATGTTCTACGCCGCCGAGTCGCACGCCCACATCGGAACCGCGAAATACCTCGCCGGCGATCCAAACGACGCGCTCGAGCATTTCAAGAAAGCGGTCGAGGAGAATCCGACCTATCCGGACGTGTTCTACCGGATGGGCGTCATCCACCACCGGCTCGGGGCGTCCGACGAAGCGCTCGCGAATCTCCGCACGGCGATCGAGCTCAACCCGAACTACTTCGAGGCCGTCTGCTATCTCGGCATCGTTCTCCACGAGAAGGGGGAGAAGGAAGAGGCGGACGAGGTGTTCAAGAGGGCTCTCGCCATCGGCGCGGAGAGCCCGAATCCGATCAGCAAGTTCCTGAGCGAGCATCTCGCGGGCCGCGAAACGAGCATTCCCCCGCTCGCCTCCCTCAAACAGATGATGCGGACCGATTCCGAGTTCGACGACGCCGTCAAGGAAGGGATCGAGGCCTACAACACGGGCGGTTTCGAAGCGGCCGTTCAGTCATTCTCGTCGGCGCTGCGGACGCACCCCGATTACGCGGATCTCCGGTTCAAGCTCGCGCTCTCGTATCTGCGCAAAGGGGATCACGACGACGCGAAACGGGAGCTCGAACGGGCGATCTCGGTCAATCCCGACTACGTGGAAGCATATTTCTATCTCGGCATCGCGAATCTCGACCAGAAGCTCTACCGCGAGGCCATTTCCCATTTCGAAAAGGCCGTCTCGATCAAGCCCGATTACTCCGATCTGCAGTGCTATCTCGGGGCGACCTACTTCTATCTCGGCGAGCTCGACAAGGCGCGAAACGCCCTCGAAAAATCGCTCGCCCTCTCGCCCGCGTACTCGAAGGCGCGCTACTACTACGGGCTTCTTCTCTACGCGCTCGGCGACCGGAAACGCGCCATCGAGTATCTCTCCGACGCGACGAAGCACGAGGAGAAGAAGGGCGCCGTGGACCTCAGCTTCGCTCTCGTGCATCTGCGCGAAGGGAATCTCGAGGAGGCGATGGTCGTTCTCAAGGATATCCTCGACGCGGGCGGAGAGAGCGCCGACGTGCTCTATTTCCTCGGCGAATGCTACCTGCGCATGGACAAGCTCGCCGACGCGGAGCGATTCTTCAGGCACGCGATCGATATCAATCCCCGCTTCCTCCGCGCGAAGGAGAAGCTCGCCCACATCATGATCGGGAAGGGCGATTACGAGGGCGCGGAGAAGATTCTCGATCCGCCTGCGGCCGATTTCGCCGATCTCTTCAAGATTCTGGGCGACATCAAGTTCTATCGCGGGGAGCTCGCGGCGGCGGAGCGTTTCTACCGGAAGAGCCTCGAGGTGAACTCCGAGTACAGCGAGGCGAACCTCTCGCTCGCCCTGACGCTGCGGAACGAGGGGCGCGAGGCGGAGGCCGAGGCGCTCCTCAAGAAGCTCGTCGAGCACGATCCCGAGAACGTCCTCGCGCGCAATCTCTTCGGGCGCGGTCCCCTCGACTTCGAGGCACGCTGAGCCGGGGGTGCGCGTAGTGCTCGCTATTAGCGAGACGTCTCTTGCCTTCCTTAGGAACGTCAATTGCTCCCAAGAGATGCCGCTCCATCCCGCCGGGTCGCGCTAGGACCCTTGGTCTATCTCACAGCGTCAGAATCTCTTAAGGATTAAGACCGCAGAAGTGGCTAGCCATATTGCCACTGTGATAGACGCGACTCTAGATACAATGCGCAAGATCCTATTCCCCGCCAGTATTCCGAAGACACAGAGAGGAAGCATGTAGAAGCTTGTCCCTACGAAAAAGAACATGAAGAAGAGCATACCAGCCCATATTCCTCCAAGCAGGACGGCTTTTGTCGTGGCGACGAGAAATGAGGGGCAGAGATTGATACCCGTAATGGCGCCCAAGATGAAGGGGCGGGTGATGTATCTTGCCCAGCGCCGGGAAATACAGCCCTTTTCGAACTGATTACTGGCTAGCGCCGAAGCTACTAGAAACGCGGCGGCTAGAGAATATGCAATAAAAGTGAAGATAGGTCGATGAAGCAAGGTTGCTTTTGTGCCGATCAGCCCAACGAAAGCACCGAATATTGCATACGCCACGAATCGACCAGCACAGAGCTCCATAAGCGCTAGTAAGATACGTTGCGTTCCTCTCTGGCGCTGCATCAGAAAGGGTCCATAGATTGGGCCGCACGTTACAAGACACGTTGTCCCCATCGTTAGACCCAAGAGTAAACCCTGAATAAGGTATGTATGCATGGGACTCCGCGCGAGCCCGTGGACTAGGCTACGAAAACAATGAAGTTAACTCTCTGCTAGGTGGCAGTATTGCAAAACGTTAAGGGGGGCGTGGCATCATTCTGCCACGCCCCTCGATGGAGTCTATTCTGCACAGGGATGCAGCGCCTCCGACCAACAGTAGTCGGCCGCTTCCGCGACACACGAGTTCTCGTTCACATCGCAGAGCTTCAAGGCTCCGTCGGGATTGCCACAGTCATTCGGAACGCAGAAAACGGGATGCGTTTGACTTTCGTTCCAGCAAAGGCAGTCGGGACACGCATCAATGCACTCGCCGCAACCGTTGCAGAGTTCGACATCGATACAATAGCAGGAGCTTGACGCCTTGGCCACTTCGTGGTGGACGAAACTCGCGATAAACGCCCAAGAGATCAAGGCGAAAATAGAAAACGCGGCAAGGCACAATGTTCTTTTCGTTGCCTTCATTCATCTCACCTCCTAACTATAGGGGCGGGGCCGGTTGGGAGTACAGGGCATCTCATCCCGAGAATTGTCGCAGGAAATCGAATGGGTTGTTTAGCAACTTCCTCATCGGAATGGAGAGCCCTAATTCTCATGAAGAGATCGAGAGCCGCTTGCGATATGAGGGGAGAGACTGATCGTGTTGTTGTCAATAGGAAATAGTGAATCGGGTTGAGAGCGGGCATTAGCGGAGTTGCTGGGGGGCTCCGGTCAGACGGGCGCAAGCGAGGTCGTTAAGGAGTAGTGCACTGACTGCAGAGCAAACGGCCCCCACTGAATGCGATGGGCTGCTGATCTGATGTAATGAGGACGTGAAGGACCCCGGGGACCCGGAAGAAAAGTCTGGCTAAGGGCTCCAGGATATCGTAATTTTCAGAAAGAACAAACAGTCTCGAGGGGAAGGTCAAGCTCTATATCCGTAGACAAGAAGGGTGCTCTGGGGATATCTGCTCATCGGCAGGCCAATTGAGGAAGTTGGCGGTTCAGAGAGGCAGTGGCGCTGCCTGTCAGTTGACGAAAGGAGGGGGTGAGGCGTGTCGAAGAGAAGTAGCTTGAAGGTGAGCCTGAGTCTATTGATGGTTATCTCCTCTACGCTCATGTCCCGTGCAGTCTTCTCACAAGTTACAGGAGCAGGAAAGGGCGTGGTCGTGGAGAAGGGGCTACGAGTGTTTTTGGATGTGTCCAGTTATCAAGATTATATAAAAGAGCAGATTCCCTATGTGAACTATGTTCGCGATAGAGAACAAGCTCAAGTCCATATCCTCATGACGAGGCAGGGGACGGGGGGAAGTGCAACCGAATACACGATCACCCTCACCGGCCTCGAGGAATTCTCCGGTGTCAACGACACCCTCACATGCATTACGAGAGACCAGGACACCGAGCAGTATACCCGGTCCGAAATAGTCCGGGTATTGAAGCTCGGATTGATCCGTTACGTCTCCCGGACTCCCGAAGCGAGGGGAATTAGGATCACCTATCAGAAAAGATCCACGCTCGCAGGGGCGAGGGATGGGTGGGATTATTGGGTTTTTGGAATAGGCGCGAGCTTCAACACGTCGGGGCAGAATTCGAGCACCCAAATAGAATATGACGGGGGCATCACCGCTGATCGTGTTACTTCTGCATATAAGGTCTCTCTCATCATTTTCACTAATGATCGCAGAAATGAATACAATATCGGGCAGAGGAAGGTGACGAGTATTTCAAGACAGAATGGTTTCAAGGGGCTAGCCGTGAAAAGCTTGGGCGATCATTGGTCGGTTGGCGCATATGGTGAGCTTTCAAGTTCGGTCTATTACAATATTGATATGTCAGCATCCCTCGAGCCGGCTGTGGAATACGATATCTTTCCCTACTCTCAATCGACGCACCGAGATTTCAGAGTGATGTACAGGATCGGATACTTGTTCAATAGATACAAGGAAGAAACGATCTACTTCGTGACTGAAGAGCATCTCTATCAACAGGTATTATCTATAAGCCTCGATGTCAAAGAGAACTGGGGAACAATAGGGAGTGACTTGATAGGGGAAAGCTACTTGCACGATTTCGGTCTGAACAAATTGACATTAAGATCGACCGTTTCTCTGCGAATCTCAAATGGCCTCTCAGCCAACTTCAGCGGATCGTATTCAGCCATTCACAATCAAATCGAGCTTCAACGAAGAGGGGCATCAGAAGAAGATATTCTACTCAAGCGTCAGCAACTTGCCACGCAATACTCATATGCCGCCTCTGTTGGAATTTCATATCAATTTGGATCCAAGTTTACCAATATCGTAAATCCCAGGTTCCAGTAGTTCTCAACGTATCCCATCTCCGGGGCGAAACAGTATATAAGTTGTCTGACCTGCCTCGGGGGACTGAAAACCCCCAGTGAATCTATTCAAGAGAGTCTGCCAAAGGCCATGAGCTCAGCCGTGCAACAAGAGATATTCCTGGAGAGGCTCCCAAGACCGGAGCGGGGATCGCTGCGGGTTGCCGCGGCATATCCGGCTCCCTATCGCACCGGCATAGCGAATCTCGGGTTTCACTTTCTCTATGGGGGTCTGCGGGAGTCTGCTAATTTGCTTGTCGATAGAGTATTTGCCGATACATCTCCGGTAACGCTTGAAACCGGATCGAGCATTTCCTCAATGGCGGCGATCCTTTTCTCGATCTCCTACGAAGAGGATTTCATCAACGTGGTGCGGATGCTCCACGAGGCGGGAGTGCCTGCCCTGCGGGAGAAGCGCGCCGGACGGCCCCTCGTCATCGCCGGCGGCCCCGCGGTGAGCGCGAATCCGATGCCCCTCGTCGACATCGTCGATGCGATGGCCCTCGGCGAGGGGGAAGAGACGCTCGGGGAGATCGTTCGCGAGCTCGAAGAGATGGGGAAGGGTGAAGCAGAGCGTCGGAGCCCCGCCGAGCCGGGCACGCTCCTCCAAGCCCTCGCGAGAATCCCCGGGATGCTCGTGCCCGGATGCTCCCGGGCGGGCGTGAGCTTCAGGGAGCCCGTTTCGCCTTCGCATTTCCCGAGGTCCGTCATCATCACTCCGGAGAGCGTCTTCCCCGATACGATGCTCGTCGAGTCGGGCCGAGGTTGCCCCGGCGTCTGCGCGTTCTGCCTTGCGACGTCGATCTACCGGCCGTTCCGATTTATGCCGCTTCCCGCATTCGAGGAGCTCGTCGAGAATCTCCACCCCGCGGTGAAGAAGATCGGGCTCGTGAGCACGGCAGTCGCCGCGAATCCCGACTTCGTATCGATCGTGAAGCTGCTCGCGTCGAAGGGCATAGGCGTGTCGTTCAGCTCGCTCCGCGCGGAGGATCTCGACGACGAGAAAGCGGCGCTCGTGGGAAGCATCGGCACGGCGAGCGTGAGCCTCGCGCCCGAGTCGGGAAGCGAGCGCGTGCGTTTCGCCCTCGGGAAGCGCGTGCCGGACGAGGTCTATTTCAACGCCGCGGCAAAGCTCCGCGCGGCCGGTGTCTCGCATTTCACCCTGTATCTTCTCATCGGCTGTCCGGGGGATGACGACGCCGCTCTCGCCGAGACGGAAGTTTTCATGGAGCGCTTCAGGAAAGCGATCGGCGGCCGCGGATTCTCCGTTCACGTGAATCCGCTCGTCCCGAAGCCCTGGACGCCTCTCCAGTTCTGGGCGATGCCGGAAGAGCGAGAGATCGCCGGGCGCCAGCGCGCCGTCGAGAAGATGCTGCGGCGGCTCGGGCTTCGCGTGCAGATCAAATCGGCGCGCTCCGCTCTCAGGCAGGCGCTCTTCTCGACGGGGGACGAGCGCGTGGGCCGCGCGATCGTGCATCATATAGAAGGCGGATTGTCGTGGAAGCGCGCGCTCGCCGAAGCCGGCGTGAACGCGAATTTTCCGCACGAAAAGAAGGGGCCCGAGACTGCCTTCCCGTGGGAGGCGATCTCGGGTCCCGTGCGTCGAGGAACACTCTTCAAACGCTTCGAGGCGATGGAGCGGGGCGGCCCCGCGGGGGCTCCGTGAGAGAGCGGGCTCTAGACCTTCTTGACGCCGCCCTTGATGCAGCGCGTGCAAACGTATGCTCTCTGCGGAGTTCCGTCGATCTCGACGCGTATCTTTTGCAGGTTGGGAAGCCACCGGCGCTTGGTCAGGTTATTGGCGTGACTGACCGTGTGTCCGGTTCCCGGCTTTTTCCCGCATATGGCGCAAACTTTCGACATCTGCTATCCTCCTGATAACCGAAAAGCTCGATTAATGTATATGAAAGTGAAGGGTTTGGCAAGCTAAATATGGAGAACCGGCAGAGGCGGACGGGGCTGCTCGAGGAGAGCAGCCAATTCATCAAGGGGGTGGGCCCAGCCCGGCAGGTGCTCCTCGAGCGCCTCGGCATCACGACCGTCGAAGACCTCATATCGCATTTTCCCCGCGCCTACTACGACCGGCGCGACCTCGTCCCTGTCGGGAAATTGCCCATCGGCGCCAGCGCCACATTCATCGCCACCATTCTCGCGATCTCGATGCGAAGGGCCCGCCGCGGCCAGAAGGTCTTCACCGTCGCGGTCGGCGACGAGACCGGCGTCGTGAACCTCGTGTTCTTCAATCAGCCGTACCTCGAGAAATATTTCAAGCAGGGGGAACGCGTCGTCGTGAGCGGCGAGCTCGCGCTCTACCGGGACCAGAAACAGATCGTCTCTCCCGAGTACGAGATCATCGGGGGAGAGCTCACCGAATCGCTTCTCCACGCGGGGAGGATCGTCCCCGTCTACCCGCTCACCGCCGGCATATCCCAACGAATGATGCGGAAGATCGTGATGGCGGCGTTCGAGAAATGCGCCGGCCAGATCCGCGAGATTCTTCCCGACGGCCTGCTGCGGAGATTCGACGTGCCCGAGCGGGAGGAGGCGTTTCGTCAGGCGCATTATCCCGACAGCTACGAGACGCTCGAGCGCGCCCGCCGCCGATTCAAGATCGAGGAGGTTTTCTTCCTGCACCTCCTCATCAAGGAGAGGCGGAAGAACCTCACGCGCAAGAAGCAGCGGCCGCCGGTCGCCGCGCCGCATCCGCTCCTCGAGCGCTTTCTCGCGGGGCTTCCCTTCGAGCTCACCGGGGCGCAGAGGCGCGTGCTCGACGAGATCCGCGCCGACGTCGAAAAGGGGGGGCTCAACAGGCTTCTCCAGGGAGAGGTCGGATCGGGGAAGACGGTGGTCGCCCTCGCCGCGACGATGCTCGCCCTCGGCAAGGGCTATCAGGCGGCGTTCATGGCGCCCACGGAGATCCTCGCGCTCCAGCATCACGAGCGCTCGCGCGAGCTGTGCGAGGGGCTCGGGATCCGCATGGAGCTTCTCATCGGCTCGACGCCGAAGGCCGACAAGAAGCGCATTCACGAGCAGGTGAACGCCGGAGAGATCGACCTCGTGATCGGGACGCACGCGCTCATCCAGGAAGGCATTTCCTTCAAGCAGCTCGGGCTCGCCGTCATCGACGAGCAGCACCGGTTCGGCGTGAAGCAAAGGGCGAAATTCGGGCAGGGGGATATGCTCCCGCATTTTCTCGTCATGACCGCGACACCGATACCGCGGAGCCTCGCGCAGACGGTCTACGGCGATCTCGACCTTTCGATCATCGACGAGCTTCCCGGCGGGCGGCGGATCGTGCGGACGGGGATCGTCTCCGCCGAAGGCCGCGAGCGGATCTACGAGGAGCTGCGCGGCGCGTTCAGGGCGGGACGGCAGGCGTTCATCCTCTACCCGCTCGTCGAGGAGAGCGAGGGAAGCGATTTTCTCGCGGCGACGGAGGAGTTCGAAAGGCTTCAGAGGGAGGAGTTCGCCGACTTCCCGCTCGGCCTCCTCCACGGGCGCATGAGCTTCGAGGAGAAGGGGAAGGCGATCGGTCTCTTCAGGCGCGGGGAGATACTCGGCCTCGTGACGACGACCGTCATCGAGGTCGGCGTCGACATTCCGAACGCCTCGATCCTCATCGTGAACAATCCGGAGCGATTCGGCCTCGCGCAGCTCCATCAGCTCCGCGGGAGGGTCGGCCGCGGCGGAAACGAGGGCGCATGCTACCTGCTCCTGAGCGGCGAGGTCGGCGAGACAGCCCGCGCGCGCCTTTCGTTCTTCGCCTCGACCGACGACGGATTCAAGGTCGCCGAGGAGGATCTCAGGCTCCGCGGGCCCGGCGAGATCTGGGGCCACCGGCAGTCGGGCTACCCGCAGTTCAAGCTCATCAATCCGCTGAGCGACCGCGAGCTCGTCGAGCTGTCGTGGAACGAGAGCGAACGCCTGCTCGAGCGCGATCCCGGGCTCTCGCATTTCGAGAACAGGGCGCTCGCGGCGTATTTCAGGGAGTCGTACAAACCGAAAATGGAGCTGGCCGAGATCGGCTGAGGCGCCGCGAAAAGGCGATGCGCCCGCCGCGGCCGCGTCGAAGGAGGCAACCGATGCTCTCGCGACAGAATGCGCTCGATCTCGTGAACGCCAATCTCTCGAAGAAGAATCTCATCAAGCATACGCTCGCCGTCGAGGCGATCATGCGCGCGATGGCCGCGCGATTCGGCGAGAGCGAGGATATCTGGGGGCTCGCCGGGCTTCTCCACGACCTCGACTACGAGCGGACGGCGGATGCGCCCGACCGCCACGGACGCCTCACGGTCGAGATGCTCGAGGGTCTGGACGTTCCCGCGGAGGCGAAGGACGCGATCCTCGCCCACGCGGGGCACCGAACGCGCAACTCCCTTATGGAAAAGGCGATATGCTGTATCGATCCGGTAACTGGCTTAATAGTTGCATCCGCCCTCATGCATCCTTCGAAGAGCGTCGCCGGTATAGACGCGGACTTCGTGGGAAAACGATTCAAGGAAAAGCGGTTCGCGGCCGGCGCAAACCGCGAGTCGATTGCAGGTTGTAGCGAGCTGGGTCTCGATTTGCACGAGTTCCTCTCCGTTTCGATCGAGGCGATGCGCGGCATCTCGAAGGAACTGGAGCTCTAGGGGGACCCGGCAGGGAAATTCATCCGGAGGATCGGAACGATGATCGTCACATGCGATGGATGCGACACAAAATATCTTCTCGCGGACGACAAGGTGCCCGCGAGCGGTATCCGCGTGAGATGTCCGAAGTGCCGGTTCGTCTGGCGGCTCATGCCGGCCGTCGACAGGTCGGTGTTCGAAATCTCCTCGGGAACCTTCACGGACGAGGCGCCGGTCGTCGAGTCGCAGAAGGGCGAATGGGATTCGCTCGAACGATCCCTTTCGGCTCTCGCCGGGCGCATGTCCCCGCAGATGGAGGAAGAGGCCGTCATCGAGGAGAAGCCCGCGGCCGTCGCGGAGCGCGTGGTCGAGGATCCCGATGCGCGCAAGAAAAAAGAGCGCTCAAAGAGATTGGCACGCGTCTTCGTCAGTGATATTCTCGTTTACAACAAGGATAAGAGGGACCGTGGGCTCGCGAGCGGCGAGCTCATGACGGTCCTCGGTCCCGAGATCAAGAAAGCGTGGGAGGCTTACAAGGAGAAGATCGGTCCCAACGTCGTCGAGTCGACCGATTACTTTCGCGAGGCGTTGAACGAGATTCTGGCCGACGGGCAGAAGGTCTTCTGATCGTGAGCGTGGAAGGAATCTCTCTCGATATCCTGAATCTGCAGCCCGAGCTGCGCGACGAGTTTTTCGCCGGGGCGAAGCTGCCCGACGGCGTTTCCGTCAAGGAATACGACACCTTCGCGCGGTTCCTCAAGGGGGTCAAGGCCGATCCCGACGAGCGCCCCAACCTGCTCATCTTTCTTCCCAAGAGGAAGTTCGATTCCAAGAAAACCAGGCTCGTGCGCCTCGCGCGCCTCGAAGCGCCGCTCTACGTCGTCGCGAGGGATTGCAGCGAGAAGGACTACCTCACGTACCTCGCCCTGGGCGTCAACGCGGTGCTCCAGCCCCCGTTCGGCAAGGGGGACGTCCAGCAGGTTCTGAACGGCCGCTGCCATGACCAGATCCCGTTCCCGAAAAGCGCAGACGTCATCAGGGAGGGACAGGCGCGACTCGATTTTCTCATGCCGAGCAAGCTCTCCCGCATCCTCGGCGTGAACCGCCTCGTTTCGTTTCTCGCCGACGAATTCGGTTTTCCCCCGAGGACAGCAAGGTCAACCTGCCGCTCGTCATGGACGAGGCCCTGAGCAACGCGATCGTGCACGGCAACAAGAATCGCGAGGATCGCAAGGTGCACGTGCGCATCTACGTCAGCTCGCACCGGTTCTTCGTTCAGGTGGAGGACGAGGGGGAGGGTTTTCAGCCGGACGAAACGGCGGACCCGAAGCTGAAGGAGAACCTGGGCAAGCCGTCGGGCCGCGGGATCTATCTCATGCGCGAGCTCATGGACCGGGTCGTCTTCAAGGAAGGCGGGCGCCTCCTCGAGATGGAAAAGACCAATCCCTTCTGCAGCGCCTAGCTCTGGCTGTCTCCCCATTTCTCGCGGGCGATTTTATCGAGCAGCTTGTCGATATGGCCCCGGACACGCTCGTCCTGGTCGGGCTCGAAGAGGACCTTTCTGACCCTGCCGTGCTCGTCCTTCTGAACGTAGCGGAGCGCCTTGATGTGCTCGAGCGGGATGAGGATGTCCTTGCTCACGCGCACGTCGATAGGGACTCCGTCGAGGTTCGCGTCGGGGTGGTTGAACGGATGCATCCCGATGCCCCAGCCGTGCACGAGCATGCTGCAGACGATCGCGCGGAACGTGTTCTGCTTCTGCACGGTATCGAGCTCGAAGGTGCCCTGGAATTTCTCCATCATCCCGTCGACCACCAGCGTGAGCTTCTTGACGACCTCGTCGTTCGGCTCGGTGTTGAGCAGGCGGTTGAAAACTTCTCTCAAGATTTTTTCGGTGATCTGCATCCTGAACCCCCGATCGTGGTTATCCAAAGAATCCCTGCACATGCAAGAAAAAGACCAAGGCTGAGCAGGAGGGCCCTTTTGCCCGCGAATCCCGCGAGCCAGGAGAAGAGGAAGGAAGACGTGATGAAAAAGCTCTTCGTGACGATCTCGCGGAACGCGAAAACCCGGCCGCGGACCGAGTCGGCGATGTCCCGCTGAAGCTCCGACTCCGCGATGACGAGGAGCGGGGCCGCCGCCGCGCCTCCGATGAACGCGCCGGCGACGATCGCCCCGAGACCGCCGCCCAGGGAGATCGCGAGCGTCGCCGGAACGAAGAGCGCGAAGAACGCCGCCTCGAAGCGCTCCTTCGATTTCGTGCCGAGCTTGAGCCGGCTCGAGACGAGCGAGCCGACGCCCATCCCGACGCCGAGAGAAAGCCCCGCGGCGCTGAGCGGGAGCGAGCTTCCCGGGCGCGAGATTTCCTTGATCATCGGGAGCGCGAGAACCGAAAAGCCTCCTCCCGCGACATAGAGCAGGCTCTGGACGCCGAGCGGCCGGAGCATGAGAGGGGTGTTGCGGATCGCGCGCGCCCCTTCGAGCAGCGCCTTGGGAAGATCGGGATGATAGGTTTTCTCGCGCGGTCCGGAAGCACGGCTCCTCATCCCATGGACGGCGATTCCGAGAAGGAGCGAAGCGGAGATGAAGTAGCTCGCTCCGTCGAGATAGAAGCACGTGGACCACGAGAAGAAGTCGTAGATGATCCCGCCGCCGAGGAAGCCTCCGATGACTCCGGCGATCCCCGCGGCCCAGAGAATCGAGTTCACCTGGAGGAGCTGCTCCCGGGAGACGAGCTCCGGGATGAGGGCGGACTTCGCGGGCATGAAAAAGAGATTGCCCGTCGAGGTGAGGAAAACGACGACCATGACGGGGAAGAAATCCCCCGTCCGCGTGAAAAGAAAGGGGATCGTGCACGCGAGAGCGCCCCTGCAGAGATCCGTCAGGACGAGGATCCACCGCTTGTTGAGCCGGTCGACGAGCGTTCCGATGAAGGGCGCGAGGAGAAAGAGCGGGAGCGTCATCGCGAGATAGAATTTCGAGAGGGTCATCGAAGGATCGTCGGAGAAGTTGTTGATGATCGCCATCATCGAGAAGTTGTTGAGCCGGTCGCCGAAGAGGGATACGGCCTGGGCGGACCAGAACATCGTGAAGAATACGACGGGAAGCTGCGTGCGCGTCGTTTCGTTCACGGGCACGCTCGCGTGAAGCGGATCGTTTCCGGGTCGCGCCCGGCATCGCGGACGCCGAGAGCGTCGAGGTATACCGATTCGAGCCGGCGCACGACGACCGGCCAGTCGTACCGAAGGGCCTTCTTCCTGCCCGCCTCTCCGAGCTCGCGCCTCAGGGACGCGTCGCGCGCGAGGGAGACGATCGCCCGCGCGAGCTCCGCGGGGTCCCGAGGCGGAATGAGGATTCCCTCGCGGGACGGATCCAGAATCGTTCGATAGCCGGGGATGTCGGACGCCGCGATCGCCACGCCCGAAGCCATCGCCTCGAGGAGCACGATCCCGAAGCTCTCCTGTCCCGTGGCCGGGGAGCAGAAGATATCGGCGGTCGCGTAATACCCCGGCAGATCCTCGGGGGATACGCGTCCGATCCATTCGAGCTTCGCGCCGTGAAGGTCGGACGGGCGTGGGCAGAGTGTGGCGCGGAGCCCCTTCTCGCCGACGATCAGAAAGCGGACGTTTCCGCCGAGCTCGCGCCCTACGAGCGGCATCGCCTTGCAGAGATAGGGGACGCCCTTGCGCGGATCCATTCTACCGACGAAGAGCACGTTGACGCGGCCGTCCCGGTACCGCGCGAGCGGCTGGACGCCCGGCCGGAAGCGCGTACAGTCTATCCCGTTCGGAACGATCTCGTAGTCGCCGGGGAAATACGAGCTCACGAATGCCCGGGCCGCCTCCGATACCGCCATACGCCGGTCGAGCCGGCGCGCTTTCTTTTCGAGATACCGCCGGAAGAGCCAGTAGAAGAAATTGCGGTCCGCGGCCGCGTGAAAGGTCCCGACCACTTTCTGCCAGGGAAGCGCGCCGTCGAGGGCGAAGAGGGGCAGGGTCGGGACGAGCGGGCAGTGCGCGTGCACGACGTCGAACCGCTCGCGCTCGAAGATGCGCCGCAGCTCGCCGCGGAGCCCCGCGCCGACCGTCATGTTGACCCAGGCGCCGTTTACGGGGACGAGCACGTTGCGCCCGATCCGTATGACGCCCGGCTCGTCGGGCTCCGATCCGGTGTAGCGCGTCGTGACGACCGTGACCTCGTGGCCGAGCTTCCGGAGCTCCCGTGCGGAGAAATGGGCCACCTCCGTCACGCCGCCGGGCCGGGGGTAGTACGATTGGGTCACGATGCCGATCTTCATACGCTACGCTCCCCCGAAACGCCTGAACATGCACCATTGGTCGGCGTTCCGGGCGATGAAACGCTCGACCGTCGCGTACATTTTCGCGAGCGCGTCACGCTCGGGAAGCGATTCGATTTCCCGCTCGCTCATGATGCGCTCGACGTGCAGCACATGCTCTTTGTTTCCCATGCGCCTGCAGCAGCACCCGAGGATAGGGGCGCCCGAAGCCCGCGAGAGTCTCACCGGACCGTCGGGGAGCCGCGTCTCCCTGCCGAAGAACGGCAGATCCGCGCCTCCCGTGTAGATGTTGCCGTCGACGAGAAGAATGACGACGCCGTTCGACGCGAGCGCCTTGAGAAGCTTCCTGGACGAATCGTCCGGGCCGATCACCTCGATGCCCCGTTTTTCCTTCGCTTCCCTGACCGAGCCCGTAAGAAGCCGGTTCATCTGAACTCCGGCGACCACGTGGAGACGGTAGCCGAGCGCGCGCAGATAGCGGCCCCCGAGCTCCCAGCTCCCCGTATGCACCGAGACGAGAACGACGCCTTTTCCTTCGGCGAGCGCCCGGTCGAGCTCCTCGCGCCCCTCGATCCTCCACCATCCGAGAATGGCGTCGTCTTCCCAGACGCTCGACGCGAACATCTCGACGAGGTTCGTCGCGTGCAGCCTGAAAACAGCGAGAACACCGCCGCTCGTCGCCGCGAGCCCCGCCGTCGCCATGTTCTCCGCGACGTTGCGTCTCTTCGCCCGGGAGAACGCGAAGTCGAAGAAGGCGCACACCCCGGCCACGCCGCTCCTCACGGAGGCGGGGGCCGCGTTCGCCAGAGCCGCAATCAACATAAAGGTTATCTTTCCAATGTGTTCCACGTTTTCAGGGAGCATAAGGCTCCCTGAACGCCGATGTCAAGCTCCATGAGACGGAAGACGGGAAGGGCGCGCGCGCTTCCCGTCGGCATGGCACGGTTCTGGCTCATTCCGGCGTCGGCGTCTCAAAGGGGGATTTGCGTTGCAAACTTCGAATGAAACCACCCTGTTCATGCAAAAAGCGATCTATTACGTGAGCAAACCGATCGCGGCGCGCGGGATGCTCGAGCTCACCGACAGATGCCTCTACTTCCAGGTGTTTCCGTTCGACGCCTCGTTCGGGATCAAGAACGTTACGATCGGGGTCGATGCCGTGACGAGCGTGACCATCGAGAAGGGAGACCTCCACCCGAAGGTCATCGTCATGGCGGAACGCAAGTACGAGTTCGTGCTGTCGAAAGGGCAGCAGCTCTACGATCGCCTCAAGGAGCTTCAGCGGAATCCTCTGCAGCAGGCACGGGGGGACGAGATCCCGGGCACGCTCGATTGCCCGTGCGGCAGGAAGGTCGAGAACGTCTTCCATTACTGCCCCTGGTGCGGGAAGAGGCTCTAGCCTCCACGGAGCATTTTTCCATTGTGAAGCCGCCGCGCATTTGTTAGATTCCATCAGGAATAGAGGCGATCCTTGTCCTGTATGGGATTGCGAGAGATCTCAGAGGAGGTATCGATGTTCCGGGTCGGTGCTTTTATATCGATAGCGCTGGTACTTTCCCTGTTCTTCGGCTGCAACGAGAAAACGTCGGAAGCCCAGCAGACCGGTCTGGAGGTCGGCTTCCCGAACTGCCTCACGTTCAATGCCCAGGTATTCGTCGACGACAATTTCGTCGGATCGTTCTCGAGCGAGCGGGCGTGGTTCATCCCCATCGCGGCGGGAAGCCACACGATAAAAGCGCAATCCAACCTCGTCGTCGTTTCGGGAGAAACGAAATACTGCTGGATGGAGAGCTTCAGCGTCGCCGACGGCCAGACCACGTATCTCAACCTCAATTGCGACACCGCGGAATGTTCCGCACTCGAGTGAGGCTTCCCCGCCGGGAGCGGCGGTGACCGGATCACCTTCGCCGAACGTTGCACTTTTCATGCGCCCTTTCTCATTACGGGAGAGGGCGTTTTTCTGCGCGCCCTCCGGACCTCGGGGAGCCACTGCAACTTGCTGTGGAGTAGTATGTTAGAAAACGCCCGCAACCTCCGGCTGTGGCATGGTACTTGCGCTCGATCGGATTTGCCGGGGTGGGCGTTTTGTCGAATCGACGCGCGTTTCAGCTTCCCGGCATGAATCGAAAGGGAGGGGTATGGCAGTTTTCAATTATGCCGGCGGAGAGATAAACGCGAAGATCGTCTATTACGGCCCCGGTCTCAGCGGCAAGACGACGAACCTCGAGTTCATCTATTCGAAGCTCCCGCGCGAAAACAAGGGCAAGATGGTATCGATGAAGACGCGGACCGACCGGACCCTCTTCTTCGATTTTCTCCCGATCGACATCGGCGAGATAAACGGAATGAAAGTCCGCTTTCTGCTGTACACGGTGCCCGGCCAGGTTTATTACAACGCGACGCGCAAGCTCGTCCTCAAAGGCGTGGACGCCCTCGTGTTCGTGGCCGATTCCGCCCCTGACCGCATGCAGGAGAACAGGGAAGCGATCCAGAATCTCGAGGACAACCTGAACGATCTCGGATTGACCCTGAAGACGATTCCCTGGGTGATCCAGTTCAACAAGCGCGATCTTCCGAATCGTCTCGAGCGCGAAATCATGGAGAAGGAGCTCAACCCCGACGGCGTTCCGAGCTTCGAGGCGGTGGCGAGCAAGGGGGGCGGCGTATACGAGACGTTCGCGGGCATCGCGAAGCTCGTTTTCAAGAGTATGCAGGAGGAGCTGAAGGATCCCGACAGGAAGCGCGAGGCCCGCGAGCCGCGAAAGCAGGAGCACCTCAATATCGAAGTCGTCGCGAAGGGCTCACGGAAAAGCGACTCAGAGACAGATGAGAGCGACTATAGAAGCATCGCGGAGAAGAGAGAAGAGGAGCCCAAGTCTGTCTCTGAGTTCGTGGACAACGTTCTCAAGGACAGGGACCGTTCCCCGGGGATCGACCTCGGCGCGACGCGCGAGGGATACGAGGATTACGGCCACCTCGTCGATCTGAACGGCGAGGAAGCGCAGGGAAGCGACGCCTCGACGAGTCCGGCGAAGCCGGGGGACATCGTGTCCGATCCCGTCGAGAAGCTCAAAGCGAAGATCGCGGTGCAGGACGCCGTCGAGCGCCCGAAGGCGGAGCCGCGGCCGCGTCTCGAAGTCGTCGAGGAGAAGGTGATCCGCGTCCCGGTTCATCTCTCGAAGGAAGAGGCGGCGAAGGAGATCCAGCTCAACATCATCATCGACATCGCCGTCGATTGAACGCGGGGCACGCAAAAAGACTTGACCCCATCCGCGGGAGAATGTGAGAATCGAAACCGGAGCACTAGGCAGGCTCCGGTTTTTTGATTATATTGTGAGATATAGGGGGAATGATCATGGCGAAGATACTGATCGTCGATGACGAAGTGAACGTGCGGAAGCTCTACAGCGAAGAGCTTCGAGGCGAGGGGTACCATACGATATCCGCGTCTTCCGTCGCGGAGGCGCTCGAGTCGGTGGAGAAGGAAGATCCCGATCTCGTCATTCTCGACATCAAGCTCGGCGAGGAGAGCGGCATAGACGCGCTCATGAAGATCGCCAAGCAGCGGAAGCACCTGCCGGTGATCCTGAACTCGGCGTACTCGATCTATCGGGACAACTTCCAGACGTGGGCGGCGGACGCGTATATCGTGAAATCGGTCGATCTCGCGCCGCTGAAGGAGAAGATTCGGGATCTCTTAACGACGCGGAGTGTGACGGCGTGATGATGAAGAAGGCTCTCGTACTGTCGATGATCCTCGTGTTCGGTTCCGTCGCCTCGTTCGCGCAGACCGGGAGCGAACCGGCGCGGCCGAGCGTATTCTCTGATTATCTGAATCCCCAGACGGGAGCGTCGTTTCTCCACGTGCCGGGGCTGAGCTTCTCGACTTCGGCCGGGTTCTCCTATTTTTCGGTCGGGGGCGGCGACTCGTTCGGGATGGGATACTACATGGGGCACTTCGGTCTCAAGCTCTCGAGCTCCATCAGCCTCAACTGGGACGTCGGCGTCGGCTCGGTCATCAAGAGCACGAGCGAATACGATCAGCCGCAATTCTTCCTGCCGAACGTGGATCTGACGTACCGGCCGAGCGAGAGCTTCATGCTGAAGCTCGAGTATCATCAGTACCGGTATCCCGGCTACGGCGGCATGTTCGGGCGATGACGGCCGCCGCTTTCGCGCTCTCCGCCCGCCGGGCCATGTTCGGGCCACTACATGCTGGGGCGATAAAATCTTGACATCCAAGATATAGTGCTTTAGCCTTGCGGAAAAGCTGCATCCGTTGGCGTTTCCACACCGGAGGTTTGCGGTGCTTCGTTGGGATAGATTGATAGATCTGGCCCGCGGCGAAGGGGCGGAGGAGAGCCGGGACGTCGTCCGCCTGACGAGAAAATTCGAAGGGGGCGAAGCCCGGCCCGAAGAGATCCTCGAGCTCGCCGGACATCTTCTCAAGAGCAGGAATCCGAAAAAAGGCGAGAAGGTGATCATGGAGCTCATCGAGGCGGACGAGCTCGACGAGCAGCTTCTCGAAGAGGCGTGCGAGCTTCTCGAACAGGTCGGAAGCTACGAGCTCGCGCTCGATGGCTACGGCAAGGCGCGCTCGATGAATCCCCGGAAGGCGCTTCCGGTCTACCGCATGGGAAGGCTTCTCGAAATGCAGGGAAGGCTCGACGAGGCGATCGAGCTTCACCGGCAGGCGATCGCGCTCGAGAGGGACAATCCCGAGTGCTACTATCGCCTCGGCGTCGCCCACACAAAGAATCACCAGTACGAAGAAGCGGAAGCGCAGTATCGCAAGGCGATCGACATCGATCCGACTCATTCGAAGTCGTACACGAACCTCGGCTATATCCTCGATCTGCAGGGGAAGCGCGAATCGGCGCTGCTTCAGTTCCGGAAGGCCGTGCAGCACAACCCGAAGAGCGCGGAAGCGCACTTTAACCTCGGCGCGCTGTACGGCGAAGAGGGGGATCGCGGCCAGGCGATCAAGGAGTTTCGCATCGGGCTCGAGATAGACACGGCGAGCATCGAGGGACATTACAACCTCGGGCTCGCCCTCATGAACGAGGGGCGCCTCGACGACGCGGAGGAGGAGTTCAAGCGCATCCTCAAGATGGAGCACGACAACGTGAACGCGCTTTTCTATCTTGGATTCCTGTACTACCGCAGGGGAGTGTACGGGAAAGCGCTCAAGTACCTCCAGCACGCCTCGCGCCTCAACCCCGGGAACACGACGATCCTCTACTACGTCGGCGAATGCTTCAACAAGCTCGAGCAGCCGTCGAAGGCGCTCGAGTATTACAAGAAGGTCACGGAGATCAATCCGGCCGATTCGAAGGTCTACTTCAGCCTCGGCGTGATCTACGAGAAGCAGGACGACAAGCGGAAGGCCCGCGAGTATTACAAGCTCGCCGCGCTCAAGGCGCATGACGAAACGCCGGGAGGAACGCGGGTCGTCGAATGAAATCGCGGAGATGGAAGATTGGCGCGGCGGCCATTCTCGCTGGCGTGCTTCTCAGGGCGCCGGCCGCTCGCGCTGAAACGATTCCTCCCGACAGCTGGGTGTACGAGACGCTGAAATCCTTCGAGCTTCGCGGCCTCGTCGCCCTCGAACCGACTCTTCCCTATACGTTCGATCAATGCGAGGCATATACGCGCGAGATCGCCGCGAACGTCGAGGCGCGCGGGGTCGCGCTCGGGCCGCGGCACGCGTTCCTTCTCGAGCGCCTCGTGAAGCAGTTCGTCGGGACGCGGGATCGGCCCGAGGATCGATGGAGCAAGCCGGTCTATACGGTCCGTGAGGAGGAGAGGTTCGCCGCGATGGACTTGGCGATCGGCGGAATCGTGCAGAGAAAGGTCGACGAGAAAAAGGGGGAGGCGGACGGGCTCTTATTCCCCGATCTTCTCCTCGGCTTCGGGCACAACATCACGATGGAAACGAGCTACCGGCTCGTCATGGCGCCCGAGCGGGGGAACAATGTGACGGGCGCGAAACCGGAGGCAAGGCTCAGGAGCTATGACGGGCTCACGGCGGAGCTTGAGCGCGCGACGATCGACGCGAGCGGCGCGTGGTGGGACATACGCATCGGGAGAGAGTACCTGCATTGGGGAAGCAATCTGCGCGAGGACCTCATTCTTTCGCGGACGGCCGGATCACTCGATCATTTCGGCGGGCGAATCAAGCTCGGGCGATTCGCGCTCAGCGCCGTCCAGGTGTCTCTCGATCCGGGCGAATACCGGAGACATCTTGCGGGGCACCGCCTCTCGGTCGCCCTCCCGCGGGGCGCATTCGTGGGCTTCAGCGAGACGGTAGTCTACGCGAACAGGAACTTCGACTACATGTATCTCGTTCCGCTCGGCGCTTTCTACGCGCAGCAGTTCAACGAAGCATCGAATGAAGACAATATCTTCTGGGCGTTCGACTGGAAAGTGCCCCTCCGCCGGGGGCTCCTATTCTACGGTCAGTTTCTCGTCGACGACATTCAGTACCAGCGCGACGAGAATGCCGGCCCCGACAGGCTCGGTCTTTGCGTCGCGGCCGATGCGCTCTTTACGACATGGGGGAGAGAGATCGAGCTTTCGGGAGGATATACGGCGGTCACCAAGTATACGTATGGGCATTCATTCGAGACGCAATACGTCGCCGGGAACGGCGACGAGTATATGAATCCTCTTCTCGGCTCTCCTATGGGACCTGACGCGAACCGCGAATTCATCAAAGCCACCCTGGGAGTGAGTTCGCGCACAGCGCTCACCCTCGAAGGCGCGCGAACGATGTATGGAAAGGGGAGCATCCCGGGCGAAAGGTACCTCCTCGACTGGGTGCCGGGCGCGGATGAAGATCTCACTTTCCTGCACGCCCACGTTCATTATGTCAAGTTCGTCAGGGCGAGTCTTCGATATGATCTGAATCATGGATCCTATATTTCTGCGGGCGCGTGGATGAGATTTCATGATCCGGGCGTCAATGACTTTCAAAAGAAGCAGCTCCTCGGCTGGCTCGAGGTGGTTCTGGACCTGTGATGCGCAAGATACTGAGCCTCATAATCGTGATGCGGCCCCACAACGTCGCGGCGGCGATGCTCTCCGTCGCGGTCGGCTTCGCCATGACCGGTTCGACGCGCTGGCCGTGGCTCGTTTTCGCGGCGGCCGCGTTCGCCACGGCGGCGGGCAACACGATCAACGACATCTATGACGTCGATATCGACCGGGTCAACAAGCCCCGGCGGCCTCTCGCCGCGGGTGCCCTGAGCGTCAACGCCGCGATCGGGCTCTACGCTTTCTTCTTCGCCGCGTCCGTTTTCCTCATGCTCCTGCTTCCGGGAAACGCCGCGATATGGATCGGCGTCTGGGTCGTGCTTCTCCATATCTACAGCTGGCGGCTCAAGAGAATGTACCTCGCGGGGAACGTTCTCGTCTCTGCCGTGGCGGGCTCGGGATTTCTGCTCGGGGCGCACGCCGGGGGAAACGTCATGGCGGGAGCGATCCCCGCGGCGTTCGCCTTCTTCTTCGTCATGGGGCGCGAGATCGTGAAGGATACGGACGACATCGAGGGCGACAGGCGATGCGGGGCGAGGACCTTCCCGATCGTTTCGGGGCGGCGCGCGGCGCTCACGACGGCGCTCGCGATATTTCTCGCGCTGTGCGTATCGATCCCCGTGCCGGCGTTCGTCGGGATGTACGGGACGACGTACGCGCTCGTCATGCTGCTCAGCGTCGTGCCGATTCTCCTCGTTTCGATAGGGATCATCCTCAAGGGGCGCTCGCTCGGGATCGTGAGCATGCTCCTCAAGATCGGAATGTTCTTCGGCTGCGTCGCGTTCTACTTCGGACCGCGAAGGTAAGATCGGGCCGCATGAAGAAAGGGCTTCGATGAACATGAGCTTATGGATAGTCATTCTCCTCGCCGTCGTCCAGGGGCTCACCGAGTTCTTCCCGGTGAGCTCGTCCGGGCACCTCGTCATACTCGAGGCGCTCTTCGGAACGCGGGAGGGGAACGAGCGGGTGGGGCTCATGTTCGAAATCGCGGTGCATCTCGGGACGCTGGGCGCCGTGGTCATATTCTACCGGGCGAAGCTGATCCGTCTGTGCAGGGCGCTCATCGCGTCGGCCATCTCGGGGAGGGACGGCTACGACAGGTATCGAGACGAGGTGCGCTACGTCGGCCTCGTGATCCTCGGGACGATACCGGCCGGGATCGTCGGCGTCCTCTTTCACGACGAGGTGGAGGCGACCTTCGACTCGCCGAGCCTCTCCGCCGCTTTCCTCGTCGCCACGGGGATCTACCTCCTCATGACGAGGATGCGCCCGGTTCGGGGGAGCCTCGGGTGGCAGTCGGCCCTCATCATCGGAGTGGCTCAGGCGATCGCGATCCTTCCCGGCTGCTCCCGGAGCGGCTGGACGATCGCGACGGGACTGCTTCTCGGCGTCGGATTCGCCGAGGCGGCCGAGTATTCATTCCTGCTCTCGATCCCCGCGATCCTCGGAGCGCTCGTGCTGACGCTTGTGAAGGAGCCGGGCGTATTGAGCGGCGGCTCGATCGCGCCGCTCGCGATAGGCGCCGCGGCCGCGTTCCTCGCGGGTCTCGTCGCCCTCAAGCTGCTCATCGGAATCCTGACGAAAGGCGCGTTCCATCGATTCGCCTATTATCTGCTGCCGGCGGGAATCGCGGCGTTCGTCTATTTCAGATTCCTGGTCTAGGCGCCGTGCAGATCCAGGGAGGAGGATCCTCATGCCGCATCTTCGCCGCCGTCGCGTGTATGCGTTTCTGCCGCTCGTTTTCCTGCTCGCCGCCGGATCGCACGCCTCGCCGTCAGGCGAGGCGGTTCCTCCGCCCGGTCTCGGAGTGAGTCCGCTGCTCGTGGACGCCGCGGCGGAGGTGTGGGGGATCATCGCCCGCTCCGACAATCCGGTGTGGCCGCTCTGGAACGCGAGCGACACTCCGCTGCTGCTCTACCTGCCGGGCCAACAGGACGTGCTGATCGGCCATCCTCATCCGCCCGAGGGATTCGTGCCCTACGACGGCCCGCTCCGCTTCCCCGGCGCGGCCATGTTCGTGAAGAACGGGCCCACGCTCATCGAAGCGGACGGCCAAAATACGGCGATGGACGTCGCCGGGGTGCGGACGCTCGTTGTCGCCGATCCTCTCTCGAATCTGCGTCAGAACGTAGCCGCGCTGCTCGAAGATCCGCGCCCCGCGGCCGAAAAGGCGCGCGCGCTGGAGCTGAGGAGCCTCGCGACGGATCCGTACGATCAGCTCGCGCTGATCGTGCACGAGGCGTTCCACGTGTACGAGGACCGGGCGGCGCCCGATCGCGGCGCCAACGAGATGCTGCTTCTCTGGTATCCGGTCCTGTCGGTGGACAACAACGTAGGTTTCGGACTCGAGGCCGCGGCGCTCGCCGGAGCGCTCGCGGCGGACGACGACGCCGCGTTCCGCGCGGCGGCGCTGCGCTGGCTCGCGGTGCGCGAGCATCGCCGTTCGTTCTTGCCGGCGCGAGCGCTCGAGTACGAGGACGGCGTCGAATTCAGCGAGGGAATGGCTACATACACGGAGTACCGGTTGTTCCAGGTGCTCGAGGGTCGCACTCCGAGCGCCGCGCTGGAACGCGCGCAAGGTTTCCGCGGCTACCGCGATCTGTCAGACCGGCGACGCGCGCTGGTCGCGCGGATGGTTCTTCACCTGCGCGGCGAGGTGAACGTCAACAACGCGCCCTACGGCACCGCGCCGCTACGCATGCGGCTCTACTACTCCGGCATGGCGATCGGCGTGATGCTCGATCGTTTGAGCCCGACCTGGAAGCGTGACCTGATCGCCGGTGGCGGTTCGCTGACGGCGCTGGCGAGAGAGGCGCTCCGCCCGGCGCCGGAGGAGCTGGCGAGCGCGTTGAACGAGGCGCGCGCGGACACGCTCTACCCGAAGCTGCTCGCCGCCAAGCTTCGGCTGCGCGACGAGGGCCGGCGCGACGCCGAGGCGAAGGTCGACGCGATAGAGCACGGTCCCGGCACCGGAATCGTCGTCGACTATTCGAGGCTTGCCTCGAGCAAGGTCTCGCTGGCGTTCACGCCGTTCGGGATCACAGCGGTCGACTCGACGCGCACGATCTTCGATCAGGTGCCGATCGCAGTGCTCTTCGCCGACGATTCGGAGCTGATCGAAAGCTTCGTGCTCCCGCTGCTGCGCGATACGCGGGAGCGGCTGGTGCGATTCCGGCTCGAGAGCGATATCGCGCCCGCGGAGATCGAGCGCCTGGCCGGCGCGGGGCGGATAGGCTCGGCCTCCCCGGCTCCGGTCCGGCTCGAGCTGCCGGGAGTGACGCTGGATCTCAAGAACGCGACGCTCGAGTGGCGAGACGGCGCTCTGCGCGCGGTGCTGCATCCGGCGCCCGCCGCGTCCTCCGCCGGCGGATCGGGACGCTGACTCGACGGGGCTCGCTTCCGATCGGTTTTCCCGGCATTCTTGACTTCTCCCGTACCCTCACGTAGTCTCCGCGCCATGAGCGCACCGAACGATTCCTCCAAAGACCCGCGCGCGAGCACCGGCGGCGAAGATGCTTCCTTCGGCTACAGGCTCGTCAGCGCCTCCGAGAAGAGACGGCTCGTCGGCGGGCAGTTCGACGCGATCGCGCGCAGATACGATCTCGCCGATGCGCTCCTGAGCTTCGGGCTTCATTTTCACTGGAAACGACGGGGAATCGATCGGCTCGCCCTTAAGAACGGCGATCTGGTACTCGACGTCTGCGGAGGGACCGGCGATCTCGGCATGCTCGCTGCCGCGCGTGTCGCGCCCCATGGGCGCGTAATCGTCTGTGATTTCAGCAGGCAGATGATGCGCGCCGGCCGCGCGAAGGCGGAGCGCTCGCGCTTCGCCGGGAACGTCCTCTTTGTCGAAGGGGACGCCGAACGCATGAGCTTCCCCGACGCGGTATTCGACGCGATAACGGTGGGATTCGGCATCAGGAACCTCGTCCATCTCGATCGGGGCCTGAGCGAGATGTGTCGGGTCCTCAAGCCGGGGGGACGGCTCATGATTCTCGAGTTTTCCATGCCGGTCCACGCGTGGTTCCGGCGCCTCTACGATTTCTATTCGTTCAGGATTATGCCCCTCGGCGCGAGAATCATCTGCGGCACCGCGGGACCTCATCGCTATCTCGCCGAATCAATCAGGGTTTTCGATCCGCCCGCTCGCGTGAATGAGAGGTTGAAGAACGCCGGATTCGAGGATGTCCGATGCGAGCGGCTCACGGACGGCATCGCGGTCGTGTATCTCGCGCGGAGATGATGAATGGTGAAATCGCACTGCGATGAATCTCAGCGCGGGCCGGCGCCTTCGAGCCGCTTGAGCATTCCGGCGGTTTCGGCGTCTCCCGGCTCGTTCTCGAGCACGCGTTTTATCCAGCGGATCGCTTCGCCGCGGTTCTTCTCCTCGAGAGCGATTTTCGCGAGGATCCTGCAGGCGGCGCTGCGGTCCTGCGGCCGGTTGGACGACGCGGCCTCGATGAAGAGCGACTTTGCGTCTTCGCGGCGGCCGAGACGCGCGAGGGCGAGACCGTACTCGACGGCGACGCGGGGAAAACGGGGCATGCGATCGTACGCGCGCGCGTACATTCCCGCCGATTCGACGCTCTTCCCGCGCTGGCCGAGTATTCTCGCGTAGTTGAGCGTCGCCTCGATCCTGCCGGGATCGAGGCGGTACGCCTCGGCGAAAGCCTCCTCGGCCTTCGGCTCGTTCTTCATCGCGACGTAATGGTTCCCGAGGAAGGCGTACGCGGCGCTGTGGTTCACCTTCACCACGCCCCTGTGCGAGACGAGGAAGAAGAGCGCCGCCGCCGCGGCCGCCATGATCGCGGCACGTTTCACCCGGCGGCCCGAGACGGAGCGCGCGATCCAGACGGCGAAATACGCGGCGAGCGGAATGAGAATCGGCACGGCCGGCAGCCGGTAGCGTGTGTTGACGTAAAAAAGAAGCACCGAGAGAACGGCGCATCCGAGGAACAACGATACGACGCTCCGGTTTCTCCCGTTTCGGAAGAGCACGACGAGCCCGCAGACGCCGAGCGGCGCGATCACGGCGAAGGGGAGGAAGAGCAGTTTGAGAACACCGCACGATCTCTCTTCGAAAAAGACGTTCGGCACGTCGTAGAGCTCGACGCCGTTCAGGAAAAGCCCGAGCTTTCTCGCGAGGAGCCGGAACCATCCGGCCGGATCGGAGCGGATATCCGCGAGCGCGCGGCGCGTGTAGTAATCCGAGGCCTCCGATTGCGTCATTCGCCGTCCCGTTTCCGCTTCGGCCATCGCCTTGCTTTCATCGAGAATTCCGCGGGCGTTCATCCGCGCGCCGTCGAGCCCCTGGAAGAAGCCGGTGCTTCCCGAGCGGTTCCCCAGATAGAAGTTGATTCCCCCCTGGGCGGTCACGGGGACGAAGCGTCCCGTGGCTTGTGCGTTATGGACGATCGAAGGCGTGAGAAGAATCGCCGCTCCGACGAGCACGCCGGCGGCGGGGATCAGGCCGGTGCGCCGGCCGCGATGCTTCGCGCACAGCCAGACGGGAAGAGCCGCGGCGATGAGCAGGAAGAGATTGGGCCTGCCGAGGGCTCCTGCGCCGCAGAGCGCTCCGAGGACGATGCCTGAAAGCCACGCCGGAATCCGCCGGCGGCCGAGCAGCAGAGGCCGCTCTCCGGCCAGGTCCGCCTCGAGCGCGAGCGTCAGCGCGAAAGACGCCGCGAGAAGAAACACCTCGAGCGACGTCGAAAGGAGCATTCCCTCGTAGAGGACGAACTGCGCGTAGAGGACGGCCATCGCCGCGGCGAGGAGGCCCGTGGCCGTCCCGGGGGGCTGCGTCTTCCGCGGGCGATCGGCGAGCCTCAGGCCGGCGAAGTAGACGAGCGCGACGGTGAAGATCCCGAGCGCGAGCTGGATGATGCGAGGCGCGAGAAGTCCCTCGCCGAAAAGCCTGAAGACGATTACGAGAAAGGCCGGATAGAGCGGGTTGAAGTCGATCGCGCCCGCGGGAAAGGAGCCGCCAGCGGAGAGCGAGCGGGCGAGGTCATAGTAGAAACGGGAATCGAGCGAGAGGACGCCGCCCGTCTCCGATCGAGCGAGCTGCGCGAGAAATATCGCCCTCGCGGCGAACGCCGCCGCGAGGATCGCGCCGAAGGCGAAGGCCGAACGCACAGGACTCTTCCGCGGCATCGCGTCGCTCATGTGCCTTGAATTCCTTTATTCGCCGGCCCGGCCCGCGCGCTCGAGATCCCCGAGCATTTTCGTGAGCTCCGGCTCTCCCGGAACCTCGACGAGCGCCCGTTTTACCCAGCGGATCGCCTCGTCCGTATCACCCTCCGCGATCGCCGAGCGGGCGAGGAGCCTGCACGCGAGAGCCCGCTCCATCGGGCGGTCCGCGGCGCTCCCTTCGAGGTAGAGCTTCTTCGCCTCTTCGCGTCGCCCGAGACGATCGAGCGCCATTCCATATTCCACGGCGACGAGCGGGAAACGCGGAGATCGCGCATACGCCCGCGCGAACATATCGGCCGCCTCCGCCGTCTGTCCACGCTGCCGGAGGATCCGCGCGTTGCTGACGATCGCCTCGACCTTGTTCGGATCGAGCCGGTACGCTTCGGCGAAAGCCTCCTGGGCCTTCGCTTCCTCATCGTGCTCCGCGTAGTACTTTCCGAGAAAGGCGTACGTGGCGCCGGCGTTCAGCTCTATGAGAGGCCGGCTCGTAACGAAGAGATACAGCGCGGCGGCGAGCGCCGCCATGCCCGCGAGATATTTCAATCGCTTCCGCGAGATCTCCCGCGCGGCCCACACGACGAAGTACGAGGCGAGAAGAATGAGCATCGGCGACGCGGGAAGCCGGTAACGCGCGTTGGCGTAGAAGGCGATGACCGAGAGAATGGCGCAGCCGAGAAAAAGAGAAACGATGCTTCGGTTCTTTCCGCTTCGCAGCACGATCAGAAATCCGCAGACGGCGAGCGGCGCGATCACCGAAAACGGCAGGAAGAGAAACCTGAGAACGCCGCACGAGTTCATGCAATAGTAGACGTGGGGCATGTCGGGCACGTCGACGCTGAAAAAGAGGGCGATCTTCTTCCCGAGGAGCTTGATCCACGTCGCGGGGTTGTCCACGATGTACTCGAGAGTCCGGCGAAAGTAATATTCGGATACCTCCGCCTGCGTCATGGCGCGGCCCGTCTCCGCCTCGGCCTTCGTCTTCGCGTCCTCCACGACGCCTTTCATGCCCGAACGCATGTCGGCGGGAGGCCGGAAGATTCCCGTGCTGCCGGGGCCGTTCCCGAGAAAGAAACTGAGCCCTCCGTTGGCGGTCACGGGGACGAGCCTGCCTGTCGCCCTGGCGTGATAGACGATCGGGGGAGCGAGGCATATCATGGCCCCGGCGGCGAAGGCGGCCGCGGGGATCAACCACCTGCGGAGAGCGCGGTGTCTCGCGAAGAGCCATGCCGGGATCGCCGCGACGAGGAGGAGGAAGAGATTGGGCCTTCCGAGCGCCCCCGCCCCGACGAGGAGGCCGAGAACGAGACCCGAGGCCCACGGCGGCACCCGGCGGCCGCCGAGCTTTACGGGACGCTCTCCTTTCAGATCGTCGTCGAGCGCGAGGGCGAGCGCGAAGGAGGCCGTGAAGAAGAATATCTCGAGCGTCGAGGCGAGGAGCATTCCCTCGTACAGGACGAACTGCGCGTAGAGAACGGCCATGGCCGCCGCGACGAGAGCCGGCGCGTCGCCCTGGCGTTTCCCTTTCCATGCCGCCGGGGCGAGCCTGCGCCCCGCGAGGTACACGATAAGGATCGTGAAAAGCCCGATGGCGAGCTGCGCGAGCCGCGGCGCGAGAAGCCCGACGCCGAAAAGCTTGAAGACGACGACGAGAAAAGCCGGATAGAGCGGGTTGAACACGAATCCGCCTTGCGGCGGGGCCCCTCCGCGCGAGATATCCCGCGCGAGGTCGTAATACAACTGCGAATCGAGCGAAAGGACGTCGCCGAGCTCGTTTCTCTCCAGCTGGACGAGGAAGACCGCTCGAACGACGAACGCCGTGAGGAGAATCGCCGCGAGAACGGCCGCCGGGCGAACCGTTCTTTTTCGGGGAATCGATCTGTTCATAAACCTCCTGCGCCATTATAATGCAGAATGGGTTCCTCGCTGCAAGCAATACTGGACGCCCGCGGCGGTTTCGCGGCGTCGATGGGGGGAAGACGGTGACTGGTATGAGCGCGGATGCAAGGGATATCTCGTCGTTCGCCT
This sequence comes from uncultured bacterium, assembly GCA_963747385.1. Taxonomy (GTDB): domain Bacteria; phylum Krumholzibacteriota; class Krumholzibacteriia; order Krumholzibacteriales; family Krumholzibacteriaceae; genus SSS58A. Next base: position 43,476 of record CAVVEY010000008.1, on the reverse strand, counting down.
CGCGGCTGCGCTACGATTCAGGCTACGCGGAGCGATGTCTCCGCGCGCTCGGCGAGGCGCTCGGCTCGACGAAGGCGTACGAGGCATGGCGCGCGTTCGATCCGGGGCCGTCGCGAGACGTATTCTCCCGCCTCGCGGCGCTCCCGGCACTGATGAAAGCGGACCTGCGCGCCCACGGGCCGAAGGGATTCGCGCCCGGCGGCCGCGATATCGACGCGGGGCTCGCCTCGCGCGAGATCGAGCTCGTCGAAACGAGCGGCACGACGGGGGACCGCGTCGTGAACGTCTGGCATCAGCCCTGGTGGGACGCCTCGGAAGCGGCTTCATGGCGGATCAACTCGAACGCCCGGGCAGCCGCGGTGGGCGAGCATCCCGAGGCGATACTCACGAGCCCCTGGTGCACCGGATTCCCCTGCGAGGACGAATACCTCGCCGTGCATCAGCGCACCCTTGGCCGCTTCCTCTACCTGAGCGAGCGTTCCGATCCGAGCACGTGGAGCGGGGAGCTCATGGATCGCATGGTCGTCGAGCTCAACGCGTTCAAGCCGGTCATCCTCGAAGCCAATCCGTCGTTTCTCGCGACCCTCTCGCGCCACGTCGCGAAGCGCTCGCTGCGCGTGCATTCTCCGGCGGTCATTATCCTCACGTACGAGAATCCTTCGATTCTGCATCAGCGTCAGATCCGCCGCGCGTTCGATTCTCCCGTCGCGAGCTCGTACGGTTCGACCGAGACCGCGTATGTGTTCATGGAGTGCGAGGCCGGCCGGCTGCACCAGGTGACCGAGAGCTGCCACGTCGATTTCCTCCCGTTCGCGCCCGAGCACGGCGGGCCGGACGTCGGGCGCATCCTCGTCACGACGTTCGGCAATCCCTGGCGGTCGCTCGTGCGTTTCGACGTCGGCGACGTGGTCCGGTTGAACGGGCCGGCCCCGTGCCCCTGCGGCCGCGACGAGGGGCTCACCCTCGCGTCGATCGAGGGGCGCGCGATCAGCATCACCCTGACGCCTGAAGGCAGCGCCGTGACGCAGGGCGCCGTCGACCGCGCGCTCGGCGCGGTGGAAGGGCTCGTCGAATACCAGATCCTCCAGACGGGGCCCGAAGCTTTTCTGCTGCTCTTCGTGGCGGACGAGGGGAGATCGACCGCCGTCGCGGGAGCGGCCCGCGCCGCTCTGCGGGTACTCTACGGCGACGCCGCGGCTGTCGCCACGGAGGCGGTCGAGGCGATTCTCCCCGATCCGCCGGGCAAGTACAAGCTGGCCAAGATGTACGAGCCGATCGACCACGACGCGCTGCTCGACGAACGATACGCTCCGAGGGAAAGACACGAGGGCTGAAGGAGGTCCCGCGCATGAACGACGTCGCAACGAGCGCCGCAATCTATCTCCTGGCAGGCGGACCCGGCTCGCGCCGCGCGCAGAGGGATCCTCTCCTCACGCGGGCCATCGCGAGCTGCGGCCTGAGCGAGCCTTCGATCGCCTATGTCGGGGCGGCGAGCGGCGACGACAAATCGTTCTTCAAAATGATCGCGGGGCTCATGCGCATGTGCGGCGCGGGAGAGGTCGAGCTCGCGCCTCTCGCCGGCCGGCGCGTGAAGCTCGACGCGACGCGCTCGATCCTCGAGAGGGCGGACATGATATTCATCAGCGGCGGAGACGTGGAGGAGGGGATGGAGGTGATCGAGGAACGCGCGATGATGCCCTTTTTCCGCGAGCTCCATCGGGGAGGCAAGCCCTTCTTCGGGCTCTCGGCCGGGAGCATCATGCTCGCGCGCGAGTGGATCGTCTGGGAGAATCCCAACGACGACTCGACCTCCAGCGCGTTCCCCTGCATGGGATTCGCGCCGGTTCTCTGCGACACGCACGCAGAGGCCGAAGAGTGGGAGGAGCTTCGCGCGCTGCTTCTGATTTCTCCGGAAGGAACGCACGGATACGGCATCCCGACGGGCGCCGGTCTCTGCGTCCGCCCCGGGGGGAGCTCGAGGCTCTCGGGACGCCGGTGAGCTGCTTCGCGAAAATCGACCGCATGGTGAAACGCCGCCCCGATCTGATGCCGGATGCGCCGTGATTTCGGCTCGACGGGCGCGCATTTTCCTATAGGCAGAATCCGCGGCCGGGGTATAATCGCGGAATACGACGACACAGGGAGGTCTCGGGACAATGGCCAGGCGATCGCTTCACCGACGCGCAATCGCGCTCGCGTTCCTGATGATCCCATGCATGCTCGAGGCAGGCCGCGGCGCCGCGGAAAGTCCGAAGAGAGTCCGGCCCCGAAATCGAAAACGGAGGCGTCGACCATGAATAAAATCGCGGAAGTCTACGTGAAGCTCGCGCTCGCCGTCGGCGAGCACGAACCCCTTACATCGACGCGTATTTCGGGCCGGCCGAGTGGCGCGACGAGGCGAAGCGGGAGCGCAAGGGCCGCTCGAGACGATCGAACGCGAGGCGTCGGCGGCGCTCGCGCGCCTCTCCTCGGCGGAGACGCCGCGCGGCGACCTGCTGGCGGGGCTCCGCCGGCGCTTCCTCGAAAAGCACCTCGAATCCCTCGCGCGCGAGAGCCGCATGCTCCGGGGCGAGCGGATGTCCTTCGACGAGGAGTCGCGCGCGATATACGACGCCGAGGCGCCGCCGTACGACGAGGCGGAGCGCCGCGAGACCCTCGCTCGTCTCGATGCGCTCGTGCCGCCGGGCGAGGGCACGCTGCTCGAGCGGATCGACCGGTTCAAAAAGCAGTTCGTCGTCCCGCGCGAGAGGCTCGACACGGTCTTCGCGGCCGCGATCGCGGAGGCGCGGGCGCGCACCAAGCGGCGCCTCGATCTTCCCGAGGGGGAGTCGTTCACCGTCTCCTACGTGACGAACAAGTCGTGGGGCGCCTACAACTGGTACCAGGGCGGCGCCGGAGCCTCATCGAAGTGAACACCGACCTTCCGACCTACATCGAATCCCCCGTTGGGCTCGCCTGCCACGAGGGGTATCCCGGCCACCACGTGTACAACGTGCTGCTCGAAACGCATCTGCTCGAGGGAAGGGGCTGGGTGGAGTACTGCGTCGGGCCGCTGCACTGCCCGCAATCGCCCATCTCGGAGGGAACGGCGAACTACGGCGTCGAGCTCGCTTTTCCGAGGGACGAGCGGATCGCCTTCGAGCGCGACGTGCTGTATCCGCTCGCCGGGCTCGACTCGTCGCAGGCGGAGCGCTACTACGAAATACGGGAGCTGCAGCGCAGACTCCGCCTCGCCGAGAACGAAGCCGCGCGCCGCTTCCTCGACGGCGACATGACCGCTCCGGAAGCCGCGGATTGGCTCTCCGAGCGCGCGCTCATGCCGCGCGAGCGGGCCGCGAAGCTCGTGACGTTCATGGAGGAGTTCCGGAGCTACGTCATCAACTACAGCGTCGGATACGAGCTCGTGAAGGACTACGTCGAGAGGCGCGGCGGCGCAGCGGATCGTCCCGACAAACGATGGAAAGAATTGCGCGAGCTGATTTCCTTTCCCCGCGTCGCGTCGGAGTTGAAGTAAGGAGGCCGCTCCATGATCGGCGAAATCACCGCGCAGCAGCTCGATGCCGAAAGCTTCGTCGCGAGAAGGTCGAAGAGATACGGTCGGCCGTCGCGGACGGCACGGCCATAAACGCGCTCTCGGGAGGCGTCGATTCGTCCACGGTCACGATGCTCGGGCACCGCGCCCTGGGAAGGCGTCTCAGGACGGTGTTCGTCGAGAACGGCCTGATGCGGGAGGGAGAGCCCGAGCGCGTTCGGGGATTGTTCGAGAAGCTTGGCGTCGCGGTCGAGATTGTCGACGCGCGCGCGGAATTCGTCGCGGCTCTCAAGGGGATCACGGACCCCGAGGACAAGCGTGAGGCGATCACCCAGACGTTCTACAAGAAGGTGTTCGGCCGCCTCGTCCGGGAGAGCGGGGCGAAGCACCTGCTCCAGGGAACGATCCTGACCGACGTCGACGAGACCGTGGCCGGGATCAAGCGCCAGCACAACGTGTTCGAGCAGCTCGGCATCGATCCGCGGGAGGCCTTCGGCTACCGGATCATCGAGCCGCTGATCCAGCTTCGCAAGGACGGCGTGCGGATGGTCGGCAAGGCCCTCGGGCTTCCGTCCGAGCTCTTCGAGCGCATCCCGTTTCCCGGGCCGGCGCTCTCGGCGCGGGTGATCGGGGAGGTCACGCCCGAGCGCGTCGAGACGGCGCGCAAGGCGACGGCCGTCGTCGAGCGGCTGCTCGCGGGCACGAAGGCGTTCCAGTACATGGCGATCCTCCACGAGGATCGCGTGACCGGCATGCGGGACGGCAAACGCGACTTCGGCCAGCAGATCGAGATTCGCTGCTGGGACAGTCTCGACGCGCGGATCGCGACGCCGACCAGGCTCTCGTTCGAAACGCTCGACACGCTCGCGGACGAGATCATCAAGAAGGTGCCGGGCGTCGTGAGCGTGACGTACAACATCGCGACGAAGCCGCCCTCGACGATCGAGGCGGTTTGATCGCGCGGATTCCGGGAGGAGGTACGACCGATGACCTATACGCATCATGATCTCAAGGAAAAGACGCTGGCGGAGCTGAAGGAGATCGCCGCGGGGATCGAGGACGAGGGGGTCAAGGGCTACAGCCAGATGAACAAGGAGCATCTGGTGAAGCAGCTCTGCGCCGTGCTCAAGATCGACGTGCACGAGCACCATACGGCGAAAATCCCCGAGAAGACCGGCTTCAAGGCGCAGATCAAGGCCCTGAAACGGGAGCGGGACAAGCTGATGGGAGCTCATGAGCATAAGCGGCTCGGCGAGATTCGCGAGCAGATCGGTCGCCTGAAGCACAAGCTCAGGAAAGCCGCCGTCTGAGGGCGCATTTGTCCGCTCTTGCGGATTGACCGTTTCTTTTCAATGTGTTAGCTTAGTGTAGATTTTTCGCGGCGATTCACTGAAAAGGAGCGGTTGTGCCCGAGCTGGAAAAAGTATACAACCCGGTCGAAATCGAGAAGAAATGGACGGCCGTCTGGCGCGAGCGGAAGGTTTTCACGCCGGACGCCGAGGCGAGCGAAACGCCGTTCACCATCATTCTCCCGCCGCCGAACATCACCGGATCGCTCACGGTCGGGCACGCCCTCGGAACGACGGTGCAGGACCTTCTCTGCCGCTGGAAGCGGATGAAGGGATTCAACGTCCTGTGGCTCGCCGGGATGGATCACGCGGGTATAGCGACGCAGAAGGTCGTCGAGCGCGCGCTCCTCGAGCGGGGAATCGCGAAGGACGCGCTCGGCCGCGAGAAGTTCCTCGAAGAGTGCTGGAGATGGAAAGAGAAGTATCACGATAGAATCGTCGAGCAGCTCGGCGCCCTCGGCGCGTCCCTCGACTGGTCGCGCGAGACGTTCACCCTCGATCCCGGCGTCTCGCGGGCGGTCCGCGAGGTCTTCGTCGAGCTCCACCGCGAGGGCTCATCTACCGCGACCGCTACATCGTCAACTGGTGCCCCTCGTGCCAAACGGCGATCTCCGACGAAGAAGTCGATTTCGTCGAGACGCACGGGAAGCTCTACTACATCGCGTATCCCTTCGCCGACGGCGGGGGAGAGCTCGTCGTCGGAACGACCCGCCCCGAGACGATGCTCGGGGACGTCGCCGTCGCGATGCATCCCGGCGATCCGCGCGCCGCCGCGCTCACGGGGAAGACGCTCGAGCTCCCGCTCGCCGGGCGGACGATCCCGGTCATTTTCGACGAGGCGGTCGATCCCGCGTTCGGAACGGGATGTCTGAAGGTCACGCCCGGGCACGACGCGACCGATTTCCTCATCGGCCTCAGGCACAAGCTCGATCCGGTCGTCGTCATCGATCGCGAGGGGAAGATGAACGCCGAGGCGGGCCGCTTCGCCGGGCTCGACCGGCGCGAGGCGCGAAAGCAGGTGCTCGCCGCGCTCGAGGAGCGGGGGCTGCTCCGGAAGATCGACGACTACGAGCACTCGATCGGCCACCACGACCGCTGCGGCACGGCGATCGAGCCGTACATTTCGCGGCAGTGGTTCCTTCGCATGAAGACGCTCGCCGCGCCGGGCATCGAGGCGGCGAAGCGGGGCGAGGTGTCTTTCACCCCCGAGCGCTGGGGGAACATCTACCTTTCGTGGATGGAGAATATCAGGGACTGGTGCATCTCGCGGCAGCTCTGGTGGGGGCACCGGATTCCCGTGTGGTACTGCGGCGACTGCGACGAGACGATCGTCGCCGTCGACGCGCCGGCGCTCTGCCCGAAGTGCGGGGGCGCGAAGCTCGCGCAGGACGAGGACGTCCTCGACACGTGGTTTTCGTCGTGGCTCTGGACCTTCTCGCCGATGGGCTGGCCCGAGAAAACGAAGGACCTCGAAACGTTCCATCCGACGAGCGTTCTCGTCACGGGCGGCGATATCATCTTCTTCTGGGTCGCCCGGATGATCATGGCATCCCTCGAGTTCACGGGCGAGATTCCCTTCTCGACGGTCTACATCACGGGGATCGTCCGCGACACGAAGGGGCGCAAGATGAGCAAATCGCTCGGCAACTCCCCCGATCCGATCGACATCATCGGCCGCTCCGGCGCGGACGCGTTCAGGTTCACGCTCATGATGCTCTCCCCGCCGGGGCAGGACATCATGTTCGACGAATCGAAGGTCGACGTCGGCAAGCATTTCGCGAACAAGATCTGGAACGCGGCCCGGTTCGTGCTCGCCCAGGAGGTCGAAACCGGCTGCGCGGAGGCGGACGGGCCGGATGCGTCTCCCTCTCCGGCGCGCGACGCCGGCTCGTCCGCCGGGCTCCTCTACGAGTCGATCTTCGGCTCCGCGGCGGGCGCGGATGCCGCATTCGGATGGGAGGACCGCTGGATCGTGAGCCGCCTCGCGCGGCGGGCCGGAGAGCTCGCGGGGCATATCGACACGTATCGGTTCGACGAGGCGTCGCGCACGCTCTACGATTTTCTCTGGCACGAGTACTGCGACTGGTATCTCGAGCTCTCGAAGGCCGCCGCCCGGCAGGGAGGAGCGCGCGCGCGGGGCGCGGCGGTCACCGCGCGCGCCGTCCTCGGGGCGTCGATGATGCTCCTCCATCCGACGATGCCGTTCATCACGGAGGAGATCTGGAGCATGCTGGCGCCGCGGAGAGGGGCGCTCGCGGGGTATCGATTCCCCGGCGTCCCCGAGCGCAGCCTCGACGAGGAGCTCGAGGCGGACGCGGCGAGTTCTTCATGGAGATCGTCACGGCGATCCGGAATCTCCGCCAGAGCTTCAATATCCCGCCGGGCAAGCTCGTGAGCGCGGTCATCAACTGCGAGAAGGGACGCGGGATTCCCGGGCGTCTCGACCGGTTCCGCGAGCAGATCGGGCTGCTCGCGAAGGTGGACGACCTGGTCGTCGCGGAGGCGCGGCGAAGCCGCAGGGATCGGTCGCCGCGGGTCTCTCCTCGATCGACATCTATCTGCCGCTCAGGGGCGTCGTCGATATCGAGGCCGAGAAGAAGCGGCTCGGCAAGGAGCTCGAGAAGATCGCGCGCGAATGCGAGAAGGTCGAGAGCGCGCCTCAAAGACGCGCGTTTCGTCGAAAAGGCGCCGAGCGAGGTTGTCGAGCAGGAGAGAAACCGCTACAATGAAATGTCCGATAAGAAACGGCGCGTAGCCCGAATCCTGGAGGACCTGGGGTGAACGACGAGCAGAAAGACCCGATGGATATTTCCGGCGAGAAACGCGTGGACGGTTCCGGGGACGGCTCCGGAGGCCCGGGCGCCGGGGAATCGACCGAGTCGAGAGCCGGGGAGCGCTCCGGCGGCGCGCCGGAGGACGCGACGGCGTCTCTCAAGAGCGAGGAGACGGTCGGGGAGATTCTCCTGGCCGCGCGCGAGCGTCTGTCGCAAACGCTCGAGTTCATGAGCCAGGAGACGAAGATTCCGAAACAGACGCTTCAGTATCTCGAGACGGACAACTACGAGGCGCTTCCCGCGAAGGTGTACGCGAAGAGCTTTCTGCGCGCGTACGCGGAAGCGCTCGGCCTCGATATCCAGCATATCCTGAACAAGTACGAGGTTCAGACCGGGCAGACGCACCGCAGCAAGGGGGATCATTGGGAGATCGAGACGGAGGTCGTCGAGGAGAAGCTCCGGTCTCCGAACCTCCTCAAACGCTACGTGATCCCCGCGGCCATCGTCGTCGCGCTCGTCATCCTCGTCGTCAAGCTCGCCGGGAGGAAGGAAGACGCGGGAGAACCTCCCCGGCAAATCGATCTCAAGGAGGAGCTTCTCGAATCGAAGAGCTCCGCCGAAGAGCCGGCGGCGGAGCAGCTCGCGCCGGCCGGCGGTCCGGGCGAACCGATGGAGCTCACTATCGTCGCGAATCCGACCGACAGCTGCTGGTTCGATCTCATGACCGTTTCGATCGTGGAGCAGCAGCCCGAGACCACCATCAGCAGGTTCACGCTCCCGCCGGGACGCGCGAGGGCCTTCCAGGCGACGGAGGAATTCTATTTCCTCAAAGTGGGGAACGCCGGCGGTTTCGTGATGGAGCTGAACGGCTCGAAGCTCCCCACGCTCGGCAGAAAAGGCAAGGTCATCACCAACTACCGGATCACGCGCGAGAATCTTCCCCGGGGAAAGAAAGACTGACGGCACGCGCGGGTGCGCCCATGTCCCTGTTCAAACTCAAGTCTCAGTACCGGCCGACGGGAGATCAGCCCGAGGCGATCGCGGGTCTCGTCGCCAACGTCGAAGCCGGCAGGAAATTCCAGACGCTCCTCGGCGTGACGGGCTCGGGGAAAACGTTCACGATCGCGAACGCGATCGCGCGGCTGGGTATGCCGACGCTCGTCATTTCCCACAACAAGACGCTCGCCGCGCAGCTCTACGGCGAGATGAAAAGCCTCTTCCCGGAGAACGCGGTCGAGTATTTCATCAGCTATTACGATTACTACCAGCCCGAGGCCTTCATTCCTTCCACCGACACGTATATCGAGAAGGACGCGTCCATCAACGAGGATATCGACCGGCTCCGGCTCCACGCGACCGGTTCGCTTCTCACGCGGCGCGACGTGATCGTCGTCGCGAGCGTGTCGTGCATCTACGGTCTCGGATCGCCCGAGGAGTTCGGGAAGCTCAGTTTCACCGTCTCCCGGGGGGAGCGCGCCGGCCGCGACGAGATTCTGCGGCGGCTCGTCACAGATCCAGTATTCGCGCAACGACGTCGATTTCGCGCGCGGCACCTTCAGGGTGCGCGGCGACACGATCGAGCTCTGGCCGGCGTATCTCGAGGAGGCCGTTCGCATCGAGCTTCTCGACGACGCCGTCGACCGGATCTCCGTCATCCATCCGCTGACCGGAGAGACGATTCGCCGGACCGAAGCGGCGGCGATATTCCCCTCGTCCCATTTCGTCACTTCGGGAGAGAATCTCGAAGGCGCGATCGAATCGATCGAGAAGGAGCTCGCTCTCAGGCTCGCCGAGCTCCGCGCCCAGGGGAAGGAATTCGAGGCGAAACGTCTCGAGACGAGAACGCGCTACGATATCGAGATGCTCCGCGAGATGGGCTACTGCCCCGGAATCGAGAACTACTCGAGGCATTTTTCGGAGCGGCTTCCCGGCGATCGTCCGGCGACGCTCATCGACTATTTTCAGGACGATTTTCTCGTCGTCGTCGACGAATCGCACGTGACGATTCCGCAGATCCGCGGCATGTACGAGGGGGACCGGAGCAGGAAGAAGACGCTCGTCGAGCACGGCTTCAGGCTTCCCTCGGCGCTCGACAACCGGCCGCTCACGTACGCCGAATTCGAGGGCCTCGTCCGCCGCGATAATCTTCGTATCCGCCACCCCGAACGATTTCGAGCTCGAGCGTTCGGGGGGCGAGGTCGTCGAGCAGATCGTGCGCCCGACGGGGCTCATCGATCCCGCGACCGAGGTGCGCCCCGTGAAGGGACAGATCGACGATCTCCTCGGCGAGATCCGCGCGCGCGTCGAGAAACGCGAGCGCGTTCTCGTCACGACGCTCACGAAGCGGATGGCCGAGGATCTCACGTCGTATCTCTCGGGCCTCGGCGTGCGCGTCCGCTATCTTCACAGCGACATTCACGCCCTCGATCGCATCGAGATCCTCCGCGAGCTGCGTTTCGGCGAGTTCGACGTTCTCGTCGGAATAAACCTGCTTCGGGAAGGGCTCGATCTGCCCGAGGTCTCTCTCGTCGCGGTGCTCGACGCCGACAAGGAGGGATTTCTCCGCTCGCGAACCTCCCTCATCCAGACGGCGGGGCGGGCCGCGCGACACATCGAGGGAAAGGTCATATTCTACGCCGAGACGGTCACGGGCTCCATGGCGCGCGCCATCGAGGAAACGAACCGCCGCCGCGAAAAGCAGATCGAGTACAACCGGAAGCACCGCATCACGCCGCGATCGATCGTCAAATCGGTCGATGAGGTGATGCTCTCGACCTCGGTCATCGACGCGAAGCGAAACCGCGAGAAGGAAGAGACGCTCGCCGGCGGAGCTCTTCGTTCCCGAGGGCGGGGACGACCCCGAGCTTCTGAAGCGCCTCGAGGCCGAGATGTGGAAGGAAGCGGAGGCGCTGCATTTCGAGAAAGCGGCGAGCATCAGGGACCGGGTGGAGGAGATCAGGATGAATATGACCGGGAGGAAGAAGAGTGGAAGAACGCGAAAAATGGCTCGATGATCTCGTGAAAACGGCGCTCGCGGAGGACGCGGCGAGGAAGGACGCGACGTCGCGCCTTCTCGTCGACGCCGCGCGCCTCGGGGACGCCGTGGTGCGCGCGGGGGAGCCGGGCGTCGTTTCGGGGCACGCCGCCGCCCGCGAAACGTTCAGGGCGCTCGATCCGTCGCTCGCCTATTCCGACGCCGCGCCGGACGGCGCGCGCGTGTAGCGGGGGGCCGTCGTCGCGCGGATCTACGGGCACGTGCGCGCGATTCTGTCCGCCGAACGGACCGCCCTCAATTTTCTGCGGCATCTTTCGGGAGTCGCTACGCTCGCCGCCGCGTTCACGGAGCGGGTGCGGGGGACGGGTGTCGTCATTCTCGACACGCGAAAGACGACGCCGGGCCTGCGCGTCCTCGAGAAGGCGGCGGTCGTCCACGGGGGCGCCCGGAATCACCGCGCGAACCTCGCCGCGATGATTCTCGTGAAGGAGAATCATATCGCGGCGGCGGGCGGGCTCTCGGCGGTGCTCGCGAAGCTCGGGAGCAAGCGCCTCCCGGACGCCGAGATAGAGATCCGTTCCCTCGATGAGCTGCGCATGCTGAAGGAGACGCCTCCGAAGAGGATCATGCTCGACAATTTCGAGCCCGAGGCCGTTCGCGAGGCGGTCGCCGAGATCAAGGGCTGGGCCGCCGTGCCGGAGATCGAGGTATCCGGCGGAGTGAATCTCGAGAACGTCGCCGCGTATGCGATGCCCGGAGTCGATTTCATTTCGATCGGCGCGCTCACGAGCAGCGCGCCGGCGCTCGACATGAGCCTCGATCTCGAAGGAGTCGACCGGAAATGAAAAAGAAGAGACGGGGGAGACCGCCGCGCTCGCGGCGGGGGAGCTTCATCCGGCGCGGCTCCTCGATCTCTGCGCGACGAAGCATCTCGCGAGGAGAATCGTTCTGTACGACTCGATCGGATCGACGAACGCGGCCGCCATGGCCGCGGCCGCGGAAGGGGCCGACGGCGGAACGCTCTTCATAGCCGAGGAGCAGAATGCCGGGAAGGGGAGGAAGGGACGCGCGTGGTCGAGCGCGAAAGGGAGGAGCCTCACCTTTTCCCTGCTTCTCAGACCCGCCGTGCGAAAGGAAGGGCTCACCGCGCTTCTCGCGCTCGCGGTCGCGAGGGCGCTCGGCGATTTGCTCGAGGGACTCGCCATCAAGTGGCCGAACGATATTTTCCTGAACGGGAAGAAGCTCGGAGGGATTCTCGCCGAATCGAGGGACGATTTCGTCGTCATCGGGCTCGGCCTCGACGTCAACGAAGAGGCCGGGGATTTTTCGCCCGGGATCGCGGCCGAGGCGACGTCGATGCGCATCGCCCGCAAGCGGGTGTTCGATCGGGGGATCGTGCTCTGCCGGATCCTCGAGGCCTTCGAGGAGCTGCATGACCGGTTTCAGGAGGAAGGATTCGCCCCGTTCAGGGAGGAGATCCAGGGCAGGCTCCTCTGTCATCGGCAAACAGGTGGTCATCGAGAGCGGTGAAGGTTCGTTCGAGGGGAAAATGATCGGCATCACGGACGAGGGCCGGCTCTGCCTCGAAATGGACGGGACGGAACGGGTGTTCTCTTCGGGGGATCTCACGCTTCGGGCGAGATCCCGCCGGATTCGAGGAGGTTCTCGTGGCATGGATTCTCGCGCTTGACCGGGGGAACGACGCGCTCAAGGCCGCGCTGTTCGATTCGGGCAGGATCGTCGGGAGATGGAGGGAAGAGGGCGCGCGCCCCGAGGCTTCGCTCCGCAGAATCGCCCGCGGGCTCGCCCTCGATTCGGCGAGCGCTTCGCGCGCGAAATTATCGAAAGCGGATCGCGCGCTTCTGCTGGACGCCATTCTGGGCAGCGTGATGTTCCACAGTGTCGTGTTTTCCAGCGTCGATCCGCAGTGGACGAAGGAGCTCAGGCGCGCGCTCGATCGAATGGGCGCGAGCCGCGTTCTCGAAGTGAGCGCGAAGATCGATTTTCCGTTCGAGATCCTCGTCGAGAGGTCCTCGAAGACCGGTCCCGACAGGCTCGCCGCCGCGGCGGGCGTCGTCGCGGCAGGGGGACGCGAGGCGATCGTCGTCGACGCGGGGACGGCGATCACGGTGGACGTTCTCTCGAAGAAGGGATTTCTCGGGGGCGCCATCTTCCCGGGCACGGCCCTTCTGTATCGCGCGCTGCACGACGGCACCGCCGCGCTGCCGCTCGTGACGGGAAAGGGCGAGGCGGCCGGGCCGCCCGGGCGCAACACGAGAGATGCGATTGTCGCCGGCGTCGAGGGGGGCACGGCGGGCGCCGTGAAGGAGCTCGTCGCGCTGTCGCGGCGGTCCGTATCGAAGAATGCCCGCGTCTGGGTGACGGGGGGAGGAGGCGCCGGCCTCGCGGAGACAGCTCGGGAAAGGCGCGCGATACGAGCCGGATCTCGTGCTCCGCGGGCTTGAGTTTCTCTTCGATCTCAATTGCCGCTGAAAAAATTCTCCTTGCGTTTTGCCGCTTCCGGGATTATATGTTTCTCCAAGTAGCAGTCTTCATACTGGAGTGCTAACCCGTATAAACGAAAGAAGAAAGGGGGACAAGACATGAAGATTACGCCTCTAGGCGACAGGGTTATGGTAAAGCCCCTGGTGGACCTCAAAGAGGTCAAGAAGGGCGGGATCATAATTCCCGACACCGCGAAGGAAAAGCCCATGGAGGGTGAAGTCATCGCAGTCGGCAAGGGCCGCGTCAACGAGACCACCGGGGAGCGCATCGCGCCCGAGGTCAAGAAGGGTGACAAGGTGCTCTACGGAAAGTATTCGGGCACCGAGATCACCATCGATCACGTGGAATACCTGATTCTCAGGGAAGCCGATATCCTGGCCATTCTCTAAATCGAAAGGGGTGAGACGAAATGGCTAAGCAGATCAAGTTCAATATCGAAGCGCGCGACCGCCTCAAATCGGGAGTCGACCAGCTCGCGAACGCGGTCAAGGTTACCCTCGGGCCCCGCGGCCGAAACGTCATTCTCGACAAGAAATTCGGTTCTCCGACGATCACGAACGACGGTGTCACGATCGCGAAGGAGATCGAGCTCAAGGACCCGTGGGAGAACATGGGCGCCCAGATGGTGAAGGAAGTCGCCACGAAGACCCATGACGTCGCGGGCGACGGCACGACGACGGCGACGATTCTCGCCCAGGCGATCATCCAGGAAGGGCTCAAGGTCGTCACGGCGGGCTCCAACCCGATGTACGTGAAGAAGGGCATCCACAAAGGCGTCGACGCCGCGGTCGAGTACATCAAGAAGAGGAGCAAACAGGTCCGCAAGCGCGACGAGATCGCTTCCGTCGCCATGATATCGTCGAACAACGATCCCGAGATCGGCGAGCTCATCGCGGATGCGATGGAGAAGGTCGGCAAGGACGGCGTCATCACGGTCGAGGAAGCGAAGGGGATGGAGACGACCCTCGAAGTGGTCGAAGGGATGCAGTTCGACCGCGGATACGTGAGCCCCTACTTCGTCACCGATTCCGAGCGGATGGAAACGATCATCGAGGATTCCTACATTCTCATCCACGACAAGAAGATCAGCTCGATGAAGGATCTCCTGCCCGTGCTCGAGAAGGTGGCGCAGGTGGCGAGACCGCTCCTCATCATCGCCGAGGACATCGAGGGCGAGGCCCTCGCGACGCTCGTCGTGAACAAGCTCCGCGGCACGCTCCAGGTCGCCGCCGTGAAGGCGCCGGGCTTCGGCGATCGCCGCAAGGCGATGCTCGAGGACGTCGCGATTCTCACGGGGGGCCGCGTGATCTCCGAGGAGACGGGCTTCAAGCTCGAGAACACGGCCATCACCGATCTCGGCAAGGCGAAGAAGATCACGATCGACAAGGACAACACGACCATCATCGAGGGCGCCGGCAAGCCGGCGAAGGTCAAGGAACGCATCGGCCAGATCAAGGTCCAGATCGAGGAAACGACCTCCGATTACGACAAAGAGAAGCTCCAGGAGCGTCTCGCGAAGCTCGCCGGGGGCGTCGCCGTGATCAAGGTCGGCGCGGCGACCGAGATCGAGATGAAGGAGAAGAAGGCACGCGTCGAGGACGCGCTCGCGGCGACGCGCGCGGCCGTCGAAGAGGGCATCGTCCCCGGAGGCGGCATCACCCTGCTGCACGCGGCCGAAGCGATCGCGGCGCTCAACCTCGAAGGGGAAGAGAGAATCGGCGCCAATATCGTCATGAAGGCGCTCGAGGAGCCGGCGAAAATGATCGCGCAGAACGCCGGTCAGGAAGGCGCCGTCATCGTCGAGCGGCTCCGCCGGGAAAAGCCGGAAATCGGCTACAACGCGGCGACGAACGAGTATGTGAACATGCTCGAGGCGGGTATCGTCGATCCGACGAAGGTCGCCCGCTCCTCGCTCCAGAACGCGGCGAGCGTCGCGGCCCTCATTCTCACGACCGAAGTGTGCATAACCGACATTCCCGAGAAGAAGGAAATGCCGGGCGGCGGCATGCCGGGCGGCGGCATGGGGCCCGATATGTACTAGGCCGGTCGGGTATTCATGATGCAGACGGGCGCTCCGGGGATACCCCGGGGCGCTCTTTTTTCGCCGGGAGCGTCCCGCGAGGTCGACTCCGCCCGATTTTCGAGCAAAATTCGCTTGAATTTCCGCTCGATCCCTCCTATTTTTACGTTGGACACGCGCTCTTTAGCCGGTTATGCCGTGTCTCCGCATGGTGGAGAGGGATTCCTGCCGATACGAACGGGGAGGTTCTGAATTGAATCGTTATCTGAGATCGATGTCGTCGGCGCTCCTGATCGCCTTCACATTCGCCTTTATCTTCGCCGCGGGGTGCGGCAAGGATGAAACTCCGACCAATAACGTGATTCCTTCCACCATCGAGGTAGCGGGAATCCTCTGCAATCCGCTCGCCCCCGCTCCGGGAGATACGGCGCGGCTCACCGTGCGTGCCGAGGGCCAGGGTGCGGGCGCGACGTACGAATGGCAGGTCGAGGCCGGAACGCTCATAGGGAGCAACGATATCTCCATCAGAGTGGGAAGTGCCGGCGGATCCGGGAGTCTACATGATAACGGTGCGCGCGAGCGTGGGGTCCGAGGTTCGCCGGGATACGACCTGGGTGATGGTGAGGCGCTGCGAAGCGATCGACACGGGCCTCAAGTACGCTTTCTATCCGAACCTCGTCGAGGGAGATCTCTATCTCGTGGGCACGAACGGCGTCCTCTCGGACCGCAGTTTCCTCGGCTATCACGCGTACAAGGCGGATATACCGCCCACGCAGATAGACAAGCTGATCGGGACCACGGTGGTGAACATAAGCGGCGGCTATGATTTCAAATTCTATGCCGACGGCATCCTGGCGGCGTCCATAACGGACGGCGCAGAATATATCAAGCAGCAGCCGACGAACGTGATCTTCTTTCCGTATCTCCCGTCCCTTCCGAAGACGCTCTGGTCGAACAACGAAGTCGTGGGCACGACATTTCGCAAGAACCAGAATCTCTATCCGAGCGCTTCATCCGGACTCGACATGGTCGTATGGCAGCGCACGGCGGTCGGCTCTTCCGATGACGGAAAGAAGGACCTCGTCAATATCAGGTTCCGGTTTTCGACCGGGCCGATCCAGACCCTGACGACCGCCAAGGATTCGGTATTTCAGCTCGAGGCGTGGAGCTACACCTACTGGAGAAATATCAAGCCGCTGATTTCCCCCGATGTGGAAATGATAATCTACTTCAACGATTCGACCGGCACGTACGAACCGTGCCTTATCCCGTTGGACGGAGCGATTCCGAACCTCGGGGAGCGGCGAGCGCTCCTCGATCCGAACGGTCGTCACGGCATCTTTTACAACGCCGGAGTGAAGGTTTCCGAAAAAACCATCTTTCAGTGGAATCCGGCCAGTTCCACGCAGGTCGCGTTCATCGACGACAACCGGCAATTCTGTATTTTCGATTACGCCGCGGAAACCGTCGAGATCGTCGCCACGGGGCTCACGGAGTTCGTCTACTCGGAAGACGGCAAGCTTGCCGGGGTCGTCGAGGACGGGGTCTATATCCTCGAACCGGGGCAAACCGTCGCGAAACGGGTTTTTGCGAAAGAGCGCGCGACCGACGGGGTGATCGGCATCAACTGGTCGCCGGGGCTCGACAATCAGAGGCTCGGTTTCAGAATGGTGCGTAAGGGCGCTTCCGCCGTGGAATCGTACAACGTTCTCGTAATATATTCGATGGATGACGACAGGTGGTACTATGCGTCGCCCGAGATAAAACCCGTCATGGGGACCGAACCGACGGTGAATTATATCTGGATGCGGGCTATTTTCGATTCGTTCAGCGGCGACATGTACGTTCCTGTTCCGCTCTCGACGGGGGGCGGAAAGTCAGTGCTCTACCGTTCCTACTGATACGCAACCTCGATCCGGGCTGGTGTCCGTCCGAATGCGATCCAAGAGGCTCGAGCAGCTTCCGCCGTATCTTTTTGTCGAAATCGATAGGCTCAAGGAGTCGGCGCTTCGGAGCGGCCGGAAGCTCCTCGATCTCGGGATCGGGGACCCGGACCTCGGCGCGCCGCGGGAGCTCGTCGCCGCGCTCGAAAATGCCCTGTCCGATGCCTCGCACCATAGGTATCCGCCGGGCCGCGGGCTGAACCGGCTCATCGACTCGATTCGCGCGTGGGCCGAGCGGCGATACGGTCTCGCGATCGATCGAGACGAGGTCCTCGTCACGATCGGGAGCAAGGAAGCGATCGCTCATCTTCCGCTCGCGATCGTGAATCCGGGAGATACGGTTCTCATTCCCGATCCCGGCTATCCCGTATACTACTCATCGGCCGTTTTCGCGGGAGCTTCCTGCGTCCGCGTGCCGCTCGCCGAAAGGAACGGTTTCCTGCCTCGGTTCGACGAGCTCGATCCGCGGACGCTGTCCGGCGCGCGCCTCCTTTTTCTCAACTATCCGAACAATCCGACCGCCGCCGTCGCGGGGGAGACATCGCGCCGGGAGGCGATCGAATTCTGCGGCAAGCGCGGCATCGTGCTGGCGAGCGACGCCGCCTACGGGGAGATCTGGTACGACGAGCCGGCCGTTCCGTTCTTTCCCGCGGCCCGGGAAGCGGGGATCCCGTACATCGAGTTCTTCTCCTTCTCGAAGACCTTTTCGATCACGGGATGGAGAATCGGTTTTGCGATAGGCTCGAGAGAGATCGTCGCGGCGCTCTCGCAGCTCAAGAACAATATCGATTCCGGCGTGTTCGGCGCGATTCAGGAAGCGGTGGCGGACACGATGGATCGCCATTACGAGAGGATTCTCGGCGATATACGCGGCGTGTATCGCGCGCGGCGCGACATGCTCGCCGGCCATCTCGAGCGGTCCGGGTTCGCGTTCACGATGCCCCGGGCGACCTTCTATTTCTGGGTCAGAACGCCGGCCGGCAGGGGCTCGATGGAGTTCTGCCGGCGCCTGCTGGAGGAATGCGGCGTGGTCGCCACGCCGGGCGTCGGGTTCGGCGAGAAGGGGGAAGGGTATTTCCGGTTGTCGATAACGGCCGATACGGAAACCGTGCGCGAGGCGGGGCGGAAGATCGAGGAGTTGGGCGCGCGCATCGCGAAGGGATAAGGAGGGCTCCGTGCTCGAGGAAAAGATCGTTCTCAAGGGGATCACGGTATTCGGATACTACGGCGTCTCTCCCATGGAAAGGGAGATCGGGCAGAAGCTCGAGCTGGACGTCGAATTTCATCACGATTTCACGAAGGCATGCATCACGGACGCTCTCGAGGATACCGTGAACTACGAGCGAGTCTACGCGAAGATTATGGAAACGGTCGAGGGAAACAGGTTCAACCTGCTCGAAACCCTCGCCGACGCGATATGCCGGGCGATCCTCGACAACTTCCCCGTCGTGAAATCGATCAGAACGACGATTCGCAAGCTCACTCTGCCGTTTCCCAATACGCTCTCACACATCGAGGTGGTCGTTGAGCGCACGGCGCAGGACGCCTGATAGAACGATCGTTCTTTCTCTCGGCTCGAACCTCGGCCCCCGGGAAGAGCATCTTCTCTCCGGCGTATCGAGGCTCGGGGCGGCCGGCGGGCTGAAGCTCGAAGCGTTGAGCTCGCTCTACGAAACGTCTCCCGTCGGCATCGCGTCGAGGAGCGCCTTCATCAACGCGGTTCTCGTCGCGACGACCGCTCTCCCGGCGGCGGATCTCCTTGCCGTGTGCCGCGGGGCCGAGCGGGCGGCCGGAAGAACGGCGGGTGGCCCGTCCCGTGATCGCACCCTCGATGTCGATATCGTGTTCTACGGGGACGAGACGATCGACGAGCGCGAGCTCAAGGTCCCCCATCCGAGGTTTCACGAGCGCCTCTTCGTCCTCGTGCCGCTCATCGAAATCAGGCCCGCGTTTCGTGTGCCTCCGTCGGGGAAGCCGATCGCGGATATCCTTCGGCGCTGCGGGGGGGACGCATGGGTGAGAACGGTGTCCGGACGCTCGTGGATCCGCTGAACTTCTTGAAAACAAAATAGTTGGAATGAGGTTGACAGTCGACCGGTTTTCCAATAGGGTAGTGGCATGAAAGATCTGAGAGCCAGGCTCGCCGCGAACGGGATTCGCTTCATCGCGGTCGAGGGGAACATCGGAGCGGGGAAAACGACGCTCGCGAGGCTCATCGCGGAAGAGTCGCTTGCCGCCCTCTTTCTGGAAGAGGTGGAGGACAATCCGTTCATCTCGAAGTTCTACCAGGATCGGAGAGGGTACGCCTTCCAGGCGCAGCTGTTCTTTCTCCTGAACCGCTTCCGGCAACAGAGCGATATCTCGCAGCGGGATCTCTTCTCCGAGCTCATCGTCGCCGACTATCTCTTCGCCAAGGACAGCATTTTCGCCAACGTCGTTCTCGAAGACGACGAGCTCGTGCTCTACAACAGACTTCTCGAACAGCTCAGGGGAAAGATCGCAAATCCCGATCTCGTCATCTATCTCCAGGCGTCTCCCGGCGTCCTCCACGACCGGATCCGCAGACGGGGGAGAAGCTACGAAAAAGGAATCACGGAGGAATATCTGAGCGGCCTGAACGACGCCTTCAACCATTTCTTCTTCCATTACGAGGATTCGCCGCTGCTCATCGTCAACACCGACCGGCTCGATTTCTCGGCGAGCCGCGAGCACCTCGAGGATCTCTTCGCGAGAATCACCGAACGATTCACGGGCACGCGATTCTACGTGCCCTCGTGGGAGCCGGGGCTGTCATGAGAGACAAGGTAACGAAGAACACGATACTCGAAATGAGGGCGAGAGGGGAAAAGATCGTCTCCCTCACCTCCTACGATTACCTCTGCACGAAGATCGTCGACGAATCGGGAGTCGACATGATCCTCGTCGGCGACTCGCTCGGGATGGTCGTGCTCGGTTTCGAGAACACCCTTCCCGTTACGATGGAGGAGATCATTCATCACTGCAAGGCGGTGGCCCGGGCCAGGCCGAAAGCGCTCGTTATCGCCGACATGCCCTTCATGTCGTATCAGGCGAGCGTCGAGGACGCCGTACGGAACGCGGGAAGGCTCGTCAAGGAGGGGGGCGCGGAATCGGTCAAGCTCGAGGGAGGGAAGCGCTACGTGCCGGTGATCGAGGCGATCGTTCATGCGTCGATACCCGTCGTCGGCCATCTCGGGCTCACGCCGCAGTCGCTTCATCAGTTCGGAGGCTACCGCGTCCAGGGCAAGGACAGCCTGTCGGCGGATACGCTCGTGAGCGACGCGGCGGCCCTCGAGCGGGCCGGATGCTTCGCCATCGTTCTCGAGGGAATTCCCTGGCAGCTCGCCCAGCGGATAACCGAAGCGGTTTCGATCCCGACGATCGGCATCGGCGCGGGGCCGCACTGCTCGGGCCAGATACTCGTCGTTCACGATATGCTCGGGATCCACGACAAACCGCTGCCTCGCTTCGTCAAGAAATACGAGGATCTCGGACTCAGGATGCACGAGGCCGTGTCCGCGTATGTGCGGGAAGTGAAGGAAGGGCGTTTTCCCGCCATGGAGCACAGCTACGACGCGGAGGGCCGGAAAAAGGATCGGACCGCCGGGAAATGAAGACCGTTACCACGCCTCGAGAGGCTCGCCGAGCAATCGATGAGATCAGGAAAGCCGGCGCACGGGTCGGTTTCGTGCCGACGATGGGGGCGCTGCACGAGGGGCACGCGAGCCTCGTCCGGATGGCGCGCGCGCGCACGGAGTTCGTCGCCGCGTCGATTTTCGTGAACCCCAAGCAGTTCGGGCCGAGGGAAGATTTCTCCCGGTATCCGCGGACACTCGAAGCCGATTGCGGCATGCTCGCGGATCTCGGCTGCGATCTCCTGTTCCATCCGGGCGACGCCGATATTTACTCCCGCGCCGACCGGACGCGGATATCGGTCGAGGGGATATCCGAGGTTCTCTGCGGCGCCGCGCGGCGCGATCATTTTCACGGAGTCGCGCTCGTCGTGGCGAAGCTCTTCAATATCATCGGGCCGGATGAAGCGTTCTTCGGCCAGAAAGACGCGCAGCAGGCCCTCGTCATCCAGAGGATGGCCGCGGATCTCGATTTTCCCGTGGCGATTCTGCTCGGTCCCACCGTGCGGGAAGCGGACGGCCTCGCGATGAGCTCCCGGAACCGGTACCTCGACCCGGAAGCCCGCTCGAAAGCGCCGGCGATGTACGCGGGGCTCTCGGCGGCGCGGGCCGCGATCGAGGCCGGGGAGCGCGACCCCGGGCCGGTCGCCGCGGCGATGAGCGACGCGATGCGCGCGGCGGGATTCGACGTCGAGTACGCGAGCGCGGTCGACGGCGCGACGCTCGGGCCTCTCGAGAGGATCGAGGGAACGGTTCTCCTCGCGTGCGCCGGGCGAATCGGCGGGACGCGTCTCATCGACAACGTGGCTCTCAGGGTTTCCGGAGCGAAAGTCGAGGAGATAGTTCTCGAATTTCCCGAATGGAGCAGGTATGCATGAGCGAAGCGGATGCGCGGCGCTGATCCTGGCCGCGGGCGAGGGCACGCGGATGAAATCGAGCCTTGCGAAGGTGCTTCACGCCGTCGCCGGCAAGTCGATGATCAGGCACGTGCTCGAGACGGTTCAGGCGGTGTCGCCGGCGCGCGTCGTCGTTGTGATCGGGCACCAGGCGGACGCCGTCCGCCGCGAGCTCGAGGAGGAGAACGTGGAATTCGTCTTTCAGGAGCCGCGTCTCGGCACGGGGCACGCGGCGCTCATGGCGGAGGGGAGCTTCGACGGTTTTGCGGGGACGCTCGTCGTGCTGAACGGCGATACGCCTCTCCTGCGCCCCCGCACGCTCGAGCGTCTCGTTTCGTTTCACCGCGGCGAGAAGGCTTCGGCCACGGTTCTTTCCGCCGAGATCGACGATCCGGCCGGGTACGGGCGTATCGTGCGGGACGCCCGGGGGACGTTTCTCCGCATTACGGAACACAAGGACGCGGACGACTCCGTTCGCGCGGTCCGGGAGATCAACAGCGGCATATTCTGCTTCGAGAGCGCCGACCTCTTCGACGCTCTCAAGAGGGTCGGGCGCCGCAACGTGCAGGGGGAATACTATATCACCGACGTGATGGAGATCCTGCAGGGTGAGGGGAAACGCGTCGCCGTGTTCAGGTGCGATCAGCGGGAGGAAGTGCTCGGAATCAACACCGTCGAACAGCTGCATGCCGCGGAAAGGTTGATGAAAAGGGATGGATAGAATCTATGCTCCGTGGCGCAGCGCGTATTTCGCGATCCCGAAGAAGGACGGATGCCTCTTTTGCGAAATCCAGAAGGAGGAGGAAGACGCGCGTGTGGGCGTGCTCGAGCGGGGGGCCCACTGGTTCGTCATTCTCAACATGTTTCCGTACACGAACGGCCACATCATGATCGTCGCGAACCGGCACATCGAGCGTGTCGGCGAGATCTCGCCCGACGAAGGGCGCGAGCTCGTATCGCTCCTCGCCCGCGTCGAGACGGCTATTCGTGAAGCGTATCGGCCCGACGGAATGAACATCGGGATCAACATAGGGCAGGGGGCGGGAGCGGGGATAGCGGGGCATCTTCATGTGCATCTGTGCCCGCGATGGACCGGGGATACGAATTTCATGACCGCGCTCGCGGAGACGCGCGTCGTTTCGGAAGCGCTCGAGGAGAGCTATCGAAGGCTCGCGCCCCATTTCGGGAAGGAGCGCGCGTGACGGGAATGATCGGAAGGCGGAAAAGACGCCCGCGCGCGATCGTCTTCGTCGCGCTGCTCGCCGGTCTCATCGGATTCTCCCTCGCCGTGCGATGGCTGGGGCTCGGCGCGCGATTCGCGCGCGACGAGGAGCCCGCGTTCCAGATCGAGGTCCTGAACGGAACGAGGGAGACGGGTATCGCGATGGACGTGGCGAAGGAGCTCAGGAGGCGGGGGATCGACGTTCTCATCGTCGATAACGCGGAGCGTCTCGACTTCGGGGAATCGGTCATCGTCGATCGAAGAGGCAATCCGCGCCTCATGCGGAAGCTCGCGAAGACTCTCGGATGCCGGACGATCCTGGAGCAGATACATCCCGCTCCCCTCGTCGACGCCACGTACATCGTCGGGTACGACCGGATCAGGGGCTCCGCCCGAGGAAGAAGTTAGGGTTTGTCGCCCGGAAGGGCGCAGTGTATAATGATCGAGGAGGTTATGCTGTGGCGGCAAGAAGACGGATCGGGCTCGTCGCTCTCGTGTTTTTTCTCGGCGTGATCGTCGGGAGCGTCGTGGGGGAAGTGATCGGGCTCATCCTGCCCGAGGGAAACGTGATGAGAGAGCTCTTCGTCTCCGGCAAGGTGCTCAAGGTGGGGCCGCTCGATCTCGATCTTCTCGTATTCTCGCTCACCTTCGGATTCTCCCTGAAGGTGAACCTCATCAGCGTTCTCGGGATCGTTTTCGTCGCGCTCTTGCTGCGAATGTACGCCTGAAAGGAAGGATGGACGCCATGATCTTCGCGACTCTCGGACCCGGCTTCTGCTTCTTCGGGCCCGTCGGCTGGCAGGAGCTCCTCATCGTCCTGTTTATCGTGCTCCTGTTCTTCGGGCCGAAAAGGCTTCCCGATATGGCCGAGGCGCTCGGGAAATCGATCCAGAAGTTCAAGAAGGCTTCGCGCGACATGGGGAGCGAGATCGAAGCCTCGGTCGAGAAGAAGCACGAGATCAGCGAAGGAAAAGACAAACAGGGCTGATCACTGGAGCGGCCGTTCCCTCAGATCCTCGACCTTCGCGTTGTCTCTGACACCCTCGTACCAGTTCGCCATGAAGCGATTCGCTATCTCGTTGCGCATCTCGCTCGCGATGCCCTGCCGCGCCTCGACGTACTTCGCCATATCCGGCTCCGCGCGCTCGACGACCTTGATCAGGTAATAGCGGCCCTGGCCCTTGATCGGGGGGCTCACGGCGTTCACCGCGAGGAATTTGCAGGCCGCATGAAAGGTCGTGTTGGTTCCGATCTCGGGAATCGGGTCGCCTGCCTTGAATGAGGGCGTTTCCTTGACCGTGAAGCCCTTCGCCTTCGCGACCGCGTCGAAGGAACCGCCCGAGAGGATATCCTTGCGGAGCGATTCGGCGATCGCCAGCGCCGCGTCGGCTTCCTTGCTCGCGCGAAGCTCCTCGACGAGCTGCGGGCGCACCTGCTCGAACGGTTTTATCTGCTCGGGAATCTCCTCGAGGATCTTCACGAGGCGGATCGACGTTTCGCCGTCGATCCCGTAGCTCACGGTGCCCTTCCGATAGTTGAACGCAAAGCTCGCGATGCGCGGGACGAATCCCAGATCCTTGATGAACATTCCCTGTGCGAAGGGTTCCGTATCGAAGGTCTTGAGCGCGCGGTCCGCCGCCGTCTTCTCGAATCCCTTGTCCTGAATCTCGGCGCTGACGTCCCTCAGAACCGTCTGGAGGGAATCGACGGTGTCGGTTCCCGGCTCGACCCTCATGAGAATATGCCTCGCGCGGACGCGTTTCGATCCCCTTTTCCGTCTTGCGCTCCTCGACTCTGATGAGCTCGTAACCGAGCGGGGTCCGGACCGGCTCGCTGATCTGGCCGGGCTTCAGCGCGAAAGCGACCGCATCGAATTCGGGAGCCATGTCCCCCTTCTTGAAGAATCCGAGGTCCCCGCCCTTATCGGCGGTGGCGTTGTCGTCCGAATACTCTTTCGCGGCCTCGGCGAAATCGAGCGTGCCCTTCACGATGTCCTCGCGGATGTCCGCGGCGCGCGCCTGGATATCCTCTTCGTCGGCGGCGGTGGGCTTCTTCTCGATCTCCATGACGCGCACGCGACGCATCGCGGGCGCCTTGAAGTCTTCCTTCTTCTGCTCGTAGAGGGCGCGGAGCTCGGCGTCGGAGGGCTCGGAGGGCGCGCCCTCGAGCTTCGGTATCGGAATCTGCACGTACCGCGTCTTCATCGTGACGTTCTGCTCCTTGAAGCGATCGAGCACCTCGTTTTCGGGGATGTGGATCTGCGCGACGAGGTAGGTCTGGAGCTTCATCTCCGGTATCACCGCGCGACCCCATCGCTCGAGCTCGGTCCAGTCCACCTCCGGGTCGGCGAGCGCCTTGAGGTATGCCTGATAATCGAACTGCCCGTCCTGGGTCTTGAACGCGTTCTGGAGGGACGGATGGGGATTCTGCCGGAGAAACGAGACGAGCTCGGCGTCTGAGACGGTGAGATGAAGCTTGTCGATCTCCCGCTGCATGAGCCTTCCCTGCACGGCGAGCTCCCACGCCTGGTCGGCGAGGAGACCCCGCTCCATTTCGCTCGGGGCGTAATTCTCGCCCTTCTGGTTCTTGACCTGGGTGTAGAGCTGGTTCAGCATATCGCTGTACGCCTGCTGGGAAATGTCCTCTTTATCGACCTTCCCGGCGATGCTGACGTCGAAATCCTGATGCCGGGGGCCCTGGAGATCCATTCCCCAAACCGCGAAGATGGAAATCACGAATGTGAGGACCACGATCCAGAGAATCGTCTTCGTTTTCTCGCGCAAATTCCTGAGCATACTCGACGTTCCTTTTCTTCAGGGTATTCCGGGCTCGATCACGAACGCATTCGTCGAAAAATCAGACATAAATTAGCATATTGCGCTCGCGAATGCAATTCTTTTAAAGCCCGGATTGACATGCGGTCGACCCCGGTGATACGGTGCATCCGCCATGAAATCACGATGTGTCGCATTGCTCGCTTTCATACTCTGCGCGGCCGGGTCCGCGCACGCGGGGGGCCCTCGCTGGCCGCTGAACGAGCCCCGGAAGCTCAGCTCGAGCTTCGGGGAGTATCGCGACGGGCACTACCATGCGGGAGTGGATCTCAGAACCTTCGGGCGGATCGGGCTTCCGTGCCTCGCGCCCGATTCGTGCGAGGCCGTGAGGATCCGCGTTTCGCCGGTCGGGTACGGAAAGGCGCTGTATGTGAGGCTCGGGGACGGCCGCACGGCGGTCTACGCGCATCTCAACGGCTTCAGCCGCGGGCTCGATTCGCTCTCGTATCACTGGAGGCTCGAGCGGGGGAAGAACTCGTGCGATTTCGAGATAGGGCGCGGCGCTTTCCGCTTCGCGCCGGGGGAAACGGTCGCCTATACCGGAACCACGGGCTCACCTTACCCGCACCTCCATTTCGAGATGCGCGACGCGGGGGGCCGGCCGTTCAATCCGCTCGCGGGCCTGTACGAGGTTCCCGACGAGTGCCCGCCGATCATCTCGGCTCTCGAGATCGTTCCGCTGTCGTGGGGCAGCGTCGTCGACGGCTCGCCCGTTCCGCTCACAAAACGGTTTCGCCTGTCGAAAGACTCGCGTTTCGTGCTCGACGACACGTTGCGGCTCGACGGGATTTTCGGCTTCGGCGTGAGCATGTACGACAAACAGACGAGAGGGTCCTACCGGATGGGACCCTACTCGGTGGAGCTCCGGATTGACGCCGAGACGGTGTATCGCGTCCGGAACCGCTCGTTCGATTACTCGAGTTTCGGCGATATCGCGCTCGAATACGAGGACCGCGGCGGCGACGCCGCGGGACGCTATTTTACGCTTTACCGAAAGTCGGGCAATACGATGCCCGATCGCGAGGGATCGGGTATCGTCACGAACGATACGGGAAGGGTCGGAGCGGTCGTTCTTCCGTCCGGCCCGCACCGGGGGGAGATCGTCGTGCGCGACGCGGCGGGGAACGAGGCCCGGGGGTCTTTTCGATTCGTTCTGGAAAGACGTCCCGAGATCGTGGCGGAGCGGAGAGTCTTTTCCGGCACGCCGCGGATCGAAAGCGTCGCATTCGATCCCGACGGAGGAGCCGTTGCAACGAATCTGACAGTCTCAACGGACGGGGGAAAGACCTGGAGATTCGCCGCGGCCGACTCCACCGGCTCGCTCGTCGCGGCGATCGCGCCCGAGCCCGACGCGCTCTATCGATTCGTCGTTCGGGACAGCGAGGGGGCGTCGACCCGGCGCGACTTCGCCTTTCCCGATCCGCGCGCCGAACGGGACAGCGTCTTCTGCGACGCGGCTCCCGAGCTTCGCGCCGAGGGGCTTTACCTGAAGCTCCGGACCGATCGGGCGCTCTCCTCCGTTCCCTCCGTGCGCCGCTCCGGCGAGCCGCGCGGAGATTCGCTCCGTGTATTCCAGACCGGTCCGCGGGACTATCTCGCCTTCGCGCCGGCGGCGCGCCTCGCGAGCGGCGTGAATATATTCACGATACGAGGCAGGGATCACCGGGGATATCCGCTGGAGCGCGCGTGCGCCTTCCAGATCTTCACGTTCGGGGCCGGATCCAGCGCGTCATTCGACTCCGGCGACGGTCTCACGATCCGGCTCAAGGCTCCTTCCGTGCGCGGAACGGCCGCGCTCATGGTGCGCGAGGCGGCCGATCCGGAGAGGAAATCGCCCGGGCTCGAGCCTGTGGCCGCGTCCTTCTCTCTCGATTTTCCGATCGAGGGATACGCGCGGCCGCTCCAGTGCGGTTTCGATTCGGGCCGCGCCGCGGGCCTGTATCGCTGGAATGGAAAGGCGGGGTGGCGGTGCGTCGGCGTGCCCGGGAGGGAAGGGGGCATGGTCGATGTCGGAAGGCCGGGCGTCTATGCGATATTCACCGATGCGCAGGCGCCGGTCCTGAAACGCCTCGCGTTCACGCGACGGACCGCGGGGAGCGGCTTTTTCAAACAAAAGCTCTACTACGTCCCCGTTTACGACGAAGGATCCGGCGTCGACGCCGAATCGGCGACGGCGATCCTGAACGGGGCGCGCGTCGTATGCGAATACGACGAGTTCCGTTCCAGGCTCGCGATTCCCGTTCCCGCGTCCTATCCCGCGGGGCAGGCGCGGCTCCGCGTCGAGATCTCCGATCGTTCGGGGAATCGGAGCGCGGCGGAATTCGGCCTTGTGATAGAATAGCGCCATGGAGGAGGACGGCAGCATGTCTGCCACGCGTTTCATACACCTGCACAACCATTCGGAGTACAGCCTTCTCGACGGCGCGATCCGGGTCAAGGATCTCGTCGAGGTCGCCAGGGAAATGGGCATGGGGGCGGTCGCGCTCACCGACCACGGGAATCTGTTCGGCGCGGTGCCTTTTCTCAAGGCGGCGGGAGAGGCCGGCGTCAAACCGATCGTCGGCATGGAGACCTACCTCGCCGAGGGGACCATCAGGGAAAAGAGCCGCGTGGCGGGGCAATTTCACAACGATCATCTCACGCTCCTCGTTACGGACGAGAAAGGGTACCGCAATCTCATCGAGCTCTCTTCCATCGCGTACGTCGAAGGCTTCTACTATCGACCGCGCATCGACCTGGATCTGCTCTCCGCTCGCGCGAGCGGCCTGATCGGCATGAGCGGCTGCCTCCAGGGCGGTGTTTCGAGGCTTCTTCGCGTCGATAAATGGAAGGAGGCGCGCTCGCTCGCCGAGCGGCTGTCCTCGATTCTCGGCCCCGGGCGTTTCTATCTCGAGATCCAGAATCACGGCATTCCCGAAGAGCTCGCGCTCATCCCGAAGCTGACGAAACTCTCCGCGGAGACCGGAATCCCGCTCGTCGCGACCAACGACTGCCATTACCTCAGAGCCGAGGATCACCATTCGCACGACGTGCTCCTCTGCCTCCAGACCGGCAAGGATCTCGACGATCCGGCGCGGGTGCTCCGCTCCAATCCCGAGACCTATTTCAAGACCCCCGAACAGATGGCGGCGCTCTTTCCCGAGCATCCGCGCGCCCTCGAGAAGACCCTCGAGATCGCGGAGATGTGCGATTTCCGGCTCGGAAAAAGCGTCACGCATCTTCCGCGGTTTCCGCTTCCGCCGGGTTTCGCGAGCGCCCGGGAGTACCTCGAACATGTCGTCATGGAGAATCTGCCGAAGCGCATCTCCGCGGTGAACGAGGCGGTTCTGAAGCGAATCCGCTACGAGCTCGACGTTATTTCGCGGATGAACTTCGACGGATATTTTCTCGTCGTGTGGGACATCGTCAACGCGGCGCGCGAGCGGAACATACCCGTCGGAGCGGGGAGAGGGTCCGGAGCGGGGAGCCTCGTCTGCTACACGCTCGGGATCACCTCGATCAACCCGCTCGAGAACGGGCTGATCTTCGAGCGCCTTCTCAATCCCGAGCGCGTCTCGATGCCCGACATCGACGTCGATTTTTGCGACGAGCGGCGGCAGGAGATCATCGAGTACGTCATCGGCAAATACGGCAAGGACAACGTGTGCCAGATCATCACCTTCGGGCGCATGGCGGCGCGCGCGGTCATCCGGGACGTGGGCCGCGTGCTCAAGGTCCCTTACGGCGAGGTGGACAAGCTCGCGAAGATGATTCCGGCGCAGGTGGGCACGACGCTCGCGAAGGCGCTCGAGACCGTTCCCGAGCTCGATGCGCTCTACAAACAGGATGCGGCGGTCAAGAAGCTCATCGATCTTTCGTTCTCGCTCGAGGGACTCGCCCGCCACGCCTCGACGCACGCGGCGGGGATCGTGATCACCCCGACGAAGCTCACCGACTACGTGCCGCTTTTCCGGTCGAACAAGGGCGAGGTCACGACCCAGTACGAAATGAAGATACTCGAGGATCTCGGCGTTCTGAAAATCGACATCCTCGGGCTCAAGACCCTTTCGCAGATCAGGAACACGATCGATCTCGTCGAGCGAGCACGAAGGGGTGCGCATCGATCCCGACGCGATACCCTTCGACGACGACGCCACCTTCGCGCTGTTCCGGGAGGGGCGGACGGTCGGCATCTTTCAGGTCGAAAGCTCCGGCATGCGCGAAGTTCTCAGGAAGATCGCCCCGACGAAGTTCGAGGAGATCATCGCCATCAACTCGCTGTACCGGCCGGGCCCTCTCGGGAGCGGCATGGTCTCGGATTTCATCGAATGCAAGCACGGCCGCAAGCCGATCGCCTATGAGGACCCGCGCCTCGAGCCGATCCTCGCGGAGACCTACGGCGTCATCCTCTATCAGGAGCAGGTCATGAAAATCGCGAGCGAGCTCGCGGGTTTCACTCTCGGCCAGGCCGACATCCTGCGGCGGGCGATGGGGAAGAAGAAGAAGGACGAGATGGAGAAGCAGCGCGAGCGCTTTATCGCCGGCGCGCTCGAACGCGGGCTCACGAAGAAGAAAGCGGCGAAGATATTCGATCTCATCAACTATTTTTCCGGGTACGGATTCAACAAGTCGCATTCGGCGGCGTATGCGGTCATCACGATGCAGACCGCCTACCTCAAGGCGCACTACCCCGCGGCTTTCATGGCGGCCTCGATGACGTGCGACATGGGCAATACCGACAGGCTCATGGTGCTGCTCGACGAATGCCGGAACCTCGGTCTCCGCGTCCATCCGCCCGACGTGAACGTCGGCGGGGTCGGTTTCGGCCTCGCCAACGGCGAGATCACGTACGGGCTCGCCGCGATCAAGAACGTCGGCGTGCAGGCGATTCAGTCGGTCGTCGAAGCGCGCGCGGCGGGACCGTTCGGCGACGTCTTCGATTTCGCCGAGCGCATAGACCTGCGTCTCATGAATCGGCGCGTGATCGAAAGCCTCATCCAGAGCGGCGCCCTCGACGCCCTTCCGGGAACGCGGGCCCAGAAGATGGGGACCCTCGACCGCATTCTCGCCCGGGCGCAGCGTCGCCAGGGCGAGAGGGATCGCGGGCAGGGTTTCCTCGGCTTTTCCGAAGGGGCCTCCGCGAACGACGCGTGCGCCCTCGAAAACGTGAGCGACTGGGACGAATCGACGCGGCTTCATCACGAGAAGGAATCGCTCGGGTTCTATTTCTCGGGGCATCCGCTCGACCGCTACGCCGAAATGCTCGGGAAGCTCATCAGCGTCGACAGCCTCAAGCTCAAGGAAAAGCGCGATCGGGAGGCGGTCGTGGGGGCCTCGCTCGTCACGGACCTGCGCGTCATCCTCGATCGCAAGGGGAATCCGATGGCCTTTGTCACCGTCGAGGACGTGCATGGATCCTACGAGATCATCGCCTTTTCCGACTGCTACCAGAAGCGGCGAAGCAAGCTCCAGCAGGACCAGATCGTCGTCGTGGCGGGAAAGATATCGGTGAAGGATCGGGGGGATGTCAAGATCATCGCCGACGAGGTGTATACGATCGGGGAGGCCGTTCAGATGCTCGCGAGAAAGGTGCACCTCACGATTCGTCCGGAAGCGTTCAGCGAGAGCGGGCTCGATCGGCTCAAGGAGACGCTCGACAGGTTCCCCGGCGAGCGCGAAATAATCTTTCACATTCGAGAGAGCGGGTGCGAGCGCGGCGCCTTCCGAGCGCGCCTCGGCAAGGTCACTCCGGGCGTGGAGCTCCTGCAGGAATTGAACGCGATAACGGGGGTTGAGCATGTTGAAGTCTCCGGCTAGCCTGCTTCGTATAATGATCCTCGCCGCGGCGGCGTGCTGCGCGTCGGCCGGCGTCTGCCGGTCCCAGATTCTCGAGGACATCCGCCTCGTCGACAGCCCCACCGCCGGCATTCTTCCCCACGGGGGCTACCTGATTCACGGCAGCGTCGGTCCCGAAAGCAGCATTCTCGCCGGGATCGGCGTCGGTTTCTTCGACCGCGTCATGCTCGGCGCCTCTTTCGGGCTCCAGAAGTTCATCGGGCGCGGCGATATCGAAGTGAACGACAGGCCCGGTTTCGAGATCCGGGTCCGCCTGATCGAGGAAAGCGCGGCGGGTCCTGCGTTCGCCCTCGGGATCGATACGCAGGGGGAAGACGCGTACCTGGGCGATGCGCAGCGTTACGAGAGAAAATCGAAAGGCGCCTACGCGGTCGTCAGCAAGAACTACCGCTTGATCGAGGACTTCTCGATACACGGAGGCGTCAATTATTCGTTCGAAACAAAGGACGAAAAAGGCGTGAACGTCTTCGGCGGCTTCTCGCTCGAGATCGTCAAGGGATTCAGCGTTCTGCTCGACTACAACGCCGCGCTCGACGACAACGACACGGCAGTCGCCACCCATCTCACGCGTGGCAAGGGATACCTCGACAGCGGCCTTCGCTTCGATTACCGGGACAATCTGAGGTTCAAGATATTTTTCAAGGACCTACTCGACAACTACGTGCCGGTATCGGGCGTGGACCGTTCGGTCGAGGTATTCTACGTGAGTTCGTTCTGAGCGGTTCATCGGGGAAGAGTCGTTTTTAACTTGACCCTAGTGCATTGATTCATATATAATTGAAATGCCAGCGCGAGAGGTGCGAAAAATCGAGTTCCATGTTGCATGTCCCTGATAGGAAAGAGTATGCTTTCCGCTTACGTCAGGGATTTTTATTTAGGGGGTGCGATAGCAGCATGATACGAAAAGATCTCCTCGATATTCTGGCATGCCCCGCATGCAAGGAGAAGGTCGTTTTGAACGAATCGGGAACATATCTTCTGTGCAGCACGTGCCGCGTGCGCTACCCGATCGAGGAAGAGATCCCGATCATGCTCGTCGACAGGGCGGAGAAGATCGATTAGCAGCTCGAGCGGAGGTTCCGGAACCGTGTTCCCTCTTACGCATGTCGCCGCCGGCGCGATCGCCGGAGTTCACGCGCCGGGCGCGTGTGCGGCGACTCTCCCCGGGCATGCGAGCCACGTCAGTCTCCAGGCGAGCCATTTCCGCCGTCGCAACGGCGTTCTTGATTCGGAGGGGCGTATGAAAAGACTCCTTCTCGCGTCGATGATATGCGCGGCGTTCGCATCGCCGGCTTTCGCGGGGCTTTCCCGCGTCGTTTCCACGAGCGCGGGAAGCGTGACGGTCGAATTCACGATTCCCGACCCGTCCGTCATGCCGATCGAGGCCGAGGGAAGCGAGCGTTTGAGCCGGATATTCGTGAAGGGCTTTCTTTCGCTCGATGTCGAAGGCTCGCCCATCCTTCCCGTGAGGCGGTTCTTCTTCGCGATCGGCGCCTCCGGAAACGTCAGGCTCGACGTGCTCGACGAGGAATCATACTTTCTGGGCGGCGTGCTCCCGGCGGTCGCTCTCGAGAAAGGCACCCTCGGGGATGAGCGCGCGGCTCTCGCGAAGGCTCCTCCGCTGGCGGAGCAGCGATTCGCCCGCCTTTCGGGCGTCGAGAAAGTGCGCGGCACATATTGCGCGTTCGTCGACGTGTATCCGGTTCTCTTCGATCCGGCGGCGAAGGGGCTTTCATGCGCCCGCAAGCTTGTCGTGCGTCTTTCGTTCCCGCCGGGCGAAACAGGGAGGGAAGGAGGCAGGAGCGCGTTCCTCGGGGAGGACATGTTCGCCAACGGCGAGCAGGCGGCTTCGTGGAGCAGGCTTCCGGCGCCTGCGGCCGTCGCCGCGCGCACGCCCTTCGAATTCGCCCTCTCGGGGAATTGGGTCAAGATCGGCGTCAAGGAAAAGGGCATTTACATCGTCACGTACAACGACCTTCTGTCGGCGGGCGCGAATCCCGCGCTCATCGATCCCGCCACGCTGCGGCTCTTCTCCGGTGGACCCCGTCCCGAGCCCGACAGCCTGAGTCAGGGCGGGAGCTACCGGGACGATTACCACTTCACCGAGCACGCAATCATGTATCGCGGGCAGAGCGGCGGTTCGCTGCAGCCGACTGACACGGCGTTTTTCTACGGTCTCCCCACCATGGGCTGGGCGAACGACGCCGATCCCTCGGCGAGCCCGAGGCAATACGCCAAACATCCGCACGATTCGACGAACGTCTACTGGCTCACGTGGGGCGGCGAATTCGCCGGTTCCCCGCGCAGGATCGAGGAGCGCGACGTCGCGCCGCTCTATTCCGCGAGCGACACGTTGATCGCGTGGTATGAGGAGCGCATTCGTTCGGAGAAGGACCTGTACTACGATCCTATCTATGTCGATGACCGCTGGTACTGGAATTTTCTCAAGATGAACGGGAGCACGTCCTACTTTCAAAACGAGTTCTATGCGACTGACGTCGCCGACGCTTCGGGCGTCATGAAGACCAAGGCGTACGGGCCGTACAACTACGCGAGATACCAGAACACGGCCACGTATCTCGTCAACGGCGTGGTCGCCGGGACGGTTTCCTGGATCGTGCCATACGGCTACAATCCGTCGAGCATGAAGATACTCGAGGCCGCGGTGTCGAATGTCGTCGAGGGACGGAACGTCTTCGGCGTGTCGAAGCCCGTCGACAACGAGATGTACATATTCTGGTACGAGATATTCTACCGCAGGCTTCTCCGGGCCTCTCAGGGCGCGCTCCATTTCGGGGTGCCCGAGCGGTCCCGCCGGGCGCGGTACGCGCTCGAGGGATTCCCCGCGGGAGAGAAGCTGCTCTTCGATGTGACCATCGACGAGAATCCCGTCCTCTGCACGGGATGGCAATCGGTGGCGGCTGGCCTCGTCTTCGAGGATTCGCTGCAGGGGCGGCCCCGCCGTTACGCGGCGGTATCGAGGACGGCGTTCAGGAAAGGCGCCATTTCCTACGCGAGCGTGCCGTCGCTGAGGGACGAAACCGCCTGCCCGGATATGGTGATCCTGTACAACACGGCTTTTCGCGACGCGGCTCTCGCGCTGAAGGCGCACCGCGAGCGGGTGTTCCCGGGCGTCGGCAGTCCGGTCGTGCGCGCCGTGGACATCCAGGACGTGTACAACAATTTCTCCGGCGGCCACAAGGATCCCGTCGCGATCCGCAATTATCTCAAGTTTCTTTACCAAAAGGGAACCTGCCGGGGAGGGGGAGAACCGGTCCTCAAGTACGTCCTTCTTCTCGGGAACGGCACGTACGACACCCGCGACCTGCTCGGCCAGAAGAATGATTTCGTGCCGCTCTATATCAACGTGCGCTATCCGAACGAGGCGGAAGGGGTCGAGGACGAAGACTTTTTCGTGAAGCTCGACGACGGCGTCGACCGGGCGCCCGATCTCGCGATCGGAAGGATGAGCGTTCTCACGAGCAGGGAGGCGAGCGCGTGGGCGCAGCGAATCGTCGACTACGAGGCGCTGCCGGAGCGAGGCACCTGGCGGGGCAAGATCATTCTTGTCGCCGACGACGAGTTCTCCACGTTTCGCCAGGACGATTTCGAATTCCTCATCTCGACCGAAGAGCTGGCTGAGCGGAGGGGGCCGTTCCCGACGCCGATGGACGTCGAGAAGGTCTACCTCCACCTCTATCCCTTCGCCGGGGACGTGAAGCCGGCGGCGCGCAAGGATTTCCTCCAGAGATGGAGCGACGGCGCCCTTATCATCAACTACAACGGGCACGGTTCGCCGCTCCAGATGGCGGACGAACGGGTCATGGTCAACTCGGACATCTACTCTCTCACGAACGGGATGCGGCGCCCGCTTCTTCTATCGTTCTCCTGCTCGGTCGGCGATCTCGATTCTCCGTATCACCGGAGCATGGCTCAGAACATGACGACATACGACGCGGGAGGCTCGATAGGGACGATCGCGGCGTCGGCGCCGACGTACCTCTATCCGAACGATCTGCTTAACCAAGCGATCTACGAGAGCATATTCATTTCGAAGGACAGCACGGGGACGAGACCTCTGGGCTACGCGCTCCAGCTCGCGAAATACGCGGTGGTTTCCCGCAACGGATACGAGAGCAACAACACGAAGTACATTCTTCTCGGCGATCCCGCGATGCGCCTCGCCGCGCCGTCGTACCGGATCGAGCATGAAACCGCCGAAATCGATACGATGCGGACGGGGGAGAAGTACCGGGTGGCGGGATCCGTCACGGCGAACGGCCGGGTGCTCTCTTCATTCAACGGAACCGCCGATGTGATCGTGCAGGAGGCGGAGAATAAGATCCGCGAGTCGTTCGTCACGGGAGGCGTCCCCATCCTTCTCGAGTACGTTCTCTCCGGCAAGGAGCTTTTCCGGGGGACGGTGGACGTCGCCGCGGGGAGATTTTCCGTCGAGTTCGTCGTGCCGAGGAGATGTCATACGGGTCCCGACGCGAGGATACGAACCTATGCGGCGTCTCCGGGTGTCGACGGGGTCGGCGCCTGCGATACGCTGCTGATCCTTCAGGCCGAGACGCCGCGGCCCGATATCGAGCCTCCGTCGGTACACGTCTATTTTTCCGGGCAGGCGACGAAAGTCAAGGCGGGGGCGCGCCTCATCGCCGATATCTCCGACCCGGACGGGATCGCGATTCTCGGCACGGAGCCACAAAGCTCGATCTTCCTCGAGTTCGACGGGAGCGGCTTTCCGGTTTACGTGACCGATTTCTTCGCCTACGATCACGGCTCCTACACGTCGGGAAGGGTCGAATATCCGCTTTCCGCCGGATTCGAGCCGGGACCTCACACGGTCATGATCAAGGCGTTCGACAACCTCGGGCTCTCGTCATCCGATACGCTTCGCTTCGAAATCGTCGAGGAGGGGCTCTACGAAGTGAGCGACGTGTTCAATCTCCCGAATCCCTTCTCGAAAAGCACGAACTTCATATTCCAGGTGACGAATCCGGCCGAGGCCAGGCTCGCCGTGTTCACCGTGTCCGGAATCAGGATCTGGGAACGGCGGATCTCGGCCCTCGAGGGTTTCAACAGCATATACTGGGAGGGGAGAGACTCGACGGGGGACATGATCGCGAACGGCACGTACCTCTACGTGCTCGAAGTCGATTTCAAGGATTCCTTCCACAGGACGGAGACGGTCAGGGGAAAGGTGGTTTTGCTGCGGTAGCTCACGCTGACGGGCAGGAGTGCGCCCCCGGAGATTTTGTCGCGTCGTGGAGGCAAACAGCTTGACCCGGCGGGGAGATGGCTATTATTTATTGTGTATATCGTATAGAACGGAGGATCTGCGTATGCCGAAGAACCTGACGATTTGCATTCTCGCTGCGGTGTTGGCGTTTTCCATGACGGGGACCCTGCGGGCGCAGGGGGAGGCGGGGGCTCACTGCCTTATTATTCCGCCGAGCGCTCGAGCGAACGGACTCGGGCAGAGCTATGTCGCGATCGCGGACGACGCGACGGGAATCTGGTGGAATCCGGCAGGGCTCGCGTTCGTCAATACTGCGGTGGATCTCATGCATTCGCAGCTCGTTCCGGAGCTTGCTTCAGACGTATTCTACGAGTATTTCGGCGGCGCGTTCAAGGTCGAGGGACTGGGTACGGTCGGCGCCTCGCTGATATATCTCACCTACGGCGACTGGGAGGCGCGGGACCAGAACAATAACTATCTGGGCCAGTTCTCCTCGTGGGAGATCGCGCCGACACTGAGCGGGGCGGTCAAGGTCTGGAACAACATCGGCATCGGAATGAATCTCAAGTTCATTTATATCGACCTCGCTCCGAAAGAGGCGACGGTCGAAGGGCAGGCGGGGAGGGGGAGCTCGGTGGCCGTCGATGTCGGCGGACTCTGGAGGGTGCCCGATTTCACGGTCCTGGGATACAAGGTCTCGCGGCTCGATCTCGGCGTCTGCGTGTCCAATCTCGGGCCGTCGATCAGCTTCGTCAACGTCGATCAGGCGGCGGCGCTCCCGCGCAACCTGCGAACCGGTTTCGCGTATACGCCCTACTTCAGCGATCTCGGCAGAATGACCGTCGCGGCCGAGTTCAACAGGCCTCTCGTTGAGTTCGATCGCTCGAACACATACCACGCCGGAGCGGAATTTTCTTATATCGATCTGATAACGGTGCGGGCCGGCTACATGCATGACAAGGACGGCAACATCAAGGACCCGACGTACGGTCTCGGGTTCAGCTTCAACAAGCGCTACCGTCTCGATTGGGCGAGCATTCCGCAGGCGAAGGAGCTCGGCAGGGTACATCGTTGGTCGATCGGATTCACGTTCTAGCCCCTGGGAAAGGTTTGACGCATCGGTGGCAGGGAATCGCTCCTGGAAGCCCGGCGCAGTTGCTTTTTCGTCGATCTTTCAATACAATCCCCTGCGTGCAGGAGACCGCCCGGACCTCGGGAGCGTCGCGCATCCCGGAAACGAAACGGAAATTCGCCATCGGACGCTGAAGCGTGGAGGTTGTATGCGTTATGCAGTCGTTCCGTTCGTCGCGTTCCTGCTTGCGTCGTCTCCGGCCGCGCTGCCGGCTTCGACCGGTCCCGCTTTCGTGAAGACCGGCGCAGGTGCCCCGGGCTCCGGCGTAGCCCCGTCCGTGTTTTCCGCGGATGACGTTCTCGCGTTTCCGGGGGCGAAACCTCTCGGAGAGCGTCTCCCCGCGCGGGGAACGCGCGTCTCGGTGCCGGGGGCGTTTCTTTCCGGGCCGAGGCAGGCGCGGCAGGGCTCCGGCACGGGCGCGTCGTGGAGCCGCAAGAATACCGCCGTTGCGATACTCGCCTCCGCGATCCTTCCGGGGATGGGAGAGCTTTACTGCTACCGGGCTTCGCGCGATCCCTGGACACTCGCGCGCGTTCCCGTTTTTCTCGCCGCCGAGGGATATCTCTGGTACAGCTACGCGGACAACAAGAGTACCGGCAAGGATTTCAAACGGGAATACGAGGCGTACGCCGACGAGCACTGGGACCTTGACAGATTCCTTCAGAATCATCCGTATTGCCAGGGCATTGGCGGTTGTCCCACCTGGGAGTACTACAACGAGAACGCGAAGAACGATTATAACTACTTCTTCTATACGTCCCGCGAAGATGACAGGGAAGAGTACTACGAGAACATCGGCAAGTACAACGCGTTCGCGTTCGGGTGGGACGACGCCCTGGATTATGAAGATGCGGGGTTTACGTATTGGACGGAGAAACGCGAGGAATACGTCGGGATGCGGAATGCGAGCGACGATTACTTGCTGAGGGCCGACCAGAGGCTCATGGGGCTTATCGTGAACCGGGTCGTTTCCATGCTCGACACGGGATGGCTCGCGTACCGGATCTCGAAAGGGCAGGATCCGGACAAGGGGTGGGGCGTCAGGTTCAAGACGTACGACCGGACGCCGATCGTCGTCGTCAGTCGTCGTTTCTAGCGGAGGAAAAGGGATGAGAGGAATCATGAAAATTCCGGCGATCGCCGCGTGCGTGTTCCTGTTCGTATCCGCCTCCGCATCGGCCGAATCGGTATTCGACGCCGGCCGTTTGCAGTCTCCGGCGCTGCGCCTCGAATCACCGGGAGACGCGCGGAGCTTCGGCGGCGGGGTTGTCAATGCCGGGACGGCGCTCGATGCTGGCGAATCGGCGAAAGGGATTTCGGCGGGGAGTGCCGCCGCATGGAGTCTCCTTCTTCCGGGGCTCGGACAGCAGCGCGCCGGGCATGCGCTTCGCGCGAAGATATTTTACGGCGTCGAGGCGGCCACCTGGATAACGGTCGCGAGCTTCCTGTGGATGGGTTACGATCGAGAGAATACCTACAAGGATTACGCGGTCGTTTTCGCGAATGTGAGCGGGACCGACCATTCGAAGGATTATTACCGGACGATCGGCGAGCACCTGTCGAACGACGGTCCCGGCGGCTATAACGAAGCGCTGCGGCGCGAGGCGCGCGATCTCTACTATCCCGATCTCGGCGCGATCGAGTCCTATTACGAGGCCCGCGCGATTACCGGAGACGAGAGCTGGGCATGGAGGAGCGAGAGCGAGTACCGCCACTACGGGGACATTCGCGACGGGAGCCGTTTCGCGTACCGCGTCGCTCTCTACTCGGCGATCGGCGCCGTCGCGCTCAGGATCGTGAGCGCCGCAGACGCCGTGAGAATCGTACGGATCGATCGACGCCCCGCGGCGAACGAGGGAACGACATCGATCGGTCTCGAGCGGCAGCCGCAGGGCTTCGCGCTCTGCGTGCAGCGGTCATTCTAGGATTGTCCGCCGGTGGCCCGGCAGGCGGCGCGAGATGAAACGCATCGTACCGGCACTCGTGATTCCGCTCATGCTCGGCGCGCCGGCGCCGCGCGCGTCCTGTTCGACGCCGCCGCGCTCGGCGCCCCTAAATCCCCTGACGCACGCGAACGATTCCACCGCGTTTCCGTCGATTTCCGACACTCTGCGCGCGTTCCGCATCGAAGAGACCGCTGTCCGCTTCGGAGCGGGCGACCTGCGCGAGCCGACCGGTATCGCGGTCGACGCGCGGGGAGCCGTTTACGTCTCGGACGCGATGGCGGGGAAAGTGTTCGGCTATACGCCCGACGGCGCGTCGCTCGAGTTCGAACGACCGCCGAACAACGCCGCGTTCTATCCCATCGACGTCGCCGTTCAGGAGTCGTTCGTCCTCGTCCTCGATTACTCGCAGAACAGGCTCCTGCGCTACGACTCGCGGGGCGCCTATCTCGACGTTCTTCTGTCGTTCGACGTGTTCGATCGGGTCCGTCCCGTTTCGCTCACCGGAGGTCCGGGAGGGAGGATCATCACGGTGGACGTGGTGAATCACGCCGTCGTCCTGTGGACGCCGCTTCTCGACCGCGAGCTGACGATCGGGGAGTTCGGGTGGGGGCCGGGAAGATTCAACGCGCCGCGAAAAGCCGCCTTTCTTCCGAACCAGGGGATCGTCGTCGCCGAAACGGGG
The DNA here is from genome assembly GCA_963747385.1 of uncultured bacterium. Taxonomy (GTDB): domain Bacteria; phylum Krumholzibacteriota; class Krumholzibacteriia; order Krumholzibacteriales; family Krumholzibacteriaceae; genus SSS58A. The sequence continues at coordinate 2,916 of CAVVEY010000008.1, read as the reverse complement.
AACCGTCGGCTCCAGCTCTTCTCTCCGTCCGGCCGTTACGAGCGCGTCGTGCAGCCGTCTCCGGAGAAATCCTTCATCTCGCCCCGCTCTGTCGAGGTCGATCATGCCGGCACGATATTCGTGTGCGACTCGGAGCAGGGTCGCGTCTCCGTTTTCACCGCCCGGGGCGAACACGTGACGGATATCGATTCATGCTCGGGAAAGGCGATCTCCCCGGCCGCGGCCGCCGCCGGGTGGGACGGCGCGCTCTACGTCGCGGATCTTAAATCCCGCTCCGTGCTCGTCTACCGGCTCCACTACCCGCGTGAACGATGATGCGCGCACTCGGATTATTCGTTGCCGCCGTCGTCGTCGGCATGACGTGCGGCCCCGCGGCCGCCGCCGCGCTCGATGAGGGAAAAGCGTCCGGCCCGGTTCTCCGTGCGCCGGAGATGCGCGCGTTCGTTCTCGATGAAGGGCAGACGAGAATCGAGATCGGCAGATCCTTCATCGTTCCCGGGAGCGACTCGGTTCTCGTCGACGGTGTGCCTCTCCGACGCGAGAGCGATTACCGTATCAACGCGCTCCGGGGCTCGATCGTGCTCGTCAGGCCCGCCTCGGGCGGAGAACGCCTCGTCGTGCGGTTTTCGCGTTACCCTCTCCCGTTCGGTCCCGTATTCGCGTCGCGGGTCGCGGAGGGCGCGCCTCCGATTCCGCTGGAGCCGCTCGTCTCGCCGGCGCCGGCGGGGGAGCGGATCCGCGCGGCCGAGCCCTATCAGCTTCGATTGTCGGGGAGCAAGACCGTGGGCGTCAATATCGGGTCCAACAGGGATCTCGGGCTCGATCAGAGCCTCCGGGTCACGATGGTCGGCAAGGTCGCGAAGGATCTCGAGGTGAACGCGTTTCTGACCGACGATAACCTCCCCGTTCAACCCGAAGGGAACACCGAGGAGCTCAAATATCTCGACAAGGTTTCCGTGCAGGTGAAGGCGAAGCATACCGAGGTGCAGCTCGGCGACTTCACGTCGGCCCTCTCCTGGTCGCAATTCTCCTCGTTTCAGAGGGAGCTTCGCGGCGTCGCGGCGCTCGTGAACGCCCGGGGGCAGTCGTTCAGCGCGAGCGGTGGCGCGGCGAAGGGGAGATTCAAGACGGCGAGCTTCGCGGGCAGGGAAGGAGTGCAGGGTCCGTACGAGCTGCTTCCCGCGCGGAGATTCAACGCCGTCATCATTCTTGCGGGCACGGAGCGCGTCTATTTCAACGGGCGCATGCTCAAGCGCGGGAGCGAAAACGACTACACGATCGACTACAACCGCGGCACCGTCACCTTCATGGAGCGGCTGGTCGTGACGAAGGATTCGGAGATCGTGATCGATTACGAGATGAGCGAGGACAGCTACGAGCGGACGACCGTCACGGGCGGCTGGACGCTCTCCCGGCCCGGCGGCGCGCTGAACCTGCGGGCCTTCTTCTTTCAGGAATCGGACGACTCGGGGAAACCGGCTTTCGGATCGATCGGGACGGCCGACAGGGCGGTTCTCGAGGCGGCGGGAGACGATCCGTCGAAAGCGACGACCTCGGGCATCGAGCGTGTGGAGGCGGGGAAGGGGGACTATGCGCTCGTTCCGGCCGATTCGCTGCCCGTTCGCTTCGTGTTCGTCGAATCGCTCGGCGAGTACCGTCTCGATTTCTACGAGGCCGGCTCCGGCAAGGGGGATTATCTCGTCGACGGTTTTTCGAAGGGCGGAAACGTCAAATACCGCTACGCCGGGGAAGGGAAAGGCGATTTCCGCATCGGAAGATTCCTGCCGCTCGCGGAGCGCACAAGGGTCTTCACGCTCGGCGTCTCGGCCGCGAGGGGAGCGCTCTTTCTCGAGACCGAGGGGAACATGAGCGTCCGCGACCGGAATCTCCTTTCGCCGGCCGGAGACGACGACAACGAAGGGCAGGCGATGAAGCTCTCGGGCGGATTGAAGGATCTCGATATCTCGGTCGCGCGGCTCTCTCTTTCGGGAGAATATTCGACGCTTGACGATCGATTCGTCTCCCCCGACAAGAGGCGGGAATCGTATTTCTACCGGGAGTGGGGGCTCGACGGCCTTTCGTTCTCGGGCCGCGAGGACATCGGCGGAGGCAGGATCTCTCTCGCCGGCGCCCGGGCGTGGAAGGTCGCCGGGAGCTGGCTCTCGCTCTCGCGCGGCGAGGCGTTGTCGGCGAGGAAGGCGGACGTCGCCGGCGCCGTCGGCGACATGGATCGCCGCGGGATCTCGCTCAAGGCGTTCGCGTCGAGGGCGGGGAGCGAGCGGGAACGGCGCTTCGCGCAGGGAAGCGGCGTCATCGCCTTCTGGCATCTCGCGCCGCGGGTCACCCTCGAAGCGGAGCGCTACGAGGCGACGCGGGCGGTCGCCCCGGACACGGGGCGCTACTACCGGCAGAGCGTTTTTTCGCTCGCGGGGAGGAACATCGGCTCGTACCGGGCGAACCTGTCCTTCACGAGGCGGCTCACCGACGAGCTCGATTCGCTGCGCGCGGGATGGTTCCGCGCGCGGGACAACGACGAGATCGGCTTCGACGGGGGATTCTCCGAGGGCGGACGCATCCTCGAGCTCCTCGCGACGCACCGGCGGATGCGCGAGGCGCGTTTCGGCGACGTCTCCTGGTACAACCTCGCCCGCCTGCGGGCGCGCGATTCATGGGAGAAGGCCGGTCTCGCCGCGGATCTGAGCTATCGCATGAGCGCCGGGGAGGAGCGAACGCGCCAGAGGGCCATCGTGTTCGTCGGCGAAAACCAGGGAGATTACGACAAGGAGGGGCGTGAAGTCGGGCAGAAGAGAGGGGATTACATGGTCCTCTACCTTCCGGGAGGCGAGACCGAGCCCGTTCGCACGGTGGAGCTGGCGATACAGGTGAGCGCGGGCGCGGGAGCCAGGGGGCTCAGCG